>JBFWUM010000042.1:0-28846 GCA_050247255.1 Vicinamibacterales bacterium | reverse complement strand
CGACGGCAATCAGCAGCAGGTCGGTGGTCCGTGTGGACTCATCCTGAACCGCGACGGCAATCTGCGCTCCGTCTGGTGACCACGCTGGCGCGGTGAAGAACCGCGGCGCGAAACGCTTCGGCACCGTACGTGACGCAAGCACCTGCTCGCGTCCGCCATCGCGATCCGCAATCACCAGGCTGCTCGGAATCAGGCGAGAACGCGACACCCCAGTACCCCACCGACGCGGGCGGAATCAACTGCACCGGGTTGGCGGCGGCAACCTGGCGAACCCACAACGACTGCAGCCCGCCAGCCGACCGCACATAGACGACGTAGCGGCCGTCCGGTGAGATCGCCGCGTCGATAACGTCGCCGCTGGCGGTGATGCGCGCCAGTGACAGCGCCGGCGCCGGGTCGTCGACACCGGCGCGGCTGAATCCAAGCCAACCGAGCGTGCCGATCAGCATGGCCCCGAGGGCAATGGTCCATACCGGCACTGAAGGGCCGGGCTCCTTCCGCGTGAACGGCACTGAAGGGCCGGGCTCCGTCACCGTGGCGACGAACCGGTAGCCACGCCTGGCGACGGTCTCGAGGTACCTGGGCTCCTGCGCATCGTCTCCCAGCGCCTTCCGGAGTTGAGCGACGGCCCGCGTCAGGACGTTGGGGGTGACGAAGGTGTCCTTCCAGACCGAATCCAGCAGCTCGTCCTTGGTGACCAGCCGGTCGCGGTGCACCAGGAGGTGCCGGAGTACGTCGAAGGTCTTCGGCTCAAGGGCCACTGGTTCGCCGGCGCGTGTCACCGTCTGCAGGCGCAGATCGACCCGAATGTCGCCAAATTCGAAGCCTTCTGGTTCCATCACGACTTCCTCACGCCAGCCTCACGACCCGGGACCAGGCCACCGGGCATCGTCGCGGCATGCCACAGATGCTCATGCTCCTCGTGACGATCGCGGCGGCGACGGGGCACCCCGTAAAGGGTGGCCCGGCGGACGTTGTGCCTTTTGACACCGACAAGGACGGCGGCGTCATCGTCCCGGTCTGGATAGACGGACGCGGCCCGTACAGGTTCCTGCTCGACACGGGATCCAACCTTTCGGCGGTCTCGGAGCGGCTTGCCGGCGAGCAGTCGCTGCAGCCGGTCGCCCGGACGGCGTTGACAACGGTCGGCGGCGTGGCGATGCGACCGGTCGTTCAGCTTGGAAGGGTGTCCGTCGGGACGGTCAGCCGCGCGGGGCTCCTCGCGTCCGTCGCTGCGACGGCGGAACTGGCCATTCTCGGCGTCGGCGTCGACGGCATGCTGGGACAGGACTTCCTCGCGACGTACAACTTTACCGTCGATTACCACCGCAAGCGCATCGTGTGGGACGAACTGGAAGGGGCCGGCGCCTGGCGGCTGCCGCTCATCCCGCGCGACGGGCGTTTCGTCGTCCAGCTGCCAGGCGCGCTCGGCGACGAACCGCTGGAAATGGTGCCAGACAGCGGGACGGGCAGCTTCGTCCTCTTCGCGCGAGATGGCGACCAGGTGGCGCGGCAGTGGAGCGAAGGCTCTGTCACCATCAGCGGCCTCACGGGAACGCAGCGCGCGCGCTACTCGCGCCTGCGCGAGCTGCGGGTCGGCGGCATGACGCTCCGGAACATCCCGATCGTCGTCGTGCGGCGTGACGACGGGGAGCATGAAGGAGCAGACGGGCTGCTGCCCCTGCACCTCTTCAGGCGCGTGACGTTCCGCGTGAGCGAAGGATATATGGCGGTCGAACGGTAGGTTATGAGAGGTGGAGACGGACGTGCGACGGCTGGCTGGTGTCGGCGGTCTTCTCCCGCTGCTTCTTCCGCCAGATGATCGCGCCGCCGACAATCGCTCCGACCGCCATCCCTACGGCGAGGATGACGACGACGGCGAGCGCCGCGGTGCCGAGCACGCCCACGTAGGAGATCTCGGGCGTCACCGGCGGCTGGCGGACCGTTTCAACGACGATGGGGTTCTGTTGAAGAAGCAACGTCCTCCGGACGGGACTGAAGTCCCGTGCTCCTGGACGGGACTGAAGTCCCGTGCTCCTACTTCAGATTACCCCATGCAGCGGCGTTGAGGGCGAGCTCGGCGAGCGTGCGGACGCCGACACCGGTCGCCCCCTTTGGCTGGTATGGCTTCGACTCCTCAGCCCATGCCGTGCCGGCGATGTCGATGTGCACCCACGGCAGGCCACCGGCGAACTCCTTGAGGAAGAGCGCCGCGGTGATGGCCCCGCCCGGCCGGCCGCCGGTGTTGGTGAAGTCGGCGATCTCGCTCTTGAGCTGTTCCTTGTAGTCGTCGTACACGGGCATGGGCCAGCAGCGGTCGCCGGCCCGGTCGGCCGCGGTCATCACGTCGTTGACCCACCCGGAGGGCGTCCCGAACACGCCGCTCGTGCTCTTGCCAAGCGCAACCACACAGGCGCCGGTGAGCGTGGCGATGTCGACCAGGTGCGTGGCGCCCAGCTGGCGCGCGTACCAGAGGCCATCGCCGAGAATCAGTCTTCCTTCCGCGTCGGTGTTCAACACCTCGACGGTCTTCCCTTCGGCGCTGGTCAGGATGTCGCCCGGCTTGATCGCCCGGCCGCCCGGCATGTTCTCGCTCATCGGGACGACGCCGATGCAGGCGACCGGCGCCTTCAGCCGCGCCATCGCCGCGATGGCGCAAATCACGGCGGCGCCGCCGGACATGTCGTCCTTCATCTTGTCCATGTTGTCGGCCGGCTTGATCGAGATCCCGCCGGTATCGAAGGTGATCCCCTTCCCGACCAGTCCCAGCACGACGCCGGGACGCGGCGACGGCGGCGTGTAGCGCACGACGAGCAGGCGCGGCGGCTCCTGGCTGCCCCGTGCCACGCCAAGCAGCATCCCCATGCGCAGCTCGGCGATCCGCGCTTCGTCGAGGACCTCGACGTCGAGACCGGCTGCCGACGCAATGGCGGCCCCGCGCTCGGCGAACAGCCGCGGCGTCAGATGGTTGCCCGGCTCGTTCGACATCGCGCGCGACAGGTTGGTGCACTCGCCCAGCACGCGCCCGCGCTCGAGCGCCGCCTCGAGGTGATCGCCGCCTGCCTGCAGCAGCACCGTCTCGAGCCAGGCGCGCGGCTGCTCCGTCTTGTAAGAGCCACCGTCGAAGTTGGCGAGGGTGACCCCTTCCACCGCCGCCTGCACGGCGCGGTCGGCGGCAACGCCGGGAACGGAACGCAGCACGATCGCCAGCCGTCCCAGCCGGCGCTGACGGGCCGTCAGCCCGGCCATGCTCGCGATACGCCGCACGAGGGCGGCATCCGCCTCTGCGCGCGGTCCGGCGCCGATGAGGACCAGGCGGCGCGCGCGCCAGCCACCCGGGGCCAGCGACGTGATCAGGAGTTCGTACGGCTTGCCCTTGAACTCGCCCCGCGCCCGCGCATCGGCGATCGCCCCGCCCGTCGCCGCATCGAGGCCCGGCTGGTCGGCAAGGTCATCGTCTTCGTAGGCCGGGACAACGAGCAGGTCGGCGTCGAGGTCGCGCGTCGGCGCCGCGGTCACGCTGACCGCGGGCGACTGGTGAACGGTGTGCATGCGTCAGTCCGTCGCTGGCTTGTTCCCCGTCTGCCGGGGGCTTAGAATCGGGACAGGTAACCCCTGAACAGGATCCTGATCATGGCCCAGTCCGGACGCGTCGTTTGCACGGTGGCTGCGCTCGCCGCCGCCCTGATCTGGGCCCCTGCGTCGGCCTGGTCGCAAGACTCGTCCTCCCAGCCGGGCCGGAATGACGCCGACAAAAAGCCCAGTCTATCACTCAGGGCGACGCCGTCCCTCGGCTTCACGCCGCTGCGCGTGGTCGTCTCCGCCGAGCTCAAGGGCGGCGCCAACGACTACGCCGACCTGTACTGCACCACGGTCGAATGGGACTGGGACGACGAGACCATCTCCGAGAACACCGAGGACTGCGCCCCCTATGAGGCGGGCAAGAGCGAGATCAGGCGGCGCTACTCGGCGACGCACACCTTCCAGTTCCCCGGGAACTACCGCGTCTACATCCGGCTGAAGCAGAAGGACAAGGTGGTCGCGGCGACCAGCACCAACATCCAGGTGCGCGGCGGCGTCCGGCAGGGATTCTAGCCACGGTGACGACAATCTCCGTTGACGCGGTGATGGCGGACCTGCAGGACCGGATCACCGCCAAGGCGCGGGCCGACATGCTGCGCCACGGCGCGTCCCCGGCGCTGTCCGACCCCGCGGTGTTCGCGGAGGTGTCGACGCTGCTCGCCGACGCCCTGGAGCGGAGCGACGTGCGGGCGCTGCTGCTGCCGGAGCTGCTCGGCGAGCCGGCGGCCTGGAAACTGGATACGGCGATCACCTATCGTTCGCACCGCGGCGGCGTGGCCGCGGTGGCGATCCTCTTTCTCAAGCGGCGCGTGCTGATGCCGGTGCACCGCTGGCTGTTCGAGTACAGCCGCGACAACTTCGAGCGCCAGCAGCGCGTCAACGAAGTGCTCTTCGCCTGCGTGCAGGAACTGGCGGTCGAGACCGCCCGCCTGCGCCAGGAACTGCAGCGCCGCAACCAGTGAAGCTCGCGTTCGTCGTCCAGCGCTACGGCGCCACCATCGCCGGCGGCTCGGAAGCGCACTGCCGGCTGATGGCCGAGCGCCTGGCCACTGCCCACGCCATCACCATCCTCACCACCTGCACCGCCGACTACGTCACCTGGAACAACGAGCTGCCTGCCGGCGAGGCGGTGGAAGGCGGCGTCCGCGTGATTCGCTTTCCGGTCGCGCACCCGCGACGCCTCTCGACGTTCGCCGACATCAGCGACGAGGTCTTCGCCGGCGGCGCGCCGGCCGCACGGCAGCACGAGTGGTTCCGGGAGAACGGCCCCGACACGCCCGGCATCCTCGAGCACCTCCGCGCGCAGGGGCACGAGTACGACCTGGTGCTGTTCTGGACCTTCCGCTACGCGCCGTCGTACTTCGGCCTGCCGCTCGTTGCCGATCGCGCGGTGCTGGTGCCGACCGCCGAGGAGGATCCGGCCATCCACCTCGACGTGCTGCAGGAGTACTTCCGGCTGCCCGCCGGCTACCTGTTCCTGACGCCCGAGGAAGAAGCGCTCGTCTCGCAGCGCGCGGGGACAGGGCTGACGCCGTCGGCGACGATCGGCATGGGGTTGTCACCGGCGTCGCTCGCCGGCTCGCAGGCGATGCTGGATGCCGAGGGGATTCCCCGCAACTACGTCCTCTACATGGGGCGCGTCGACCGCAACAAGGGGTGCGACACGCTGCTCGACTACTTCGAGTCCTACCTCGACGGCGGTGGCGACGCCACGCTGGTGCTTGCCGGGCCGATCAAGCTGCG
Organism: Vicinamibacterales bacterium; assembly: GCA_050247255.1. Taxonomy (GTDB): domain Bacteria; phylum Acidobacteriota; class Vicinamibacteria; order Vicinamibacterales; family UBA2999; genus JBFWUM01. The sequence continues at coordinate 23,521 of JBFWUM010000042.1, read as the reverse complement.
AGTGCCCTCACACCCGCGCATCCGCGCGCTCGGCTACGTCACCGACGACATGCGCGACGCGCTGATCGCGCACGCGCGCGTGCTGATCGTCCCCTCCCCGTACGAGAGCCTGAGCATCGTGCTGCTGGAAGGCTGGAACCGCGCGGTGCCGGCGCTGGTGAACGCGCGGTGCAAGGTGCTGAAGGGGCAGGTGCGTCGCGCCAACGGCGGACTGCACTACCGCAGTCCACGCGAGTTCGCCGAGGCCCTCACCTACCTGCTGGCCAATGAGGAGGTGCGCGCCACGCTCGGCCGCCAGGGGCTGGCCTACGTCGACCAGGAATACCGCTGGCCGACGGTCATGGCACGTACTGAGGCGTTGCTTGCGGCGGCAGCGGCGGCGGCACGGCAGCGCCGTGCCGGTTGAACGCCGTCAGCAGCGCCGCGCCCAGCCCCAGCGTCCACGCGACGTATTCAACCAGCACGCCGACCCCGCCCAGCCCAATTGCCAGTGCGCCGGCGCCCGGCACCAGGGACAGCATCTGAGCGACCAGGCTGACGCCGCACAGGGCCAGGAAGCCGAGCAGGAACTGGCGCACCGGCGCGTCATCGCGTCCACCGCGGAGCGCGCCCCCGACCCGGACCGCAACCGCAGTGAAGCCGGCAATCCATAGCAGCGCAAGGACTGCGAGCAGCACCGGGATGCCAGCCAGCAGCGGGATGCCGACGATGGTGATGATCAGCGCAATCGACAGCGCCAGCACCGCGGGCGTGATCAGGACCTCGGTGGCGATGCCGACCACCAGGGACCACCCGGGCGCGTGACTGACGCGGATGCCAATCGACTGCATCCAGTAGGGCCCCAGCATGGCGAGCAGCAGGCCGGCCACGAACACGAACGACAGGCGCAGCACGGTGAGCCAGGCCGCCAGCCAGGCCCACATCCGCCGGGGCGCGTCACCGAAGTCGATCGGAAAGGCATCGCCCACGACCTCGTCAACGCCACCGCCAAGCTGGGCGCCATCGGCGATGCTCAACGACCCGGCAATCGACCTGACGTCGCCGTTGATGATGGCCGTCGGACCGATCTCCGCACGCCCACCGATCACGATGACGTCGTCATCGACCACGCCGTCGATGCGGGCGGTGCCGCCAATCACCAGGATGGGCCCCCGCACGACCTCCCCCTGTCCAAGCGTGTAATCTCCGCCGAACCGGATGCGGGCGCCGTTGCGCCGGCCGCCGTCCTGCGCCAACACCGTCGTCGCCAGGGCGAGGGCGACGAACGCGGTCACGGCGAACTGGGTGCGAAAGGTCACGGCATGCCTCCGGCGAGATGGACGAAGCGCGGCGGTTGAAGGTTCCGTAAGATTAGCGGATGAGCGAGACGTTCGAGTTCGGCGGCGAGTTCGCGTGGCACCCGACGGCCGAGCAGGTCGCCGGCAGCCGGCTGACGGCGTTCATGGCACGCCATGGCATCGCCGACTACGCGGCCCTGCTCCACCGGTCGACGTCGAATCCCGACTGGTTCTGGCGCGCCGTCTTCGACGACCTCGGCATCGAGTTCTACGAGCCGTTCGAGCAACTGCTCGACACCTCACGCGGCGTCCCCTGGAGCCGCTGGTGCGTCGGCGGCCGCCTGAACATCGTCCACAACTGCCTCGACAAGTGGATCGGCACGCCGACCGCGCACAAGGCCGCTGTCCGCTGGGAGGGCGAGGACGGCGCGACGCGCACCCTCACCTACGAGGAGCTGTGGCGGGCGTCCAACCGCTGCGCCAGCGCGCTGCGCGAGCTCGGCGTGCGGCCAGGCGACCGGGTCGCGTTGTTCATGCCGATGTGCCCGGAACTGATCGTCGCCTTCTTCGCCATCGCCAAGATCGGCGCGGTGATTCTCCCGCTCTTTTCCGGCTACGGGCCGGATGCGGTTGCCACGCGGCTCAACGATGCCGAGGCATCGCTGCTCGTGACCGTCGACGGCTTCATGCGGCGCGGCCAGAAGGTGGCCGTGCGTCCAATCGCGGACGAAGCCGTGCGCAGCGCCCCCTCGGTGCGGCACACGCTGGTGTTGCCGCTGCTCGGCGGCGACGGCGACTGGCACGAACGCATGGCCCGCCAGCCCGACACGTTCGACACCGAACGGACCAGCGCCGAAGACCCTTTGATGGTGATCTACACGTCGGGGACGACGGGCAAGCCGAAGGGGGCGCTGCACACGCATTGCGGCTTCCCCATCAAGGCGGCCCAGGACATGGCGCACTGCTTCGACGCGCGGGCCTCCGACACGATGTTCTGGGTGACCGACATGGGCTGGATGATGGGCCCGTGGGAGGTCTTCGGCATGACCATCCTCGGCGCGACGATGGTCATCTACGACGGGGCGCTGGACTACCCTGGACCGGACCGGCTCTGGTCGCTGGTCGAGCGGCACGGCGTCACGATTCTCGGCGTCTCGCCAACGCTGGTGCGCGCGCTGATGAAGCACGGCGAAGAGCCGGTGCGCGCGCGCGATCGATCCTCGTTGCGGATCCTCGGCTCCACCGGCGAGCCGTGGAACCCTGAGTCGTGGCGCTGGTTCTTCGAGCAGGCGGGCGAGGGACGGCTGCCGATCATCAACTACTCCGGCGGCACGGAAGTCTCCGGCGGCCTCGTCGCGGGCAACGTGCTGACGCCGCTCAAGCCCTGCTCGTTCGCGGCGCCGCCGCCGGGCATTGCCGCCGATGTAGTGGACGACCAGGGTCGCCCGCTGCGCAACGCGGTTGGCGAGCTGGTGGTCAGGGCGCCCTGGATCGGCATGACACGCGGCTTCTGGCGCGATCCGCAGCGCTACGAACAGACCTACTGGCAGCGCTTCCCCGGCGTCTGGGTCCATGGCGACTGGGCCGCCATCGACGAAGACGGACTCTGGTACATCCTGGGGCGGTCGGACGACACCATCAAGGTCGCCGGCAAACGCCTCGGCCCCGCGGAGGTCGAGTCCGTGCTCGTCGAGCATGCGGCGGTCGTCGAGGCCGCGGCGATCGGCGTGCCGGATCCGGCAAAGGGACAGGCGCTGGTCTGCTTCTGCGTGCTGCGGCCCGGGCACGAGCCGTCGGCGGCGCTGGCCGCGGAGCTCGACGCGATGATTGCCACGCGCCTCGGCAAGCCGCTGCGTCCGAAAGCCATCGAGTTCGTGGCCGACCTGCCGAAAACCCGGAACGCCAAGGTCATGCGCCGCGTGATTCGCGCGGCCTATCTCGAAGAACCGACCGGCGACCTGTCGTCGCTCGAGAACCCGCAGGCAGTCGAAGCGATCCGTCGTGTCCGGCTTTAGCCGGACTTGCGGGCGCACACGGTCAGCAGGCCCCAGTACCAGTTGATCTTGTAGGTCTCGACGCGCACGTCGAAGCCGCCGGCGACCAGGATGGCCTGCAGCTCCACCGCCGAATAGATGCGCTGGAAATTGCGATCGATCGCTCTCGACCAGCGCGCCTGCAGGCGCGTGGTAAGGAAGTCGGCGGACCAATCGGTCAGCACGAGCGTACCGCCCGGCCGCAGGACCCGCCGGAACTCCCGGCGCGCGACGAATGGATCACGCACGTAGTGAAAGGCGCTGGTCGACACCAGCCAGTCGACCGATGCGCTCTCGGCCGGCAGCGACTCCGCCTCGCCGATGACCAGGTGCGCCGCCGGAACCCGGGTCTTCGCCTGCTCCAGCATGCGCGGCGACGGGTCGACACCGGCCAGCATCACGCCCGGCCAGCGGGCCGCCACATCCGCCAGCAACTGCCCCGTGCCGCAGCCAACGTCGAGCAGACGCTGCCCCGGCCGCGGATCGAGCTGGGCCACGGTACGGCCAATGGTTTCGCGGAGGTAGAACGGCCAGCGCGCGTCATATTGCGCGGCCACCGCGTCGTACTTCGGATCGGTTCGCACCACGGCACTACAATTCTCGCCGAAATGCAGGTCCGCCTCGACTACGGCACCCGCGGCTTGATCGTCGACGTCCCGCCGGACGCCACCATCGTCGAGCCGCGCGATATCCCCGCACTGCCCGATGCGCGGGCAGCAATCGCCGCGGCGCTGCGAGAGCCGCTTGCCGGGCGACCGCTCTCCGGCCTGGTGCGCGCCAGCGATCGCGTCGCCATCTCCGTATGCGACGGCACGCGCCCACAGCCGCGACACGACATGCTGGCGCCGCTGCTGTCCGCGATCGCGCACGTGCCGGCGGACCGGATCTCGATCGTCATCGCCACCGGCACGCATCGCCCGAACACCGACGCCGAGGTGCGCGAGATGCTTGGCGACGACATCGTCACTCGATACCCCATCGTCAATCACGACGCCCGGGACATGACGACGCTGGCGCGAGCAGGCGTGACCGCATCGGGCGTCCCCGTGATGTTGAACCGGGTGTTCCTGGAGGCCGACGTCCGGATCACGACCGGCGTGGTCGAGCCGCACTTCTTCGCCGGCTTCAGCGGCGGCCCCAAGATGGTGGCGCCCGGGCTCGCCGGCCTGGACACGGTGCTGGAACTGCACAACGCCGCCAGGATTGGCGACCCGCGCGCGACGTGGGGCATCACCGAGGGCAACCCGGTACACGACGATGTGCGGGACATTGCCCGGCTCGTCGGCGTCCACTTCGCCCTCGACGTCACGCTCAACCGGCACAAGGCCATCGCCGGTGTATTCGCCGGCGAGCTGTTCGCGGCGCACGCTGCCGCCTGCGCCCAGGCCCGCGCCGATTCGATGTCAGTGGTCAGCGGGCCCTTCGACGTCGTCCTGACGAGCAACTCCGGGTATCCGCTCGACCAGAACTTGTACCAGGCGGTCAAGGGGCTCTCCGCGGCCGCCCGCATCGTCAAGGCGGGCGGAACCATCCTCTGCGCCGCCGAGTGCCGCGACGGCGTTCCCGCCCATGGCTCGTTCGCCGAGGTGCTGGCGTTGGACGGGTCGCCGGCGGGCCTGCTACGCGCCATCACCGCGCCGGGATTTCTCGTCCCCGACCAGTGGCAGGTGCAGATCCTGGCAACGATCCTGTCGAGCGCGCGGGTGATGATGAAGGCCGATGGCGTGCCGGCCAGCGCGCTGGCTGCCGCGCAGGTCGAGCCGATCGAGGACGTCAGCGTCGCGGTGAGGAGGGCGCTGGACGAGGCTGGGCCCTGGGCGCGGCTGTGTGTGCTGCCGCATGGTCCGCGGACGGTTGCCGTCCTCGGATAGACAGATCGACCAGCTCGATCGGGTGCAGCACGCGCACGGGCCGGCCGAGGCGCTCAGCGGCCGCAGCAATCTGCAGCGTGCAGCCGGGATTGCCGGACGCGATCAGGTCGGGGTCCAGGTTCGCAAGCCGGCGTGCCGCACGGTCGCCGAGCTCCCCTGCTGCCTCCGGCTGCACCAGGTTGTGGATGCCGGCGCTGCCGCAGCACGACTCGCCGGCACCGGCCTCGAGCAGCGTGATGCCGGGAATGGCACGCAGAAGGTCACGGGGCTGCTGCCGGATGCCTTGCGCATGTGCCAGGTGGCAGGCATCGTGGTACGCCACGCGGGCTTCAATGGGATGACGATCAGCGCGCGGGCCGATCGCTGACAGCCACTCGGTGACGTCAACCACCTTCGATCCGAAGGCGCGGGCCCGCGTCTCCCACGCCGGGTCTCCTTCGAAGAGCTCCCCGTACTCCTTCATCGACGACCCGCACCCTGCGGCGTTGACGACCACGCGGTCCACACCTGCGCGCTCGAACACGTCGATGGTCCGCCGGGCAAACACCCGGGCCTCGTCCAGGCGCCCGGCATGGCGAGAGAGTGCTCCGCAGCAGCCCTGCTCCCGTGGAACCTCGACATGACAGCCCTCGGCAGCGAGCACACGCACCGTGGCGTCGTTCACCGAGGGCATGACCGCGCGTTGCACGCAGCCAAGCAGCACGCCGACCTTGGCACGGGCTGGCGCGGCCGCGGGCGTCGACGGCGGCGCTGGCTGCAGCAGCGCGCGCGGATCGAGCTGACGCGCCAGCGCCAGCGGTGCCCAGCCGCGCGTGACGCGGGCCAGCAGCATGGCCGGCGCGAGCACCGCCCTGACCCTGGCGGCATACGGCAGCACGCGAAACAGCAGCGCGCGGAACATCCGCTCGCGCCACGGCCTCGTCTTCGCCTGCTCGACCTCGGCCCGGGCACCCTCAATGAGCGTCCCGTACTGCACGCCAGACGGGCAGGCAGGCACGCACGCCATGCAGCCAAGGCAGGCGTCGATGTGACGTGTAAACGTCTCATCGACCGCGCCTCGGCCTGCGGAGACGACGTTCATCAAGTGGATGCGCCCACGTGGCGAGTCCATCTCCTGCCCCCAGAGCGCATACGTGGGGCACGACGGCAGGCAGAAGCCGCAGTGGACGCACGCGCTGAGGAGCTTAGAGCGGTCCACGGCCAGTGTTGAGGGTGTTCGATGGATCGAACGATCGCTTCACCGCGGCGAACAGCGACGCGCAGGAGCCGGCATCGGGCCATACGTCGATGGCCGCCTTGGTCGCCTCATCGGCCCTGAGGACGGTGACATGATGAAACAGATCGGTCCGTTTCCGTAATGCCGTTGTCAGCGAGACGACGCCAGCAGATGGCGCCGTGGTCCGTAACAGACCGCGACCCGCCGCGGCCCTCGCAACGAACTCCGCATCGGCCCCGGCGAGCTCGCGTATGGCTTCGAGGACGGCAGCGGTATTCGCCGGGAGCCACGCCAGGCTGAGGACCGCCCCCTCCCCTTCCCATGGGCGCAGCCGATGCCGGGTCCAGACATCTTCCTCTTCCAAGCCTGACATGTGCCGCACACGCGCGCCAGGCACAAGACGTTCGGCGGCCGCCGCCTGGGCGTCGACAGAGGTCTGTGAGGATGACGCGAACCTGAGCAGGACCTCGGTGCTGGAAGCATCGTGCGCGATCTCGAGGGCGCACGGCTCAATGGGTGCGCTTTGGAGGGCCGAGACTGCCCCGGCCGCGTCGGCGATCGCGCCGAAGCCGAAACGCCGCGTCGCCGAAGCTGCCGGGCGCGGCCAGAGCTTGAAGGTCGCGTCGACGATGACGGCGAGGTTGCCGAAGGACCCGGCGACGAGCTTGCCCAGGTCATACCCCGCGACGTTCTTGACGACCTTTCCCCCGGCCCTGACGATGCGGCCGTTGGTCGTGGCGAGGGTGACGCCGATCACGAGGTCGCGCGGCGTCCCGAACCGATGGCTGAGCGGTCCGCTGTCGTTCGTGGCCAGGATTCCTCCGACGGTCGCGGCGTCAAACGCCGATTCCACCGGCAGCCACTGGCCGCGCTTTGCCAGCTCCGCATTGAGCGCCGACAGCGGCATGCCGGCCTCGACCGTCGCGGTCAGGTCGCCATCTGCGTGGGCCACGAGGCGCGCCAGGCCCCGGGTCGACAACACGACGTCGGCCATCGCCGGGGTGCGGCCCCAGGAAACCTTCGTGCCGCCGCCTCGCACAAGGACCCGCTGCTTCGCCGCCGCGGCCTCTCCCAGCGCGCGGGCCGCGTCCTCGGCCGTCGCCGGCTCGATGACCGGCATCAGAACCGTTCCGCCAGCCCGGCATCCTCCACCGGGTGCGGGCGGTAGGGTCCCGGCCGCTCGCCGCACAGCCGCGGCGTCGGCAGCACCTTGCCCGGATTGCAGAGCGCCTGCGGATCGATGCCCGTCCGGACCTGCCGCATCATGTCCAGGTCGTCCTCGGTGAACATCCGCGGCATGTAGTCGCGCTTGTCGAGCCCCACGCCGTGCTCGCCGGTGATCGAGCCGCCCGCCTCGACGCAGTACGAGAGGATCTCGGTAGCCGCCCTGGCGGCGCGCTCGGCATCGCCCTCAATCGCGGCGTCGTAGCAGATCAGCGGGTGCAGGTTGCCGTCGCCGGCGTGAAAAACGTTGCCGATGCGAAGTCCGCTGCGCTCCCCCAGCGCACGTATGCGGGCCAGCACCTCGGGCAGCTTCGTCCTGGGCACCACGCCATCCTGGACGTAGTAGTTCGGCGACACACGACCCATCGCCGCAAACGCCGCCTTGCGCCCGCGCCAGATTCGCGCCCGGTGCGCATCGTCCTGGGCCACCTCGATGGCCGACGCGCCGCGCCGGCGGCAGATGGCCTCGATCAGCGCCATCCCTTCGGTGACTTCTGCCGTGGGGCCGTCGAGCTCGACGATCAACACAGCGGCCGCCGGCGGGAACCCTGCCCGGACAGTCTCCTCGACGGCGCGGATCACCAGCGCGTCCATGATCTCCACGGCGGCAGGCATGATCCCGGCGGCAATGATGTCGGAGACGGCAGTGCCGGCTCCGTCGATCGCGTCGAACGCCGCCAGCAGCGTCTGCACCGCCTCCGGCTTGCGCAGGATCCGCACGACCGCCTTCGTCACCACGCCGAGCGTGCCTTCGGAGCCGACGAAGAGACCGAGCAGATCGGGGCCTGGAGCGTCCGTTCCGCCGATGGTCACCAGCTCGCCGTCCGGCAGCACCACGTCGAGAGCGAGGACATGGTGCACGGTGAAGCCGTACTTCAGGCAGTGGGCGCCGCCGGAGTTCTCGGCGACGTTGCCGCCAATCGAACAGACCTGCTGGCTGGAGGGATCGGGCGCGTAGTAGAAGCCGTACGGCGCCACCTGCCGCGTGATCTCGAGATTGGTCACCCCGGGCTCCACGGCGACGCGGCGATTCGGGATGTCCACATCGATGACCCGGTTGAGGCGGCCGAGGCCGATGACGACGCAGCCGTCGAGCGGCGTGGCGCCGCCGGAGAGGCCGGTGCCATGCCCGCGCGCCACGAACGGCACGCGGTGCTGGTGGCAGGCGCGGACGGCGGCTTGCACCTGCGCTGCCGATGCCGGCAGGACCACCAGCGATGGTGTGCCCTTCAGGTGAGACAGCCCGTCACATTCGTAGGTCGCGACCTGCAGCGGGTCGTCGAAGACGGCACCCGGGCAGGCGTGCTCGAGCGCTCCCCGGAGTCCGTTCACCGCACCACCATGGCCGAGAACGGGAACACGTAGGCCTGGAGGAACACCAGTCCGCCGACGAGCAACGCCAGGACGATGCTGTGCACGAACACGTAGCGGAGGATTTCCCCTTCGTGCCCGTACCACCGCGTCGCCGTGCTGGCGACGACAATCGACTGCGCGTCGATCATCTTGCCCATCACGCCACCGGAGCTGTTGGCCGCGGCCATCAGCGTCGGGCTCAGGTTGAGTTGCTCGGCCGTGATTCGCTGCAGGCTCCCGAACAACACGTTGGACGATGTGTCGGACCCGGTGAGCGCGACGCCGAGCCATCCGAGCATGGTGCCGAAGATCGGATAGAGGGCGCCGGTTGCGGCGAAGGCCAGGCCCAGCGTGGCGTCGAGACCGGAATAGCGTGTCGTGTATCCGACCGCCATCATCGCCGCGATGGTCAGCAGCGAATGGCGCACCAGGTGCAGGGTGCGGCCGTAGGTGCGCACCATGTCGCGCACGCTGCAGCCCATGGCCAGTCCGGCGACGATGGCGGCAATCAGGATGCTGGTGCCGGTGGCCGACAGCCAGTTCAGCGCAAACACGGCCGCCTCGGGGCGCGCATCGGCGACCACCGGCGGCGTGCGCAGCACCAGGTTGTGCAGCATCGGCACCTCGATGCGAATGACCGACAGGCCGTCGAGGAACGCCTTCACCTGCGGCAGCCCCCAGACGAACACCATCACGCTCAGGATCACCCAGGGCATCCACGCCTTGAGCACCGGACCTTCCGCAGGCGTGGCGGCCCCGGTGACGTTCGCCCCATCGCGCGGCTGCCAGACCTTCAGGAACAGCGTCAACGCGCCCATCGACACGATGGCCGCGACGACGTCCACCAGCCATGGGCCGTGATAGTTCGAGACCAGGAACTGCGGCACGGCAAACGCAACGCCGGCCACCAGCGCCGCCGGCCACACGGCGAGCACGCCGCGCAGCCCGGCGAAAGCGGCGATCAGCCAGAACGGCACGATCACCGAGAACACCGGCAGCTGCCGCCCGACCATGGCGCTCAGGTCGAGCAGGTCGAGGCCGGTCACGCCCTGCAGCGCGATGATCGGCGTGCCCAGGGCGCCGAACGCCACCGGCGCGGTATTGGCGATGAGCGACAGCCCTGACGCCGCCAGCGGCGTGAATCCCAGCCCCATCAGGATGGCGCCGGTGACCGCCACCGGCGTGCCGAACCCGGCGGCCCCCTCGAAGAAGGCGCCGAAGCAGAACGCCACCAGCAGCAGCTGCAATCGGGCATCGCCGGTGACGCCGGCTATGCTGCCGCGCAGCACCCCGAACAGGCCGCAATCGGACGTGAGCTGGTACAGGAAGATGACGTTGAGGACGATCCAGCCAATCGGGAAGAGCCCGTAGAGGCCGCCGAACGCCGCCGAGGCGAACGCCATCGGCGCCGGCATGCCGAACACACCGATCGCCACGAGGAGCGAAGCGGCCAGGCCGAGCAGCCCGGCGATATGCGCGCGAACGCGAAGGATGCCGAGCGTCCCGAGCAGCACCACCACGGGCAGCGCCGCCAGGACGGTCGACAGCGCCGCGCTGCCTACAGGGTCATAGACCTGCGGCCACATGATCGAGCGCCTCCAGGGCAGCGCCGGCAGCGTTGCCCGGCGACGACGACCGGTGACCGGAGGCGTCGAGCACCTGCTCGAGCGCGCTGAGCAACAGCACGATGAGGGCGCGATCGGAGCTGGCGCCCATCAGGCCGATGCGCCAGATCTTCCCGGCAAGCGGTCCGAGGCCTGCGCCGATCTCGATCGAGAAATCCCGCAACAGCCGCTGGCGCACTCCCGCTTCGTCCACCCCGTCGGGCACGCGAACGGCGTTGAGCGTCCAGAGGCGCTCCTTTGGCGGCGGCAGCAGCTCGAGCCCGATGGCTGCGAGGCCGGCGGCAAATGCCACGTGATGTCGCTCATGACGCGCCCATCGTTGCGGAAGCCCCTCCTCTTCGATCCCGATCAACGCCTCGCGCAGCGCGTACAGAAGAGACGATGAGAGGGTGTGGTGATACTTGCGCCGCACCCAGTAGTCCTCGAGCAGCGTGAGGTCGAGATAGAAACTGCGGCACGCCACCTTACGCGCCTGCGCGGCGGGCGTCCACGCGACCGGCGCCATTCCGGACGGAGCACCGATGCACTTCTGCGAGCAGCTGTAGACCGCATCGAGCCCCCAGCCGGCAACGTCGACCGGATGCCCGCCGAGCGAGGTCACCGTGTCGACGAGCACGAGCGCGCCATGCTCGTGGGCGATGGCCGCGATGTCGGCGATGGGGTTCAACACCCCGGTCGACGTCTCGGCATGCACGCAGGCCACGATGTCGGCGCCGCGTGCCTTGAGCGCCTGTCGCACCGCCTGGGGATCGACCGCGCGGCCCCATTCGACGTCCACGCGCGCGATGTCGCCGCCGTAGCGCCGGCAGATCTCGACCAGCCGCTCGCCGAAGTATCCGGTGACGACGACCAGCACACGCGTTCCCTCGGTGACGAGGTTGGCGATCACCGCCTCCATGCCGGAGGTGCCGGTGCCCGATGTGGCAATGGTCAACGCCCCCTCAGGCGCGTTGAACACGCGCCCCAGCCGCGCCCGCACATCGTCAAGCAGCGGAACGAAGGCGGGATCGAGGTGGCTGAGCACGGGCGCGCCCATGGCGCGAAGGACCCGGGCAGGAATCACGCTGGGCCCGGGTCCGAGCAGGATCCGATCGGTCATCAACTAAGCTCCAATACGCGCGCGGCCGGCGCGGGCGCATGCCTCGGCCACGGTGAGATAGCGTCCGACGCCCTCGGCGCCAACGACGTACGGGTGGGCGGCTCCAGGCCGGCGCGCCGCAAGCGCCGGTATCTTCTCCTTCGAGCCATCGAAGTTGGTGTGGTTGGCAATCAGCACATCGGCGCCGGCCTCCCGCGCCAACCGCTGGAAGCGCTGCGCCGACTCGATGTAGCGATCGAACCAGAAGGCCGCAGGCCGATCCGGCGTGACGTAGCGCCCCGGGTTGGTCGTCCAGTTGAAGGCAGTGCCGCCCCAGAGCGCGGCCACATGCGAGCGCCCGCCATCGCGCACCGGGATCAGCGTCGAAATGGTCCCGTAGGTGTGCCCCGGCGTCAGGTAGGTCGTGAGCGTCGTATCGCCCAGCGTCAACTTCATGCCGTCGGTGGCGACCACGTCGCGTGTCGGCTTCGGGTAGTTCCCCTGATCGCCCGCGAGCAGGTCCCAGTCCTCGGCGGACATCACCACGCGGGCGTTGAATCGCTCCTGCAGCAGGCGCGCGCCGCCGACGTGGTCGCGATGGGCGTGGCTGACCAGCACGTAGCGGATGCGCGCCGGATCGGCGCCGAGCTTGCGCAGGCCATTGACCACGACCTCTTCGACCGAGTAGTCGAAGACCGGGTCGATGATGATGATCCCCTCGGAGGTGAGGACGGCCCAGGCCGAGTACTCGCGCTCGCCGACGAAGTAGAGGTTGTCGAAGACCTTCGCGGGATCCGTGTACCAGGACTCGCGAGACGGCGGCCCCGGCGGCGGCGCCGCGCCGCGGCCGCGGCCGCGTGCCTGCGGCGGCGCCGGCGGCGTGCAGAGCCGGTCGAAGACCCCCTCGAACTCGGCACCCGCCGCCGCCCTGGCCGCTGCCGTGTGCGACTCGACCGTGCCACCGGCCTGTGCGAGGGCGATGTCGTGGAATGCCGCGCCGATGACCGCCGCCACTGCGAGCGCGACTGCCGCTGCCCGAAGCTCTCTCATGCGCATCCTCCTGTGGGAGCGCGTGGAGTATATGCCGTTTACTCCCGGGTCTTCACCAGTGCAGCGCGCCACCGCGCCGCCTCTTCGAAGACGGCCTGCACGGCGCCACCCCTGTCCAGGTCGGCGCGCAGCTCGGTGAGGCGCTCGATCAGGCGATCCAGCGCGGGGCCGATGGCGTCGGCGTTGGTCGCGCAGATGTCGCGCCAGACATCGGCCGGGCTCGAGGCCAGGCGCGTGGTGTCGAAGAGCCCCTTCCCCGCCATGCGCAAGCCATCAGCGGTGGACGCCGAACCGACAACCTCCATCAGCGCGCTCGCGGCAAGCTGCGGCAGGTGGCTGACGTAAGCCATCAGGCGATCGTGATCGTCCGGCGTCATCGTGGCCGGTTGGGCGCCGAGGCCGGTGGCGAACGAGGTGAGGCGGTCGATCGCGTTGGGCCGGCTTAAGCCGGACCCCACGACGTCAGGTGTGAAGATCCAGGGGCGGCCCCTGAACAGGTCGGCGCGGGCGAAGGCAAAGCCGCCGCGCTCGCCGCCGCCGAGGGGGTGGCCGCCGACGAACGTAACATCCGGCAGCGCCCGCGCCGCTTCGACGATCGACCGCTTGGTGCCGCCGACGTCGGTCACGATCGACGCGTGACGCGCGTTCACGTCAGCCAGCAACGCCACGTTCTGCTGGACGGGGGCCGCCAGGATGACGAGGTCGGTGGCCGGCAGGCCGGCGACCGAATCGACCGCGCGGTCGATGGCGCCGCTGCCGAGCGCGTGCGCCGCCACGGACTGGCTGTCCACGCCGACAACGCGCATGGACGGCCAGTTCTCGCGGATGGCCAGGGCGATCGATCCGCCGATCAGCCCCAGGCCGACGATGGCGACGGATCCAAACGGGGGTTCGGTCACCGGGCGGGCGCTATGACCGCGCCCAACCCCGGCGAGCGACCGGCTCGAGGCAGATGCTGCGGCCAATGGCCGGCGCGATGATGCGGAGCTCGGCCATCAGGCGCTCGAACTGGTTCGGGAACATCGACTGCGCGCCGTCGCTCAGCGCGTGGTCCGGGTCCGGGTGCACCTCGATGATCAGCCCGTCGGCGCCGGCGGCGACCGCCGCACGGGCCAGCTGCGCCACCATGTCGCGACGGCCGGCGCCGTGGCTCGGGTCGGCAATGATCGGCAGGTGACTCAGCTTCTTGATCACCGGGATCGCCGAGATGTCGAACGTGTTGCGCGTTGCCGTCTCGAAGGTGCGGATGCCGCGCTCGCACAGGATGACGTCGTTGTTGCCGCCGGCCAGGATGTACTCCGACGACAGCAGCCACTCCTCGATCGTCGCCGACAGGCCGCGCTTCAGCAGCACCGGCTTGCGCGCGTGCCCGAGCTCGCGCAGCAGTGTGTAGTTCTGCATGTTGCGCGCGCCGACCTGGAAGATGTCGCAGTACTTCTCGATCAGCGCAATCTGGCTGACGTCCATCACCTCGGAGATCAGCTTCAGGTTGTGCGCGTCGGCCGCGGAGCGGAGCATCTGCAGCCCCTTCTCGCCGTGTCCCTGGAACGCGTAGGGCGAGCTGCGCGGCTTGAAGGCGCCGCCGCGCAGCACCTTGGCGCCGGCCTTGCGCACGGCGGCCGCGGCGGCGTGGCACTGCTCCTCGGTCTCGGCCGAGCACGGGCCGGCCATCACGATCACCTCGTCGCCGCCGATCCGGACGTCGTCGAGCGTGACGACCGTGTCCTCGGGGCGGAAGGTGCGGCTGGCGCGCTTGTACGGCTCCGAGATGCGCAGCACCTCGTGCACGCCGTCGAGAATCTCGATCAGCTCCTTCTCGACCTTGTGGGCGCCGACGACGCCGAGCACGGTGCGGGTGGCGCCCGACGACCGGTGCACGTCCATGCCGAGTTCGATGAGGCGCGAGATGACCGCGTCGACCTGCGCCTCGGTGGCCCGCTCTTTCATAACGACAACCATGACGACTTCTCTCCTGGTCCGGCTGAAGCCGGACACTACGAACTACGACTCTCTGCGTGAACTGGCTTCGCGCTCGGCGCGGCGCGCTTCATCGATGATGCGTTCGAAAATGCGAACGACCGCTTCCGCCGTCAGCGGACCGGCGAGTTCCGTCGCCGCCTGCCGGACCTTGTTGAGCACCTGCGCCTCGCGCTCAGGCTGGTAGATGGGCAGCCCCATGTCGTGCTTGAGGCGCCCCGCCTCCACCGCGCACGCGACGCGGACGTTGAGCAGGCGTACGAGCTGATCGTCGATGACGTCGATCCGCGAACGCAGTTCCTCGATTGTCAGGACTTCAGCCACCGCACGTACTCCTCTACCTTCTTGTCCACGTCGTCTGATGCGCCCGCCTGGGCGATGACGTTCACGAGCGCGCTGCCGACCACGGCCGCGTCCGCCCACTGCCCGACCTGCCGCACGTGCTCCGGCTTCGAGATCCCGAAGCCGAGCGCGACCGGCAGATCGGTCACGGCGCGAATGCGCGCCACCATCTCCTCTGCCCCATCGGCCAGCGTGTCCCGTACACCGGTCACGCCGAGCCGCGAGATCGCATACAGGAATCCGCTGCCGAGCGTGGCGGCCTTGCGCAATCGCGCGTCGGTCGTCGTCGGGCTGAGCAGAAGAATTGTATCAATCCCCCGCGCAGCCATGAGGTTACGGAAGTCGTCCGCTTCCTCGATCGGCAGGTCCAGGACGAGCACGCCGTCGACGCCCGCCTCGGCCGCGCGATCGGCGAACCGCTCGGCGCCGAGCCTCAGGATCGGGTTGGCGTAGCTGAAGACGACGAACGGCGCCTGCACGTCCTTGCGCACCCTTGCCAGCAGGTCGAGCACGCCGGCGAGCGTCGTCCCGGACGCCAGCGCCCGCTCGGTCGCCCGTTGGATGATCGGCCCGTCGGCGAGCGGATCCGAGAACGGCACCCCGATCTCGAGCACGTCGGCGCCGGCGCGGTCGAGCGCGCGAATGATCCCTTCCGTGCGCGGCAGGTCGGGGTCGCCCGCCGTGATGTAGGTGACGAGGCCCGCCTGCTTCTGCGCCCGCAACCGCGCGAACGTCTCCGCCAGCCGCCCACTGCCCACTGGCGACTGCCGACTCACTTCAACGCCTCCGTGACGCTCTGCACGTCCTTGTCGCCGCGCCCCGACAGGTTGACCAGGATCACCGTGCCGTCCGCCACGTCGCGCGCCAGCTTCTGCGCGTGCGCAATCGCATGCGACGACTCGAGCGCCGGGATGATGCCTTCTGTGCGCGCCAGCGCCTTGAACCCTTCCAGCGCGTCGGCATCTGAGGCGTGCACGTACTCGGTGCGCCCCAGCTCGCGCAGCCACGCGTGCTCGGGACCAACCGCGGCATAGTCGAGCCCGGCCGAGATCGAATGCGTCAGCTCGATGTTGCCCGCCTCGTCCTGCAGCACGAACGTCCGCGTCCCCTGCAGCACGCCGACGCTGCCGCCATCGAACCGCGCCGCATGCCGCCCGGGCGCAATGCGCTCGCCGCCAGCCTCCACTCCGATCAGCCGCACGTTCGCATCGTCGACAAACCCGTCGAAGATGCCGATGGCGTTGCTGCCGCCGCCGACGCAGGCGACGACGATGTCGGGAAGGCGGCCGACCTGATCCAGCATCTGCCGGCGCGCCTCGCGGCCGATGACCGACTGGAACTCGCGGACCATCAGCGGATAGGGATGTGGGCCGAGCGCCGAGCCGAGCAGGTAATAGGTGTCGTGGACGTTGGCGACCCAGTCGCGCATCGCCTCGTTGATCGCGTCCTTCAGCGTGCGGCTGCCGGCGTCGACCCCGTGGACCGTGGCCCCGAGCAGCTCCATGCGCACGACGTTGAGCGCCTGCCGGCGCATGTCCTCGGTGCCCATGTAGACGCGGCACTCGAGGCCCAGCAGCGCGCAGGCGGTTGCCGTGGCGACCCCGTGCTGCCCCGCCCCCGTCTCGGCGACAATGCGCCGCTTGCCCATGCGCTGCGCGAGCAGCGCCTGGCCGAGCGCATTGTTGATCTTGTGCGCGCCCGTGTGGGTCAGGTCCTCGCGCTTCAGCAGGATGCGCACGCCGGCGCGCCCCGACAGCCTGCGGGTCTCGTAGAGCGGCGTCGGCCGTCCGACGTAGTGGCGCAGCAGCCCGTCGAGCTCGGCGCGGAACGCCGGATCCTGACGCGCGGCCAGGTAGCCGGCGGTCAGCTCCTCGATGGGCGCCACCAGCGTCTCGGGGACGAAGCGCCCGCCGTAGCTGCCGAAATACCCGCGGTCGTCAGGGTCGCGGCGCCCGAAGATGGGCCGTTCGGTCGATGTCGTCACTGGTTCTCCTGAAACGCTGCTGTCGCATTCGCGATGAACGCGGCCACCTTCCTGTCGTCCTTCACACCCGGCGCCTCTTCCACGCCTGACGACACGTCGACGCCAAACGGCCGCACCCGGCTGATGGCCGCGCCGACGTTCTCCGGGGTCAGGCCGCCGGCCAGGATGACCTTGCGCTCCTGCGCCACCGCCGCCGCCCTCTCCCAATCGATGGTCTGGCCGGTGCCGCCTCGCGTCGTCGCGTTGGCGGCGTCGAGCAGCAGCGTGGTCTCCCGCGGCCAGGCCGAGAGGCCGACCTCCTCCAGGCTCATCGCCCGCAGAATCGGCCACGCGATCGCGTCCGCATATGCGGGCGGCTCGTCGCCGTGCAGCTGCACCGTCGTCAGCCGGGCGCGCTGGACCGCGGCGATCACCCCGTCGATCGGCTCGTTGACGAAGACACCCACCGTCATCAACGTCGGCGGCAGCTCGGCGACGATCTCGGCGGCGCGCTCAGGCGTAATGCCGCGCGGGCTCTTCGGCCAGAAGACGAACCCGAGCGCCGTTGCCCCGCAGGACACGGCGTGCAGCGCGTCGCTCACCCGCGTGATGCCGCAGACCTTGATGAACACGCTATGCCACCACGCCCAAACCCCGAATCGCCGCGACCGGATCGGGATCGGTCATGAACCGTTCGCCGATCAGGAACGCCTTGTATCCGGCCGCCGTCAGCCGCTCGACGTCGGCCGTCGTCTTCAGGCCGCTCTCGCTGACCCCAATCGCCCCCGCCGGCAACCGTGCCGCCAGCCGGTGCGAGGCATCCACGTCGACCGCCAGCGTCCGCAGGTTGCGGTTGTTCACGCCAATCACGCGGGCGCCACTCTCGACCGCGCGTGTCAGCTCCTCTTCGTCGTGCACTTCCACGAGCGTCGCCAGACCCTGCTGCCAGGCGAACTCCTGCAGCCGGACGAGATCAGCCTGCTCGAGCGCCGCGACGATCAGCAGCACGGCATCGGCGCCGTTGGCGCGCGCCTCGAGCACCTGGTATTCGTCGACGATGAAGTCCTTGCGCAGGAGGGGCGTCGCAACCGCGGCGCGCACCGCCGCCAGGTGCTCGAGGGCCCCGTCGAAGAACGTCGGCTCGGTCAGCACGGAAATACCGGCCGCACCGGCGGACTCGTAACGCCTGGCGATCGCGACCGGGTCGTAGTCGGGAGCCAGCACGCCACGGGAGGGCGACCGGCGCTTGCACTCGGCAATCACGTTGACCTGTCCGGGGCGCGCCAGGGCCGTTTCGAAGTCACGTCCCCGCGGCTCACGCGAGGCCGCCCGCCGTTCCAATGCCGCTCGCGGCTCCCGTGCCTGACGCAGCCCGGTAATCCGGCGCGTGGCGGCCACGATCGTCTGCAGCAAGTCCGGCGCGCTCACACCAGGGCCCCGTTGCTGGAGCAGCGCACCATCGACGCCAGCGTGTCTCCCGCCGCCCCCGAATCAACGGCGTTGGCCGCCATCGCGATCCCCTCGCGAATGGACGACGCGTGGCCGGCAACGAACAGGCCGGCGCCAGCGTTGAACAGCACGACGTCGCGCGCCGCGCCAGGACGCCCGTCGAGGATGCCGCGGACGATGCCCGCGTTTGCCGCGGCGTCGCCTCCCTTGAGGCCGGCGGGGTCGGTCCTGGCCACGCCGAACTCCGACGGGTGGATATAGAAGGTGTGCACCGCGCCGTTACGCACCTCGGCCACCTTCGTGTAGCCGGTCGTGGAGATCTCGTCGACCCCGTCGGCGCCGTGCACCACCCAGGCGCGCTCGGAGCCGAGCATGAGCAGCGCGCGGGCCAGCGGATCGGTCAGCTCCGCCTTCGGCACGCCGACCATCTGCCGTGACGCGCCAGCCGGGTTGGTGAGAGGGCCGAGCAGGTTGAAGACGGTGCGAATGCCCATCTCGCGGCGCGTCTGCGCCGCGTGGCGCATCGAGGGGTGAAACGTCGGCGCAAAGAAGAACGCGATCTTCGCCTCGCGCAGGCTCCGCTCGACGACCGGCGGCGGCGCGGCGATGTTCACGCCAAGCGCCTCGAACACGTCGGCGCTGCCGCACTGGCTCGAGACCGACCGGTTCCCGTGCTTGGCCACCGTGACCCCGCACCCGGCGATGACGATGGCCGCCGCGGAGGAGATGTTGAAGGTGCCCGATCGATCGCCACCGGTGCCGCAGGTATCGAAGACCGGCGCGACCGGCGAGTCGAGCTTGACCGCGTGCTCGCGCATCGTCCGCGCGAAGCCGACGATTTCTGCGGGGCGCTCCCCCTTCATCGCCAGCGCCGACAGCAGCGCGGCGAGCGAGGCCGGGGCGGCCCGTCCTTCCATCACCTCGCGCATGGCGGCCGCGGCCTCATCGGCCGACAGGTCCTCGTGGCGCACGAGCTTCTCGATGAGCGCGCTGAACACTACCGCCCCATCTCGAGGAAATTCCGGAGAATGCGCCGCCCTTCGTCGGTCAGCACCGACTCGGGGTGGAACTGCACGCCGTGCACAGGATGCTGCCGGTGACGGACGCCCATGATCGTCCCGTCGTCACGCGTCGTCGCCGTCACTTCGAGGTCCGCGGGCACCGAATCCCTGGCAATGACCAGCGAGTGATAGCGTCCCGCCTCGAACGGCTCGGTGATGCCGTCGAAGACCCCCTTGCCGTCGTGAACGACGGTGGAGGTCTTGCCGTGCATCGGCACCGTCGCACGGCACACCGTCCCGCCGTAGACGGCGCCGATGGCCTGGTGACCCAGGCAGACGCCCAGCAGCGGCGTCGTCGGGCCGAAGCGCCGGATGACGTCCATCGTGATGCCGGCGTCTTCGGGACGGCCGGGGCCGGGGGAGATCAGGATGTGATCCGGACGCAGCGCGGCGATCTCATCCAGCGCGATCTCGTTGTTGCGGCGGACCTGCACGTCCGCACCCAGCTCGCCCAGGTACTGCACGAGGTTGTACGTAAACGAGTCGTAGTTGTCGATCACCAGAACCATCACAACCCCTGCTGCGCCAGCTCCAGCGCCGTCAACACCGCCCGTGCCTTGTCGCGCGTCTCCTCGTATTCGGCCGTCGGGTTCGAGTCGGCGACGATGCCGGCGCCGGCCTGCACGTAGGCGCGCCCCCGCTCGATGACCACCGTCCGGATCGTGATGCAGCAATCGAGGTTGCCGGCGAAGTCAAGGTAGCCGACGGCGCCGGCGTAGACGCCGCGCCGGCGGTTCTCCAGCTCGGCGATGATCTCCATCGCGCGCACCTTGGGCGCGCCCGACACCGTGCCGGCCGGGAAGCAGGCGACCAGCGCGTCGAGCCGGTCCCGGCGCTCGTCCAGCTTGCCTTCCACGATCGACACCAGGTGCATCACGTGGGAGTAGCGTTCGAGGGTCATGTAGGTCGGCACGCGCACGCTGCCGTACTCGGACACCCGGCCGACGTCGTTGCGCCCGAGATCGACGAGCATGACGTGCTCGGCGCGCTCTTTCTCGTTGCGCTTCAGCTCCTCGCCCAGGCGCACGTCCTCGTCTTCGGTGCGGCCGCGCGGCCGGGTGCCGGCAATCGGGTGCGTCTGGACCTTACGCCCCTCGACGCGCACGAGCATTTCCGGCGACGAGCCGACAATGGCCCGGTCGCCGACACGCAGGAAGTACATGTAGGGCGACGGGTTGACGTGGCGCAGCGCGCGGTAGGCGGTAAAGGGGTCGGCGGCGAACGGCGCCTCGAAGCGCTGTGACAGCACGACCTGGTAGATGTCGCCGGCGGCGATGTGCTCCTTCGCCGTGCGGACCATCTGCTCGAACTGCTCGCGGGTCACGTTCGAACTGACCTCGAGCGGGCCGGCGTCCGGGCGCGGCGGCTTCGACAGCGGCCGGTCGAGCTCGCGCTCGACGAAGGCGATCTTCGCGCAGGCAAACTGGTAGAGCGATTCGAGGTCCTCGTCCCCGCCAATGCGGGCGTTGGCGATGATCAGGATCCGGTGCCGCACGTGGTCGAAGGCCAGCACCGTGTCGAAGAGCATGAATGCCGCTTCGTCCTGCTCCTCCACCTCCCGCTGCAGCTTGACCGGCTCGAACCAGGCGGCCGCGTCGTAGCCGAGATACCCGACCGCGCCCCCCGTGAAGCGCGGCAGCCCGGGCACGAACGGCGAGTGGTAGCCGGCCATGAGGCCGCGCAGCGTCTCGATGAACGGCTGCCCGGACGCCGACGTGTCGCCGGCGCGCTCGACCACGGTGCGGCCGCCGCGCGCCTTGACGATCAGGAAAGGATCCTTGCCGAGGAACGAATAGCGGCCCACCTGCTCGCCGCCTTCGACCGACTCCAGCAGGAAGGCGTAGTCCGAATGCTCGGCCACCTTGAGGAAGGCCGACACCGGCGTCAGCAGGTCCGCCACGATCTCCTTGCAGACCGGCACGAACGTCCCGCGCTGGGCCAGTTCCTTGAATTCCTCGAATGTCGTTACTCGCATGTCGCTCACGCCACCCGCGCCTGTGCCGCCGCAGCCATCACGCCGCTGGCCGGGCGCATTCCCGTCCACCACTCGAACTGCCGCTCCGCCTGCGCGACGAGCATCGGCAGCCCGTCGAGCACTGCGCACCCGGCGGCACGTGCCTCGCGCAGCAGCGCCGACTCACCAGGGCCGTAGGTCAGGTCATCGACGAGCCTTCCCGTAAACGGCCCGCCCGGCAGCGGCGATACGTCGCGCGCGTTCGCGCCGCCGAGCGGCGTGCAGTTGACCAGCACATCCCACGACTCTGCGGCAGGCGGCCACGCGCCGGCCGCCGCCCCGAGCGACGCGGCCACCGCCTGCGCCGGCGCCTCCCGGCGTGCGTGCACAGTGACCCGGGCGCCGCGCGAAACCAGGGCGACGATCACGGCGCGGGCGCTGCCGCCGGCGCCGAGGATCGAGACGCGCGCGCCACGCAGCGACTGGCCGTAGGCCCGCTCGAGGGGATCGAGGAAGCCGTCGACGTCGGTATTGAGCGCCTCCCAGGTGTGGCTTCCGCCTTCAGGCGGAAGCCGACGCAGGGTGTTGGCAGCGCCGACCGCCACCGTCAACTCGTCGGCGGACGCCGCCGCGCGGAGCGCGTCGAGCTTGAACGGGATCGTCACGCTGGCACCGGCCACGCCGATCGCGTCCGCAAACGTCAGGAAGTCGTCGAAATCCGCCGGATGGAACGGCACGTAGACCGCGTCGATGCCCGCGGCGGCAAACGCCGCGTTGTGCATGGCCGGCGACAGCGAATGCATCACGTTGTTGCCGACGACACCGTAGACCTCCGTCTGCGGCCCGACCGACCGGAAGCGGAACTCCCCCGCCATTCTGGCAGCGGGCACCTGCCCCGGCGCGACGGCATTGCCGGCATACGACCAGGGCGATCCGAAGCGGGCCGCAAGCAGCCGCGTCGGCACGCCCGCCTCGCCCATGCCGATCACCACCGCGCCCCCCTCACGGCCGATTGCCAGCAGCGGCAGCGTGTCGCTGAGGCGCGACGGCGTCACGGCCACCTTCACCACCGCCGCGCCGGTCTGCCGCATCGCCCGCACACGTTCGACGAGATCGGCCGGCACGCCGGAGAAATCGTGCGACGACACGACACTGCGCGCGGCGCCGGCGTCGATCAGATCCTGAAAGCCGGCCCGCCACTCGACGTCGACATACTCGGCCCCGCCCTCCAGGGCACTGCGGAGGATCGCCTTGCGCGCCTCCTCGCTGCCGTCGAACCGGCCGCCTTCCCATGCCGGGCGGCAGGTGACGATGACCGGGGTGCGGCGGCCGGCAAGCGCCTGCGCCACGTCGGGCCGGTCGATGCCGTCGAGGCGCAGTTCGACCATGTCGGCGCGGCTCGCATCGCGGGCCGCCACCAGATCGGCCATCGAGCGGCCGGTCACGGTTTCACAAATCAGCGCAGTGCGCACGTCGGTCATGAACGCCGGGCATAAAAAAACGCCTCTTCAACCGGTCGGGCTGAAGAGGCGTTTCGGGTCTTTCGAGCGTCTTTCTAAACTTGTTTCAGACGCCTGGCGCCGCCCCTTCAGTCGCAAACCGGTACCACCACCAGTAGCTGGCGTGGACGGTAAAGGCGAAGAAGGCAAAAAATCGCGGCATCAGCGTCGTACTCGGTGCGAGCACAGTACCGCAGCGGCCGCGGCGCTGTCAACCGCAACTGCCCTAGCAGGCTGCTGAATTAGTAAGGTTCATGACGTTACCTCATCACAGGCGGCGGCCGGTTACCGCCACGGGCCACCGAGGCACCGAGACACCGAGGCCAGAACGATGGGCCGCTGGCCTGTCACGCCGGCGTCTCCAGCAATCGGCGCATGCGCACGATGTTGTAGGCCGCCGCGGTGAAGGTGAAGATCCAATCGACGAGCGGCCCACCACGGTGGCGCAGCTTGCGCAGCCCGCCGATGGTCTTCATCCAGCCGAAGCCTTGCTCGACGAGCTTCCGCTTCTGCTGACTGACGGCGTAGCCGGGGTGTCGGGTTGTCCGC
>JBFWUM010000041.1:34689-39294 GCA_050247255.1 Vicinamibacterales bacterium | reverse complement strand
ACCCGGCCCATCAGCTGGGCGACCAGCAGCCCCGTCAACGGCAGGATGATGAGCGCGCCGATCTGCTGGGCGCTGCGCACGTCGTTCACCCGCGACGACACGCACACCGCCAGCTGCAGCGCCGCCAGCGAGGCCAGCGGCCCGATGATGAAGACCGTGGCCAGCGACCGCGGGTTCAACAACGCCGTGTGGACCCCCTGACGCGCGAACAGCCAGACCAGCAGCACGTAGACGGTGAACCCGCCGATCGCGAGGCCGACGGCAGGAATCAACGAGCCGAGGACCTTGGCCGCGAGCAGCTCGAATGTGGTGATCGGCGTGGCGAGCAGCGGCTCGAGGGTGCGCGCCTGCTTCTCGCCGATCACCGTGTACGCCGCTACGGACATGGCGCCGGCGATCGGCGTCAGCACCAGCAGCAGGAGGAACTGCTGGAAGATCCACGCCTGGATGGCCGCCTCCGGGTCGAGTGACCGCATCCCGGGCTGCTGCTGATACATCTCGATCGCCACCTGGAAGTCGCTCGAGTCCGACAGCTGCTCGCCGGCGAAGTAGGGGACGACGATCGCCACGAAGAACGGGATGATCATCGCGGTCACGCCGGTCAGGATGGCGGGAAAGAAGACGGTGCGGTTCCGGGCGAGGTCGGCCAGCTCCTTGCCAAGGAGCGCGAGCACGCGAGTCATGACCGCGCGCCCCCAATGAGCCGCAGGTAGACGTCCTCGAGCGACGCCTCGTCGGCAACCACCTCCTCGATGTCGGCGCCGGCGGCGACCAGCCGCCTGACAATTGCCGGCGCGCGCCCCGCGGCATCGTCAACCGCCATCGACAGGGTGCGGTCGTCCGCCTGGACGTCGTTGACACCCGGGCCTGCCGCCGCGGCGACGAACCCGTCGGCGGCCTGGCCGACGCGCACCCGCAGCCGGGAGCCGAAGAGCCGCGCGCGCAGCGCTGCCGGCGTATCGACGGCGACCATGCGGGTCCGCAGCACGCCGACGCGATCGGCCACGCGCTGGGCCTCGGCGAGGTTGTGCGTCGAGAGCAGGACCGCCCGCCGCTCCGAGCGCAGGCGCAGGATCAGGTCGCGAACGTCGCGCGCGCTCTCGGGGTCCAGGCCCGATGTCGGTTCGTCGAGGAGGACGATCTCGGGCTTATGGAGCAGCGTCCGCGCCAGCGCCACGCGCTGCTTGAGCCCCTTGGACAGCTGCGCGGTGAAGTCGGCGGCGCGCTCACGGATACCGAAGAGCTCGAGCGCTTCGTCGACGGCCCGTGCCGGCTGCGGCAGCCCGTGCAACCGCGCGTACACCGAGAGGTTCTGTCGCACCGTGAGCCGATCCCACAGCCCCGGCGCCTCGGTGAGGAACCCGAGGTGGCCGCGGCGATGCACCTCGCCGGACGAAGGGCGAATCAACCCCGCCAGCATCCGCAGCGTCGTCGTCTTCCCCGCGCCGTTGGGGCCGAGCAGGGCGAAGATCTCGCCGCTGTGCAGCTCGAACGACGCATCCTCGACGGCCACACGCGTGCCGAAGCGGCGGGAGAGATGTGTCGCTGTCAGCACCACGGAGCCCACGGAGACGTACTCACCACAATGGGCACAAAGCTCACAAAGGGATAGTAAACCTTAGTGTTCTTTGTGATCTTTGTGGTGAAGATCTTCGTAACCGCTGTGATTAGGAGCCTGGTTCGAACTCGAAGCACCCCGGTGTCACCAGCAGGCGCCCGGTGGCTGTGAACGACATGCTCGTCGGGCTGAAGGGGCCGGTGGCGTTGAACTGGACGGTGCGCGACTTGTCGCCGTCGCGATCGTAGACGTAGGTGTACGGGAGTGTCAGCGAGATCCAGAGCTCGCCGCCGGGGCTGACCGCCGCCGACTTGACGATCGGCGCGACGTAGGGAAGCTGGCGGTCGCCGAGGCGCCGGGCCGGCCAGCGTGTCGGCATGCTCGCCAGGTAGCCGTCGAGCTCGCGCCCCTCGATGTGGCGCTCGTAAAGCAGGGTGCCGTCCGCGCCGTACTTGCGGAACATCGGCCGTCCGGCCGGGAACACGTAGTAATAGCCGCCGGTGGGGTCGATGAGCGGCAGGCCGGCGTTGAGCGCGACGTGCAGCTCGCGATCGGACTCGAAGCCGGTCGCCCGCAGCCGCCCGATGTTGCGCAGCGGGCTTCCGCCGAGCGAGTACTCGGTGAACAGCGCGCCGCTTTCCGGGTGGCTCACGATCAGCCGCTGGCCGGAATACTGGATGGCGGCGACGCCGCTGAGCACGAAGTTGCCGAACGACACGCCGGCGACCGGCGTGCCGGGCAGGAAGAAGCCGTTGGTCCGGATCCCGCCGCCGCCGAAGATCTGAATCCGTTCCTGCGCCCGTGGCGCATCGGCGATGACGAACGATCCGTTGGCCGCCACGTCGAAGCCGCGCGGCTGGATGATGCGCCCCATCTCGGGGCCGATCTCGACCAGCTTGCGCGCGGCCGAGCGATCCGCATCGACCGTGAACACCGCGTGGGCGCGGCGATCGAAGACGTAATACGCGCCGCCGGGCGGTTGCTGGAAGCCGATCGGCTCCTCGAAGAGGCCGACGATGTGCGGCGGCAGGCTGGCGACCGGGCGCAGGACTTCCAGCTGCAGCGCCGAGCCCGGGCGCACGGCGCAGGCCAGCAGGAGGAGCAGCAGCAGTCTAGTAGGCGGCTGTCGCACGAATGGCCTTCAGGACATCGGCCGATCCGGGCAGGATCACTTCCTCGAGCACCGGCGCGTACGCCACCGGGCAATCGAGCGCGGCGACGCGCCTGACCGGGGCGTCGAGATGCTCGAACAGCTCCTCGCCGATCCGGGCGGCGATCTCGGCGCCGAATCCGGCGGTGAGCTGGTCTTCGTGGGCGACGATCACGCGGCTGGTGCGGCGCGTGTACTCGGCAATCGTGTCCCAGTCGTAGGGGATGATCGTGCGCAGGTCGATCACGGCGACGCTGATGCCGTCCTTCTCGGCCTGCTGCGCCGCCAGCAGCGATCGCTGCACGAGCGCGCCCCAGGTGAGGACGACGACGTCGCTGCCTTCGCGCACGACCGAGGCCTTGCCGAAGGGCACCATGTAGTCGGCGCCCGGGTAGGCCCCCTTGTTGTAGGTCTGCCGGTAGAGGTGCTTGTGCTCGAGGAACAGCACCGGGTCGTCGCAGCGGATCGCCGTGCGCAGGAGCCCCGCGGCGTCCTGCGCGTTCGACGGGAAGGCAATGCGGATGCCCGGCGAGTGCGCGAAGATCGAGACGCCCGACTGGCTGTGGTACGGCGCGCCGCCGCGCAGGTAGCCGCCGATCGGGACGCGGACGACCATGCCGCACGACCAGTGATTGGCCGAGCGGTAGCGCATCATCGCCATCTCGTCGCGCAGTTGCATGAACGCCGGCCAGATGTAGTCGAAGAACTGGATCTCGACGACCGGCTTGAGGCCGCGCAGCGCCATGCCGACGCCGCGGCCGATGATGTTCGCCTCGGCAATCGGCGAGTTGAACACGCGGGTGCCGCCGAACGCGCGCTGCAGGCCGTGGGTGACCTTGAACACGCCGCCCTTGCCGGCGACGGAGGACAGCACGTCCTCGCGGCTGGCATCGGCCACGTCCTCGCCGAATACGACCATGCGCGGCTCGCGCGCCATCTCGTCCTTCAGCGTCCGGTTGATGGCCGCCACCATCGTGTCGGGCTTGCCGTGTGGCTGCGGGTCGGTCGCGAACGCCTCGGAGGTCGGGTCGACATCGGGCGAGAACACGTAGTGCGTGGCGGTGTCTGGCGAGGGCTTCTCGGCCGCCAGCGCCTGGCGCGCGGCCTCGTTCACCTCGCGCTCGACCGACGCGAGCACGTCGGCGAAGTCCTCGTCACTTGCCAGCCCTTCCTGCCTGAGGAACTGGCGCATGCGCACGAGCGGGTCGCGGCGCGCCTCGGCCTCGCGTTCCGCCGCCGTCTTGTACAGCTTCTCGTCGTCCGAGAGCGAGTGCGAGTAGGGGCGGATCACCGTGGCGTGGACGAAGGCCGGACCCTTGCGCGCGCGCACGTGCTCCACCGCCTCGCGCATGGTGCGGTGGCTCGCCAGGTAGTCGGTGCCGTCGCAGCGGAAGACCCGCAGCGACGGGAAGCTCTCGACGAGGCGCGAGATGTCGCCGCCGGGCGTCTGCACTTCCACCGGCACCGAGATGGCGTAGCCGTTGTCCTCGACGAGATAGATGACCGGCAGCTTTTCGGTGCAGGCGGTGTTGAGCGATTCCCAGAACTCGCCTTCGCTCGTCGCGCCGTCGCCGACCGAGACGTAGGTGACCTCGTCATCGTGGAAGCGCTCCTCGCGCCCCTCGATCGCGGTGATGCGCTGATAGAGGCGGCCCGCTTCCGCCGCGCCGACCGCGTGCAGGCACTGCGTGCCGGTGGCGCTGCTCTGCGACGGGATGTTGAGCTTCCTGTGGCCCCAGTGCGACGGCATCTGCCGCCCGCCATTGGCCGGGTCGTCCTTGGCGCCGACCGAGGCCAGCAGCATCTCGAGCGCGGTCATGCCGAGCGCCAGGCAGAGCGCGCGGTCGCGGTAGTACGGGAAGAACCAGTCGTAGCCAGGGCGCAGGTGGCGGCCCGC
>JBFWUM010000041.1:0-34589 GCA_050247255.1 Vicinamibacterales bacterium | reverse complement strand
GGGCCACCGAGGCACCGAGACACCGAGATGGAACTCTCTGCGGGTTTGTGGCGTATCGAGTGGGCATGATGCGGATCTCAAGGCTTCCGACCATCCTCGCCGCGACGTTGGCGGTTTCCATGTCCGCCTGCAGTATCGATGTGGGGGAGGACGTCGACGGCCGCGACACCGGGTTGCCGAACTACCCCGGGGCGCGGCTCGTTCAGGAGGGCGATCGCCCCGAGAGCGCCAGGGTGAACATCGACACCTCGTTCTTTGGGCTGGGCGTCGTGGCCGCGGAGTTCGAAACCGACGATGCCCCGGCCGCCGTGATCGCGTTCTACCGTGAGGCGATGCAGGAGTACGGGCCGGTGCTCGAATGTCGTGGCGACGTCCAGTTCAAGGACGACCGGCCGGTCTGTGAGCCTGAACCGACCTCGGGCGAAGTTCAGCTAGTCGCCGGAAGAGAGTCCGATCAGCGGATCGTGGCGGTCAAACCCAGCGGAGCAGGAGCCGAGTTCGCCATGGTCCACGTCAGGACTCGCGGAGAAGAACAATAGGATCTCGGTGTCTCGGTGCCTCGGTGGCCCGTGATCAGTGAACGTCGCTGCCGACTAGTGCACGCGGCGATCGACGTCGTCGGCGCGGCCGCCTGAGTAGACGTCGAACTTGCGGCGCATGCGGTTGATGCGCCACTTCAGGTAGCGGTACTTGATCTCGGCGATCACGTGCACGCGTCCGCCCTTCAGGTACACATAGCCCGCGAGCAGGCCGCCGAGATGGGTGATGTGCGCCACGCCGCCCCCCGGGCCGCCCATCGACATGAAGAAGGCGATGGCGCCCATGATCATCACGAAGTACTTCGCCGGAATCGGGAACACGAACCAGAGCAGGATCGGCCGGTTCGGGAAGTAGAGGCCGTAGGCGAGGAGCACGCCGTAGATTGCGCCTGATGCGCCGATGGTCAGCGAGTTGTACAGCTGGCTGAACGCCTCATACGGCGCGAACGACAGGATCATCGTCGTCACGGCCGCGCCCACCCCGGCCACGAAGTAGAACCTGGCGAAGAAGCGGCTGCCCCACATGCGCTCGAGCTCGGTGCCGAACATCCAGAGCGCCAGCATGTTGAAGAGGATGTGGCCGATCCCGCCGTGCAGGAACATGTACGTGACCGGCTGCCAGATGTACAGGCGGCCGAACACGTCCGCCGGCTGCAGGCCGAAGGCGAGCAGGACCGGGCGCGCAAACGACGACACCACGAACGCCGCGACGTTGGCGATGATCAACGCTTTGATCACCGGCGTCATCGGCCCAGGGCCGAAGGAATGTGCGAACGTGGAGGCCGAGGGGTAGCGGGAACGCATCACCCAGTCTGTTACAACTCCGCCTTACTCAGCAACATCCGTACCTGTGCGCGGCAGCGGCACGGCCAGCAGCGCCGCCACGAGGGGAGCGCACGCCATCATCATCAGCGTCCGCTCGATACCGATGCGGTCAGCCACCAGCCCGACGAGTGGCACGACAATGCCGCCCATGCCCCAGGCGAAGCCCATCATCAGCGACGACACCGTCGCGGCGCCAATCGGCGCGATCGTCTGGCCGAAGGTGACGTTCACCGGCAGCGTCGACTGCAGGAGGAAGCCGCCGCAGGCGACGACCGCGACAAAGGTCCAGCCGGTGAAGAACGGCGCGGCCAGCAGGAAGGGGACGGCGCCGACGAGCGACAGGATGATCACCCGGCGCGGCCCCCAGGCGTCGGCGATCGGCCCGCCGAGGAAACCGCCGATGCTCGACGCGAACATGTACACGGCGACGGCAGCGCCGGCCGCCGACACCGACATGCCCTGGCGCGTCAGCATCACGGTCATGAACGTCGAAAAGCTGAGCGCGGTGAGGGTACGGAGCACGACGATCAGGTAAAGCAGCGTCAGCGGCTTGCGGTACGGCTTGAGCGCGGCGAGGCCGCGCGACTCGCGGTGCTCCTGCAGCCGGCCCATCGGCGGCAGCGCCGGCAGCAGGAACGCGAAGGCAACCAGCGGCGGCAGCATCATCAGCGGAGTGGCCCCAAGCCCGAACACCGCGGCAAACGGCGCGAAGAGGAGCGGCGCCAGCGCCTGCCCGACCGAGCCGGCGGAGATGTGGAACGACATCGCGTATCCGGCGCGCGCGCCGCCGTAGCGGTGCACCAGCGCCGCGGCCGGCGGGTGGAACGCCGCGCCGCCGAGCCCGCCGAGCACGAGCACGGCGGCGAGCATCCACACATTCGGCGCGAGGCCGATCAGCGTCATCGCCACGATCGCGGCAATCGGCCCGGCGCGGAGCAGCACGCGCGGCCGCCAGCGATCGGCGATGGCGCCGAAGCCGAGCTGGGTCACAGAATTCGCCAGCTGGAAGCACATCTGCAGCGTCCCCACGGTGGCGAGCGACAGACCGAGCTTCGGCACCAGCAGCGGCAGCAGCGGCGCGTAAATATTGCCGTAGCCGTCGACCAGCAGATGCGTGCCGGCGAGCAGCAGGGTGGTTGGATGGAGGCCGAACCGGGACTTCATCAGGCCATCGTCACGCGCGGCGCCGCAGCCGGCGCGCGACGAGCGCGAACCCTTCGTGGAACTCGCGGACGCGCAGTGCGGCGGCGGCCCCCGCCAGCACGAGAAGCGCCGCGCCGATGGTGACGGCCAGCCGCAGCGCCTGCAGCGCGACGGAGTCGCCCGGCAGCCAGGCCGTCAAGAGCCGATCGCACGCGATGGCCGCCGCGCCCATCACCGCCGAGGCGAGCGTGATGCGGACGAAGGAGCTTGCGAGCCGGCCGCCATTGATGCCGCCCAGGTGGCCGCGAAGCAGGATCATCAACACCGTCGCGTTGAAGATGGCGGCGATCGACGTGCCGAGCGCCAGCCCGCGGAAACCGAGGACCTGGACGAGCGCGACGTTGAGCGACGCGTTGACGACGACCGTGATCATGCTCACGGTGACCGGCGTCCGGCTGCGCCCCAGCGCGTAGAAGGTGGGTGAGGCGATGCGCACGACCGAGTAGCCGATCAGGCCGATGGCGTAGTACTGCAGCGCCGCCGCGGTGTTCGCCGTGTCCATCGCCGTGAACCGGCCGTGCTCGAAGATGACGCGCACGATCGGCACCGCCAGCACGCTGAGCCCGACCATCGCCGGGATGTTCATCATCATCATCAGCGCCAGCCCGCTGGCGATCGTGTCGCGGCTCCCGGCCTGGTCCTTGTCGACCACGTGGCGCGAGACCGCCGGCAGTACGGCGGTCGCGATCGAGACGCCGAACAGGCCGATTGGCAGGTACATCAGGCGGAAGGCGTAATCGAGCCACGACACCGCGCCCGTCCCCTCGCGCGTGGCCAGGAACATGTTCACCAGCAGGTTCACCTGCGTCGCCGCCAGGCCGATGGTGCCGGGGCCCATCAGCACGAGGACGCGGCGCAGGCCCGGATCGCTCCAGGCGAGCAGCGGCCGGTAGCGGAAGCCTTCGCGCCGCAGCGTCGGCCACTGCAGCGCGAGCTGCGCCGCGCCGCCGAGCACCACCGACGCGCCGATGATCAGGATCGGCTGCTCGATGCCGAGCCGCGGCGCCAGCGGCACGAACGCCAGGGCCATGACGATCGTCACGACGTTGAACATCGCGGGCGACAGCGCGGGGATGAAGAAGTGGCGCAGGGAGTTCAGCATCCCCATCAGCGCCGCCGCCAGCGCGATCACCGTCAGCGTCGGCAGCATGATGCGGGCGAGCAGCGTCGTCAGTTCCAGCTTGCCCGGCACGCTGGCGTAGTCGCCGGCCAGCGCGCGGACGATGTCGTCGGCAAAGAAGACGCCGAGGGCGACGAGTGCCAGCGTGACGACGAGCAGGGCGTTGATGACGAGGCTGCCGAGGCGCCAGGCGGCGTCGCGTCCCGACTCGGCGACGTGGCGGGTGAACGTCGGCACGAAGGCGGCGCTCATCGCCCCTTCGGCGAACAGATCGCGCAGCAGGTTCGGGATCTTGAAGCCGACGCGATAGGCGTCCATCGCGTCGCCGGCGCCGAAGTAGAACGCGAGGACCTGGTCGCGGACGAGGCCGAGCACGCGGCTCGCCATGGTCGCCGCGCCGGCCGAGGCCGCCGACCGCGCGATCGTCGAGGAAGAGGAGGAGGGAGAGCTAGGCGCCGCCAAGGGCCCGGCGCACGGCCTCGTTGACCGCCTTCCCGTCGGCATGCGTGCCGGCGAGCTTCGGCATGACCGCCTTCATCACCTTGCCCATGTCCTTCGGCGACGCCGCGCCGGTGTCGGCGATCGCCTCGGCCACGGCGGCGGCAATCTGTGCCGGCGACGCCGCCGGCGGCAGGTAGTGCTGCAGCACCTGCACTTCACTGCTTTCCTTGTCGACGAGGTCCTGCCGGCCGGCCTTGCCGAATTGCTCGATCGAGTCGTGCCGCTGCTTGACGAGCGACGTGACCACCTGCAGCACCTCGGCGTCCTCGAGCGCGCGCCCCTTCTCGACCTCCTTGTTCATGATGGCGGCCTTGAGCATGCGCAGCGCCGCCAGCCGGGGCGCGTCCTTGGCCTTCATGGCCGCGGTGAGGTCGGTGTTGATCTGTTCGGCGAGCGCCATTTAATGATCCTGATCCGCATCGCCGTAGGTCACGTGCCAGCCGGCGGTCTCCTCGTAGAACCCCCTGGGCACCTGCACGGCATTGATCTTCACGCCGACCTCGAGCGCCGACTTGACGACGAAGTAGCCGTTGCGCCGCAGCACGCGCCTGAAGGCGCCGTGCATCACGTAGCAGCGCACCTTGTCGGCATCCTCCGCGCGCGCCGCCCGATCGACCCAGCGCAGCAGCGTCTTGATGCCGGACACATCGTCCGGATCGGCGAGGAAATCGACGAGCATCGTCACCCGCCCGAGCGGCTCGTGGCGATGGCGGTACACGGCGTAGCCCTGGACCTCGCCGTGGCGCTTGAGCGCCACCACCGAGTAGCGGACGTGCGGCGGCTCGATGTAGCGCCAGTTGAGGTACGGCGCATCGCGCCGCACGGCGAGATCGAACTTCGGCGCCAGCCGCTCCCAGAGCGCGGTGAACGACGAGTCGAAGCGGCGGATCGGCTCGCACTCCGCCCGTAGCGGCCGGGAGCGGGACACGACCTGCACGACCGGGAGCGTGACCGCCGACAGCACACGGTTGACGAGCAGCGGCAGGTTCGGCAGCCTGACCGCCCGCCGCGTCAGCGGCTTCACCAGGCAGGGAACGACGTGCGGCTCGGGCCAGTGCAGCCGGTCGAGCAGCTGGCGCGATTCGGAGGAGACGCCGAGCGTGAGCACCGCGCCGCTGTTGCGGTCCCAGGTGCGGACGAGCGCCTCGGCGAGACCCTGGCGGTCGCGCTCGGGCGCGACCATCGCATCGGTGCCCCACGCCGCGTCGATTTCAAGGCCCTTGAGCGAGATGGTGACCGGGAGCGTCGGATAGTGGCCGACGACGGTGGGCCCTTCGCGCGCCACCCAGATGGTCGGCTGCCCCGGCGTGTTGTAAGGGTTGCGGCGGTACTGCCAGTCCCAGCGCAGGCGGTTGGCTTCGGCCGCATCGGCGCCGTGCGTGCGTCGGTAGAGCGTATCGACACCACGGCGGTCGTCGGGGCGGAAGCGATCGATCTCGGACATGCAGGAAGACGGCGCGCGGGCGGCGCGTCCGTTTTCCTATTCTAATCGGGCTGCTGACCGCCGGGCTGCTGATTCTGCGAGTCCGGCGCCGGCGTGACGACGCCAGGCCTCGAGGACGAACCGGCCGGCGCGGTGATGCCTCCCGGTTCCTCGCCGCCGACAATGACGACGCCGCCGTCGTCCTGCGGGTTGTCTTCGGGCTCGGACTGTCCGAACGGTTCGCGGACCATGCCCGGCACGCGCGTCCCCGGACGGACGATCCGCGGCTGCACCGGTTCATCCGCGCTGACGTCGCCGGGCGGATTCTCCTCCGGATCGTTCGGGTCGAAGTCGGGCTCGGGAAACACCTGCTCCGCCGGCCGCGGCACGCGGGTCGCCGGGCCGTTGTTGAAGGTCGCCGGGCCGGCGGGGCGCGCCGGCGGGGCGTTGCTGCTGGCGAGGATGAGCACGCGATCGATGAGCGATCCGCGCGCCGTCGGCATCTGACGGGCGCCGAGGACGTAGCCGGCAACGTTGCGCAGCAGGATGTCCAACGCTTCGCGTTCGGGGACATCGGCGAACTCCAGCGTCACCGGCCCGCCGCCAATGCGTTCCGCGTTGACGATGCGCGTGCCGCCGACGCGCGACCATTCGGCGAGGATCTGGCGCACCGTCACATTGCTCGCCTGCAGGCTGACCCGCCCGTTCTGGATCGAGATGGTCAGCGGCTGCTGGGCGGCGGCGGGGCCGGCCGCGCCGGCGAGCAGGACGGCCGCGAGGATCAGGCTGCGGGAGAACATCGACCTGCTGCCAGTATACGGCCTCAGACCACCGGCGACGTGCGCATGTGCTCGACCACGCGGCGGATGATGTCGTCGAGCGCAAGCCGGGGCTGATAACCGACGAGGTCGCGGACTTTCGAGATGTCTGGCACGCGCCGCGGCATGTCCTCGAAGCCGGCCTCGTAGGCTTCGGAGTACGGGATGTAGGTGATCGGCGAGCGGCTGCCCGTCAGGTCCCGCACCCGTTCGGCCAGCCCGCTGATGGTGATCTCCCCGGTGTTGCCGATATTGAAGACCTGGCCGACGGCCCTCGGCTCGGCCGCCAGCCGCACCAGGGCTTCGACCACGTCGCCGACGTAGGTGAAGCTGCGCGACTGGGTCCCGTCGCCAAAGACGGTGATCGGCTGCCCCGACAACGCCTGGCGGACGAAGGTCGGCAGCACCATCCCGTACTGCCCCGTCTGCCGCGGGCCCACCGTGTTGAAGAGCCGCACCACGACCACCGGCAGCTTCCGTTCCTTGAAGTAGGCGAGGGCGAGGAACTCGTCAATCAGCTTGCTGCAGGCGTACGCCCAGCGGTGCTTGATGCTCGGCCCGAGCACGAGGTCTGCCTCCTCACGGAAGGGGACGTCGGCGCTCTTGCCGTACACCTCGGACGTGGAGGCGACGAACACCAGCTTCTTCTTCTTGTTGGCGTGCTTCAGCACCACCTCGGTGCCATGAACATTGGTCTCGATCGTGTGCACCGGCTGCTCGACGATCAGCTTGACGCCGACGGCGGCCGCCAGGTGGAAGACGACGTCGCAGCGATCGATCAGCTCGGCCAGCAGCGGCTCGTTCGCCACCGAGTCGATGGTGTACGAGAAGCCGCGACGGGTCTTCAGGTGCGCGATGTTGTCGATCGATCCGGTGGAGAGGTTGTCGAGAATGTCGACCTCGTGGCCATCGTCGAGAAGGCGCTCGGCGAGATGCGATCCAATGAATCCGGCCCCGCCGGTGATGAGCGCTTTCACGCGTTCACGCGTCCTTTCATGAACAGGTCAACGGTTGCCGCCACGCGATCGACGTCGGCGTCGGCGAGCCGCGGGTGCAGGGGCAGCGACAGCAGCTCGCCGGCGGCCCGCCCGGCGACCGGGCAGTCCTGACGTACGGAGCCGGCCCCCACATCGAACGCCTGCTGCCGGTGCAGCGGCACCGGGTAGTGAATCAATGTCTCGATGCCAGCCACAGCCAGGTGCTGCTGCAGCGCCTCGCGCTCCGGCGACAGCACCGGGAACAGATGGTACACGTGACCCGCATCCCGCTCGCGGATGGTGGCGAGGCCGGGCGGCAGCGCACGGCGGTAGCGTGACGCGAGCGCGCGCCGCCGGGCGGTCGCCGCCGGCAGCCGCGGCAGCCGCGCCCGCAGGATCGCCGCCTGGATTTCATCAAGCCGGCTGTTGATACCGGGCTCCACGTGATGGTAGCGGTCGGCCTGTCCGCCGTTGCGGAGGCGCCGCAGCCGGGCGGCGGCGCCGGCGTCGTTCGTGGTCGCCGCACCACCGTCGCCCAGCGCGCCGAGGTTCTTCGTCGGGTAGAAGCTGAACGCCGCGCCGAAGCCGCGCGTGCCGACAGGCGCCCCGCGAGAGGTCGCACCGTGCGCCTGGCAGCAGTCCTCGATGAGCGCGAGCTGGTGCCGGGCCGCCACCTCGGACAAGGCATCGAGGTCAGCGGCCTGCCCGTACAGGTGCACCGGGACGAGCGCGCGTGTCCGGCTGGTGACCGCCGCCGCCGCCGCGCGGGGATCCAGCGTCAGCGTGTCGGCCTCGACGTCGGCGAAGACCGGCGTTGCGCCCGCCATCAGGACCGCGAGACCGGTGAAGGCGGCGGTCATCGCCGGCACGATGACCTCATCGCCCGGACCGACGCCCGCGGCGCGCAGCAGCAGCGCGATGGCGTCCGTGCCGTTCGCCACGCCGACGGCGTGGGCGGCGCCCGCCGCCGCCGCGAACTCCCGCTCGAACGCGTCGACCTCGGGTCCCAGCACGAACCAGCCGCGATCGATCACCCGATCGATCGCCGCGCGCACGTCCGCCGCATCGTCGCCCGGACGAAGGTCGTTGAAGGGAACGCGGGTCACGGCACGGCGACCGTGGAGTCCGGCGGCACGTAGTGCTCGAAGTGCTGGCGGTAGTAGGCGAAGGTGGCGGCCAGCCCCTGGCGCAGCCGCGTCGTCGGCGCCCAGCCGACCGTCGCATGCAGGCGCGACGAATCGGCGTAGAAGTCGCCGATGTCGATCGCCTTCTTCTCCGGCGGCCACTCGACGAAGCGGAAGCGGCCGCTGCCGCCGATGGTGATCAGCAGCTCGACGAGATCGCGATGGGCAATCGGCTCCGCACCGCCGACGTTGAACACCTGTCCGTTGCAGGCATCGCTGGCGCCGGCCCGCAGGAACGCGTCGCAGGCGTCGTCAACGAAGACGAAGTCGCGAACCTGGCGGCCGTCGCCGAAGATCTGGATCTCGCGGTCCTCGATCACCTGCCGGATGAACCAGCCGATGAATCCCTGCCGGTTGTGCTTCAGCAACTGCCGCGGGCCATACACGTTGGTCAGGCGGAGCGAGCAGGCGCGCACGCCGAACACGTTGTTGTAGACCAGGTGGTAGTACTCGCCGGCGGCCTTGTTGATGCCGTTGACGTCGGTCGGCCGCACCAGGTGATCCTCGCTGACCGGCAGCGTGTCGGGCTTGCCGTAGACCTGCCGCGTCCCGGCGAAGACGACCTTGACGCCGGGATTGTTGCGGCGGCACGCCTCGAGCAGTGACAACTGGCTGCGGCAGTTGATTTCCAGGTCCGTATACGGGTCCTGCATGCTGTCGATGTGGCTGACCTGGCCTGCCAGGTTGAAGATCACGTCCTGCCGCTGCACCAGGTAGTGCATCGTGCTCTCCTGGCGGATGTCGGCGATGTTGACCGTGACCTTGTCGCGAATGCCCTCGACGTTGAACAGGTTGCCGCCGTAGGCGGGGATCAGCGAGTCGATGATCAGCACGTCGGCGCCGAGCGCCACCAGCCGATGCGCGAGGTTGCTGCCGATGAAGCCGAGGCCGCCGGTGATCATCACGCGGCGGCCGCGGTAGAACGCCTGGTAGTCGCTCACGGCTTGGTCGATCGCGGCGGCGCGCTGATCGTCGGGTTCTTGAACAGCACCGGCGCGCCCTGCCGGCCGCGCCCGAGCACGACGAGGTGGATCCAGAGCTTCATGACGTCGACGCCGGTCCAGAACACGCGGCGGACGTTGAAGAACTGCGATCGGCCGTGCAGGCGGTGGTAGTGGTGCACCGGCACCTCCACCACGCGGAAGCCGGCATCCTGGATCTTGCGCATCATCTCGAGGCAGATGACGCCGGTGTCGCGTTCGAGCTTGACGCGGTCGAAGATCTCGCGCCGCATCAGCCGGAAGTCGCAGTCGACGTCCCGCACGCGCAGCCGGAACAGGAACTTCACCGTGTGGTGATAGACCCGGCCGATGATGATGCGGTGCAAGGGGTCCGAGCGGCTGATCTTGTAGCCGGTGACCATGTCGGTATCGTCGGTCAGCCGGTTCCACAGCGCCTCGAGCTCGGTCGGGTCGTACTGCGCGTCGCCGTCGGTGTAGGCGATGAGCGGCTTGGTGGCCGTGGCGAAGCCGGTGCGCAGCGCGCCGCCGTAACCGCGGTTGCGCGGATGGTGGACCGCCCGGACCTGCGGGTAGGCGGCGGCCAGGGCATCGACGATCTCGCGCGTCCCGTCGGCACTGCCGTCGTTGACGACAATCACCTCGAAATCGTCGGTCAGGCGCGACGCCACCTGCACGGCCTGGACGACCAGGCTGCCAATGGTCCCGGCGTCGTTGTACGCGGGAAAGAAGATGCTGAGCCCCGGCACGGGCTACAACCTTAACGCCTTTTCGCGCGCAGCGCGAGACGCCACGGCAGCAGTGCAGATTCGAGCAGGACGCCCCCTGACAGCTTCGAGGCCCCGGCGCGGCGCTCGACGAAGGTGATCGGCACTTCGGCAATCCGGAAGCCGGCGCGGTGCGCCTCCCAGGTCAGCTCCACGAGGAAGGCGTAGCCGTCGGACACGATGCGATCGAGCGGCATCCGCCGCAGGGCCTCCCGCCGCCAGCAGCGGAAGCCGCTGGTGTTGTCGTGGGTCCGGACGCCGGTAATGGCGCGGATGTAGGCGTTGGCGCCGCGGCTGAGGATCTTGCGCCGGACCGGCCAGTTCTCGATGCGGCCGCCGGGCACGTAACGCGACCCGATCGCCATGTCGGCGCTGCCGGCGCCGGCGACGAGGCGCGGGATGTCCTTCGGATCGTGCGACAGGTCCGCATCCATCTGGCAGATGAACTCGGCATCGGACGCGAGCGCCCGCGTGAGGCCGTCCACGTAGGAGCGGCCGAGCCCGCGCAGCGCCGTCCGGTGCAGCACCTCCACGCGGCCGCTGCTCGCTGCCGCGAGGCCGTCGGCAACCTGCCCGGTGCCGTCCGGCGAGCCGTCGTCAACGACCAGCACGCCGACCCCTTCGTGCTGCAGCAGCCCGGAGACGACACGCGGCAGGTTCTCGCGCTCGTTGTAGGTCGGAATGACGACGAGTGCGCGCACGTCAGCGTCCCTTCGGCCCCTCGAAGCGGAGCGAGGCGATCTGCTCCGAGACGAGCCCGACGAGCAGCACGATCACGCCGAACAGGATCAGCAGGACCGATCCGTTCGGCAGCCGCCCGTCGATGGCGATGTTGACCAGGCCATAGAGCACGCCGAGGGCGAACGCGCCGCCGGCGACCGGCGCGAAGATGCGAAGCGGGCTGAACAGCGTGATCACCTTCAGGAGGATCAGCAGGAACTTCGCCCCGTCGCGCGCGAAGCGAATCTTGGAAACGCCCGATCGCGGCCGGGCGGCGATCGGCACGAAGGTGACGTTGTAGCCGGCCTTGATGAACGCCAGCGTCGTCGTCGTCGGCGTCGAGAAGCCGTTCGGCAGCAGGTGGAGGAACTCGCGCAGGCACTCGCGGCGCGCGGCGCGAAACCCCGAGGTCAAGTCGGGCACCGGGCGCCCGGTCATGTAGCCGGCCAGCGCGTTGAGGAGGGCGTTGCCGGCCCGCCGGCCGGCGGTCGCCTGCGTCGCGGCGGCGCGCGCGCCGACGACCAGGTCGTAGTCACCGAGCGGGGCCGTCAGCGCGGCGGCATCGGCGGGCGCATGCTGGCCGTCGGCATCGACGATCAGCACGTAGTCGCCGGCCGCCGCGCGGATGCCGGTCTTGACGGCGGCGCCGTTGCCCTTGTTGTAGGGATGGCGGATGACCCGAGCGCCGGCGGCGGCCGCGGCCGCGCCGGTCGCGTCGCTCGAGCCGTCGTCGACAACGATGATCTCCCGCCATGGCGCCGCGGCCAGGAGGCCGGAGACGACGGCGGCAATCGCCTCGGCTTCGTTCATCGCCGGAATGACGACCGACACCGACGAGGGTTCAGCCAAGCAGCTGCTCCACGACGCCGGTCCACGTCACCTGCCGCGCGCGTTCGTAACCGGCATCGCCGAGGCTGCCGGCCAGTCGCGCGTCAGCGGCCAGGCGGTTGATGGCGCCGGCCAGGGCGTCCGCCGCCGGCTCGACGACGCAGCCGTTGACGCCGTCGGTGACGAACTCGAGCGTCCCGCCCGAGTCGGTGGCCGTGATCACCGGCTTGCGCGCCAGGAAGGCTTCCAGCGTGACGTAGCCATAGTCCTCGTCGTACGGCGCGAACAGGATGCCGCGCGCGCCGGCGTACAGGTCGATCAGCTCCTCGTCGCTGACCCGGCCCTGGAGCACGACGCGGCCGCGCAGTCCGAGCTGCTCGATCTGCTGCTCGAGATCGGCGCGAGCGCTGCCGTCGCCGGCGACGATCAGGCGCATCGGCGCGTCGACACGCTGAAAGGCCTCGACCGCAAGCGCGACCCGCTTGATCGGCTCGAGCCGCGTCACCGCGAGGATGTAGTCGCCGTACGGCCCGGAACGCAGGCGCGGCGCCAGCTTCGGTGGATGGTGGAGCGGCGTGGCAGCCAGCCCATTGTACTTCTCCACGCGCGCCGACACCGTGCGGGCGATGCTGAACAGCCCGCGGCACTCGCGCAGCATCTCGGTGTCGAGCTCGATCAGCCGCTTGCGAATGCCGACATCTTCGGCGGTGTGCGCGAAGTCGCTGTACGGCGTGCCGCAGAGCTCATAGGCGGCGCGATGCTGGTGCACGAGCCACGCGACCTTGTGCGGATGGCTCGCGAAGTAGGTCGGGAACTTGGTGGCGATGACGCGGTCGACGTCGCGGTCGAGCGCGCGGGTGACGTCGACAAGGCGCCACGCCGCGGCGTGCGACAGGAGCGCGGCGTGCGGCAGGCTGCGGAACGGCAGCGAGACGATGTCGGCCTCGTGGCCGTGGTCGCGCAGCGCCGCGGCAAGCTGTCGCACGAGGATTTCGGCGCCGCCGTGGACGAACGGCGTCTGCGCCTCGAGCACGAGGACTCTGAGCGCGCTCACGTGGCGTGTCGGAAGTTGATGATGTCCCCGTCGCGGACGACGTATTCCTTGCCTTCGAGCCGCACCTCGCCGTGGTCGCGGCAGGCGGCCATCGAGCCGCGCGACGTCAGCGCGTCGTAGGCAACCACTTCGGCGCGGATGAAGCCGCGCTGGATGTCGCTGTGGATCTCGCCGGCGGCGAGCTGCGCCGGCGTGCCGCGCGCAATCGACCAGGCGCGACACTCATCCTCGCCGACGGTGAAGAACGACATGTAGCCGAGCAGATCGTAGGTCGTGCGGATCACGCGATCGAGCCCCGATTCCTCGAGACCGAGGTCGCCGAGGAACGCCTTCGCATCGGCTGCGTCGAGCTGCGCGATCTCGAGCTCGATCTTCGCGCAGAGGGCGACCGCCTTCGTCGAGGCGCGGGCCAGGAACCCGGTGAGCCCGCTCTGCGCGGCGGCCCTGGCGACGTCGGCGCCAACGGCCGGCACGTCCGCCTCGTCGAGATTGATGACCAGCAGGAGCGGCTTCGCCGAGAGGAACTGGAACCCGCGCAGGAGTTTCCTGTCGTCGGGGCCCAGGTCGAGCGAGCGCAGCGGCTGGCCTTCCTCGAGCGCCACGCGCAGCCGATGAACGAGATCGCGCTCGCGTTCGAGCTCCGGCGACCTGCCCTTCTTCAGGTCCTTCTCGATCCGCTCCGCGCGGCGCTCGGCAACGCCGAGATCCGCGAGGAGCAGCTCGTCTTCCATCGCCTGCGCGTCGCGCGCGGGATCGATCGGGCCGGCGGGATGCGGCACCGCCTCGTCGCGGAATGCGCGGACGACGTGGACGAGCGCGTCGGCGTTCTTGTACGCGGCCACATCGACCAGGCCCTGCGCGCCGCTGCGCGCCGGCGCGATCAGATCGGTGAATTCAACCGTGGCGAACGTGGTCTTGCGCGGCGTGAACATCCCGCTCAGGACGTCGAGGCGCGCGTCGGGGACGCGGGAGATGCCGATGGTGACGTCACCCTTGCCGCGGGGCGCATCCTTCGCGCTGGTCATCAGCTGAAAGAGGGTCGTCTTACCGGCGCCGGGGACGCCGATGAGGGCCGCACGAAGCATGAATTCATCAGCCTAGCATTCGCCGCCCGTCGAAAAACTGGCGAAAGTTAAGCGTAACTCACGCTGTCACAGTGGGTTGGCGTTGACAAGACTCAGGGGCACGCTTACTATCCGAGTGGATTTTTGTGGGGGTAAGTGGAACAAAGGGGCCTCAGAGGTAGCTCGACGACCCGAATCGATGACAAGGGTCGCCTGAAGGTGCCGACGGTGTTTCGCGGGGTCATGCAGGACCAGCATGGGCCGGACGTCTTCGTCACCAGCGTGACGGGGGACTCCGTCCGCATCTACCCGATGCCGGTGTGGCTCGAGGTCGAGCGGAAGCTCACCGCCATGCCTGCAAATCATCCCGCGCGCCTCAAGTTCCTCGACCGCGTCAACTACTTCGGGCAGGCGGGGGAGCTCGACGGTCAGGGGCGTGTCGTGATCCCGGCGCACCTCCGCGAGCGCGCCGCCATCGTCGGCGACGTCCGCGTGTTCGGGCGCATCGAGTACCTCGAGGTCTGGAACGAGGAGCAGTTCCAGAAGCGACTCGATCAGGACCCCTGGACCGACGACGACGGGTTGAAGCTGGCCGAGCACGGAATCTGATGTGGCGCACGAGCCGGTCATGGTCGCGGAAGTGCTCGAGCACCTCGAGCCATCGCGCGGCGGGCTCTTCGTCGACTGCACGGTCGGCCTCGGCGGCCACACGCGCGCGCTGCTCGACGCCGGCGCGACGAAGGTAATCGGGCTCGATCGCGATCCCGAGGCGCTGGCGCGATCCGGCGCAGCGCTGGCGACATACGGGAATCGCGTGGAGCTGGTGCACAGCGACTACCGCAGCCTCGGCGAGGTCCTGGAGGCGCGGGGGCTGGCAACGGTCGACGGCATCCTGGCCGATCTCGGGGTGTCGTCGATGCAGCTCGACGAGGCGAGGGGCTTCAGCTTCCGCCGCGACGAGCCGCTGGACATGCGGATGGATACGACGGCCGGTCCCACGGCCGCCGAGCTGATCCGCGGCGCCGACGAGCAGACGCTCGCCGACGTGATCTACCAGTTCGGGGAGG
Organism: Vicinamibacterales bacterium; assembly: GCA_050247255.1. Lineage (GTDB taxonomy): Bacteria > Acidobacteriota > Vicinamibacteria > Vicinamibacterales > UBA2999 > JBFWUM01. The sequence continues at coordinate 19,540 of JBFWUM010000041.1, read as the reverse complement.
AGCGTCACGCGCGGCGGATCGCGCGCGCCCTGGTGGCGGCGCGCGGCGCGCTCGAGACGACGGGACAGCTTGCCGACGTGGTGCGGCGGGCGATTCCACGCAAGGGGTATTCGCGCATCGATCCGGCGACGCGGACGTTCCAGGCGATCCGCATCTGGGTGAACCGGGAGCTTGACGGGCTGGACGCCTTCCTGCAGGAGGCGGCGCGCCGCCTGGCGCCCGGCGGGCGGCTGGTCGTCATTACGTTCCACTCGCTCGAGGATCGGATCGTGAAGCACACCCTGCGCGGGCTGCAGGCGACGGGCGGGATCGGCCTGACGGTGCGCACGAAGCGGCCGGTCGTGCCGGGCGAGGCGGAGATTGAGCGGAACCCGCGGGCGCGCAGCGCCAAGCTGCGCGCCGCGGAGCGGAAGGCAGGGGACGCATGAGCACAGACACCTTCGAATACGCCATCAAGAAGGACGTGCGGAACAACCCGATCGTCCGCGAGGTGGACGAAGAGCGTCACCGCGAGATGTGGCGTTCGGTCGCGCTCGGCGTGTTCCTCGTCGGCGTGCTGCTGTTCTCCGCCTGGCAGCACTTCGAGCTGCTGCGTTACGGCTACCGGCTGGAGCAGATGCAGCAGGAACGGGCGACGCAGGAAGAGATCAACCGCCACCTGCGGCTCGAGATCGAGACGTTGAAGGCGCCGGCGCGCATCGAGCGGCTGGCCACCGGGCGGCTGCGGATGGTCGCCCCGGGCGCGGGCGAGGCCACGGTCATCGAGCGCGTCGTCTCCCCGCCGCCGCCGCCCAGGTCGGTCGTCGCGCAACGGTAGGCCGTATTCGGAGTCCGAGTGGCTGAGACGCCCACCATCGACTGGCGCCGCACCGTAAGGCGCCGACTCGCGGTCGCCGCCGCGGCGTTCCTGCTGTGGTCGATCGGCATCGAGGCGCGCCTCGTCTACCTCCAGGTCTACCGGCACGACGAGCTCGCTGCCCGCGCCGATCGCCAGCAGAGCCGGACGGTCGAAGCGGCCGCCAAGCGCGGCGAGATCACCGACCGCGACGGCCGCGTGCTCGCCTACAGCGTGGACGCCGACTCCATCTACGCGGTGCCGACCGAGATCGACGACCCGGACGCCGCCGCGGCGGCGCTGTGCGGCGCGTTGAAGGACTGCAGCCGCAACGAGCGCGCCGCGCTGGCCGACCGCATCCGTCGCGGCCGCGCCTTCGTCTACGTGCGCCGGCAGGCGACGCCGGAGCAGGCGCGCCGCGTCGCCGAACTCGATCTCGAGGGCGTCGGCTTCATGAAGGAGAGCCGCCGCTTCTATCCCAACAAGGAGCTGGCGGCCCACCTGCTGGGTTACGTCGGCCTCGACAACGCGGGACTTGGCGGCATCGAGGCGACCTACGACAAGTTGATCAAGGGGCGCGCCGGGACGGTGCTGATCCAGACCGACGCGCGGCGGCACGCGTTCAGCCGCGTCGAGAAGCCGCCCACGGCGGGCGCCTCGCTCGAGCTGACCATCGACCATTACCTCCAGTACATCGCCGAACGCGAGCTGAAGGCGGGCGTGGAATGGGCGGGCGGCGTCGGCGGATCGGCGGTCGTCATGGACCCGGCGACCGGCGAGATCCTCGCGATGGCGAACTACCCGATGTTCAACCCGAACGCCTACGGGGAGTTCAAGCCTGATCGGCGGCGCAACCGCGCCATCCAGGACCTCTACGAGCCGGGATCGACCTTCAAGATCGTCACCGCCGGCGCGGCGCTGCAGGAGAAGCTGATCACGCCCGAGACGCCGATCGAGACGTCGCCCGGGCGGATTCGCTTCGGCGCGCGCGTCATCGACGAGGACAACGGGCACAACTACGGGCTGCTCGACTTCCGCGGCGTCATCGTCAAGTCGAGCAACGTCGGCGCGATCAAGATCGGGCTCCGCGTCGGCGCCGACAAGATGAGCGACTACGTGCGCGCCTTCGGCTTCGGCCGCCCGCTCTCGCCCGACTTCCGCGGCGAGAGCCCCGGCATTGTCTGGCCCGCCGCGAAGCTGACCGACAGCGCGCTGGCGTCGGTCTCGATGGGCTACCAGGTGGGCGTCACCCCGCTGCAGATGGCGGCGGCGATGAGCGCCGTGGCCAACGGCGGCGTGCTCTACGAGCCGCGCGCCGTGCGCGCCGTGATTCGTGACGGTGAGCGGACGCCGGTGCCGCACAAGGTGCTGGGACAGCCGATCGGCCGCGAGGTGTCGGCGGCGCTGACCGAGATCATGGAAGGCGTCGTGACCGAGGGCACCGGCCGCCGGTCGCAGGTCGAGGGATTCACCATCGCCGGCAAGACCGGCACGGCGCAGAAGGTGGTCAACGGCCGCTACTCGAACACCGACTACAACGTGTCGTTCGTCGGCTTTGTCCCGTCACGCCAGCCGAAGTTCACCATCGTCGTCGTCGTCGACACGCCGCGCAAGGTGCCGCCCTACGGCGGCACGGTGGCGGCGCCGATCTTCCAGCGGATCGCCGAGGCGGCGCTGCGGCAGTACGGCATTGCGCCGAGCATCAACGCGCCGCCGCCGATCCTGGTGGCGCGCCGCGAGCAGGAAGCGGCCGATGAGCCGGCGCTCGCGCTGGCGTCCGACAAGACGATCGTGCCGCTGCCCGGCGCGACGGCCGGCCACGACGCGCTCGTCCCGGATCTGACCGGCCTCAGCGCGCGGGACGCGCTGCGCGCGCTCGGCCAACTCGGGCTCACCACGCAGCTGCACGGCGACGGTATTGTCACCGCGCAGCGGCCGGCCCCCGGCACCCCGCTCGAACGGGGCGGCGCCGCCGCGCTCTGGCTGAAAAGGGCGCCATGACGGTCCGCCAGCTGCTGCAGGCGTTTGCGCAGGCATTGCCGCCCGATCAGCACATGGACATGCCCGCCGACGCCCGCGGGCTGGACACCGAGTGCACCGGCGTCACCCACGATTCGCGCCGTGTCGGCCCCGGGTTCGTCTACGTCGCGCTGCGCGGGCTGAAGGCCGACGGCGCCGACTTCGCGCCGGCGGCGATCGCCGCGGGGGCGGCAGCCGTGATCGTGGAGCGCCGCGCCGATGGCGCCGTGCCGCGCGACTGGGTCACGGTCACCGACGCGCGGTTGGCGCTCGCGCTGCTGTCGGCGGAGTTCTCCGGCCACCCCAGCCGGCAGCTGTCGGTGGTCGGCGTCACCGGCACCAACGGCAAGACCACGACCGCGTACCTGATCACCGCCATCTTCGACGCCGCCGGCATGAAGAGCGGGCTGATGGGCACTGTGGCCTACCGCATTGGCGACCGCGAGCTCACGGCGACGCGCACCACGCCGGAAGCGCCCGAGCTGCAGGGGCTGATGCGGCAGATGGTCGATGCCGGCTGCCGTGCCTGCGTGATGGAGGTCTCGTCGCACGCGCTGGCGCTGCGGCGCGCCGACGGCATTCGCTTCGCCGCCGGGGTGTTCACCAACCTGACGCGCGATCACCTCGACTTCCATGACGGCATGGAGGACTACTTCGCGGCCAAGCGGCGGCTCTTCGAGCTGCTGCCGGCGGATGCCCCCGCGCTCATCAACGCCGACGATCCGCGCGCGGCGGCGCTGATCGAGACTGCCGGGCGGCCGATGACCTACGGCATCAACAAGCCGGCCGACGTGTCGCCGGGTCCGCTGTCGTACTCGATGAGCGGCCTCGAGTTCGACGTGCGGACGCCGCAGGGCGCCGTGCACGTCCGCTCGCGGCTGGTCGGCAAGCCAAACGTCTACAACATCCTCGCCGCGGTGGGCACCGCCGCCGCGCTCGGCGTGCCGCTCGACGCCATCGAACGCGGCCTGGCGCTGCTGCCGGGCGTGCCCGGGCGGTTCGAGGTCGTGTCGGGTCCCGAAGACGATGTCGTGGTCGTGGTCGACTACGCCCACACCGACGATGCGCTGCGCAACCTGCTCGAGACCGCCCGCCCGCTCGCCTCACGCGGGCTGGCGACCGTGTTCGGCGCCGGCGGCGATCGGGACCGCACCAAGCGGCCGCTGATGGGGATGGTGGCCGCGCGCATGAGCGACGCGGTGGTCATCACCTCGGACAACCCGCGGGGAGAGGACCCGCTCCGCATCATCGAGGAAGTGCGGCGCGGGGCGGAGCCGGAGGTGCGGACGCGGAACGCCGTCGTGCACGCGATTGCCGATCGGCGCGAGGCGATTCACTTTGCGATCGACCAGGCCGCCGCGGGCGACGTGGTGCTGATTGCCGGCAAGGGGCACGAGAAGTACCAGGAGGTCGCCGGGGAGGTCCATCCCTTCGACGACGTCACGGTCGCGCGCGACGCGTTGGACGCCAGGCGCGTGAGGTCGCGCGTCCGGTGAGCGCGCTCACGCTGACGCTCGGGTGGGTGGCGCGCGCCGTTGGCGGGCGGCTGGCGTCGGGCGACCCGGACGCCGTGATCGGCCCGGTGACGACCGATTCGCGGACGCTGCAGCCGGGCGACTTCTTCGTCGCGCTGCGCGGCGAGCGGTTCGACGCGCACGCATTCGTCGACGACGTGCTGGCCCGCGGCGCGAGCGGCGTGATCGTGGGGCGCCCCTTTACGGGGCGCCGCGCGGCACCCCGTAAAGGGGTGCCCGACGGATTGCAGGGGGCGCCCTACGGGGTCATCGAGGTCGGCGACACGCTCAAGGCGCTGCAGGACCTGGCGCACGCCGTGCGCCGGGAGGCCGGGACGAAGGTCATTGCCATCACCGGCAGCGCCGGCAAGACGACGACCAAGGAGGCCATCGCGGAGCTGCTGTCGGCGACCTTCCGCGTGGTGAAGAACAAGGGGAACCTGAACAACCACATCGGGCTGCCGCTCTCGCTGCTGCAGCTGCGCGAGCGCCCCGATGTCGCGGTGATGGAACTGGGCATGAACCATCCGGGAGAGATCCGCACGCTCGTGGCGATCGCCGAACCCGATGTTCGTGTCTGGACCAACGTCGGCGACGCCCACCTTGGCTTCTTCGCCTCCCCCGACGCGATTGCCGACGCCAAGGCCGAGATCCTCGAAGGCGCCGGCCGCGGCGACCTGCTGGTCTACAACGCCGACGACCCGCGTGTCACGGCACGGGTTGGCGCATTCATCGGCCGGAAGCTCTCGTTCGGGTTGAGCGAGCGCGCCGACGTCCGCGCCGAGGCGGTGGAAGACCTCGGTGTGGACGGGACCCGGGCGCGGCTCGTGACCGCGACGGGAAGCCGTCCAATCCAGACGCCGCTGCTCGGACGCGGCAACCTGTCGAACGTGCTGGCGGCGTCGGCCGTCGCCCTGGACTCCGGCGTCGAACTCGACGAGATCGCCGCGAGGGTTGGCCGCCTCACGCCGGCCGATCGGCGAGGCGCGGTGCGCCGGCTGTCGGGCGGGATCACGCTGATCGACGACTCGTACAACTCGAGCCCGTCGGCGCTGCGTCGCGCGCTCGACGTCGTCGCCCGGGATGCCTCGGCGGCACGGAAAGTCGTGGTGCTCGGCGAGATGCTCGAGCTTGGCGACCATGCCGTGCGGCTGCACGAGGAGTGCGGCCGCGCCGCGGCCGCATCCGGCGCCGGCCTGCTGTTTGCCGTCGGCGGCGCGCCGGCGCGCGCGCTGGCGCGGGCGGCGGTGGACGCGGGGCTTTCCGCGGATGCCGTCAGCCACTTCGATTCGAGCGAGGCGGCCGCCCCGGCCGTGGCCGCGGCGCTGCGGCCCGGTGACCTCGTCCTCGTCAAGGGATCGCGCGGGTCGCGCACCGACACCATCGCGGATCGCATTGCGGGAGAGCACGCCTGATGCTCTACCACCTGCTCTTCCCGCTGAACGACCTCATCCCCGTGCTCAACGTGACGCGCTACATCACGTTCCGCACGGCGGCCGCCAGCCTGACGGCGCTGGCGATCAGCCTGGCCCTCGGCCCGTGGCTCATTCGCAAACTGCGCGACTTCCAGATCGGGCAGGTTATCCGGCAGGAAGGACCGCAGTCGCATCGGGCCAAGGCCGGGACGCCGACGATGGGCGGACTGCTGATTCTTGCGGCCGCGCTCACGCCGACGCTGCTCTGGGCCGACCTGACCAACCCGTACATCTGGATTGCGGTGCTCGCCACGGCCGGCTTCGGCGCGGTCGGGTTTGCCGACGACTACCTGAAGATCACGCGCCGCTCGCACCACGGGCTGCTGCCGCGCTACAAGATGGGCGGGCAGATCGTCATCGGGCTGGGCGTCGGGCTCGCGCTGATGGCGCTTGCCAGCGAGAACCTGTACAACACGCGGCTGATCTTCCCGTTCTTCAAGAACCTCATCCCGGACCTCGGCATCTTCTACGTGCCGTTCGCCGTGTTCGTGCTGGTGAGCGCGACCAACGCGGTGAACCTCACCGACGGACTCGACGGGCTGGCGATCAGCACGTTCGCGGTGGCGGCAGCTGCCTTCACCGCGCTCGCCTACGTCACCGGCCATGCCGTGCTGGCGCAGTACCTGCTGATCGTGCGCTTCCCGCCCGCCGGCGAGCTGACGATCTTCTGCGGCGCGCTGGTCGGCGCCAGCCTCGGCTTCCTCTGGTACAACTCGTACCCCGCCGAGATCTTCATGGGCGACGTCGGCTCGCTCGCGCTGGGGGGCGCGCTCGGCACCGTCGCCATTCTCATCAAGCAGGAACTGCTGCTGATCATCGTCGGCGGCGTCTTCGTGCTCGAAGCGCTGTCCGTGATCATCCAGGTGTCCTCCTTCAAGCTGACCGGCAAGCGGGTGTTCCGCATGTCGCCGCTCCACCATCACTTCGAATTGATCGGATGGAGCGAGCCCAAGGTCATCACCCGTTTCCTCATCGTGGCGATCGTCTTTGCGCTGTTCAGCCTGACGACGCTGAAACTGCGGTGATGCGGTGGCAGCAGAGGAGTTCACGGTCGCCGGTCGCAGGGTCGTGGTGGTGGGCGCGGCGCGAAGCGGGATTGCGGCGGCGGAACTGCTGGCGCGGCGGGGGGCTCGCGTGACGCTGACCGAGACGCGGGACGCCTTCGAGGACGCCGATCGGCTGCGCGCCGCCGGCGTGGCGCTGGAGCTCGGCGGCCACCAGGCGGCGACGCTGGCCGAGGCGGACCTGATCGTCGTCAGCCCGGGCGTGCCGCTCGAGCAGCCGGTGTTCGACGGCGCCCGCAGCAACGACGTCGAGTGCATCGGCGAGCTCGAGCTCGCGTCACGCTGGGTGCAGGGGCCGATCGTCGCGATCACCGGCACCAAGGGGAAGTCGACCACGACCACGCTGGTCGGGCGCGTGCTGACGGCCGCCGGCCGGCGCGCGGTCATCGGCGGCAACATCGGCGTCCCGCTGAGCGCCCAGGTGGAGGAGTCGACGCCCGACACGATTCACGTCGTCGAGGTGAGCAGCTTCCAGCTGGAAACGACGACGACGTTCCACCCGTGGATCGCGGCGTGGCTCAACTTCGCCGACGACCACCTGGATCGGCATCCGACGGTCGACGCCTACGCGGCGGCGAAGGCGCGGATCTTCCTCAACCAGACGGAGGCCGACTGGGCGGTGCTGAACGCGGACGACCCGGTGGTGGTGAAGCAGGGGGCGGCGACGCCAGCCAGGCGCGTGCGCTTCTCGCTCGAAGGGACCGTGACCGACGGCTTCGTCGCCGAGGACGAATGGATCGTGCGGCGCACCGGCACGGACGTCGAGCGGCTGATCCCGCTCGACGCCATCGAGCTGCCGGGGCGGCACATGTTGAACAACGTGCTCGCCGCGGCGGCGATCAGCTACGTCGCCGGCGCGCAGCCGCAGCACATGGTGGCGGCGCTGCGCGGCTTCCACGGGCTGGAGCACGTGATGGAGCCGGTGGCCGAGATCGACGGGGTGCTGTTCGTCAACGACTCGAAGGCGACCAACGTCGAGGCGGCACAGCGATCGATTGAAAGCTTCGAACGGCGCGTCGTGGCCATCGTCGGCGGGCGCTACAAGGGTGGCGACTTCGGCGACCTCGCGGCGCCGATCGTCGCCCACGGCGGCCGCGTCGTGGCGATCGGCGAGGCGGCGCCGCGCGTGCGCGAGGCGCTCTCGGGCGAGGTGCCGGTGATGCTGGCGCAGTCGATGCGCGATGCGGTCGAGCGGGCGTTCGAGGCGGCCCGGCCGGACGGCGTGGTGCTGCTGGCGCCGGCGTGTTCCAGCTTCGACTGGTTCAGGGACTACGCGGAACGCGGACGGGCGTTCAAAGACGAGGTGATGCGGCTGAACGGTGGATCTGAAAAACGGTGAGCAGTCGTCAGTCGGCTCGGCGCGGGTGGGAGCCTACCGCTGGGAACACAGACTACCCCGGTCTGTGAGGTGGGTGTCCCATTCCACGGGCCGGCTGGCGACTGCTGACCGTTTGCGGATCCTAGCAATGTTTCGGTCTGAGCAGGTGGAACTTTAGATGGCTCGTAAGCTCAAGTCGGACAAGGTGTTATTCACGGCCACGCTGCTGCTCGTGTGCGCGAGCATCGTCATGGTCTGGAGCGCCTCGGCCGTACTGGCGATGGAGCGCTTCGAGGCGCCCTACCTGTTCCTGACCCGGCAGTCGCTCTGGAGCGTGCTCGGCCTCGCCGTCATGGCGGTGGCGATGAAGGTCGACTACCGCTTCTACCGCAACGACACGTTCATCTGGGGGCTGCTGGCCGCGGTCGGGCTGATGCTCGTGGCCGTGCTGTTCTCGTCGCCGATCAACGGCACGCGGCGCTGGTTCGGCTTCGGCGGCCTGGGCATCCAGCCGTCCGAGCTGGCGAAGGTCGCCGCGGTCTTCTTCACGGCGCTGGTGCTCGAGCGTCGCATGCACCGCATCGACGACCTGCGCTACTCGCTGCTGCCGATCGGCATTGTCGTCGGCGCGATGACCGTGCTCATCATGCTGCAGCCCGACTTTGGCACGTCGATCGCGCTGCTGCTGGTGGTGGCGTCGCTGATCTTTGCCGCGGGTCTCTCCTGGAAGTACCTCGTCGGGACGGCGCTCGTGGCGCTGCCGGCGCTGGCAGTCGTGCTGGTGGCGGCGCCGTACCGACGGCGCCGGTTGCTGGCCTTCCTTGACCCGTGGGCCGATCCGCTTGGCGCCGGCTTCCAGATCATCCAGTCGGAGATCGCGGTCGGCACCGGCGGCATCCTCGGCCGCGGCCTGATGGGCGGCGTGCAGAAGCTGTTCTACCTGCCGGAACCGCACACCGACTTCATCTTCGCGGTGATCGGCGAGGAACTCGGGCTGCTCGGCACCACGGCCATCCTGCTCAGCTTCTGCGTGATTGCCTGGCGCGGGCTCCGCATCTCGATGCGCGCCGAGGACACGTTCGGGTCGTTCGTCGCGCTCGGCTTCACGACGATGGTGGCGGTGCAGGCGTTCATCAACATGAGCATGGTGCTCGGGCTGACGCCGACCAAGGGAATCCCGCTGCCGCTCGTCAGCTCCGGCGGCTCGTCGCTGCTGATCAACATGCTGGCGATCGGCGTGCTGTTGAACATCTCGCAACACGAAAGTACGGATGCGTGAGCCTGCGCGTGTTGATTACGGGCGGCGGGACGGGCGGGCACCTGTACCCGGGAATCGCCGTGGCGCGCGAGCTGCTGGCGCGGCGGGGCGACGCGCACGTGACGTTCGTCGGGACGGCGGCCGGGATCGAATCGCGGGTGATCCCGCGCGAGCGCTTCGAGCTGGATGTCATCCGCAGCGCCGGGCTGAAGGGGAAGTCGCTGCCGGCGCTGGCGCGCGGCGTCGGCCTGGTGCCGGTGAGCGCCCTCGATGCGTGGCGGGTACTGTCGCGCCGCCGGCCGAACGTGGTGATCGGCGTCGGCGGCTACAGCTCGGGGCCGGTGGTGCTGCTGGCGGCGCTGCGCGGCATTCCGACGCTGTTGATGGAGCAGAACGCGGCCCCTGGGTTGACCAACCGGCTGCTGGCGCGCGTCGTCGACGCCGCGGCGGTGACCTACCCGGAGAGCCTGGCGCACTTCGCCGGGCGCGCGTTCGTGTCGGGCAATCCGGTTCGGGCTGAGTTCTTCGAGCAGGAGGGCGAGCATGGGCAGCATGACCGTACGGAGCGCCGGGACTTCAGTTCCGGCGGGGCTCGGGTCCTAGTCTTTGGCGGCTCTCAGGGCGCGCACGCGATCAACGTGGCCATGGTGGAGGCAGCGCCGCGGCTGGCAGCCGCCACACCACGACTGGCGATCACGCACCAGACAGGGGAGCGCGATCTGGAAATGGTCCGCGACGGATACCGGAACGCCGGCCTCGAGGCACGCGTCGAGCCGTTCCTGTACGCCATGGACCGGGAGATGAAGAGCGCCGACCTGGTCGTGGCACGAGCGGGCGCCACGACGGTGGCCGAGCTGATGGCGGCAGGGCGGCCGTCGATCCTGGTGCCGCTGCCGACCGCCACCGACGACCACCAGCGCAGGAACGCGGAGGCGATGGTGACGCGCGGCGCGGCCAGGATGCTGGAGCAGCGGAACGTGACCGGAGATGCGCTCGCCGCCGCCATCACGTCGATGGCGGCAGACGTCGAGGGCCGGCGGCGGATGGGCGAGGCGGCGCGCGCACTGGCGCGGCCGGACGCGGCACGGGCGATCGTCGAGAAAGTGATCGCGATTGCTCGGTAAGACACGGCGGATCCACTTCGTCGGCATCGGCGGCATCGGCATGAGCGGCATCGCCGAGCTGCTCGCGAACCTTGGCTACGTCGTCAGTGGTTCCGACGCGAAGCGATCCGAGGTGACGGCGCGGCTCGAATCGTCGTTCGGCGTACGGGTCCATGAAGGGCACGCCGCCGCCCACGTCGGGGATGCCGACGTAGTCGTCTGCTCGTCGGCGGTGCGGACGACGAACCCGGAGGTCGTGGAGGCGCATGCCCGCGGCATTCCGGTGATTCCGCGGGCGGAGATGCTGGCGCAGCTGATGCGGCTGCGCTTCGCGGTGGCGGTCGCCGGGTCGCACGGCAAGACGACGACGACCTCGATGGTGGCCGTGGTGCTGGAGCGGGCTGGACTCGATCCGACGGCGGTGATCGGCGGGCGGCTGAGCGCCTTCGGCAGCAACGCCCGCCTCGGACGCGGTGAGCTGATGGTCGCGGAAGCGGACGAGAGCGACCGCTCGTTCCTGATGCTGTGGCCGTCGATAGCGGTGATTACGAACATCGATCGCGAGCACATGGAGAACTACGGAAGCTTCGCCGAGCTGCAACAGGCGTTCGCCGACTTCGCCAACAAGGTGCCGTTCTACGGCGCCGTGGTGGCGTGCGCCGACGATCCGCAGCTGGCGCCCGTGCTGCCGCAGCTGACACGCCGGGTGATTACCTATGGCTTCGGCGCCGGCGCCCAGGTGCGCGGCGAAGGCGTCGAGCTCGGCACATTCGGGTCACGCTGCACGGTGACGCGGCGCGGGGAGCGGCTCGGCACGCTGCAGCTGACCGTCCCGGGGCGGCACAACCTGCAGAACGCGCTGGCGGCCGTGGCCGTGGCCGATGAGCTCGGCGTCGGTTTCGATCGCACGGCGGCGGCGCTGGCGGACTTTCACGGCGCCGAGCGGCGGTTCCAGCGGCATGGGGAAGCCGGCGGTGTGCTGGTCGTCGACGACTACGGCCATCACCCGACGGAAATTGCGGCGGTGCTTGCGGCGGCGCGCGTGTCTCTCGGCCGCCGGCTGATTGTCGCCTTCCAGCCGCACCGCTATTCGCGGACGCAGCAGCTGATGGCCGACTTCGGGCCGTCGCTGCGCGAGGCCGATCTGATCGTGCTGAGCGACATCTACGCCGCCAGCGAAGACCCGATTCCGGGGGTCACGGTGGAGGCGCTGGCGGAGGCGATCCGCAGCGGTTCCGGGCGGCCGGTCCAGGTCGCGCCGACGCTCGATGACACGCTGGCGGCGGTACTGGCGACGGCGCGTCCCGGCGACGCCGTGATCACGCTGGGGGCCGGTTCGATCGGGACGCTGCCGCGCCGCCTGATGGCGGCGCTCGAAGGGGGCGGACACTGATGGCGGTCCAGGCACCGGCGGACAAGCGGTTCCGCCGCGCCCACGTCACGCCGGCCAGGCGCCGTTCGTGGCTGCCGCGGCCCACCGTGCCGATGGTCGCGCGCGCCGTGGCGCTGGTCGCGGTGCTGCTGATCGGCGGCTACAAGGCGATCGACATGGCGCTCTCGGCGGAGGCGCTGACGATCTCGCGGATCTCGGTCGAGGGCAACAGCCGGATGTCGCGCGGCGAGGTGCTGGCGCTGCTCGAAGGGCTCAACGGGCAGCACATGGTGGCGGTCGACCTGGAGGAGTGGCGCGGGAAGCTGCTGACCTCGCCCTGGGTCGAAGATGCCGCGGTGCGGCGCATGCTCCCGGGCAGCGTCGCCGTGCAGATCGTCGAGCGCGAACCGCTCGCCATCGGGCGGATCGGCGACCGGCTCTACCTGGTCGACCGCGACGGCAACGTGATCGACGAGTACGGCCCGAACTACGCCTCGCTCGACCTGCCGATCATCGACGGGCTGGAGGCGGCCAACACCGCCGGCGGCCTGCTGATCGACGCCTCGCGGGCGGCGCTGGCGGCGCGGGTACTGGCGGCGCTGCAGGCGCGGCCCGACCTGGCCGGGCGGGTGTCGCAGATCGACGTCAGCGACGTCCACGACGCCGTCGTCCTGCTGAAGGGCGACACCGCCTACGTGCGCATCGGCGAGGAGCAGTTCGTCGAGCGCATGCAGTCGTATCTCGACATCGCCCCGGTGCTGCGTGAGCAGGTGCCGGACATCGATTACGTGGACCTCCGCTTCGACGAGCGCGTCTACGTCAGGCCCCAGGGATCAGGACGCGCGGGCCGGCTTCAGCCGGCCCGTCTGGAGGGGAACTAAGTGGCCCGAAGAGAACGGTACGTGGTCGGCCTCGACGTCGGCACCTCGAACGTGTGCTGCGTCGTCGGCGAGAGCCTCGACGACGGGAGCCTCGACGTGGTCGGCATCGGCGTCGCCGAGTCGCGCGGCATCAAGCGCGGCGTCGTCGTCAACCTCGAGGCTGCCGTCGAATCGATCAAGAAGGCGATCGAAGAGGCGGAGCTGATGGCCGGCGTCGAGATCGACTCCGTCCACCTGGCGCTGTCGGGGCCGCACATCAAGGGGTTCAACAGCCGCGGCGTCATTGCCGTCGCCGGCAAGAACCGCGAGATCACGCGCGACGACGTGCGGCGGGCGATCGACGCGGCCAAGGCGGTGGCGCTGCCGGCCGGGCGGGAGATCCTCCACGTCCTGCCGCAGGACTTCGTCGTCGACGAGCAGGACGGCATCGGCGCCCCCGTCGGCATGACCGGCGCGCGGCTCGAGGTCAACGTGCACGTCGTCACCGGCGCGCTGTCGTCGACACAGAACATCATCGCCTGCGTCAACCGCGCCGGCGTGACGGTGGCCGACACGGTCATCGAGCAGCTGGCGGCGTCGGAGGCGGTGCTGACGCCGGACGAGAAGGAACTGGGGGTGGCGCTGGTCGACATCGGCGGCGGCACCGCGGACATCGCCATCTACGAGCGCGGCAGCCTCTGGCACACCGGCGTCGTCGCCATCGGCGGCGATCACTTCACCAACGACATCGCCGTCGGGCTGCGGACGCCGATTCCCGATGCGGAAAAGCTGAAGCGCAAGAGCGGCTGCGCGCTGTCGTCGATGGTCGACGAAGAGGCGACCATCGAGGTGGCGAGCGTGGGCGGGCGCAAGCCGCGGCTGATGGCGCGGCGCATCCTGTCCGAGATCCTGCAGCCGCGGGCCGAGGAGATCTTTCACCTGGTGTGGGACGAGATTCGCCGTGCGGGGTACGAGAAGTCGCTCAACTCGGGAATCGTGCTGACCGGCGGCGGCGCGATTCTCGAAGGGATGCCCGAAATCGCCGAACAGATCTTCGACCTGCCGATCCGCCGGGGCTACCCCGTCGGCATCGGCGGGCTGACCGACCACGTGGGCAGCCCGACCTTCGGCACGCCGGTCGGGCTGGTGCTCTACGCGCACCGCAACCGGATGCCGGAACCCGCGCGCGTGGGAGCCGGCGCCTTCGGCCGCATGGCGGGCCGTCTGCGCGGAATCTTCAAGGAATTCTTCTGATGCGAGGGGCTGATATGAAGGACGAGAAACTGCGCTTGACGCTGGATCCCGAGGCGCGCCGCGGCGCGAAGATCAAGGTGGTGGGCGTCGGCGGCGGCGGCAGCAATGCCGTGAACCGCATGGTGGAGGTCGGCCTCAGCGGCGTCGAGTTCATCGTCGCCAACACCGACCTGCAGGCGCTCGACCACAACAAGGCGGGCGTCAAGCTGCAGATCGGCCACAAGCTGACGAAGGGGCTGGGCGCCGGCGCCGACCCGAGCATCGGCCGGCAGGCGGCCCTCGAAGACACCGACGGCATCATCCAGGCGTTGTCGGGCTCCGACATGATCTTCGTCACGACCGGCCTCGGCGGCGGCACCGGCACCGGTGCCGCCCCGGTCATCGCCAGCCTGGCCAGCGAGCTGGGCGCGCTGACCATCGCGGTGGTCACCAAGCCGTTCCGCTTCGAGGGCAAGAAGCGGATGATCCAGGCCGAAGCGGGCCTCGAGCAGCTGCGCGACTGCGTCGATACCGTCATCACCATCCCCAACGAACGGCTGCTGTCGATCATCGACCGCAAGACGTCGCTCACCGACGCCTTTACGCTGGCCGACGACGTGCTGCGGCAGGCGATCCAGGGGATCTCGGACCTGATCCTCGTGCCCGGACTGATCAACCTCGACTTCGCCGACGTCAAGACGATCATGTCGGGCATGGGCGTGGCGATGATGGGCACTGGCGTCGCCGACGGCGACGAGCGAGCCATGCACGCCGCCCAGAAGGCGATCGCCAGCCCGCTGCTCGAGGACAGCTCGGTCAACGGCGCGCGCGGCGTCATCATCAACGTCACCGGCGGCCCGGACATGTCGCTGATGGAGGTGAACGAGGCGTCCTGCGTGATCCAGGAGGCGGCGCACGAGGACGCGAACATCATCTTCGGCGCGGTGGTCGATCCGAACCTGAAGGGCAAGCTGAAGATCACGGTCATCGCGACCGGGTTCGAGCAGCAGGGCAAGGCGCGGACGGTGCCGGCGGCGGCGACGGTGACGCCGACCGACCTGAGCAGCTATGCCCAGCTCGCGCGCCAGGCAGAGACGGCCGCCCCGGCCGGGGCGCCGGCGCCCGTGCAGAGCCAGGCGCAGCCGCAGCTGACCGTCAGCCGACGCGCGCCGCTCGACCTGTCGCTGCCGCTGGCGGCGTCCGGCGGTGGCGGGGGCGCCATGTCACTCGACAGCAGCTTCGGCGGCGGCGAGAACGCCGACAGCATGGACCTGTCGTCGCCGCTCGACGTGCCGGCGTTCTTACGCAGGCAGAGCTGACGCAGGTTCACGGGTGCTCCGGTGCTCGGTGCTCGGGTGCTGGTTCTCGGTTCGGGTTCCCGGGTGCTCAGGCGGTTCTTTGGTTCGCATGCCAAGCCGCCTGTGCACCTTCGAACCGGTGAACCCGGAACCGGCACCCATGCACCTGAGCACCGGAGCAACCCTGAACCGTCTCTGGTACACTAAGTAGACCCCCGGCACGCGCGATCGCCGCCTGCGCAGTGCCAGTAGTACCGTCATCCCGTTCTCACCAGGTTTCATGAAGCACTGGCAGCAGCGCGAGCGCGCCCTGGCACTCCTGTCGAAGGAAGTGGGATACGTGCGCAAGCCGCACGGCGGCAAGCTGCGCATTGCGCTGGCCTTTCCCAACACCTACTTCGTCGGGATGTCCAACCTCGGCTTCCAGACGGTCTACAAGCTCTTCAACGCCGAAGACGATATCGTCTGCGAGCGCGTGTTCCTGCCGCCGAAGACGGAACTGGCGGAGCAGTTGAAGTCCGGGGCGCCGCTGGTCACGATCGAGTCGCAGACGCCGGTCGGCGAGTTCGACATCTTCGCGTTTACCGTGTCGTTCGAGTGGGACTACACCAACGTCGTCTCGCTGCTGCGCCTGGCCGGGCTGGCGCCGCGGGCGGCGGACCGTACGGCCCACGATCCGCTGGTCATGATTGGCGGCGCGGTGACGTTCGTGAATCCCGAGCCGCTGGCGCCATTTGCCGATGTCATTGCTGCCGGTGAGGGTGAGGCGCTGATTCCCTCGCTCCTGACGTCGTTCAAGACGGCGACCGACCGCGACGACCTGCTGCAGCGCCTGGCGCAGGAGCGCGGCTTTTACGTGCCGTCGTTCTACGACGTGCGCTACACCGAAGGCGGGCAGATCGAGGCCTTCGTCCCGCGCGAGGGCACCGGCGCCCCGCCGGTGGTGCGCAAGGCGGCGCTCAAGACGACCGAGGCGGTGGATCCGCCGGCGACGACGATCTTCACGCCGGAGACCGAGCTCGGCTCCCGCTTCCTGGTGGAGGTCGTGCGCGGCTGCGCGAACTTGTGCCGGTTCTGCTGGGCGGGCTACAACTACCTGCCGGTCCGCGCCTTCCCGAAGGATCGCATCCTCGAGCTGGCCGATCGCGCGAAGCCGTACTCGTCGCGCGCCGGTCTCGTGTCGATCGCGCTCTGCGACCACCCTCAGATCGAGGAGATCCTGACGGCGCTCGTCGACAAGGGGTTTTCGATCAGCCCGGCATCGCTCCGGCTCGACGACCTGACGCCGACCATCCTCGACCTGCTGCGCCGCAGCGGCGAGAAGACGATCACGATCGCTCCCGAAACCGGGTCCGATCGGCTCCGGCGGGTGATCAACAAGACCATCACCAACGACGAGATCCTCGCCGCCGCCGACATGATCTTCGCCGCCGGCTTCGAGAACCTGAAGCTGTACTTCATGATCGGCCTGCCGACGGAACATGACGACGACCTGGCGGCGATCCAGGAGCTGACGATCCAACTGCGCGAGATCATGCTGCGCCACGCGCGCGATCGCGGGCACGTCGGCCGCATCATCGGCAGCGTCAACCCGCTGGTGCCGAAGCCCGGCACCGCCTACCAGTGGCTGCCGATGGAGGACGACAAGTCGATCGACCGCAAGATCAAGCGGCTGCGCAGCCTGATGGCGGACCTCGACAACGTCTACTTCAACATCAAGTCCGAGCGGCATTCCTTCTTCCAGGCGCTCCTCTCGCTCGGCGACCGGCGGGTGGCGCCGGCCATCGAGGCAGCGGAGCGCAACGGGGGCAACTGGCGCGCGGCGGTGGCCGACGCCGGCGTCGACGCCGACTTCTACGTGTTCCGCGACCGCTCCCAGGACACCGTCCTGCCGTGGGACATCATCGACGGCGGCGCCAAGGGGCAGTTCTTCCGCGCGGAATTCGACAAGGCGCTCCGCGCGGAGTGGACCCTGCCGCCGAAGCGGCAGAAGGAGAACGCCCGCCTCCTCACGGTTCTGCAATAACCCCTACGAGGCGATTGCGGCGGCGGCTTCGAAGTCGGCGTACGCCGCGAGGATCAGTTCCCGCAAGCGGTCCTGGCCGGTCGCGTCCGTAATGGGGCGGAGCAGGGCAAACGTGCGTCGTTCCCCGTTCACGGCGTACTGGCGCGCCGGAAACGTGACGTTGCGCCCGTTGCCGGTGCGGCGCTCCCACACGGCAAAACCAATCAGCTTCAGGCCGTCGAGCTCGCCCTCTGTGAAGTGCAGTTCGGCATCCGCCAGCTTGCCTGGCGGGTTGCCCTTGTCGTTCGGCGTGATCTTGACCACCACGGCGTATCCTCCTGAGGCCCTGGACCATGGCAAGGGACGCACCGTGCTCGCCTGCGAGTTGATGTCACGGTAACGCACTGCGCCAACGGAAGTTAGCGTGAGGGCGCCGGAGTGCTGGGACGTCCACGATTGGCCGGTGTGAACTCCAGTTGCGGATCTATGATCGGCAGCCATGAAGCCAGCCCTCGCCGCCGGGGCGCTGCTGGCCTGCACCGCGTCACTGAGCGGTGCGCAGGAGACCGCGGCACCCACCTTTGATGTCGTGTCGATCCGCCTGAACGACGCCGGCGCGCGGGGCGCGCGCCCGCCGCAGGAACGGCCAGACGGCGGCATCACTCTGATCGGCGTGCCGGTCACCACGCTGCTGGCGCGGGCCTACAGCGGCCAGTTCACGCGCATCGATGGACTGCCGGACTGGGCGACGCGCGAGCGCTACGACGTCAGCGCCACCGCGGCGCTGACCGCGCCGATGCCGGCCGATCGCGGCGCCATGATCTGCGCCATGCTCGCTGACCGCTTCAACCTGCTCGCGCATCTCGAGGATCGCCCGGAAGATGTGTTCGAGCTGCGCCTCGCGCGGGAGGATGGCCGGCTCGGACGCGGGCTGGCCCCATCGCCGAACGACTGCGCGGCGTTGATCGCGGCCGGCCGCATCGGCGCTCCGCCGGCTGGGCGACCTGATTTTTCCGTGCCGCCGCCGACCTGCACCGTGCGCACGGTGGAAGGCGTGCTTCGCGGGGATCCGGACGGAGGAGCGAAGACGGAAGGTGAGGCGACGATGACGGCGTTCGCCGCAATGCTGCGCCCGTATGCCGGCCGGCCGGTGATCGATCGCACGGGACTCGCGGGATCGTACCGGGTGGACTTCACGTTTGATTTCGGCGGCCGCACGTGGGCTGGGACCGGGTACTCGGCCGCCAAGCAACGCGCCGTCGCTGTTCACGGCGCTGCCGGAGCAGCTGGGGCTGAAGCTGGAGCCGGCGCGGGCGGACACGCCGACGCTGGTGATCGATCGGCTGGAACGGCCGACGCCGAACTAGCGGCGCGAAAACGTAGGGCACCCCTTTACGGGGTGCCGGCTACCAGCCGTTGCAGTCGAACTTGAAGCCGCACTTCAGGCACTTGATGCACCCCTTCACCTTGGCGAGCTCCTGCGACTCGCCGCAGCGCGGGCACGTCGTCTCGTCGGACTCAGTCGGGGTCGGCGTCGGCATCGATGCCGGATAGTACAACACCGGACGCCGTTCCCGGCGTCATCGCGATCTGGATCACTTCGAGCAGCACGCCGCTCGGATCGCGGGCAAACGCCAGGTTCCGCCCCTCGATCGCCCGGCCACCCTGTGAGAGCACCGATCCACCGCCCCCCTTGATCGCCTCGAGCGCCGCCGCGATGTCGCGCACTTCGATGGCCGCGGCCGCTGCACCGGGATCGGGAATGTTGCGCACGTGCGGCGTCCGTTCGACCTTCCCGTATTCGTAGAACTGCCACGACAGCGTGGTGCCCGGAACGGTGACGGTGGCCGATCGCACGCTGCTTCCCGGCAGCCCCGGCAGGCCGGCGAAGCGCGGGTCGTCGTTGGCGGCGCCCGGCATGCGCACGTTCAAGCGGAGGTGATCGCGGTAGAACTGCCCCGCCTTCTCGGCGTCGGCGACGACGAACGCAATGCGCGGCGAGCCGATGACCATCGCGCCGTTGCCGCTCGCGGCTGGCACCTGCGGCGGCTGGATCATCTCGATGAACTCGCCGTCGGGCCCGGTGGCGAACACCGCCCGGTTGCCGTTGTTCTCGACCGGTTCCTCGTTGGTCGTGACGATGGTGCCGCCGGCGCGCTTCAACCGCGCCATCGCTTCGTCCAGAT
>JBFWUM010000040.1:0-39920 GCA_050247255.1 Vicinamibacterales bacterium | reverse complement strand
GAGGCGTGGCGCGCGGCGGACTGGCCGCACACCTATCAATCGCCGGCGTTCCCGAACGTCTTCGCCGCCGGGATTGCGTTTGCGCCGCCGCATGCGATCTCGCGCCCGTACCAGACGCCAAGCGGCGCACCGGTGGCGCCGGCCCCGCCGCGCACCGGCATGCCGTCGGCGACCATCGGCAAGACGGTCGCCGCCAGCATTGTCGACATGTGCGGCGGCGCCGAAGCACCGACGCATGCAGCATCGATGGCCGAGATGGGGGCGGCCTGCGTGGCCTCGGCGGGCGCCAACCCGCTGACCGGCACGGCCGTCTCGCTGACGGTGTTCCCGATCGTCCCCGACTTCGAGCGCTATCCCCGCTACGGCCGGGACCTGCGCGATACGTTCGGCGAGATCGGCCTGGCGGGGCACTGGATCAAGATCCTGTTGCACCACCTGTTCCTCTACAAGGCGCGGCTGCATCCAGGCTGGGCCCTCATCCCGGAGTGATACCCATGACGACATCTGTCCGGCCGGAGCGGTACCCCGTTGACGACACCGCGGCGGCGCTGCCGACGCCGTGGACGCTGTTCCTGCGCACGTTCATCCCGTGGCAGATCGTGCGGTTCGCGTGGATCAACCTGCGGATGCTGCGCGTCATCTGGCGCAGCCATCGAACGCGGCTGACCTAGAATGGCGGCATGCGTACCGTGACGCTGCTCGCCGCCTGCCTCCTGGCCGCCGCCTGCCAGACGCCACCTGACGAGACGCCCGTGACCCCGGACGGGCCGCGTCCGGTCGCGCGGATCGAGTGGGGGATGGTGATGCACGGCGGCGCCGGCACCATCCTGCGCGAGCGGATGTCGGCGGAGGTGGAGCAGCAGTACCGCGCGGCGCTCACCGAGGCGCTGCAGGCCGGGCACCGCGCGCTCGCGGACGGCGGCTCGGGGCTGGACGCGGTGGTGGCCGCCATCACCATCCTCGAGGACTCGCCGCTGTTCAACGCCGGCCGCGGCGCGGTCTTCACGGCCGACGGCGTCAATTCGCTCGACGCGTCGATCATGGACGGCGCCTCGCTGCGCGCCGGGGCGGTGGCCGGCGTGACCGATGTGAAGAACCCGATTGCGCTGGCGCGGCTGGTGATGGAGAAGTCGCCGCACGTGATGCTGAGCGGCGCCGGGGCGGAGCAGTTCGCGCGCGAGCAGGGGATTCCCAGCACGCCGAAGGAGTGGTTCTACACCGAGCGCCGCTGGCAGGACCTCCAGAACGCGAAAGCCGATGAGAAGTTCGGCACGGTCGGCGCCATCGCGCTCGACCGCACCGGCGGACTGACCGCGGGCACGTCCACCGGCGGCATGACCAACAAGAAGTGGGGACGGATCGGTGACTCACCGATCATCGGTGCCGGCACCTACGCCAGCGCGCGTTGCGCCGTGTCGGGCACCGGCTGGGGCGAGTTCTTCATCCGCAATGCCGTCGCCTCGGACATCTGCGCGCGCATGGAGTACGGCGGGGCCCCGCTGGCAGACGCCACCGACGCGGTGATCATGCGCAAGCTGCCGCAGCAGGAGCAGGACACCGGCGGCGTCATCGCGATGGATCGCGACGGCAACATCGCCACGCCGTTCAATACCGCCGGCATGTATCGCGGCTGGATCGACCAGGACGGCCGCGTGACGATTCACATCTTCCGGGAGCCCTAGCTGCAGACGCTCCTGCTCGTCCTCCCCGGGACCATCTGGGGAGCCTCGTTTCTGTTCATCGCCGAGGGGCTCACCGCCATGGCCCCTGATGGCGTCACCTTCCTGCGCATGGTGATCGGCTTCGCCACGCTGTCGCTGATGCCGGCGGCGCGTGTCCCGGTGCCGCGTGAGGAGCGGGTGCCGCTCTTCTGGCTCGGGCTGCTGTGGCTGGCATTTCCGATGAGCATGTTCCCGCACGCGGAGCAGCACGTGTCGTCGGCGCTCACCGGCATGCTGAATGGCGGCGTGCCGATCTTTGCCGCGGCCGTGGCCAGCATCCTGGCGCGGCAGCTGCCGTCGCCGGCGGTGCGCATCGGCCTCGGCGTCGGGTTCGCCGGCGCGGTGCTGATGGCGCTGCCCGGCATCCAGGAGGGGGGCAACAGCCTGCTCGGGGTCGTCCTCATCCTGCTGGCGCTCGTGTCGTACGGCATTGCCATCAACCTTGCCCGGCCGCTGCAGCAGCGCAACGGCGCGTTGCCGGTGGTCTGGCGCGCGCTTGGCGTGTCGGTGGTGCTGACCGCGCCGCTCGGCCTTCCCGCCCTGCTCGACGCACGGTGGACGCTGCGCGCGGCGCTGGCGATGATCGCGCTCGGCGCGCTCGGCACCTGCGTCGCCAACGTCGTGCTCGCCATCGCGGCTGGACGGTTCGGCGCTACCAAGGCATCGGCGACCGGCTTCCTCATTCCCGTGGTCGCGCTCGTGCTCGGCGTTGTCGTGCGCGACGAGCGCGTCGCGGCGATCTCGCTCGCCGGCGGCGCCGTCTGCCTCTTCGGCGCGTGGCTCATCAGGCGCGCCAGCGCGCACTGAAAAAATTACGCGCTGGTGACTTTCAGGCGTACGGCGGCGCGGTCGTTTGACCGCATGCCGCGGAGCGCGACCGTTTCTCCAATCGCGCGGGAACCGGCGTAATACTCGCTGATTCACTGAGCAATCCCGCACAACTCACTGGGGGCGACAGCCTTGCACTAGGCGGACGCCGTGACGCGTCACCGATCCCCCTCACGAATCTGGAGCGGCTGGGCCCCGCGCGCGCGCGCGCTGCGCAACGTGCCGGTACTGCTGCGACTCGCGTGGGAGTCCGGTCCGGGCGTCGTCGCGGCCGGGCTCGCCGGCCGCATTGCCGGCGCGCTGCTGCCGATGGTGATGCTGCTCGTTGCGAAGTCGATTCTCGACGCGGTCCAGCTGAAGTTCACCAGCGGCGAACTCCGGCCAGACTTCTGGTGGCTCGTCGGGCTCGAGTGCGGACTGGCGGTGCTTGGCGCCGTGATCGGCCGCGCGACCGGCTTCTGCGATGCACTGCTCGCCGACCGCTTCACGCGGCACGTCAGTGTGCGTGTCATGGGGCACGCGTCGCGTCTCGACCTCGCGACGTATGAGGACCCCAGCTTCCACGACGTGCTCGAGCGCGCGCGGGTGCAGGCGACCGATCGCATTGCCATGGTCCAGGCCCTCGGCACGCTGTTGCAGCAGGGCATCATGGTCATCACGCTGTCGGCGACCATCCTGTACTTCTCGCCGTGGCTGCTCGTGCTGCTGGTGCTCGCCGTCGTGCCGGCGTTCATCGGCGAGAGTCACTTCGCCTTCCTCGGCTATGCGCTCAACATCGAGCAGACCCCGTCGCGCCGCAAGCTCGATTACCTGCGTCAGCTCGGCGCCAGCAAGGAAGCGGCGAAAGAGCTGCGCCTCTTTGGTCTGGCGCCCTTCGTGACGGACCAGTACGCGCGGCTGTCCGACACCATCTATGACCAGAACGTGGCGCTGGCGCGCCGCCGGCTGGTCGCCGGTGCGCTGCTGTCGATCGTCAGCACCGGCAGCTACTACGCAGCCTACGCCTACGTGATCTACCGCACGGTCAACGGCGAGCTGACGTGGGGCTCGCTGCAGCTGCTGGCCGGGGCCATCGGCGGCGCGAGCAACGGCATCCAGTCGGTGTTCGCCACCTTCTCGGGCATTGCCGACCAGTCGCTGTTCCTGACCGACCTGGTCGAGTTCTTCAAGGTGCGGCCGGCCATCGCCTCGAAGCCGGACGCGATTCCCGCCCCGCGTCCCATGCGCGACGGCATCGTCTTCGAGAACGTGTCGTTCGCCTATCCCGGCAACCGGCGACTCGTTCTCGATCGGTTGAATCTCCGCATGGAGGTCGGCGAGCGCATTGCGCTGGTCGGCGCCAACGGGCAGGGGAAGACCACCATCGTCAAGCTGCTGACGCGGTTGTACGACCCGTCCGAGGGGCGGATTCTCCTCGACGGCGTCGACCTGCGCGACTACCGCGTCGAGGAGCTGCACCGCGAGATCGGCGTCATCTTCCAGGACTTCATGCGCTACGACATGACCGCGCGGCAGAACATCGCGACGGGGCGCATCGAGGCCGAGGGGAGCGATCGCGACATCGAGCTGGCGGCGCGGAAGAGCCTCGCCAACGAGGTGATCGCGCGCCTGCCGAACGGCTACGACCAGCTGCTCGGCCGCCGCTTCGACGGCGGTCTCGACCTGTCGGGCGGCGAGTGGCAGAAGGTCGCGCTCGCGCGCGCCTACCTGCGCGATGCGCAGCTGCTCGTGCTCGACGAGCCGACGGCGGCGCTCGACGCGCGCTCCGAGTTCGAGGTCTTCCAGCGCTTTGCCGACCTGACGGCCGGCAAGACGGCGCTGCTCATCTCGCATCGCTTCTCGACGGTCCGCATGGCGGACCGGATCCTGGTCCTGTCCGACGGCCGCATCGGCGAGCAGGGCTCTCATTCATCGCTCGTCGCACGCGGCGGGCAGTACGCGGAGCTGTTCGAGCTCCAGGCGGCCAGTTACCGATAGGCACCCCGTCAAGGGGCGCCCTGCGAGTTGTTGTTGTTCGTGACCCGGGGGATACCGTGCTGACATTGCTGGTGGAGACATCGACGTCGCTGAATCGGAAGGGGATTGCGGGAGCCTTGCGTCGCCGCACCCGGGCGCTGCGACGGCAACTCGCGGCCGGCCTGGCCGCGCACCCCGGCGCCCGCCCTCACCGCGCCTGGCTGATCGAGAACGGCCGGCTGATTGCCGGCACGGTCAAGGAAATCCAGGAACTGGCCGGGCACACCTTTGACCTCCCGGTCGTCAGCGCCGACGGCGCCCCGGCGCCGCGCGTCTGCGTGCTCGCCCAGCGATTCCTCGAGAGCGTGCAGTGGCAGTTCGAGCAGGAGGCGTTCGTCGACTACCTGCGGACGGTGCAGGAGCAGGGCGACCTGGCCCTCGGCGAGATCTGGGCCGCCAAGCCGGCGCTGCAGCTCGCGTTGGCCGAGCGGCTCGTGTCGGTCGTCACGACCACGGGCGGCGACGAGATCCCGGTCGTCATCACCAGCCTCCGCGCCGTCGCCGACGCGCAGTGGAAGGAGGTCTTTGCGGCCGTGAACGTCGTCGACCCGGTGCTGGCCGCCGATCCCGCCGGCGCCTACTGCGCGATGGAGGAGGAGTCGCGCGAGCGGTACCGCCGGATGATCAGCGAGCTGGCGCTGCACTGCCGCATGAGCGAGCGGCAGGTTGCCCGTCATGCGGTGGCGCTGGCCCGGTCGGCGCCAGCGGCCGGTGGACGGGCGGCGGAGCGCCGGCGCCATGTGGGCTATTACCTCGTTGACGAAGGCGTCCACCAGCTGCGGCAGCGCATCGGCTACGCCGCGCCGCTGCGCCAGCAGGCCATCGACGTCGTTCGTGCCCACGCGACGCCCTGCTACCTGGGCGCGGTGGCGTTGACGACGGCGGCGCTGGTCGGGCCGCTCGTGCTCCTCGTCGATTCGGCGTGGGGTGTCGTAGCGGCGCTGCTGCTCATGATTCCGGCGCTGCAGGCGGCCATCGACCTGGTCAACACCGCGTCAACCAGCCTGATGCCGCCGCGGGCGCTGCCGAAGCTCGATTTCGAGATGGGCGTGCCAGGTGAGCACGCCACGCTCGTGGCCGTCCCGGCGCTGCTCATCAACGAGCAGCACGTCCGTGACCTCGTCATGGACATGGAGATCCGGTATCTCGCCAACCGCGACCGGAACATCATGTTCACGCTGGTCACCAACTCGCGCGACTCGCACGTGCGGCCGCGCGAGGACGACCAGGGGCTGCGGCTGTGCCAGGAGCTGGTGGCCGAACTGAACCAGCGCTACGGCACCGACGGCCACACGCCGTTCTACCTGCTGCACCGCTTCCGCGCCTTCAATCCATCGGAACGCCGGTGGATCGGGTGGGAGCGCAAGCGCGGGAAGCTGTTCGACCTGAACCAGCTGCTGCGCGGTGTGCGGGATCGCTTCCCGGTGAAGGTGGGTAACGTCGCGGCGCTGCATCACGTGCGCTACGTCATCGTGCTCGACTCCGACACCGAGTTGCCGCGCGACGCGGCGCGCCGGCTGGTCGGGACGATGGCGCATCCGCTCAACCGCGCCGTCGTCGATCCGGCGACGATGACGGTGGTCGAAGGGTACGGCATCCTGCAGCCGCGCATCAGCGTGAGCACGCGGTCGGCGGTGCGGAGCTGGCTCGCCAACCTCTATTCCGGCGATACCGGCTTCGACATCTACACGCGCGCCGTGTCCGACGTGTACCAGGACCTCTTTGCCGAAGGGATCTTCACCGGCAAGGGGATCTACGAGGTCGACGTCTTCCGCGACTCACTGGAGCGCCGTTTCCCGGCGAACACGCTGCTCAGCCACGACCTGATCGAAGGGCTGTTCGCGCGCGCGGGCCTGGTGTCCGACGTGGAACTGGTGGACGACTACCCGTCGCACTTCAGCGCCTACTGCCGCCGGCGGCACCGGTGGATGCGCGGCGACTGGCAGATCCTGCGGTGGCTGCTCGACGAGGTGCCCGACTACCAGCATCGACGGGTGGCGAACCCGCTGGGCGCCATCGCGCGCTGGAAGATCTTCGACAACCTGAGGCGGACGCTCGTCGAGCTCTCGACGCTGGCGCTGCTCGTCGTGGCGTGGGTGGCGCTGCCGTCGCCCGGTGCCTGGACAGTCGCTGCGGTGGCGCTGCTGCTGGCGCCGACCTACGCGCGGCTGCTGCTGTCGATCCTGCACGCGCCCTGGTGGACGGCCGCCTTCGTGCCGTGGGCGAGGGCGACGATCACCGGGTTCCTGCGTTCGCACGTCGTCGTCGCGCTGCACCTCGTCTACCTGGTCCACGATGCGCTGCTGTCGCTCGACGCGATCGGGCGGGCGCTCGTCCGCATGTTCGTGACGCGCCAGCGGCTGCTCGAATGGGAGACGGCGGCCGAGGCGTCGATGAAGAGCCGCGGGGCGACCGACGTGTACCTCGAATGGTCGCCGATCGGCGCAGCGGCGTTTGCCGTGCTGCTCGGGGTGGTCCGGCCGGAGGCGCTGCCGGCGGCGTCCCCGTTGCTCGTCGCCTGGATGGCCGCGCGTGGCGTGGCGCGCTGGCTCAACCGGCCGCCGCGCCAGGCGGCCGGGCTCCTGACCGACGAAGACACTCGCTTCCTGCGCATGCAGGCGCTGCGCACCTGGACGTTCTTCGCGACGCGCAGCACGCGGGACAACCATTGGCTGATTCCCGATCTGCTGCGCGAAGACGGGCAGGTGGCCGAGCGGCTGTCGCCGACGAACCTGGCCATGCTGCTCAACGCGCGCATCGCCGCCGTGCAGTTCGGCTACCTCACCGTCGAGGAGTTCGTGCTCCTCACGCGGT
The DNA here is from genome assembly GCA_050247255.1 of Vicinamibacterales bacterium. GTDB lineage: Bacteria > Acidobacteriota > Vicinamibacteria > Vicinamibacterales > UBA2999 > JBFWUM01. Next base: position 32,541 of record JBFWUM010000040.1, on the reverse strand, counting down.
GGACGCTGGAGACGGTGGAGCGGCTGCCCCGGTATCGCGGCCACCTGTTGAACTGGTACGACGGTCATACGCTGGCGGCGCTCGAGCCGCGGTTCGTGTCGACGGTCGACAGCGGCAACCTGGCCGCCTCGCTCTGGGCGCTGAAGCAGGCAGCCGTTGAGTTCGCCGCGCAGCCTCCGGCCGACGACCTGCTGTGGGATGGCATCGGCGACGTCGCGCGCGTGCTCGCCGAACAGCCGGATCCGGCGGCGCGGGCGCTGTGCGAGCGCGTGGTCAAGTCCGGCGCGCAGTGGCGCCAGACGCTGCCGGAACTCGAAGCGCTGGTTGGTCGTTATGCTGCAGGCGCCGACGGGGATGCGCGCGACTGGGCAAACCGGCTGCTCGCACGGCTGCGCCACGCCCGCCGCGCGGTCGCCGTGCCCGTTGACCGGGTAGCCGCGCTCGCGCCGCTGCTGCAGGACATTGCCGACACGTCGCACCGGCTGGTCGCCGACATGGACTTCGGCTTCCTCTACGATGCGCGCCGCAAGGTCCTCTCGGTCGGCTTCAGTGTGGCGACTCACCAGCTCGAGCGTTCCACCTACGACCTGCTCGCCTCGGAGTCGCGCATTGCCAGCTTCGTGGCGATTGCCAAGGGAGACATCCCGCAGGAAAGCTGGCTGCACCTCGGGCGCACGCATGCCGCGGTCGCGGATCAGCGCGTGCTCGTGTCGTGGACCGGGACCCTGTTCGAGTACCTGATGCCGGCGATCTGGTTCCGGCACCGGCCGCGCACCATCATGCACGACAGCATGAAGGCCGCAATTGCCGTGCAGCGGCGCTTTGCCAAGGGGCGTGGCATTCCGTGGGGCTTCTCGGAATCCGCGTTCGTCGTCCCGGACGCCGACGACTACGGCTACGGGCCGTGCGGCCTCGCGTCGCTGTCGCTCAAGTCGCTCGATTCCGGCCTCGTCGTCGTGTCGCCGTACTCGGCGTACCTGGCCCTGCTCGTCGACAGCGGCGCCGCCATGGCGAACCTGCGCCACATGCAGTCGCTCGGGTTCGGCGGCACGTTCGGCCTCTACGAGGCGATCGACTACTCGCGCGGATCCGCGGAGGTCGTGCGCTCGTGGATGGCGCACCACCAGGGGATGAGCCTGCTGGCGATCTCGGAAGTGCTCTTCGGCCACCGGCTCCAGCGTGCCTTCCACGCCGAGCCGCACGTGAGGGCAACCGAGCGGATGCTGGAAGAACGCGTCCCGCTGACCATCGTGCCCGACAAGATCGAACTGCCGCGCGTCCTGTGGCCCGAGGAGTCCGCCGCCTGATTACGCTTTTGTAAGGGGGTCGGGAGTCATTTCTTTAGGACACCCCGCGCGTCGAATTGGTGGAGGCGGTCGGGAGGGAAGGTCAGGAACACCTGATCGCCCTCCCTTGGCGGTTCGCCGGCGACGATGGCCATGACTTCAGCCGCCGGCTCGACCAGGCGGAGATGGACGACGGCGTCGGCGCCGCGCCGTTCGACCATCTCCACGGTGGCCTCGCGATCACCGGTTGGCCCAATCACCACGTCATGTGGCCGGATGCCGACCAGCCCATTGATCGGCAGCAGGTTCATCGGCGGCGCCCCAATGAACTGTGCGACGAACGTGTTGGCCGGCCACGCATACACCTCCTCCGGCGTCCCCACCTGTTCGACGGCCCCATCGCGCATGACGACGATGCGATCGCCCAGTGTCATCGCCTCTTCCTGATCGTGCGTCACGTGGACGATGGTCGCGCCAAGGCGGCGGTGCAGCCTGCGAAGCTCCGCGCGAGCCTGCGCGCGGAGCGCCGGGTCGAGATTCGACAGCGGCTCGTCGAGCAGGAACGCCTTCGGCGTCCGGACCATGGTGCGCCCGAGCGCGACCCGCTGACGCTGGCCGCCAGAGAGCTGCGCCGGACGCCGGTCGAGCAGATCCTCGAGCCCCAATGCGCCGGCGACGTCGCGGACCCTCACGTCGATGGCGGCGCGATCCTGTCCCCGCACCTTCAGCGGATACGCGAGGTTGTCGCGGACGGTCATGTGCGGGTACAGCGCGTAGCTCTGAAACACCATGGCGACGTCGCGCGACTGTGGCGGCACCTGCGTGACATCCGCATCCTCGATGAGGATGCGCCCCTCGTCGGCGGTCTCCAGTCCTGCAATCAGCCGCAGCAGCGTGCTCTTGCCGCAGCCGGACGGGCCGACCAGCACGACGAACTCGGCGTCGGCAATCGACAGGCTCACGCCGCGCGCGGCGACGTGGCCATTCGGGAAACGACGCGTCAGCCCTTCGAGGCGGATGGCGGCCATCAGCCTCTGATGGCCCCGGCGGTGAGGCCGGACACAATCCGGCGCTGGAAGGCGAGGACGATGAGGGCAACGGGGATGGTCGCCACCACAGCAGCCGCCATGATCTCACCCCAGGGAACCTGGTAGCGGCCGCGGAACAGCGTTATCGCTACTGGCACGGTATACCGCTCCGGCCCGAGCGTGAACGAGAAGGCAAACAGGAACTCGTTCCAGCTGTAGAGAAACACGAGGATCGCCGTGCTGGCGATCCCCGGCGCCGCGATCGGCAGCAGCACATCCCAAAGCGCCTGCAACCGCGATGCTCCATCGAGGCGAGCCGCATCCTCAATCTCCCGCGGCAGCTGGCGGAAGAACGCAGTCAGCATCCACACAGCGAGTGGGGTGCTGAACGTCAGGTAGGGAAGCACGAGTCCTGGATAGGTGTTGAGCAGGCCAAGGGCGCGCAGCGCCAGGTAGAGGGGCGGCACGACGGAGATCTGCGGGAACATCGACACGGCAAGAATGGTCGCCAGCAGGACGCGCCCACCGGGCATGCGCAGGTGCGTCAGGGCAAACGCGCAGAGCACGGCGATCGGGATCGCGATGCCGGTTGTCGTGCCGGCAACGATGAGCGAGTTCCGGATCGGGACCAGGAAGTCGCGCGTCTCGAAGAGGGCGCGATAGTGCGCGGCATCGAAGGAGACCGACGCCAGGAACGAGTCAAAGATTCGTGCCTCGGGCGTGAAGGAGGCGGCGACCATCCACACGATCGGTGCCAGCAACGCGGCGATGAGGATGGCGGCCGGCACCCCGTAAAGGGGTGCCCTACGGTAAAGGGGTGCCCTACGACCACTCATGACGTGGCCTCGTCACCCTGGCGCATCAGCATACGGACGGCGAGCAGCGCGCACGAGAACGCCAGCAGGAACACGGTGACCGAGAGCGCCGATCCGTATCCGAACCGCAGCCGCTGCGTCAGCGCGGTGAAGGCGTAGAGCGACAGCGGCTCGGTGGCCGTCCCTGGCCCGCCGCTCGTCAGCACATAGACAAGGTCGAAGACCCGCAGCGCGTCGAGCACCCGGAACACACCGGCCACCAGCAGCGCAGGCGCGAGCAGCGGCAGTGTAATCGTCGCGAGGTGCGTGAAAGGGCCGGCACCGTCCAGCCGCGCGGCTTCGTCAACGGCCGGGTCGATCGTCTGCAGCCCGGCGAGCAGCAGGATGGCCACGAACGGAGTTGTCTTCCACACGTCGGCGAGGATCACCGGCACCCACGCCCGGATCGGATCCACCAGCCAGCTGCCGGCCGCGGCTTCGAACATGAAGCGCCAGATGAGCGCGACGACAACCGTGGGGATTGCCCACGGCAGCAGCGCGGCGACGCGGACGATGCCGCGGGCGCGCAGGGCGGCGTGCATCACCAGCGCGAGCGCGAGCCCGAACAGCAGCTCCAACGGCACGCTGACGATGGCGAAGCCGATGGTGTGGACGACGGCATCGCGAAACCGGGGATCGGCCGCCGCCTCCAGGAAGTTGCCCGCGCCGACAAACGGGCGCCCGAGCCATGGCAGCCGGAGATCGTTGGCGTGAAGCGACTCCCAGACCGTGGCGGCAACGGGGACGAGCGACACGAGCAGGATCACCGCTGCCGCCGGCGATGCCAGCAGCCAGGCGAGTGCCGTATCCGATTGCTTCACTGCGGCAGCCCCGCCCGCGCCAGGAGCGCGCGCATCTCTGCGGCGGCATCGCGCAGCGCGTCCGCCGGCTCCTGCTGTCCGGTCAACGCGCGGTGCAGGCGCACCTGGAGCAGCTCGGACAGCTCGCTGTAGAGCGGCGTGACCGGGCGCGGCTCGGCAGCGGCGACGGCATCACGCAGCGCACCGACGGGGAGCGCCAACGCATCCGCCAGCTCCGGGGTGTCATAGAGCGCGGGACGCGCTGGCAGCTGCGAGGCTTCGCGGGCCCGCTCCAGCATCTGCTCCGGCGCGGTCAGGAACTCGACCAGGCGCCACGCCAGATCCGGATCGTCCGTTCGCGCGTTGATTGCCAGCTGCGCGCCGCCAAGCGCGGCCGTCGGATGCCCGCCGTCGGCAGCCGGAAACGTGGCGATGCCCACGCGACCGGCGACCTCCGATTGCGCCGCGTTCTCCAGCAGCGCATAGGCATACGGCCAGTTCCGCATGAACGCCGCGTCGCCGTTCTGGAACGCGAGCCGCGCATGCTCCTCCTGCCAGGTCAGCGCCGCCTGCGGCACCATGCCGCTGCGCACGGCGTCACGCATGAAGGTGAGCGCCCGCACCGCCTCCGGGCTGTCCACCGTCACCCGGCCGTCCGCGTTGAGGATCCGTCCGCCGAACGCGCCGAGGTGCTCGACGAAGACGGTGACGAGCCCTTCGTAGCGCGCGCCCTGCCACAACAGGCCATAGGGCATGCCGTCCTCGCCCACGGCGGTGGCAGCGGCCGCCGCCAGCGCACCGAGCGTGCGGGGAGGCGCGTCTGCCAGGTCCGTCCGCCAGTACAGGAGGCCGACGTCGACAAACCATGGCAGGGCGTAGATCGAACCGCGCCACCGGTTGGCGGCGATGGCGGCGGGAAAGAACTCGTCCACGGCCGGCCCGAAGCGATCGAGGGGAAGAATCCAACCGGCGGCGGCGAACTCTGCCGTCCAGACGATGTCGAGCTGCAGGACGTCGGGTTCGTCGGCGTGCCCGTTCAGCCACTGCACGTACAGCTGGTGACGCTGGTCGGCGGCATCGGGCGTGACCCGCACCTCGGTGCGGACCCCATGCTCCGCGCCGAAGCGCTCCAACTGCCGGCGCACTACCGTGGCCTCGGCGCCGACGGCGCTGCCCGAAAACGTCAGTACCTGCTGGCCATCTCCGCCCCCGCAGCCGGCAAGCAGCAGCAGGAGCGGCACGGCAAGTCGCCTCATGTGGGGATGGTAACGGGAGTCGAGGTCGGGCGAAGCTCAGCGCGGACGTGCGGCAGGCTGTCCGGGTGCTCGCGCTGCAGGAACGTGATGAGTTTCTCGCGCACCTCGCAGCGCAGGTCCCACGCAATCGAGGCGTCGGCCGCGCTGGCGAGCGCGCGCAGCTCGAGGGTCTGTGGCCCGGCCTCGGTCACCTGCAGCACCTTCACCTTGCCGTCCCAGTGCGGGGACGCCGCGAGGATCCGATCGAGCTCGGCTCGAATGGCCTCGAGCGGGGCTCGGTAGTCGACGTGCAGGAAAATCGTCCCGAGCAGGTCGGCCGATGAGCGCGTCCAGTTCTGGAACGGCTGCTCGATGAAGTAGTTGATCGGCACAATCAGCCGCCGCTGATCCCAGACCCGCACCGTCACGTAGGTCAGGGTGATGTCTTCGATGCGGCCCCACTCGTTCTCCACGATCACCACATCGTCGAGCCGGATCGGCTGGGTGAGGGCGATCTGCAGGCCGGCCAGGACCGTCGAGATGCTGCGCTGCGCGGCGAAGCCGATGATGATGCCGGCGATCCCGGCGGTCGCGAGGATGCTGGTGCCAAGCTGCCGCACCGGCTCGAAGACCATCAGCATCGAGGCGAGGGCGAAGATCGCGATGACCGTCGTCGCGATGCGCTTGAGGACGAGGACCTGGGTGTAAACGGAGCGCGCCTCGAGGTTGTCGGCCGCGTCGAGGCGGTATCGCCGCAGGACGAGCACCTCCGCTGCCTCGACACCGCGATAGAGCAGAAAGGCCGTGGCGCCGATCAGGAGCAGGCTGAGCGCGATGCGGACGAGCGCCTGGTACTCCGGCGGAATGGACAGCATCTGCAGCCAGGCGCCGAACGCCACGATCGGCAGCAGCACGCGGCCCGTCTTTGCCACGACCGGCAGCAGCAGGTGATCGCGGCCCGCGTGGCGCCGGACGGTTGCCGCCAGCACGAGCTCCGCCACCAGTACGAGGACCGCCAGCGCAGCGGCCGTTGCCCATTCCATTCACGCCCCTCCTTGGTTCGATGATCGATGGTAGGCAACGCACAGGAGATCCGCATCCGGTGAAGGGGGGAGATCTGCGGGTGGGATTGACGGTATACGCTTGGGGCGGTGCTGAAGATCACCGACGACCTCTCGATCCCGGAAGCGCACCTCGATGAGCGCTTCGTGCGCGCCTCCGGCCCGGGCGGCCAGAACGTCAACAAGGTGGCCACGGCGGTCGAGCTCCGCTTCGACATCGGCGCCTCGACGCTGCCGGATTCGGTCAAGGCGCGCCTGACGACCCTCGCCGGGCGCCGAGTCTCGGGCGACGGCGTGCTGCTGATCGACAGCCGTTCGCACCGGACCCAGGCGCAGAACAGGGAGGCGGCGCGCCTGCGGCTCGCAGAGCTGATCGCCGCCGCGACGCGCGTGCCGAAGCGGCGCCGGCCAACGCGGCCGAAGGCCGGTGCCAAAGAAGCCCGGCTGGCGTCGAAAAAGCGGCGATCCACCGTGAAGCTGCTCCGCCGTTCCGGTGCTGACGAGTGAGCGGCGGTGGCCGTACACTGAGTTGGTGAGCTTCCGGACCCTGCTGCCCGTCGCGGCGCTGCTGTTCCTCGGCACGATCACCGCCGTCGCCCAGCCACCCGACGCCTTTCAGCAGTCGATCACCCACCCGGCCATCGCCTACCTCGATACGCGGCCCGAGGATCCGGTCGCACAGCTCAATCGGCAGCTGGCCGCCGGCTCGGTGACGCTGCGGCAGGAGCCGGTGTCCGGCTACCTGCGGTCGCTGCTCGAGGCGCTCGACATCCCGGTCGAGTCGCAGATGCTCGTCTTCTCGCAGGGCAGCCTGCAAGGGGACGACATCAGCTACACGAACCCGCGCGCGATCTACTTCAACGACACGGTGTCGGTCGGCTGGGTGCGGGGCGCCGGCACGCTCGAAGTCACGGCGCACGACCCGCGCCAGGGCGTGATGTTCTACGCCATCGATCAGTCGGCCTCGCGGCCGCAGGCAGCCCGTTCACGCGAGTGCCTGCAGTGCCACCTGACCTGGGACACGCTTGGCGTGCCCGGCCTCACGGTGCTGAGCACGGCGCCGATGGCCAACGCGCGCGACTACGCCAACGGATTCACCACCGATCACCGCAGCCCGTTCGCCGAGCGGTGGGGCGGCTGGTTCGTCACCGGCGATCACGGCCAGGCGCGGCACATGGGCAACCGGGCGGTGACGCCGGCGGACCGCGCCAAGGCCACGATCCGGAACCCGCTCGCGGTGCTTCCCTCGGTGGAAGGGCAGTTCGATCTCAAGGGGTATCCGACGCCCTACAGCGATGTCGTCGCGCTGCTCGTGTTCGACCACCAGACCCGGATGGCGAACCTGCTGACGCGCGCCGGCTGGGAAGCGCGGGTCGCCGCGCGCGAGCCGCAGCATGCGCCGCGGATTGCAGCGGCGGCGCGCGACGTCGTCGACTACATGCTGTTCGGCGACGAGATGCCGCTGCCGGGCAGGGTGAGTGGCACCTCGGGATTTGCCGAGCAGTTCGCGGCGCGCGGCCCGCGCGACAGCAGGGGGCGGTCGCTGCGCGATTTCGACCTGACGCGCCGGATCTTCAAGTACCCGCTCAGCTACATGATCTACAGCCCGATGTTCGATGCGCTCCCGGCAACGGCCAGGGACGCGATCTACACGCGGCTGTTCGCCGTGCTCACCGGCAAGGAGACGAGCGAGGCGCTGGGGCGGCTGACGCCGGCCGATCGGACCGCCGTGCTCGAGATTCTGCGCGAGACGAAGAAGGATCTGCCCCCGTACTTCGGCAGCTAGCTACTCGACGAGCGAGAGGGCGAGCCCGCCGCCGCCGTGAGCGACCAGCGGCGTCACCGCGAAGCGGCTCCGGCCGAACCCCACCATCACCGACTGGGCGCTGACAATGCCGACCGCCGCGCCGACGAGCAAGTCGCTCGGGTAATGGCGGTTGTCTGCCATCCGCGAAACGGCCACATAGGTACCGACGGCGTACGCCGGCACCCCGACCTTCCAGCCGAAGTGCCGCTGCAGCACGGTCGCGGTGGTGAAGGCCGACGTCGAGTGGCCGGAAGGGAACGAGAAGTTGGCGCCGTTAGGGCGCTGCCGCTGCGTCACCAGCTTGGTCACGTCGGTGACGAATCCGGAGAGCAGGTGCGACCGCACCAGGTGGGCACCCAGCAGCGCGACGCGGTGGTTCTTCATCGATCGGCCGACGATGTAGGTGCCGAGCGCGACCGACCCCTGGAAGTAGATGTCGCCCATGAAGTGGCCGGCGAGCAGGTTGTGCTCGAAGCGCACCGAATCGGCCGCGTATCGCGTCATCTCCTCGTCCTTCACGGCGAGCATGCCGGCGACGCCGCCGGCCGTCGCCAGGACGACGAGCGAGTCAGAGCGGCCGAGCCGGAGGAAGGCCGGCGGCACGTCGAGGAACAGCGACTTGAACGAGATGTCTTCCGCGGGGGGAGCGGGTTCGGGCGCGGGCGCCTGCGCGAAGAGGCTTCCCGGCAGGACGCACACGAGGATCACGGCGAGCCATGGCCGAAAGGGCGCCAAAACGATGCCAAGGGTCGCATCTCTCCGGTCCAGTTTGCAACCCCTAACGGCAGAAAAAAGTGTCTGCGATAGAGTACGACCCATGCTCCCGACTCTCCGCGTTGCCGCCGCCTGCCTGGCAGTGGCCCTCTTCGCCCCCCAGCTGCGCGCCCAGGGCTCCTGGATCAACGCGTATCGTGACACCGCCACCCGGCTGACGCAGGCGGCAACACGCGACACCTTTGCCTGGCAGCGGCTGGCGGAGCTCACCGACACATTCGGCAGCCGCCTCAGCGGGTCCGAGAATCTCGAACGCGCCATCGAGTGGGCCGCCGACACCATGCGCAAGGACGGCCTCGAGAACGTGCGCACTGAGCGGGTGATGGTCCCGAAATGGGTGCGCGGCGCCGAGCGCGCCACCATCGTCAGCCCGCCGCGTCACGAATTGCGGATCCTGGGCCTTGGCGGCACCGTGCCGACGCCGGCCGGCGGGGTCGAAGCGGACGTGATGGTGGTCTCGTCGTTCGACGAGCTGCAAAGCCGCGCAGCGGAGGCCCGCGGGCGCATCGTCCTGTTCAACGCCCCGTTCACCAACTACGGCGAGACGGTGACCTACCGCACCGGCGGCGCGCGCGCTGCCACGCAGCTCGGCGCCGTCGGGGTGCTCGTGCGGTCGATCGGGCCGACCGGCCTGCGCACGCCGCACACCGGCGCGGTGAACTACGGCACCGACCTGCCGCGGCTGCCGGCGGCCGCCGTATCGGCGGAGGATGCCGACCGCATTGCGCGCATCGTGGGCCGGGGCGAGAGGGTCCGCATCCACCTGCTGCTCGAAAGCCGCGTCGACCCCGATGCGGAGTCGTTCAACGTCGTCGGCGAAATTCGGGGCCGCGAGCGCCCGGACGAGATCGTCCTGGTCGGCGGCCACCTCGATTCCTGGGATGTGGGCGCTGGCGCCTCAGACGATGGGGCCGGCTGCATCGTCACGTGGGAAGCGGCGCGGCTGATGAAGGCGCTGGACATCCGCCCGCGGCGGACGGTGCGCGTCGTCCTCTTCACCAACGAAGAGAACGGGCTGCGCGGGGGGAACGGCTACGCCGAGCGCTACGCCGCGCAGGCGTCAAACCACGTGTTGGCGCTGGAGTCCGACTCAGGCGTGTTCTGGCCATCGGTGCTCGGATTCTCGGGCGGCCCGATGGCGCGGCTGCTGATTCGCGACATCGCGACGCTGCTCACGCCCCTCGGGTTCGGCGAGGTCGTCATGGGCGGCGGCGGCGCCGACATCGGCCCCATCGCCCAGGCGGGCAACGTGCCGACGATGGCCTACATCGGCGATCCGCAGCAGTACTTCACGATCCACCACACGCACGCCGACACCGTCGAGCGCATCGCGCCCCAGGACGTGTCACGCGCCGCCGCGGCGATCGCGGTGATGACCTATGTGGTGGCGGATATGCCCGAACGGCTGCCGCGGTAGTTGGTCGGTGGTCGGTGGTTCGTAACTACGAACGATCACCGACCATCGACTAACGAATCTCGGACAGCGTGATGTTCAGTGACCGCGCTTCGCGCGGGGCGCGCTGCCACTGGACCAGGATCGGGCTCTGGTAGGTGCCTTCGAGGAGGCCGGTGGTGCCGTCGGGGCGCTCGGAGACCAGGAGGCTCACCGAGCGGCGCATGCGGAAGAAGCGGGCGGCCGGCACCGCCATGGTCCGCGCGATCACCTTTTCAATCAGCGACCCGCGCAGTCCCAGCGTGTCGAGCCCCATGTTCATCACGCGGACGAAGTCGTACTTGGCGTAGCCCAGCGCCTTACCGGGCACGGCGCGCGGGTTGGCGACCGCGTGCCGGTACTTCTCGGCGGCGAAGCGCACCGGGTTGCGCAGCACGTCCGCGAGGTCGTACTTCATCAGCAGCGTCTCGAACTCGTTGACCGTCAGCGCCGAGTGGCGCTCGAGGGGATCGAGGTCGATGCGCAGGCGGCCCTTTTCGACGCCCGCCTGCGTGACGAACGAGGCGATCTGCTCGTAGAGCCCCAGCCGCGGATCCTTCAGGTTGATCGAATCGATGGGGTGCGCCGACACCGGCACCTCGATGCGCGTCGTGGCGACGATGCGCTCGGTGCGGAAGCCGATCATGCGCGCCAGGCGCTTGCGCGGGCGGCCGTCGACGACGCCGTCGAGATCGACGAAGCAGACCGCCTCGCCGTCGCGGTTCGGGTGCTTCACGCACGAGCGGAGGCCGCTGGCGATGAACGCCAGGTGCGAATCGGCGTTCTTCGGCTCGACGGCGCGCTGCGCCGGGTCGAGGTCGTCCCGGCGGTCCAGGCGGTCGTGCTCGTAGCCGGCGCCCTCGGGAAAGAAGGTGCGGAAGGCTTCGAGATACGTCGGGATGTGCTGGGGGCTCAGGCGCGCGGCCAGGCTGCGATCGAGGAATCCGGCGGTCGTGTGCGACGACCAGTACAGGCAGTGGGGGAAGGCGCTGAGCGCCTGATGTTCATCGGCGAACCGGGTCCGCAGCTCGACAACATCGAATCGCGCTTTCGGCGCGAGTTCGAGCGTCACATCGATCGGTTTTCCCGGCATCAGCGGCCCTTTTAGGGTAGCACAGGGGGGCCGTGGATCAGGCATCCGGGAGGCCTGCCGGCGGCGGTACGATGGGGCCTGATGAGACGTGTCGCGATCGGGGCCGCCGCGCTGGTCCTGATCCTCGTCGTGGCCCTGTTCGCGCTGCACGCGCCGCCCGTCCGCCGCGCGGTGCTGCGCTACGCCGTGAGCTCGCTGGAGGAGCAGTATCGCCTCCGCATCGACGCCGGCCGCCTCGACTACAACCTCGCCACCCTCTCGTTGTCGCTCTCGGAACTGCGCGTCGCGGCGAACCACACGCCGGACATGCCGTTCTTCGAGGCCGACCGCATGGCCGTGCAGGTCGCGCGCAGCGCCATCGGCGGCCCGGTCGCCTTCGACGACATCGCCGTGGATCGCGGCCGGCTGCGCATCGTCCGAACGACCAGCGGCACCAACCTGCCGCTGCTGGACGACGCGGGAGGCGGAGAGCCCAACCCGCTGCGCATCGCCCACCTGATTGCGCCGGGCTTCGCCGTGACGGTGCAGGACGAAGTCGCCGGGCTCTCCGTGGAGGTGCCGGCGATCGACCTCGAGCTGGCCGCAGATGACGGGCGCGTGGCGCTGCAGCGCGCCGCAACCATTGGCTACGCCGGCCGCTCCACCGAGGTGACGACATTCGCGGGAAACGTGACGTTCGACGGCCGAACGCTCGGCCTCGCCAGTCTCCAGGCGGTCAGTCCGGAAGCCACGCTGGCTGTCGACGGCACGGTCGACCTCATCGCCGCCGATCCGGCAGTGGCGCTGAACGTATCCGCGCGCGGCGACCTGGCCCGGCTCGCAGCGTGGGCGCCAGGGGAAGGCGAACGTCCGCAGGGGGCTGTCGATGTTGCGGGGACTGTCGCCGGTTCGTTCGACGCACCCGCTGGCGAGTTCACGCTGCGCTCAGATGGGGTGCAGTGGCAGGGCCTTGGCATCGCCGCCGTTCGCGCGGGTGCGCGCGTGACCCTCGAGGCGCTCGACCTTGCCGACGCGCAGTTCACCCTCGCCGGCGGCAGCGCGCGGGGGAGGGCACATATCGAGTTTGCCGACACCGGAGCGAGCGAGGTTGCGCTCGAGTGGCGCGATGTCGATGTTGAGACGCTCGTCGTGCCGTTTATGGACGGCAGCAACCCGCTGCCCACGGGCACGACCTCTGGTGATCTCGACGCGCGAAGGTCCGAAGGTCCGGGGGACACTGAGACCGACGCTGGTTGGGTAGCAGGAGCCCGCATTGCCGTTAACGGGGGCCGCAACGCGCCCGGGCGTTTCTCGGTGCCCGGCGAAACGCAGCTGCGGTTCGTCGAAGGGCGCTGGCAGCTCGACGGCGCCCACACGATTGCCGAGGTCCTCCCGGCGACGATGCGCCTTCGCGGCACGCTGCCGGACGACGGCCTCAGCGCCTCGCCGGTAAACGGGGTCGTCGGCATCGCGGCCGTCGCGCCGGCCGATCTCATCGCCGCGCTGCGCACCCTCGATCTCACCTCGGTGCCGCCGGACCTCGTCGTCGAGGGGGGCACCGTCGCTGCCGAGGTCGCCGTCAGCGGTCTCGTCGGCTCACCAGGGCTGTCCATCGATGCCGCGCTGACGGAGACCTCCGTCGCAGTCGAGCGGGGCAGCGCACGGATAAACGGCACCGTCACCGCAAGCGGGCCACCGGATGCGTTGCGTGGAACCGGCACGTTCGACGTGGCCGAGGCGCGCTGGGACGACGTGACCATTGGCGACGCGACGCTGGGAGTCGAGCTCACAACGACCAACGCGCAACTGACCGCGACCGTTCCGGCGTTCAACGCCACCGCCAACGGCACCATTGCGCTGCAGGCGCCCTACCAGGCGGTCGTCGATCTGGCGGCGCCGGACCTGGACGTGTCACCGTTCACCGCGCTGCTTTCGCAAGCATCAACGGTAACCGGCCGCATTGACGTCACCGCGCATGCCGACGCTCCGCTCGAGAACTGGCGGGCGGGTGCGGCGCGAGTAGAGATTGCCCGCGTGGACCTGATGGCTGGCGCACTGCCCATTCGGATCGACGGCCCGGCCCGGCTGTCCTATGCGCAGGAGCGCCTCGTCGTCGAGCAGGCGACGGTGCTCGCGGGCGGCGCGAGGATTTCCGCGACCGGCGCGCTGCCGCTCGCCGGCGCGGGAGCGGGCGATGCGATCGCGATCACCGCTCGTGGTGATGCCGGCGACATCGCCCAGGCGGCAGAACTCACCGGCCTGGTCGATCTGCCGATCGTCGGCGGCGCGGGGCCGGTGCAGCTCGAAGGGCGCCTCGGCGGGTCCCTGGCCTCGCCGCAGCTGTCCGGCGACCTCGACCTGGGGCCGGCCGCGATTGCCATTGAGGACCTGCCGCTGGTGACCGGCATCCGCGTGCGCGCCGCGCTGCGCGACGACACCATCACCGTTGCCGAAGCGGCCGCCGCCTTCCAGGGCGCGCAGGCTCGCGCGACGGGGACCATCCCGGTGAGCTGGTTCAGCGACGCCGGCGCCGCGACAACCCCGGCCAACGCGCGCCTGACTGGCCGCCTCGAGAACGTCGGGCCGGGAGTGCTCGAGCCGTTCCTCGATCCGGCGACGCTGGCGGATCTGGCCGGCACGATCGATCTGTCCGTTGACGTCTCGAGCCCATCGGCGCAGGTCGAGCAGCTGTCCGGCTCGGTCACGCTCGATCGCTTTGACGTTCGCCTGTCCGATCTGCCGCTGACACAGCGCGTGCCGACGCGCATCGACCTGGGCAACGGCTTCGCGCGCATCGCCGCATGGGACTGGGCCGGCCAGGGCATGACGATGGCGGTGGCAGGACAGGTGCGGCTGGCCGACCTGCAGGCGGGCATCATTGCGACCGGCGATCTCGACGCGCGGATGCTCACGCCCTTCATCCGCCCGGCCGGCCTGTCGGCGTCCGGCCGGCTCGCGCCACGCCTGTCGATCACCGGGCCGCTGGCCGCCCCGCGCGTTGACGGCGATCTGACCCTGACCGGCGCCGAGGTGCGCCTGGTGGACCCGCGCATCGTGGTCTCGGGGCTGAACGGCCGCGCCGTGCTCACGCGCACGACGGCGAACCTGACCAACGTGACCGGCACCATCAACGGCGGGTCGCTGGCGCTGTCCGGCCAGGCCGAGTTTGTTCCGCGCGAGGCCGTGCAGGCGACGCTCACCGCGGCCATCCGCGGCATGGGCATCGAAGTGCCCGATGGCCTGCGCAGCGAGGTCGATGCGGACCTCACGCTGGCGATCACTCAGACGCTCGACGCCGACATCAACACGCTGTCGGGGAGTCTCGGCGGCACGATCACCGTGCTTCGCGGCTCCTACCGTGAGCCGCTGGCCGTCCTCGGCGCGTTGATGTCCGGAGCGCAGGCGCCCTCTGCGAACGTCGCCCCGGTTGCCGGTTCGCCGCTGCTCGAGAACCTGGCCCTGGACCTGCGGCTGGTGACGTCGGACGACGTCATCGTCAACAACAACACGGCGCGGCTGGCGGCCGGCGCCGACCTCCGTATCAACGGCACTGCCGCCGCTCCGGCGGTTGGCGGACGCATTGACCTGCGCGAAGGCGGGCGGATCTTCCTCGGACGCAACGTCTACGAAATCGTCGCCGGCAGCGTGGACTTCACGGATCCGGCCGCCATTCGTCCTGAGTTGGACGTGCAGTTGACCACGCGGGCCGGCGGCCAACCGGTCGACGTGGCGCTGTCGGGGAGTGCCGACGCGCCGGACGTGTCGCTCTCGTCGACGAACCCCGAGCTGACGCAGGCCGACCTGACGGCGTTGCTCGTGACCGGCCGCCGGTTCGATGAGCTCGCATCGGCGGACGCGGCGCTCATCGGCAGCACCGTCATCGGTAACCTGTCGGGGGATGTGCTCGGCTTCGCCGGACGAGCCGTCGGGCTCGATACGCTGCGTCTCGGCGGCGTCGATGCCGACACCGCCCGACGCGATCCAACCGCCGCCGCCAGCGAGGTCGATCCGACCTCGCGCCTCACGTTTGGCAAGAGCATCGGCAGCAACGTCGACGTCACGTTCTCGCAAAGCCTGCGCGAGGGGGACGCGCAGACGTGGATCGTCGACTACCTGCCGTCGCGTCGCCTGCTGCTGCGCCTGGTCTCGAACGACGAGGACCTCCGCGCCTACTCGTTCCGCCACGACGTGGCCGTGGGCGCGCCGCAACTGGCCAGGCCGCCGGCCGTGGCGCGCGCCGCCGAGCCGCGCGTGGCGCGGGTAACGCTGGACGGCACCTTGGCGGTGCCGGACGAGGAGCTGCGCGACCTGCTGCGGCTCGAAGCGGGGGATCGGTTCGATTTTGCCTCGTGGCAGGACGATCGCGAACGGCTGGAGCGGTTCTATCGCGCGTCGAACCGCCTGGCCGCGCGCATCACGGCATCGCGCAGCGACGTGGCGGACGGGGTCGCGCTCGCGTACACCATCGAGGCCGGACCGGAAACGCGCATCGACGTGTCGGGCACGACGCTCGCCGGCGCGACGCTCGACCAGCTGCGCGACGCGTGGGCCGTGGCCATCGTCGACGACCTGCTGGTCGACGAGGCGCGGCAGATCGTCAGCGACGCGCTGTCGGCTGATGGTTACCTGCGGCCGCAGATCACCGCCGGGCTCACCGGCGAGGGAGGCGTCCGCACGCTGGAGATTGTCGCGGCCGCGGGTGTCCGGACGACCGACGTCCGGATGCAGCCGAGCGGGGTCGACGCGGCGCTCGAAACGGATCTCATCGCGTGGGCCGATGCCGAGCGGCGAATGCAGGCCGTTCGCAGTCCCGGCGCCTTCGAGACCGCGGTGCTCACCTACATTCAGGACCGGGGCTATCTCGGCGCACAGGTGCGGGTGGGTGCGCCACGGCTGGAGGGAAGTAGCGCCGAGGTGCCTGTCAGCATCGCCACCGGCCGCCAGCTCGTGGTCTCGGCGATTCGCTTCGAGGGCACATCGCTTCCGGACGGCCAGTTGCGAGCGGCAGTCGCGCTCGACCCGGGCGCTCCGCTGGGGCCGGGGCGGCTCGAGGATGCCCGGCAGCGGTTGGTGACCCTGTACCGGCGCGAAGGCTTCCCGTCGGTCGAAGTGGCCGCGCGTCCGTCCGCGGAGGACATCGTCTTTGCCGTCGACGAAGGGCCGCGTCAATCGATTGCCGACGTGGCCGTGAGCGGATCGGGGCGGGTCGATGCGGACGTGGTCTCGCGGGCGCTGATGCTCGCGCCCGGCGCGCCGCTGCGGGCCGACGATCTGCTCGCCGCCCGAAGCCGGCTGTTCGACACAGGTCTCTTTCGCCGCGTTGACGTGGTCACCGAGCCGATCGAGGGCAGTGCAGCCGCGCCCGCGACCGTGCCGATGCGCGTGCGCGTGACGCTCGAGGAGTGGCCGGCGCTGCGGCTGCGCTACGGCATCGAGGTCGTTGAAGAGCGCGCTGAGGACGCGTTGACGGGGCGGAACCTCGTGCCGGGGCTCTCCGCCGATCTGACGCGGCGCACGCTGTTCGGCCGCCCGGTGGGCTTCGGCGTGGCGCTCGACTACCGGAACCGCGACCGGAGCGCGCGCACCTTCCTGAGCGCCCCGACATTCCTGGGACGGTCAATCGAGACCGCGCTGACGCTCGAATGGACCCGGTCGGTGAACCCGAGTGAGACGGTCGATAACCGTCGCAGCCTGTCGCTCGAGCAGCGCATCCGCCGCAGCAGTGTGCAGCTGTCCTACGGCTACCGCTTCGAGCGGAGCCGGACGGACCTGCCGCCGGATCCGCTGATCGGCCCGCTGCCGCCCTTCATCATCACGGTGGGCCGGCTCACATCGTCGCTGGCCGTCGATACGCGCAATGACCCGGTCCAGCCGATACGCGGCACCTTCGTCGCGGTGTCGCTCGAGTACGCGCCCCAGGTCGGCTCGGACTTCGAGTTCGCGCGCTACTCGGCGCAGGCCTACCGCTTTACGCCGTGGCGCGACATCGTGTTCGCCAGCGCGGCGCGGTTTGGCGCTGTCCACGCCTTCGGCGGGCAGGAGGTGATCCCGTCAGAGCGCTTCTTCGCGGGTGGCGCGCGATCGGTCCGCGGCGTCGCGGAAGAGGGGCTGGGGGAGCGGGACTTCTTCGGGGATCCGGTCGGTGGGGAAGCGCTCCTGCTGCTGAACCAGGAGGTGCGCTTCCCGATCTACCGGTGGCTGCGCGGGGTCGGCTTCGTCGACGCCGGCAACGTGTTCGCGGCACCGAGCGCGATCAGGCTCGGCGATCTCACCGTGTCGGTCGGCGCCGGGCTACGGCTCGTGACGCCGTTCGCGATCCTGCGTGCCGACGTCGGCCGCGTGCTCGACACCGGCGGTCATCGCTGGACCTTCGGAATAGGCCACGCATTTTGAATTCGAAATTCAAAATGCACAATTCAGAATGCGTTACCTGCCACGCACGGTGCGCATGATCTGCAGCACCTCGGGGCGCTCGGGCGCCTGCGGCGCCAGCTTCAGGAACTGCTCGAAGTGGATCGCCATCTGGTCCGGCCGGCCGGCGCGGTACTGCATCAGCCCGCCGTAGTAGTGCGCGTAGGCGTTGGCCGGATCGATCTGGGTGACGCGGTCGAACGCGCCGGCGCCTTCCGCCCACTCCTGCCGCTTGGCGAGCACCAGCCCGAGCTGGAAGTGCGCCTCCGCGAGGCCGTCGGCCATCGCGACCGCCTGGCGCGCGGACGCCACGGCGGCGTCGAGGTTGCCTTCGAGCGTGCGCTGGGCCGACTCGCCGATGAAGTGCCACGGGTCGTCTTCCGGCCGGGCGGCGAGCTGCGCGTAGATCTCCATCGCCTGCGGCGCGGCGCCAAGCTTCTCGTGGCTTTGCGCGGCAAGGTACTGCGCCTCGGGGGCGGCGTCCGCCGGCACCGACTGCACGACCTGCTGGAACTGGCCGGACTCGAACTGCTCACGCAACTGGACGCGGTCCTGCGCGGTCGCGGCAGTGGCAGCGAGGGTGGCGGCGACGAACGTGAGCGCGAAGACGCTTCTGGTCATATGGGCGGCCTCTATCTTAGAGGAGGTGCCATCCTCTCCGGCACAAACCCTGCCAACTCGGGATGGCCGCTTTCCTGAGACGCGGTCTGAGAACCAATCGCATGACACCTGGAGAGGACGCACCCATGCGATCTCACGCTTACAATGGACACACGGTCCCACGACCGGGACTGGCGAGGAGGCGGCGATGCGCGGTAACGACCAGGTAATTGCTCAGCTCAACATGGCCCTGCGCGAGGAGCTCACGGCCATCAACCAGTACTTCCTCCATGCGGAGATGCTGCATAGCTGGGGCTACCACAAGCTTGGCAAGTTCATGAAGAAGCAGTCGATCGACGAGATGAAGCACGCCGAGAAGCTGATCGAGCGACTGCTGTTCCTCGACGCCACGCCGAAGATGGAGTACCTCGACCTGAACATCGGCGGCACCGTCAAGGCGCAGCTCGAAAGCGACTACAAGCTCGAAGAGAAGGCGGTGACGATGTACAACGCCGCCATCAAGGTGTCGCGCGAGCAGGGGGACGACCAGTCGCGCGAGCTGTTTTCGGCGCTGCTCAAGGACGAAGAAGGGCACATCGACTGGGTCGAGGCGCAGTTGCACCAGATCAAGGAGATGGGCTACGAGCGCTATCTCAGCCTGCAGGTCGAGGGCGACGACCACTGATGCGCAGGACCGCGGCGGCGGCCCTCGTGCTGCTGGTGTCGGCGCCGCCGGCGGCGGCGCCGATCCGCGCGGCGGAGCCGGTCCGCATTGTCGCGTTCGGTGACAGCCTCACCTCCGGCCACCGCCTGCCGGAGGAGGAGGCCTACCCGGCCCGCCTCGAAGAGCGGCTCGAAGACGCGGGGTTCGACGTTTCGGTGATCAACCACGGCGTGTCGGGTGACACGTCGGCGGGCGGCGTCCGCCGGCTCGACGCGGCGCTCGGCGAGAAGCCGCACATCCTCATCGTCGAGTTCGGGGCCAACGACGGGCTGCGCGGCGTGCCGGTGGCCCAGGTGCGGCGCAATTTGGAGACGATCATCCAGGCGGCGCAGCAGCAGGGCGCCCGCGTCGTGCTCTGCGCCATGGATGCGCTGCCGGTCAACGGCTGGCAGTACACCCTCGACTTCCACAACCTCTATTACGACCTCGCCGAGCAGTACAAGGTGCCGCTTGCCCCGAACCCGCTGGCCGGCGTGCTGGGCAATCGCGACCTGATGTCGCCGGATGGCGTGCACCCGAACCGTGAGGGGGCGAAGGTGCTGGCCGACACGATCTATCCCGAGGTCCTCGACGTCGTCAGGCAGTTGGGTCGCTCGGTAGCTGACTAGCGGAAGGCTAGACTAGGCGGGAATGGAAACCCGTCGCCTCGGGGCCAACGGCCCCATCGTCTCGTCCATCGGCCTCGGCTGCATGGGCATGTCCCAGAGCTATGGTGTGCGTGATGACGAGGAGTCCGCGCGCACGATCGCGCGGGCGCTCGACCGCGGCATTACCTTCTTCGATACCGCCGACGTCTACGGCGCCGGCGCCAACGAAACACTGGTTGGCCGGGAGCTCGGGGCGAAGCGGCGCGACATCATCCTCGCCACCAAGTGCGGCCTTCAGCTCGATGAGCGCGGCGTGCCCGTGCGGGTGAACGGCCGGCCGGAGTACATCCGCCAGGCCTGCGACGCCAGCCTGCAGCGACTGGGGACCGACGTCATCGACCTCTATTACCTGCACCGGGTCGACAAGGATGTGCCGATCGAAGAGAGCGTTGGCGCGATGAAGGCCCTTGTCGATGCTGGCAAGGTGCGCCACATCGGGCTGTCGGAGGCGTCGGCCTCGACGATCCGCCGCGCCCATGCGGTCCACCCGATTACGGCGGTGCAGAGCGAGTACTCGCTGTGGTTCCGGGAACCCGAAGACCGCGTGCTGCCAACATGCCGGGCGCTGGGTATTGCCTTCGTGCCGTTCAGCCCGCTCGGCAAGGGGTTCCTGACCGGCACCGTCACCGACACGGCGACACTCCAGCCGACCGACATGCGGCGCTCGGTGCCGCGTTTCCAGGACGGCAACCTCCAGCAGAACGCGGAGCTCCTGGCGGAGCTCAGTGCGATGGCCGCGCGGCTGGCGGCGACCCCGGCGCAGGTCGCCCTTGGCTGGGTGCTCGCGCAGGGAACCGACATCATCCCGATCCCGGGAACGAAGCGGCGGACCTACCTGGACGAGAACATCGATGCGCTGCGGCTGCAGCTGGACGCTGCATTGCTGGCCACCCTCGATAGCCTCTTCCACCGCGACGCGGTAGCCGGCGGGCGTTACTCCGACGCGATGGAGCGGCTGATCGACCGCGACTGACTACCAGACCCGGCAGGCGTTGGCCGGCGCCATCGGCGTCCCCGGCTGGCAGCCGAACGCTTCCCGGAACTCCTGCGAATTCTGCAGCACACCGTTGGCGCGCCAGCGGCCGCTGCTGTGCGTGTCCTCCTGCGCGCGGCGGCGGAAGTCCTGCTCGGTCGCGTTCTCGCACCAGACCTGCGCCCACGACAGGAAGAAGCGCTGCTGCGGCGTGAAGCCGTCGATGCGCGGCTGCGGCGGCTTGTTCGCCAGCACGTCCAGCAGCGCGTAATAGGCGATGCGCACCCCGGCGTTGTCGGCGACGTTCTCGCCCAGCGTCAGCTCGCCGTTGAGCGTGGTGTCGGCGGTCGGGTAGGCGCTGTACTGCGTCGACACGCACGCCGCCCGCGCGCGGAACGCCGCATCGTCGGCCGGCGTCCACCAGTCGGTCAGCGTGCCCTTTGCGTCGTACTTGCGCCCCTGATCGTCGAAGCCGTGCGACAGTTCGTGGCCGATGACGGCGCCAATCCCGCCGAAGTTGACCGCGTCGTCCACGGTCGGGTCAAAGTACGGAGGCTGGAGGATGCCGGCGGGGAAGACGATTTCGTTCTGCGCCGCCAGGAAATAGGCGTTGACCGTTTGCGGGGTCATCAGCCAGAGCGACGGATCGATGCGCGTCTCGATGCGTCCAAGCTGGCGGCGGGCCTCGTCTTCGCTGACGTTCAGGACGTTGCCGACGTAGTCGCCGCGGCTGATGGTGACGCGGCTGAAGTCGCGCCATTTGTCGGTCGATCCGATCTTGTGGTTGATCGCCTCGAGCTTCTCGAGCGCCCGCGCCTTGGTGTCGGATCCCATCCACTCGAGCCCTTCGATCGTCTTCTGCAGCGACCCCTCGAGCGCGCCAATCAGCTCGTTCATCCGGGTCTTTGCCTCGGCGCCGAAGTGCTCGCGAATGTAGATCTGGCCGACGATTTCACCGAGCTGGTCATCGCCGAACGTGCCGGCGACTGCAGCGCTGCAGCGGCGCCACCGCGGCTCCATCTCCTGCTGGCCGCTGAGGACGCCGCCGACGAAGCGGAAGCGCTCCTGCTGGAACGGCATCGACAGGTCGTCGCCGAGCGCGCTCAGGACGCGCCACGACAGGTAGGTCTTCCAGGCGTCGAGCGGGAGCGAGTCAACTGCCGCGTTCGCGTCGCGCAGCCCCTGCGGGTTGATGACGTTGAGCCTGGTAAACGATGGCGCCCCGGTTTCGCGCAGGAATGCGGCGAGGTCGGTACGCGGAAGCGCTGCCGCGAGTTCGGCAAGTGTCATCGGGTTGTCGCGCCGACGCGGATCCCGCAGGGTGACGCGGTCGTAGTTCGCTTTCGCCAGCGCGGATTCGACCTGCATGACCGCCCGCGCCCGCTCCGCCGCCAGCGCCGGCGCATCGCCCAGCAGCTCGAACATGCGCTGCACGTGCGCGACGTACTCCATCCGCAGCCCGCTCGACCGGGCATCGTCTCGAAGGTAGAGGTCGCGATCGGGCAGGCCGAGGCTCGGCTGCTCGACGGTGGCGATGAGGAGGGAGCCATCGCGCGCGTCGGGCGCCGAGCCGAGGTTGAAGAAGGTGGGAAGGCCGAGGCGGTTGAACCGCCCGGCCATCTGCACCAGCGCCGCGCGTGAGTCGATGGCGGCAATGTCGCGGAGCAACGGCTGGATCGGGTTGGCGCCGCGGGCGTCGATCGTCCGCTCGTCCATGCAGGACGCGTAGTAGTCGCCGAGGCGCTGCTCGTCAGGCGTGCGGCCCTCGGTCCGGGCCGCCGCCCGCTCCAGGATGGTGCGAACGATCTGCTCGTTGCGATCGTTCAGGTCGTGCATGCGGCCAAAGCGTGACCGATCGCCCGGCAACGGGTGAGTCCTCAGCCAGTTACCGCAGGCGAACTGGTAGAAGTCCGTGCAGGCATCGACCGCGCGATCGATGTACTGCGCGCTGAAGCCGGGGGGCAGCGGCGCGGACGACTGCGCCGCCAGCCCGGCCGACAACCCGAGCGACACGGTGAACGCCGCGGCCAGCCGCTTCATGCTGCCGTCGCGTCCACCGTAATCTGCAGCGACCCGCGGAGCGCGTTCGAGATCGGGCAGCCCTTCTCGGCGCCGGCCGCCAGCTCCTGGATCTTCCCCTTCTCGATCCCCTCGAGCCCTTCGACCGTCGCCTTGAGCGCCGACGAGACGACCTTGATGCCGGCGTCACCCTTGTCGGCGGTCACCGTGGCGGTGACGCGGACGCGCGACGCCTTGCCGCCCTGCTTGGTGATCGTGTTCGTGAGGACCATGGCGAAACAGACCGCGTGCGACGCGGCGAGCAGTTCCTCGGGCGTCGTCTTGTCGTCGCCCTTTTCGTTGATGCGGCTCGG
This sequence comes from Vicinamibacterales bacterium, assembly GCA_050247255.1. Lineage (GTDB taxonomy): Bacteria > Acidobacteriota > Vicinamibacteria > Vicinamibacterales > UBA2999 > JBFWUM01. The sequence goes on along the minus strand of JBFWUM010000040.1, from coordinate 9,465 downwards.
GAAGGTGACCGGCAGGGAGAACGCGCCGGTTCCCGCGCTGGCCGTGCCGTCGCCTTCCATGAGGTTGCCCGTCCAATCCACGTCCACGTGTCGCGCGAATGTCGCCATCTGGCCTCCTGTTTGCCCGATCATAGTGCAGTGACCGACGTGAACCTCGTGCTCGGCGGGCTGTTGCTCGACATGGCCGCGGTGGCCGGCGAGTCGGAGCGCGGCTGGGGCTACAAACGGGCGGCGAAGGCTGTGCTTCGGCTCGAAGCGCAGATCACGCCGCTCGTCGAGGCGAACACATTCAAGGCCGTGCCCGGTATCGGGCCAACGACCGACCGGATCGCGCGCGAGCTGATCCATGACGGCCATTCCGACTTCGTCGATCGCGCCGTGCGCGAAGCTGGGAAGGAGGAGGCGGTCGGCACGTTGCGCGCGCTCCGATCGCACTTCCTCAGCCGCGCGGCCGTGCAGGAGATCCTCGGACGCCGCGGGTCGCCGTCGGTCGCGAAGTATCGTGGCGACTTCCAGATGCACTCCGTGTGGAGCGACGGCGCGGAGACACTCGAATCGATTGCGGATGCCTGCCTGGCGCGCGGCTACCGCTGCTGCGGGATGACCGATCACTCCTACGGCCTCGCGATCGCCGGCGGCATGACGATGGAGCAGGCGGCGGCGCAGGGGAGAGCCATAGACGAGGTGAACCGGGCGCGGCAGGGGCGGTTCCGGATGTTCAAGGGGATCGAGGCGAACATCCGCCCCGATGGGACCATCGACATGGAGCCCGAGGAACTCCGCCAGTTCGAGTTCGTCGTCGCCTCGCCGCACTCGCAGCTGCGCAAGACGTTCGACCAGACCGGGCGCATGGCCGGCGCCGTGTCACAGAAGGGCGTGGCCATCCTCGGCCACCCCATGGGTCGCAGGTTCAACAACCGACCGGGCGTGTCGGCGAAATGGGACCAGGTGTTCGCCATCGCCGCGCGGCGGCAGGTGGCGATCGAGATCGACGGGTCATGGGATCGGCAGGACGTGCACTACGCGCTCGCCGCCAGGGCGCTCGAGCACGGCTGCATCTTCGCCCTCGACAGCGACGCGCACGCGCACCCCGAACTGGAATTCGCCGAGATCGCCATCGCCCACGCCAGGCTCGCCGGCATCCCGCAGAACCGCATCATCAACTACTGGAGCGACAAGCGGATCCTGGAGTGGGCGCAAGGCGCGTGGGAGAGATGATGTTTTTTACAAGAGGAAGGAGGAAGGAGAACGAAAAGTACTTTTGATCTCCTTTCTCCTTGCTCCTTATGAAACATCCGGCCGGAGCTAGAATGCCCGGTATGAAACGACTCTGCGTGCTCCTGCTCGTGGCCGTCGCCGGCTGTTCGGCCCAGGCTCCGGCGCCTGAATCTACCGACCCGGCGGCCTCCAATTTCCGCGAAGGCCCGGACGGCGCGAACTTCTGGCGCGTGCCGATGGAGGCCGAGGCCGGCGCGCAGCGGGGCGACATCTACTGGGCGCGCGAGCGCACGGATGTGCCTGCCGGCGCCCGCGGCTGGAACGTGATCTACGTCACGGAAGGGGCGACCGGCGGCCTCGAGTACGTGTCCGGCGAGATCTACGTGCCGGTCAACCCCCCGACGCCTGCCGGGCAGCGGCCGCTCGTGGTCTGGAACCACGGGACCTCTGGCTCGCAGGACTCGTGCGCGCCGTCGCGTGACAACCTGCTGCAGGCCGGCAGCGATCCGCGCGTGCCGGAGCTCGACACGCTCATCGCCCGCGGCTACGTCGTCGCCATGAGCGACTACCAGGGACTCGGCGTGCCGGGGCCGGTCGAGTATCTGAACGGGCCGACCCAGGGGATGGCGGCGCTCGATGCAGCGCGCGCGGCGCAGAAGTTTGCCCCGGCGTCGGCCGGCACTCGCTTCGCGATGTATGGCTTCTCGCAGGGCGGGCAGACGTCGATCTGGGCGACGTCGCTGGCGCCGAAGTATGCCCCCGAGCTCGACCTGGTGGGCGCGGTCGCCATCGCGCCGGCGGCGCGCCACCTGGATCTCTCGTTCTACGACCTCGGCATCCCGATGAACCGCGGCTACTTCATCATGCGGATGGCCGGCCTTGCGGCCGGGCATCCCGAGGTGAAGCTGACCGACATCCTGACGCCCGACGGTCTTGCCATGCTCGATGCCATGTCGTGGGGCTGCTACGAGCTCTTTGGCGCGGCGGCGCAGATGACGACGCCGTATGCGAAGCCGGAGGCGCTGGAGCCGGGGACCGCGTGGCGCACGCGGCTGGAGGAGAACGACGCGTTCCTGCCGCTGCCGACCGGCGTGCCGCTGCTGGTCCTGCAGGGCGACAAGGACGTCGACGTGCCGATTGAGCAGATTCGCGAGCTGACCCGGGACCTGTGCGCGCAGAAGGCCCAGGTCGAGTTCCAGGAGTTCGCCGGCGTCGATCACATGCAGCTGCACCCGCGCGGCGGCGCGCTGGTGCCCGACTGGGTCGACGCCCGATTCAGGGGCGAGACGGCCACGGTCACCTGTCCGGGCGTATCATGATGGGTCGAACCCATTCGTAGCTGAGGAGCCAGTTGATGAAACGTATTGCGTGTCTTGCACTTGGAGCGCTGCTCGCCACTTCCGGCGCTGCGTTCGCGCAGGGGCCCGGCGGCGCCGGGCAGCCGGTGGGCATTGCCTCGGGCCTGCAGACCTCCTACAACCGCATCAAGCAGTTGCTGGTCGCGTCGGCTGACAAGCTGGGCGAGGCCGATTACTCGTTCAAGCCGACCAATGAGATCCGCAGCTACGGCCAGCTGTGGGGCCACGTCGCCAACTTCCAGTACGGGCAGTGCGCCAACGTGCTCGGCGTGCCGAACCCGAACCAGGGCAACAACCTGGAGCAGACGGCGACGACCAAGGAACAGGTCGTCAAGGCGCTCAACGATTCGTTTGCCCTCTGCGACAAGGCGTTCGCCGCGCTGACCGACCAGGTCGCTGCGGAAACGGTGGCGGGCGGCCGCGGCCCGGCGACGGCGAAGGGGATCATCCTCAACCGCGTCATCGAGCACGGCAACGAGATGTACGGGATCGGCACGGTCTACCAGCGCCTCAAGGGCGTGGTGCCGCCGTCGACCGAGGCGCAGCAGAATCGCGGCGGCGGCGCTGGCCGGGGTGGACGGGGCAACTAATTCAAAATTCAAAATGCAAAATTCAAAATGAATTCTGCATTCTGAGTTCGACTACAACGTCAGTTCCAGGTACGACACTCCTGGAACTGGCGTTGCGGCCCACGGCGCGACGTCCTTGAATCCGGCGCGCCGGTAAATCGCCTGGGCTGCGGTCATCGAGGGCAGGCTGTCGAGTCGTAGCCGGCTGTAGCCACGCCCGCGCGCGGCCTCGATCGCCGCCGTGGTGAGTCCCTCGCCAATCTTCCTGCCGCGACACGCGGGATCCACGAACAACCGCTTCATTTCCGCCACGTCGGCGCCAACCGGCTTGAGCGCGACGCAGCCAACCGGCTGCCCGCTGACGCGCGCCACCAGGATCGTGCCGCGCGGCTCGGCATACGGGCCGGGAAGCGCCTCAATCTCGTCAGCGAATCCGACGACGCAGACATCGACATCAGGGGTCGTGCCGTACTGCCGAAACAGCTCCCGCGCGACGGTCAGGTCCTCGTCGGATCGCACCGCGGCGATCACGAAGGGAGCATTCGCCGTACGCGCTGCCCATTGCTCGTTCGTCATTGTGCATTGGGCCCTGGGCATTGTGCCTTGCGCCTTAGTCTTTTTTCTGATGCCCGGCGTTGCGGAAGGCGAGGCTGCGGGCCGGCAGCTGCCACGCGGTCCGCAGCGCCTTGGCGGTGTCGGGATCGTGCCCGGCGATTGCCGTGGCGATGGCCGAGAACTTCTGGTCGATGCGGGCGAAGCGCGCCTCGTACTTCTCCAGTTCCCCGCGGTGCTGCATGTCGCGGCGCAGCAGGCCGACCTTCTCGACGAGCTCGATCAGCGCCTGCGTGTCGATGACGACGGTTGGGGCCATGGTCAGCTTTCGCGCTCGAGCGTCAGGTAGATCGGGCCGCCGCCCAGGAAGAAGGCGAGCACCGAGTAGGTCCCGAAGCCGGCGCGGTTGATGGTCCGGAAGCTCGCATGTTCGCCCACCCCGATGGTGAAGTCGAGCGTTTTCCGGAACAGCGTGTTGTGCGCCTTCAGCCGGTGGGCTCCCGGTTCGATCTCCTGCGTCAGCTCCTCGCCGTGGCGCAGGATCCCCAGCTCCTTGTCGTCGAGCGACAGGTAGATTTCGCGGTGGCCGATGTCGGCGCGCGACTGCCGGCGCACGGTGATCGTCGCCTTCCAGGACTCCTGCAGCTCCTTGACGATGTGATCGAGATCGCCGGTGGTCGGCTCGATGTCAGTGCGTGTGGTGACGGGCATACCTTCAATCAATGCTCAATGCCCAAGGCCCAAGGCCCAAGGCCGAAAGCGGAATGCCTTCCGCGGTCTCGCCTTGTCATTGAGCATTGGGCCTTGAGCCTTGTGCCTTGCTATTCATCGCTCGATAGACGCGCGACGGGAGCGGGTGGCCGACGAGCCGCTCCATGGCGCGCGATGCGTCGATGATGCCATCAAGACGCACGCCGGTGCTGGCCCCCAGGCCATCCAGCATGTAGATGAGGTCTTCGGTCGCCAGGTTGCCGGTTGCGCCGGGGGCGTATGGGCAGCCGCCGAGGCCGCCGGCCGACGCATCAAACGTGCGGATGCCTTCCTGCAGAGCCGCGTAGACGTTGACGAGCGCAGTGCCGCGCGTGTCGTGAACGTGCAGCGCAAGCTGTTCGGCCGTGAGGCGCGGCACCAGCAGCTTCAGGAGCGACGTGACCTGGGCCGGATGGGCGATGCCGATGGTGTCGCTGACCGCCACTTCGTAGGCGCCCATGTCGAGCAGCTGCGCGGCGACGTCGAGTACCTGCGCCGGTGGAACGTCGCCCTCGAACGGGCAGCCGAACGCGGTCGAGAGATAGGCGCGGACGCGCACGCCGGCAGCCGCGGCCTCGCGGCAGATCTCGCGGTAGGTGATGAGCGACTCGTTGATCCCCTGGTTGATGTTGCGGCGGCTGAATGTCTCGGACGCGGCGGCAAAGATCGCCACCTCGTCTGCGGTGGCCGTGAGGGCGCGCTCCAGCCCCTTCGTGTTCGGGACGAGCGCCGTATAGCGGACACCAGGCTTGCGGGTGATCCCGGCAAAGACGTCGGCCGCGTCACCCATCTGCGGCACACGCGCCGGGTTCACGAAAGCCGCGACCTCGATAATGGAGTGCCCGGCGTCCGCCAGCCGATTCACGAAGGCAATCTTGTCCGCGGTCGGCACCGTGGCCGCCTCGTTCTGCAGCCCATCCCGCGGCCCGACCTCGACCACCCTGACGTTCATGCGAGCTCGATCAACGGTACACCCGGCTGGACCAGTTCGCCCGCGCGGCAGTGGATCGCCGTGACCTGTCCGTCGCGAGGCGCCTTGATTGCCAGTTCCATCTTCATGGCTTCGAGCAGGATCAGCACGTCGCCCGCTTTCACGGTGTCACCCGGCTGCACGTTGATGGCGACGACCGAGGCCGGCATTGGCGCCGCAAGCCCCGCCGGGTCGGCCGAGGTGTTCTTCCGGCTGAAGCCGGAAGCCACGGCTCCTGGCACCGCTCCGGTGTGGCTTCCGCCTTCAGGCGGAAGAGCTACCAGGAACGTGTCGCCATCCACGAACACCCAGACGCCGTCGCGGGAAGCCACTGCGTAGGCAGTCACGACACGGCCGCCGGGGGGCTCCAGAGCGTACTCAGCCACGCCAGGATCTCAGGGATGACCAGGGGTCGGTGCGAGGGTGCGAAGGTGCGGAGGTGCGAGGGTGCGGGTTCCGGGTGCTCAGGTTCTTCGCCAGCGCGATCACCGCCGCGGGTGCCTCGGTGGGCAATGACTCGAGCAGCGCATCACCTTCCTTGTCGAGGAAGCGGGTGTCCAGATCGCCGGCGACGAACCGTGGGTGCTCGAGCAGCGCAATCAGGAAACGGACGTTCGTTCTCACGCCGAGGATCGGGTAGCTGCGGAGCGCGGCGAGGGCGCGGCGGCGGGCGGCGTCCCGGGACTCGCCGGTGGCGATCAGTTTGGCGATCATCGGGTCGTAGTGCACCGAAATCTCGCCGCCTTCCTCGACGCCGGCGTCGACCCGGATGCCCGGGGCTGACGGCTCGCGGTAGAGCAGCAGCGGTCCTGGCTGAGGGAGATAGCCGGCGGCCGGGTCCTCGGCGTAGATGCGCACCTCGATGGCGTGCCCGCGCTGCGTGAGCTGCTCCTGCGTCCAGCGCAGCGGCTCGCCGGCGGCGATGGCGATCTGCGCGCGCACGAGGTCGACGCCGGTGACCTGTTCGGTGACCGGATGCTCGACCTGCAGCCGCGTGTTCATCTCCAGGAAATAGAACCCGCCGTCGCCAAGGCTGCGGCGAGCCACCGTCTCGTCGAGCAGGAACTCGATCGTGCCGGCGTTGCGATAGCCGGCCGCTTTCGCCACCGCCACCGCCGCCGCTCCCATGCGCTCGCGCAGCGCCGGGGTGAGCGCCGGCGACGGAGACTCCTCGACCACCTTCTGGTGACGGCGCTGGACGGAGCACTCGCGCTCGAACAGGTGCACCACGTTCCCGTGGTGGTCGGCGAGGATCTGGACCTCGACGTGGCGCGGCCGCTCGACGAGCCGCTCCACGTAGAGCGTGCCGTCGCCGAACGCCGCCAGCGCCTCGCGCCTGGCCTGGGCGATGGCGCCGGGAAGCGCCGACGTGTCGCGCACGGTCTTCATGCCGATGCCGCCGCCGCCGGCCGCCGGCTTCAGCAGCAGCGGAAAGCCAACCCGGGTCGCGGCCGCGGCAATCGCCTCGTCGCCTTGATCGTCCGGCGTGTCACCCGGCACCACCGGGACGCCAGCCGCGATGGCGACCCGCCGCGCCGCGATCTTCGAGCCCATCGCGGTGATCGCCGCTGCCGGAGGGCCAATGAAGACGATGCCAGCCTGTTCACAGGCGCCGGCGAACGCCGCGTTCTCGGACAGGAACCCGTATCCCGGGTGAACGGCATCGGCGCCGCTGGCACGCGCCGCGTCGAGGATGGCGCCGGCCTTGAGGTAGCTGTCGGCGGGCGCCGCCGGGCCGATCCGGACGGCGTGGTCGGCGCGCCGCACGTGCAGCGCCTTCGTGTCCGCGTCGGAGTAGACGGCGACGGTCTCGATGCCGAGCTCGCGGCAGCTCCGGATGACCCGGAGCGCAATCTCACCGCGATTCGCGATCAGGATCCGGCGCAACATTCCAGGAGGCCTTTCGCTTCTCGAGGAAGGCCCGCATCCCTTCCTGGCCTTCGGCCGAGACGCGGCGCTGGGCGATCGCTTCAGCCGTGATGCCGACCGCGTCCGCGGCGGGACGATGGGCGACGTCGCGCAGGAGCGCCTTCACCACCCCAATCGCCTCGCGCCCGCAGCTGAGAAGCTCGCGTGTGTAGACGGCGACGCGGGCGTCGAGCTCGTCGGCCGGGACCGACGCGTGCACGAGGCCGATTTCCTTCGCGTGCGCGGCGCTGAAGCGCGCGCCGGTCACGAACAGGTGGCGCGTCGCCGACGCGCCGATCTTGCCGAGCACGTAGGGCGAGATCATCGCCGGGATGATGCCGAACTTCACCTCCGAGAAGGCGAACACGGTGCCCTCGTCGGCGACGACGACATCGCACACCGCGGCCAGCCCCGCGCCGCCGCCAATCGCCGCGCCGTGGACACGGCCGATGAGCGGCACCGGCAGGTGATCGAGCGCCGCGAACATCCGCGCCGCGGCGTTGGCATCCTGCAGGTTCTGCTCGTGGGTGTAAGCGACCATCTGCGACATCCACGACAGGTCGGCCCCGGCGCAGAACACCTTGCCGGCGCCGCCGATGACCGCCACGCGCACCGCCGGATCGGCGGCCGTGGCGTCACACCAGGCGGTGAGCTCGGCGATCAACTCGTCGTTGAACGCGTTGCGTACCTCCGGCCGGTTGAGCATCACGTACTCGACCGGACCTTCGCGGTGGGTGACCAGGAATTGATATGGCATTGGCCGCTACATTCGAAAGATTCCATACTTCGGCCGCGGGATCGGCGCGTTGAATGCCGCCGAGAGCCCCAACGCGAGCGCCTGGCGCGTCTGCGCGGGGTCGAGGATGCCGTCGTCCCACAGCCGGGCCGTGGAGTAGTAGGGCGATCCCTCGCGCTCGTACTTGTCGAGGATCGGCTGGCGAATCTGCGCCTCTTCGTCGGCCGACAGGCTTTTGCCCTCCCGCGCCAGCTGGTCCCGCTTCACCGTCGTCAGCACCGTCGCCGCCTGCTCGCCGCCCATCACCGAGATCCGCGCGTTGGGCCACAGCCAGAGGAACCGCGGGTCGTAGGCGCGGCCGCACATGCCGTAGTTGCCGGCGCCAAACGAGCCGCCGATGACCACGGTGAACTTCGGCACGACGGAGTTGGCGACGGCATGCACCATCTTGGCGCCGTCCTTGGCAATGCCGCCGCGCTCGTACTGCCGGCCGACCATGAAGCCGGTGATGTTCTGCAGGAAGATCAGCGGCACGCCGCGCATGTTGCAGAGCTCGATGAAGTGGGTCACCTTCAGCGCCGACTCCGAGAACAGCACGCCGTTGTTGGCGATGATGCCGACGAGGAAGCCGTGGAGCCGCGCGAACCCGGTGACGACAGTCGGCGCGTAGCGCGGCTTGAACTCGTCGACGCGCGACCCGTCGACCAGCCGGGCGATCACCTCGCGCACGTCGTACGGCTTGCGCACGTCGGCGTTGACGATGCCGTAGATCTCCATCGGGTCGTAGCGCGGATCCTCCGGCTCGGTCATGTCCGCTGGCAGGGTCTTGGCGCTGTTCAGCGTGGCCAGCACCGTGCGCGCCAGTTCCAGCGCATGGGCGTCATCGTCGGCCAGGTAATCAGCGACGCCTGACAGGCGCGTATGCACGTCGCCGCCGCCCAACTCTTCGGCATCCACTTCCTCGCCGGTGGCGGCCTTCACGAGCGGTGGCCCGCCGAGGAAGATGGTGCCGGTGCCCTTGACGATGATCGTCTCGTCGGACATGGCGGGCACGTAGGCGCCGCCGGCGGTGCAGGAGCCCATGACGACCGCCACCTGGGCGATTCCCTCGGCCGACATGCGCGCCTGGTTGAAGAAGATGCGGCCGAAGTGCTCACGGTCGGGGAAGACCTCCGCCTGCATGGGCAGGAACGCGCCGCCCGAGTCGACCAGGTAGAGGCAGGGCAGCCGGTTGTCGAGCGCGACCTGCTGCGCGCGCAGGTGCTTCTTGACGGTGAGCGGGAAGTAGGTGCCCCCCTTTACCGTCGCGTCATTGGCGACGATGACCGCTTCGCGCCCCGACACGCGGCCGATGCCGGTCACCAAACCGGCGCCTGGCGCCTCGCCGTCGTACAGGTCCCAGGC
>JBFWUM010000039.1:0-40041 GCA_050247255.1 Vicinamibacterales bacterium | reverse complement strand
CGGCCGGCCACGTCCACGACGTACATCTCGGTCAGGGCCGCGGCACGCTCGAGCCCAGGCGCATGCCGTTCCCGCACGGCGTCATCCGTCGCATCGGCGAACGTCAGCCGGTGGAACCAGTCGAGCCGGCGCAGGACCCGTACGGTCCGGCGGCACAGCGGGCAGGCGCCATCGAAAAGGACGACGAATCGCGGGAGGAGGCTCACGGGTACCGCTCCCATCAACTATACGCCGCACGCACCCGGGGCGGGCGCCGCCGTAAGATCACGGGCACTCATGGCCGAACCCGTCTTCTCGAAGAAAACGCTCGCGTTTCTCCGGGCGCTCAAGCGCAACAACGACCGCGAGTGGTTCAAGGCGCACAAGGACGACTACGAGACACATGTGCGCGGCCCGCTCGTGCGGCTCCTCGGCCGGCTCGAAACGGACCTGGCCGGCTTTGCGCCCGAGTTCGTGTCGCACCCGAAGGTCTCGCTCTTCCGGCCGTACCGGGATACCCGCTTCAGTTCGGACAAGTCGCCGCTGAAGACCAACGCGGCGGCGCACTTCCCGTCGCGGCACCTGCTGAAGCGCGGCGGCGGCCTCTATCTCGAGGTGACGCCCGGCTGGGTCTGGATCGGCGGCGGCATCTACATGCCCGACGCCACGGACCTGCTCCGCATCCGCGAGCGGATCGCGCGCGACCGCGCCACGCTGCGCCGCATCCTGAAGGCCCGGAGCTTCGTCTCGGCCGTCGGGTCGATGCAGGGCGCCACGCTGACGCGTGTGCCGCGCGGCTTCCTGCCTGACCACCCGGCGGCGGACCTGCTCCGGCACAAGCAGTTTCTCGCGGCGAAGGAGTACCCGGCGGCGTTCGCGTACGATCCGGCGTTCTACCCCGAGTTGCTGACGGTGTTTCGGGCGATCACACCCATGGTGCGGTACTTCAACGACGCGATGGCCGGCGCGTAAGAGGCCGGTTGACAGCCTTTGACAGACTTGCAGTCAAGGCCGGTTAACGATTGCGGCAACCGACAGATCCGACCGGGAGCAAACCGTGCATCCCGGGGTAAGGTGTTCCGATGCGGATTGGAGTAACCAGGGAAACATGGCCGGGTGAACGGCGCGTGGCCCTCGTCCCGGACGGCGCCGCCGCCCTTCGCAAGGCAGGGATGACCGTCACCATCGAACGGGGCGCGGGTGATGCCGCCGGGATTCCCGACGCCGCCTACGCCAACGCGGGAGCCGAAATGGCGGACCGCGGCGCCATCCTCGCCTCCGCGGACGTCATCCTGACGGTCCGCGCCATGCCGGCGGATGCCGCGTGGAAGCCGGGCCAGACCGTCATCGGCTTTGCCGACCCGCTCGGCAACCCCGCCGCGCTCGCGCCCGTCGCGCAGGCCGGCGTGACGCTCCTCTCGATGGAGCTGATGCCGCGCACCACGCGGGCCCAGAGCATGGATGCGCTGTCGTCGATGGCCACCGTGGCCGGCTACAAGGCTGTGCTGCTGGCCGCCGACGCGCTGCCCCGCATGTTCCCGATGATGATGACGGCGGCCGGCACGATTTCCCCGGCGAAGGTGTTCATCGTCGGCGCGGGCGTCGCGGGCCTGCAGGCGATCTCGATGGCGCGGCGGCTCGGCGCGAAGGTCGAGGCGTACGACGTGCGCCCGGCCGCGAAGGAACAGGTCATGAGCCTCGGCGCGAAGTTCGTCGAGCTGCCGCTCGAGGCCGCTGGCGCCGAGGTGAAGGGCGGCTACGCCGGCGCGCAGGACGAATCCTTCTACAAGCGGCAGCGCGAGATGATGCTGAAGGTCGTCGCGCAGAGCGACGTCGTGATCACCACGGCGCAGGTGCAGGGCCGGCGGGCGCCGATCCTCCTCACCACGGAGATGGTCGAGGCGATGCAGCCCGGCTCGGTCGTCGTCGACCTGGCCGCCGACCGCGGTGGCAACTGCGAGCTGACCCGGCCGGACGAGGACGTCGTCCACCACGGCGTCCGCATCATCGGGCCGTCGAACCTGCCATCGATGGTGCCGTTCCACGCCAGCCAGATGTATTCCAAGAACATCGTCACGTTCCTCCAGCACCTCGTGAAGAAGGAGGAGTCGGGCCCCGTGCTCGCGCTGAACCGCGAGGACGACATCGTGCAGGAGACGCTGCTCACGCTGGGCGGCGCCGTCGTCCACGCGCGCGTGACGGAACTGCTGAACGCGGCCGGCCAGGCCGGCGCGGGGAGGTCGTAGCCGTGTCGTTCTGGTCCATGGCGTTCGTCTTCATGCTGGCCACGTTCGTCGGCCTGCAGGTGATCAAGAACGTGTCGCGGCTGCTGCACACGCCGCTGATGTCGCTGACCAACGCGATCTCGGCGATCGCCGTCGTCGGCGCGCTGCTCGTCACGGGCGAACAGCACGACACGGTCAGCACCGTGCTCGGCGCGGTGGCCGTCGGCGCCTCGTTCACGAACATCGTCAGCGGCTTCATGATCACGGACCGCATGCTGCGGATGTTCCGCGAGAAGGGGCCGCGGGCATGACCCTCCTCGATCTCGTCCAGGCGTCGTACCTGGCGGCTGGCGCGCTCTTCATCCTGTCGCTCATGTGGATGAGCGACCCGAAGACCGCGCGGCGCGGCGTGGCCGCCGGCGTGGCCGGCATGGCGGCCGCCATCCTGGGCACCATCGTCAAGCCGGAGGTGCAGCACTTCGAGTGGATCGCCGTGGCCGTCGTGGTCGGCACCGCCATAGGCGTGCCGCTTTCGCGCGTGGCCCTCACGGCGGTCCCGCAGCGGACGGCGCTCTCCCACGCGTTCGGCGGCCTGGCCGCGGGCCTCGTGGGCACGGCCAAGTACTGGCTGTGGTTCCACGAAGGTGCGCTGACGCCGTTCCGCACCGGCGCGATCGTCGTCGAGGTCCTCCTCGGCTTCCTGACCTTCACGGGCAGCCTGATGGCCGCCGGCAAGCTCCAGGAGATCCTGCCGACGCGGCCCATTACCTACAAAGGCCAGAACCTCGTCAACGCGTTCCTGTTCGCCGTGGCGATCGGCGCGGGCGTGTGGCTCGTCGTCGACCCGACGCAGTGGATGCTCTTCCCGCTGATGGTCGGGCTTTCGCTCGCCTTCGGCGTGCTGCTCATCATTCCGATCGGCGGCGCGGACATGCCGACCGTCATCTCGCTGCTGAACTCCTACGCCGGCCTCTCGGCCGTCGCGATGGGCTTCGTGCTCGAGAACAACGTGCTGATCGTGGCCGGTGCGCTCGACGGCTCATCCGGCCTGATCCTCTCGATCATCATGTGCAAGGCCATGAACCGCTCGTTCACGAACGTGCTGTTCGGCGCGTTCGGCCAAGTGCAGGAGGGCGGTGGCGCGGCCGAGCAGCGGACGGTGAAGAGCGGCGCGGCCCGCGACGCCGCGGACCTGCTCGCCAACGCCGCGAAGGTCGTGATCGTCCCCGGCTACGGCATGGCCGTCGCCCAGGCGCAGCACCGCGTGCGGGAGATCTACGACTCGCTGACGAAGAAGGGCGTCGAGGTGAAGTTCGCGATCCACCCGGTCGCCGGCCGCATGCCCGGCCACATGAACGTCCTGCTCGCCGAAGCCGAGGTGCCCTACGACGCGCTGATCGAGATGGACGATATCAACCCCGAGATGCCGCAGACGGATGTGGTGCTCGTGGTGGGTGCCAACGACGTCGTGAACCCGGCGGCCCGGCACGATACGAAGAGTCCGATCTACGGCATGCCGATCATCGACGCCGACAAGGCGCGGTTCGTCATCGCCAACAAGCGCTCGATGAAGCCGGGCTTCGCGGGCGTCGACAACGAGCTCTACTACAACGACAACACGCTGATGGTCTTCGGCGACGCCAAGGCCGTGCTCGGCGACATCGCGAAGGAACTCTCAGGCGGCAGCGGGATGCACTGAGGCGGCGGAAGGTCTGTGCTGCCGGGGGCGACTCGCGCGAAGCGTTTGCACGATTGAGGTCGAGAGAATACAGACGCGGCCTATACTCGACGCCTGCCGATGTGATCGGTGCATAGCCCCGAATCGACCTCGGCACGCATTGCCGTCGGCGGTCTATAGGCCGCTTGGCATACCGATGTCTTGATTCGAACTGGAGGCCGCGATGAATCGCCGCGGTGCAACAACCGCCACACCGATCGTCGCTCCAAGTCACTTTGTCCTCGCGAATCGCGATGCCGGCTATCGAAACCTTGTGTCGGCACTGACTGAGTTGATTGACAACTCTCTCCAGGCAGGCGCGTCACGCATCAGCGTGATGATTCAAGAGATCGCCAGTTTCTCCGATGGGAGAGGAGGCGCTCCCATCGCCGTTGGAGTCTTGGATGACGGCTGTGGGATGGCTGCCTCGACCCTCGCGCATGCACTCCAGTTCGGCGGAAGCAGTCGCTTCGACGACCGATTGGGCCTCGGCCGATTCGGAATGGGGCTCCCAAACAGCGCCATCAGCCATGCTCGGCGCCTCGACGTGTACTCGTGGCAGAGTCCGGGCGCCGTATACCACTCCTACCTCGACGTGGACGAAGTCGTCTCCGGCACCCTCCAGACCCTCCCGCGTCCGCGGCGGGGCTCGCTACCGAGGTGGCTCGGTGCCAAGCCTGCGAAGAGCGGCACACTGGTGCTTTGGACGCGTTGCGATCGCGTCATGCGCCTGCCGACGCGCGCCGCTCTGGAGGACATGCGACGCTCTCTCGGACGTGTCTATCGCTATCCCATCTGGAGGGGCGCGCACATTCAACTCAACGAGACGTCGATCGAGCCGATCGATCCGCTCTACCTGGAGCGACGCTCGCTCCTGCATGGCGCCAGGCGATATGGCCGACCCCTTCTTCTTGACGTCGCGGGCGAGGAGGGCTGCGGCCAGATCGAGGTGACATTCTCCGAATTGCCCGTCAACCGCTGGCACAAATGGTCCGTCGATGAGAAGCGCCGTGCCGGAATCGTCGCGGGCGGTGGCATCTCTGTCGTTAGGGCTGAACGTGAGATTGCTTATGGGTGGCACTTCTTTGGCGCCAAACGGCGAGAGCACTACGACGATTGGTGGCGTTGCGAGATTCGGTTCCCGCCGGTCCTGGACCGCATGTTCGGCGTGACTGTCAACAAGCAGGGGATTCGCCCAAGCCCGGACCTCAGGCAGTTGCTCTCACACGAACTCGAGGTGGTCGCACGCACGCTCAATCGACGAGCGCGACTCGCCTTCAGCAACTCGCCGGCCGAGCCGGGCCACTCAGCTACGGTAGCCGCATCGCGTCACGACGCGCTCTTGATGCCTCCTGCCAGCCTCGCCGCAAGAACGACTATCGCCGATGGTCTTCGATACCGTCTTGAGCGCAAGCCGCTTTCAGGTCGCGAGTTCTACGCTGTGCGCTGTGCGCGTGGTTCGATAGTCGTGACGGTGAATACGAATCATCCGTTCTTCACGGACTTGTACCAGATGGCCGAAGCACGGGGCGGATGCCCTCCGGATTACCTGGACCGCCTCGTCTTGGCCGCCGCACGAGCCGATCTCGAAGCCAACAGCCCGTTGCAGCGAAAGCACGTTGAAAGCTTACGACGGGCATGGAGCGACGCAATCGCGGTGTTCCTGAGGTCTCGATGACCGAGCGTACCGTCGCGCAGTCAACAACCGCTGGCTGGATCGATATCACGCCCTCGATCTGGAACCTTGGCTCCTCGCAAAAGACGATTCGCATCGTAGTGTCAGCACTCCGTCGCCTCAAAGAGCGGGTGCCGACTCCAATTGATGTTGAGTCCGTCCGCGTCTCCGGCCTCACGGCTGCCCATGGCCTGCGGTCAAGGCGCGCGTTGGAACTCAAGCTCTATGTGCACGTGCTTTGTGACCTGCGCTCACAGGGCTGGCACCTCCGATGCTCGCGCTCCCGCGTCTTAGCGATGGCGCCAGCCAACGGCCTTGACGCCGCAAGCGAAAAGTCGCGTGTTCGGGCTGCGCACGAGGTCGATCGAGACCAGCAACTGCGGCAACCTTCAGTGAGGCGGTTCGTCAAGGACATGGAGCGAATGCGCCTCCACAGAGGAGAGTGGAGATCGATCTTCTCCCTGATGCGCGACGGGGTGGACCTATCAAGGCAACTGGCGGCAGTGGCGGCCGAGGAAGGGCCGCTCGCGCAAGGGCTGCTGCGTCGCACCGTCGATCCATACGTGCAGCCAGCGATCGCCGGCAAACGGTGTGCCTTCACGGGCCTGGACCTTCTTGACGTCTGGCGCTACTTCCGTCACACGTGGACGACTACGTATCAGAGTACGCCGGGACGAAAGCTCTTCTTCCTGATCCGCGACAAGGCGGCCCCGTGCCACCCGGTCATTGGGATCGCGGCTCTCGGGAGCCCAATCGTCCAACTCACGGTTCGCGACCAATGGATTGGATGGACGAGCGACGTTCTTCTCCAACGCATGGCTGCGGAGTTGCCAGCGAAGTGGACGCGTTGGCTTGACACATCGATCCAAGAGCTAGTCGACGCGATCTACATCGCGGATTTCATCGCGGAGGGCCATCTTCGAAGAGTCGACCTGACATCACCGACTTCAGAGGTAATGGATCGCCTGAGATCGCTGGCTTCGACTGAGCGCGCACAGCATCGTCTCTATCCGCAGCGGGAGCAACACAAGCGGGGCTCCGGTTCACGCTCACAGTGGGCCCGAGAGGCCAGAACCCACCTGTTTCGCTCCAAGCGCGCGTCCGGGCTCGCAGAACTGCTTCGCGCACGGCTGGAACTGAACGAGGCCACCTTGAGCGGTCTCACACCAGAGAAGTGGTCTGAAGCTCTTCGCAGCGGGAACGTCCGACGAGCCGTCACAACGATCGCGCGCCACGTCAAGGCCTCGCACGTCGGCATCGACGTGATGGACATAACCGTCTGCGGAGCCGTGGCACCCTACAACCACGTTCTCGGCGGAAAACTAGTGGCGCTGATGGTGGTGAGTCCTGAAGTGCGTCGTGAGTATCAGCGCCGCTACAGTAAGGCTCCCAGCATCATCGCATCGTCGATGGCCGGGCGGGCCATAGTTCGTCGTCCGAGACTCGTTCTACTTGGAACGACGAGTCTATACAGCATCGCCCCGAGTCAGTACAACCGCCTACGAATGTCACTTGGGCCCGGCGGGGGCGAACTCATATATGAGCCCCTTGGGCGTACGGTCGGCTACGGTTCGTACCACTTCTCCCAAGGCACCGTTGAGGCTGTGGAACTGTTGTTGGCGCGCCTGGAGAGCGGCCGGCCGGTCAACAGCATCTTCGGAGAGGGCGTGAATCCAAAGCTCCGGAAGGTGCGTGCTGCTCTCGACGCTCTCGGACTGCCTGCCAACCTCCTGTTGCAGCATGGCAGTCCCCGACTCGTCTATGGCGTCGTCTTGGCGCGCAACTTCAGGGAGATCCTTCTCGGGGTGGAGAGTCGTCCACATTACCTCCTGCCGAACGGAAGAAGAGCGACTCAGATGATCGTGGACCACTGGCGCGACAGATGGCTTGCGGGTCGAATCCACAATGAAGCCGTCCTAGACGCCGTGGCAGAGCACACTCTAACCTCGCCTGTCCGGCACGGAGCGCGCGTGGCGCTGCCGGTCACCGAGTCAGTCTCAAGCGGTGCGGAAGATCGAGAGAGCGACCAGTTCTGGGCGCATACGGACGAAGAGGACATTGGCATCGAGCACACCGCAGAGCAGTCTACGGAACCGTATTCGCGTAGACCTCGCTCGAGGCGTTTAGCATAGCGATCACAGTGTCCGGTTCTCGCTGTCCGTTCGGGTCCTCGTCATCGGGCTCGTTCAGGCAAGCGTCCAAGATGCGAAGCCGAGTACCCTGACGGAAAGTCACATCCCCAGCTGTTCGGATGAGGACTTTCCTGCTTCGGGGTGCGTACATCGGTGCGCGCTCGATGGCGGCGTCCCAACTTGAGGGACCGTGTTGCCTCTCTATTGTCACCTGAAGGTCAATCCAACGCCGATCCTCGGTGTTCGTCGTTTCCGCGGAAGGGCACTCCCAGTAATCGCTGCACAGCTGGCGAACGGCACAGACGCCACAGTGATCCCGTGTAGGGCGCGCCTCCGGCGGCTGGGACTCGATGGCGCCTCTGGCAGCGTCGCTCCTGGCTGCGACCTCTCCGCGCAACTGCGCGAGGTGGCCCGCTGTCGGGGCGCTCACTTCTTGATCCCTCCCGAGGTAGGCAAGGACAAGGCGTGTTGCCGCTCGCGCGTTAGGATTCTTAACGCGATCGAGGCTCCAGAGCAGGGCGTACAACCGTAGCTGAAACGCGTGCGCCGGATCCTCTTTGCTCGTCTTGAAGTCGGTGATTTCGCATCGGTCCGCGTCAATCACCAGCAAGTCAACTCGTCCCTTCCAGCGCAGTTCGAGAACCGACAGTGCCACTTCCGAGAACGCCCCAGCCGATAGCGCACCACCCTCGTATGCACCCGTCATCAGTTGTCGGCGTGGGACGCCCCGCGCCGCCAGCGAGAGCCGCGAGACCATCGTCTGGACCTCAGCTCGAATCTCTTGCGCCCTGGAACGCAACCTGCGCTCGGCGACCTCGATGATGCGAAAGGCCCGCGGGTTCTCCGCGGACTCACGAAGCACTCGACTGATCGCGTCGTTGATCACAACGGAGTAGCCGCCCAGCCCCTTCATGACCTCAAACGCCGAGGGCTGATCGATGGACCCGCATCCCGCATCCGTCAGGGCTCGTACGATCACTTCCACCGACCTGTGCAGAACTTGGCCCTCAAGTCCCGTCACATTCAGTCGTGGTGGGTACCCGTCACGCGCCCACATCTGAGGATACGTGGAATTGGTGAGCGCCCACTGCCGAGGGCATCGCTCAATCTGGGTCAACGCCGTGAAGGTCATCTCTGCTGGCGCCTTCGGCCACGTTCCTGGCTCCGAAGTCGACCACATAGACAGGGCGGAAGAACCTTGTGGTATCGCCACGCCTACAACGCCCCAATCCTCGAGAGGAGATCCGCCGTCGCTCGAGGCAGGTTGCGACGGACGACGAGTTCGTCCACGGCGACTAGCGGCACCGTTGTTGAATACTCCTTCAGTTCGCGCAGCACCTCATCTGAGGGCTCCCCGGGAGTCAGCGGTCCGCTGAGGCAGACCACACATCGGCCCCGATCTGTTGTGATGAGAATCGGCGCCAGCACGTCGCCAGCGCCAGGCACTGAGACGGTCGCGCCGCGCTCTACGGTGAGATTCTCGACGCTATGGCGCGCTATATCCTCGCAGAGCAGATCAGTCGAACGTTCGAGGCGCGCCGGATCAAGACTCGGCGCGGTGCCACACAACACATAGCGCAGTAGGCTTGCCCCCAGATGCCGGTCTAGCAGGTCATGCTCGAACTTGTTCTTGTAACTTCGCAAGCATCGGTAGCACGACCGGTCACAGCCATCGGGACATTCCTCGAGGATCCGCAATGCGTCCTCGAAGACGCTCACGCCCAAGAGTCCGACACGCTGTGCAAAGCCAGCGCCGCCGGGAAGAGTGTCGTACAGGTAGATCTCCGCTTCAAGGCCGTCCCTGCCCGTTGGAGTAAGCGCAGGGCGATACTCTGCTTGCAGTTCGCTCGCCTCCAGTTCCAGCCTGCCGCACGCAGCCTTCGTCAGTGCCTCGGAGATGGTTCGCAGGACGACGTCGGTGGCCAAGAGGCCGGGGCGCAGCGTCAGTGGCGGCGCAACGCTCAGCGATATGAGCAATACATCGCTGATGAAGTCGGTGCCGAGAACGATACCCTTCGTCGCCCAGCCACCGGCGCACGTCGGATCTTTCTGATCAGGAAACGGCTTCCTGTGCGCTGCGGCGACAGTCGTTGTCGGAACGGACGTGGGCTCGATCAGGCCACACTTGGTGCAGTACGTGTAGCCCTCTTCACGCGGACCCCGGTTGGTGACCAGTAGGTGCTGTCGTGTGGAATGCACCTTGATCTGGCCGTTCAGCTTCTTCCACTTGGCCTCGTCCGGCGGAGTGGGCATGGTGAGTTTGGCGCGCGTAGCATAGCTGAGCGCGGGCTGATCATCGGGAGACGTGCCTTCCTCCGTTCCAACCGGATGCGCGAAGCCCGGCGGCCTCAGCCAGTACCGCGCCGGCCCGAAGGTACCCAAGCCACCACAGGCCTCACAGTCCTTGCTATCGCCACGCTCGGCGCTGTTGAGCGTCACCGTTCTTGCGTAGTGACACAGTCGGCACTCGTAGTAGAGCCGACGCCCCTGCCATGCCCGATAGCGATCGTTCTGCATCGGCGAGTAGATGGCGCCAGATGTCCACAGCTTGCTTCCGATCCACACCTCCTTGCCTGGCGCATACTGCGACAACGCAACCGGAAGCCCTTGTGACGGCGTGAAGCGAAACGCAGGCCGATAGTACGTGGACTTATCGGTATCGAACACGTGAAACGTGGCCACGTCTGTAGGGAAGGCGTACCGCGGGAGCACCCCTTTGTAGAGCAGGCGGTCGAGAAGGTGTTCAGAGGAGGGGCTCCTCCCTGGCTGCTCCTCGCCCTCTTCATCACCGACCTCTATTCCCGAGTCAGCGTCGGAGTCGTCGGCGCCGGCAGCGTCCGGTCCGGGTCCGTTCTCCGCCTTCGTCGCAGCGGCTGCGTCGTACTCGATTGCCTCGTCGATGGGCCCGAGCGTCTCCTCCACCAGGTGCTCAAGGAGGCGCTGCCTCTCGCCATGTTCGATCTCTTCTGGCAGCCAGTCATTGACCTCTTGGCGCAATGCACTATCGTTCAATCGCAGCCAGGCTTCGAAGTCGCTGCGGTTCAGAGGCGCATTGATGCTCTTAAAGGCGCCGACCGTCCCGAGAACCGCGAACAGCTGTGGCTGATCTTCCGGCCGAATGTCCGGAAGCATCGTCTGGTGGTATCGCTGAAGCAGATAGGCCGTCACATGCCGACGGGCGATCTCGCGGTTGTCGAGCGTCAGCGTTGGATCGTCTACTGGTCCCCGGATCATCTGATCGGGATTCGAGAAGTAGTGTTCATCGTGGCTGTCTGCACTTCCAAACGCGGTCACCGTCGCGACAGTGTTACCGCGTCGACCCGCCCGGCCGGCGCGCTGCTGGTAGTTCGCGCGGGCGGGGGGCATGTTCCGTAGCGAGACGCCTGACAGGGTTCCGATATCAATACCGACTTCCATCGTGGTAGTGCATGACAGCACGTCGATTGCCGGGCGCTCTCGACCGGCGTCGTCGGGGCCAAGGTCTACGTCTTGGAAGAGCAACTCATGCTCTTCGGCCCTCGAAAACACCTCTTCAGTTTGAGCGGTGTTCAACTGAGCGGTGTGCTCAGCAGCGATCAACGCCATCGGCTGGATCGCTGGCGTGCGAAGTGCGTCTAGTGTGCTGGCGCGGTAGTACCCCTTCCGGGCCACGAAGACCGGATCGATGTCAGGATCAATCGTCACTGCAGTCGCCTGACCGCAGTTGAGGCACGTGGCGAGGCTCGGATACGGCCGTTGCGCGGTCCGACATGATTGGCAGTACGCCCAGCCGCCGCCGGTCTGGAGTGACAGTTCCCCTCCTTTCAGTCGGAACTTGCTCCCCATCGGCTCTCCGAAGATCCCCGTGAGCTTGGGCAGCCATTCCTTCTTGAAGAGTGAGCGTGCCGCCGGGGTGCCCAGGAAGCGCGTGATTTCCTCGAAATTGCCCGTTCTCGGCTGGAATGCTCGAGTCGTGCCCCACCAGGCTGGGGGCATCTGGTTCAGCCATAGCCCGACGCGGCCCCAGCAGCGCAACCAAGCTCTCGCCAAGGCAGCCTTCTGCTCGGAAGTCATGGCTACACCTGGGATATCGGGCAGCGCACTCACCTTCGCGGTGTGGTCACCTTTCTCTACGAGAGAAGCAAGTGCCAGCGATTCCAGACCGTAGTACCGGTCACCGATCGCGTTCACGACGCCGCGCAGGAGAGACTCCGGTGGCTTGGAAGCGCGAATCTTCACGAACAGCTGGAGTAGTGCGCTTGGGTTCGAGAGAGCCCCGTTCTTGAGGGCAAGTTCGACCTCAATCTCGTCCTGAAAGCTCTCGCCAGTCTTCAGTTCTGGACGAAGACGGACCCCGAGTTCCTTCGCCGCAATCAGGACGCCCAAATACAGGTCGTCCAGCGACAGCAGGGGTGCCACGAGGGGGTTGCTGGCGAGTATCGAATAGCCGGCAACGATCAGAGGACGGAGTGCATCCTGTGTGGAGTACGTTTGCAGATTCGGCGCCAGTCGGGCAGCTGTCTGGCGAGAATCTGAGAACACTAAGACTTTTCGCCCGCGCAACGGGGCCAGCCGTGTCGCCGGAACCGGGCTCGGTGGCTGTACCTGAATCTGCTTTGCAATAAGCGCCTGAAATGGCTGGTCACCTTTGGTCTGGTGGTCCTGCACCGAGGTGCGTCCGAAGGCCGCCGTCTCGCCACAGACCGCACACGGGCGGAACTGTCCAGGTGGCAGACTCGGCGAGTCGTCATCTGCCTTGACTGGCTGGACGCGATCCTTTCGCAGGTACACCTGCCGGTTTCGGGGGCCAAGCTCCTGCGGATTCAGGCGCCCTGTCACCAAGTCATACTCCGCCGGCTCCGCGGAGTCCCTGAACACAGGACTCTCCAAGAGCAGATCGATCGGCGCGAGTTCCTCGTATTCGCCTTCCAAGGCGCGAAATGCCCCGCCGGGCTCGGCCCAGAGAAAGTTCGGCTCGGCGACATCGTTGGTATAGGCGCGACCGTAGGCTGTGCCGCAGTGCCGGCACGTATACAGTTCCACCACTCTCGCCCCGCACTCGCACACATCACGTGGCTGGCTGAAGAGCTTCCCCGCCGGGCCTCCTTTGAAGTTGTCCGGTACTGCGGTGCAGTCCGGATCCATGCACACCCACAAGCCTGGGAGCCCCCGATAGAAGGAGTGGACCCTGCACGGTATCAGGCCGGGCTCCGTCTGCGTCTTTCGAGCCACACTCCCGAGCGCGATCAGGACGGTGACCGCCCTCGCTGCGAGGTCTGCCGAGCAGTCCTCGAACAGCGCGGCGCCCAGTGTCTCGACAGGCTGCGCTTCCTTCATGGTTGAATTGATGAGGAGAGCCATCGGCGCAAACGACTCGAGCGCGTCGAAGAGAGACCGACCGAGGTCGTGCCACGGAGCCGGGATCTGTCGAAACTCTAGAAACGAAGACACGGATGCGATGCGCGCGTCGTCACTATCGGAGTCGTAAAACGCATGCAAATCGACCCCAACTAGTGCACTCGCGTCCTCGCGCGTGCCCTTAGCCGCACCTTCCCGAAGGTGAAGTGTGCCCTGCACACTGGTGAAGTCTGACGGCGCCTTGCCGGTGAGTTGCGCTCCGAACTCCAAGGCGTAGGCGCTGTCCTGGAAGCTCGCGCTTGTGCAGATCACCTGGAGTCGCTCGGGCGGAATACCGAGCCTCATCCTCAGGCGGCGGATTAGCATCGCCACCTCGGCGCCGGCCGCGCCGCGATACAGATGTGCCTCATCGACCACGAGCAGGAACGCTTCACCTGGGTTCTCGTGGAGCCAGTCTCTCGTCCTGTCGAAGATCGGCCGCTCGAGAGGCCGCATCAGCATGTACTCGAGCATTGAGTAGTTCGTCACGAGGATGTCCGGCGGAGCTTCGTGCACCTCATGACGGGTCAGGAGTTCCGGATCGCTAGGCAGCGTGACACACCGTTTGAATGCGCCCGTCTTCGCGTCCTTCCAGCGGGATCCCTTCTTGCCGTACCACTGCACGAGGTCCGGCTTCGCGGGCCACTTGCCGCGTCTCTTCAACTGCTGGACCAAGACGCTGGCTCGATCGCGTTCGTCGCTGGGCGGCCCCTGCGCTCGTTCGAGATTGTCGACGTAGTACGTGCCAAGTGGTCGCAGTCTGTCCTTGTCTTTCTCTTCCCGCCGAACGCCAGGATACAGAGTCCGGCTTGTGTACCTGGCGAAACGAGCAGGCCGGCCTGACCACTTAGTGAAGGCGTCCACGAGGCGTGTGTCACCGAACAACAGGCGCAGTCGACCAAGCTGATCGTTCACGAGGGCGTTCATCGGGTACAAGACCATCGCCCGAACCGCCGGACTTGCGCCGAACCTCTGGCCGTTGTGAGCTGCCTCTCGTGCCAACTTGCCAAGTATCGGAAGCAGGAAGCACTCGGTCTTGCCCGAACCTGTACCCGTCATGACCACCAGGCTGCGTCCGTCCACAAGCGCCTGTCTCGTGGACGCCGCTTGGTGCCCATACGGAGGATCGTGAATGAGGATGTCGCGACCGCCGTCTGCCGTCGAGACGGCAGAGAAGACGTCCAGAATCGATGGGTCGAGGCCGAGTTCCTTGAATGCGACTTCGGTGGTGTACCGCGGAGTGCTCTCCAAGTACGGCCGCTGATGAATGACGCCGAGTTCCTCCAGCAGCGCACGGCGCTGCTTCACCAACTGAGGATGGCTGACGTGGTACGTCGCTTCGATGTAGTCGCGTAGCGCCCAGTGCAGTTGCTGGATCGTCTCGCCGATCGTCAGGGCCATCGTGCTGACTCCTCTGCCATGCTGTCCCCGCTATGAACGCTCTGCCAGCCAGAGCATATCGTGTGCAAAGCGTCGTTCCTCAGGCGCTTCAGCTTCGGGAACGGTGTAGGCGAACAGACAGCCCTGCGCGGGGACGGGCGTCGCGATGGCGTCCCACCGTCGGCGAGCCCACATCGGCACCGGAGAGTACAACTCCAGGACGAGAGCGCCGGCGGGGCCAGGGCGCATTCTGAATTGCTGTCGCTGGCCATTTCGAGCGTCGAGGGCCATCTGGAGGCGCCACGCGTCGTCGCACCCTCGCCAGCGGCTCACTGGCAAGGGAAGATCAACGAGGCGCACAGGCGCGCCGTCGTCCACCTCGACGTAGCACCACCGGTCCGCTCCATAGGCTTGGCTGCGCCTCCCCACGAATCGGCCTGATTGAGATCTCACGTCCACCCAGCGACCGCGGTAGTAGCGAACGGGTTGGGCCGTGTCGAGCAACGTGAGCCCGGGCACGTCTCGTGAGGGCCCCGCCACGTCCAGCGCCGCGTCCAATTCGGCGATCAGTTGTTCCGGTGTGCCTGACCTGGGCGTGTGAAGCCACGCTTGCTCGGATCGCTCCAACAGTCCGTACTGCTTCAACTCCGCCCGAAGATCCTCACCGGCAGACGGGGTGATGCGTCGAACGTGGTTGATGTGATCAACGCGCGCTTCAAGATCAGTCGGAAGGACCGGGGCGTGCCCTGCCGGAAGTCCCAGCAAGATCACTGTTCCGCTCCCTCGCAGCACGAACCCAGGCGGTGCGGCATAGAGGAGGGTCGGCCCGCCCACGGCGTCCTCCTGTTCGATGTCTCGACACTCTAGGAGATCCCCGTGTGCGACCATGGCCTCAAGGGTGTCCTCGGTCAGTTCCTTGAGGGCCTGAAGGTCGGGCACCAGCCCACGCAGAGGGCGCGTCACGGACCGAACAAGCGTCGGCGCAGTGCAGGGACAGAGCACCCCAGCGGTTCGACGAAGCGCCGCCGCCACAGCCTCTATCGCCGTCAGGTCGATAGCGTCAGGGTCGAGCCCGAGTTCGGCGATCTTCATCGCGTGCACCTCTGTCGCCGTCAACTGCCTCACTCCCACCTCCAAGTGCTGAACGCCTCCTGCTGGGTAGCCCGCATGCTCATTCGGCGATCAATCGCCAGAACCAAGAAGCGGGCTGCCTTCGCGATCGTGGGGACTCCAAGCAGTCGCGAGACTCCATCCGTAAGAGCCTCGCCAGCCCAGGGTTCGATCTCCCATGGCGCACTCGCCAGCCGGAGTGCGAACTCGGAGACCCACTGCGAACGGTCTGCGAGTGGGAGCCTCCTTATCACTGCCCCTCCTGCCACGTGAACAACGGTGCCAGTGCCGTGATGAAGCAGCCGAAACCTCTCGATCGTCTGAGCGAGACGGGCGACTCTGCGCTCACAGGACGCCTCGTCGAGGTCGTCAAGAGCCAGGAGAAGGCCAGAGGCGACGCCACGTTCATCGGGCTTCTTGGATACCGCTCGCTTCAATTCGTCCACACCGTCCGTCCTCTCGTGAGCCTCAGCCTCCGTCCGCGCCCAGGTGTCTCCACCGAGAATGCGGAAGATGTCTCGCGTCAGCGCGCGGAGAACGTCGCGACGCCATCCCAGCGCGAATGCGTTGCCCGGAGTCCGGGCCCCTGCCCAGGCACGTGCGACTCTCACCAGGGAGAGAACGTCGGCGACCGACTTGCCACGTGGAGGGATCCGAGGAACGCAGCGGAGCGCCTGAAAGCCCTCTTTCAGGTGCGGGGAAATGATGACCGCTGCAGATTCGTGGTCGCGTCTTGCAACGTAGAGACCACCAGTAGGAGGAATCTCGTAGAGGGGGCCGCCATTGACGACTTCCTCTGCCGTGGGTGTTTCAAACGCGAGACGCACGACCTGCAACGGCTCTGGAGCGCCGCTGTCGTCGATGATCCGGGCCGCGTATCGGTGTCCGGTCCGTCGAACAACCCATCGCAGTGGTGTGAAGGCACGCTCGCACGTAAGCTCGAAGGCGCCGAGTTCTTCACCGTCGAACCGAATCAGGCATGCGTCAGCTGTGTCGTATGTGCGTGACCAGTCGGCGCGTCTTACATGCCTGTCGAAATGCTCTCGCCAGCGGGCTGGTGTGACGGGCAAGACGATCGAGTGGATCGGCCTAGGCAGTCCCGCCATTCCCTTGTCGCTCAGAGTGACGAAACACTTCAACAAGCGGCCTGCCGGACCGCGGATCGAAACATCAACATTCCCTTCCCAGAACTGCTCAAGAGACGGATTCGGCGGTTCCACTTCTACAGTCAGTGGGCCGTGAGGACTCACGCCTAGCACCGCAGGCGTCTCCCGGACGCGCATGACGATCTCGAGATCACCGAGGGGCTCAGCGTCCTGTGATGATCGAATGCGTGCGGACAACCTCATCGTGTGGTGTCCGGCAGCCAACTGCGGCAGCTCAACAAAGACGGGCTCCCCCGTCTTGGCAACTGGCAGGTCAATCTTGAGGCGGTGCTCATCCAAGACCGCGAAGAGTGCGTCGAGGTTGTGATCGACACGAATGGCCAGGCAGGGACGCTCTGACACGAACCACTCGCCGTGTCCTTCGCCGTCCCACGCGAGAGCGTCGAGACCCGCCGGCCACGCTTCGATTGTCTTCGCCAAGTCCACGCCAAGTCGCTTCAGGGCGTCTTCGTAATCGTGGTCAACGGTTGTGGGAACGCGAAGAAGGGCCGCGTTGACGTTTGTGCAAGCGACGACCACGGGCTCAAGCTGCGGGATAACAGGGAGCGCACCAAGTCGAATCGCGATGTACGAGTGGCCGGGTCGGACTCGTTGTCCCACAAGTTCGTAGGCGAGGCCATCCGAAGCGATCCGAAAGAGATACAGTGGACCCGGGCGAAGGAGACACTCCGTTCTTAGGAGGTACTCAAGGACCGGGTTCTTGGTTTCAAACTGCAGCAGGACGTCACCGACCGCTGGCCAACTCGTCAGCCTGACGCGTTGCACGCCGTGGAGGCAACTCCCTCGAGCGAGCGGGCGGCCGGTGCTCCCGGCCACCGTGCAGCGGGACGCAGCTAGAACATCGCGTGTCTCGGGGTACCTGTTGAGGATGTGCGTGAGGTCAGGAACCTCGAGAGCGACGTCCCATTGATGTCCGTCGTCCTTCGGACGAAGAAGGAGCCTCGGCTCGATTCCGAGCGAGGACACTTCTGCGCGGGCATTTTCAATAGAAGCCCGCCCGATGACCGGTGGGCCACCCGGCTGCTGCCCAACGGCGACCGGCCCGAATCCTCGAACCCGTGCACGCTCCTCGGCGACGCTGCGTGCGCGACGAAGCCATTCCCTGGATCTACGTTCGGCGTCGAGGTCATCGCTAATGCGCGTCAGGGTGAGACCATCGATGAGTCCGCTTGTTCCGAACTTGCCTTGCAGGAGAAGAGCCGCGGCGATCTGTCCGACAAGAGGAGGATCTTCGACCAACTGCTGAAAGCGCGAACTCGCGCCAAGACTTCTCGTGCGGATGAATTCGCCGAGTCGCTCCGGAGCGTCGAACAGTTCTGCGGACAGCGAGTAGCGA
The DNA here is from genome assembly GCA_050247255.1 of Vicinamibacterales bacterium. GTDB lineage: Bacteria > Acidobacteriota > Vicinamibacteria > Vicinamibacterales > UBA2999 > JBFWUM01. The sequence goes on along the minus strand of JBFWUM010000039.1, from coordinate 21,945 downwards.
TGGTCATAAAGAATGTGCGCCAACTGGCGCTGAAGATCGCGCGGGAGGATCGCATGGGTGATGGGCCAGCAGATGATGCTGAAGTGCTCCGCCCACGGCCCCTTAGGCTCAGCGGCACCGAACTCCTTCTGGAACGTGCGGTAGCAGGCTCGCAGCCGCTGCCTGTTTCCGTACTGCCTCCAGCCGGGCGTCTGCTCCTCGAAGGTCTGCCAGTACTCGTCGCCAGAGTATCTATAGCCAAGCTCCGCCGCGTACACCACCCAGGTGAGGGGAGCGTCCTTGTGTGGCACTTCGTGCTCGAGGAACGAGGTCAGGTGGTCGGGATCGTTCCAGCCGGGCCCGACGCGAGCCACGCTTACTCGAACGTCCGCCGCGAGTTGAGTGACTTCGTCTGGGTGGAGGCCGTGTTCAAGGGCGAAGATCGGCTTATCGCCATGCGCGGCTGTGCGCCGGCGGCGAAGTTCCCCGAAGTGCTCTCTCAACCGTCCTTCCCAGTGCGCCAGAGACATCCTTGTCGTCCCGTTTCAGTGGCAAGATCGATTCAACACCCGTCGGCGCAGCGGCGCGCTGCCATCCATTGGTGCGCCCCCCGGCGAGAAGAAGGTAGAGTTGGCCGCCCCTGCAGCTGGATATCTACAGGGTTGCTGCGATCCTCTGAAGGAACAGCCCGCCCGCCATGGCCGCTACAGCGGCTGGCCCGGCTTCACCGGCGTTGCGGGTGCGATCTCGTAGTCGTTCCACTCGACGATCTTCCCGTCCTTCAGGAAGAAGACGCCCATGTAGTAGAGGTCCTGCTGGCCCTTGGGCGAGGTGATGCGGTCGATGCGCACGTTGGTCACGAGCGGGCCCTGCGCGTGCGTTTCCAGCGTCTTGAACTGCACGCCGCCTGTCTTGAAGAGTCCGTCTTCCATCGCCTTCCGGAACTGCTCGGGCGGGACGGCCGGCACCTGCGTGTGCGCCGTCATGCGCGTCCGGCCCGTGGGCGCGAACGCCGCCACGAGCCCGGCACCGTTCTTGTCCTCGAGCGCCTTGATGAAGTCGTTCACGACCTTCACGTTGGCCTTCTCGGCCGCCGTCCAGTCCTTCTCCGTTCGGGCCGCCGCGGAGAGGGACGGAGCGAAGGCGCCCGCCAGCGCCATCCCTCCGCCGAAGAGCAGGGTCCGCCGCGTCGTGTCGATGGTCGTCATCTGAGCCTCCCGAGGTCGCTGCCGCGGCGCCGGACCGTTCTGGCCGGCCGCGCGGCGACATGGTAGCGCCAGACGTGCTGCCGCGTTCAGGCCGGCAGCGGATGCCGGGTGACGGTGCCGGTGAGGGTGTCGGTCCCGATGGAGACGAACAGTTCCCGGTCGGTCACCGACAGCGCGAAGGACATCCGGCGCTCGAGGCGCTCGCCGAGCGCATCCACCAGCGCCTTGTCGATCTCGAACAGGTCGATCCCGTCCGCCCGGTGCACCTTCTGACCGGCGAACTGTTCCAGGAGTTGCCTGACGTTCCGGCCGATGTAGATGGCGACGCGGTCGGTCGCCTTGGCGGCCCGGTGCACGCGCGCGGGATCCGGTGCACCGACTTCAATCCAGGCGCGCACGCGACCGGTCAGGTCCTTGACGAGAATCGCCGGCTGGTCCGCGTCGGACAGACCGCCCGGGGCGAACTCGATCCCCTCCGTGTACTCGAGCGCGTAGGCCAGGAGACGTGTCACGAGATACGCCTCGGACTCGGACGGGTGGCGCGCCACGCGCAACTGCAGTGACTCGTAGACCCCGCGGTCCGAATCGGCCAGGTCGATCTCGACGTTGTAGACGGTGGCGGTGAGGGCCATCAGCGCCGCCCGCCCGGCTTGCGCAGGCACCAGGTCGTCATCGCGCGCGTCTCCTGCACGTTGGTGGTCTTGATGGGGTCGAGCAGTTCCGCGCCGAGCTGCTCGCCCCAGGCGAGGAGCAGCACCTCGTCGACGACGAACCGATCTGACCCATCCGGCAGACGCACGCGCTGACCGCCATCGACGCCGCGCAGCGCCTCAAGCCCGATCGTCGACGCCAGCCGGGCGAAGAAGACGCCGCCGGGGGCCAGCACACGCCACAGCTCGACGAGCTGGGCGAGACAGTGCGCCGCGTCGCGCGAGAAGTGCAGCACGGCGCTGCAGATCACGGCGTCCATCGAGGCGTCCCCCCAGGGCAGCGCGTCAAGCTCTCCCACCACGAACTGCCACGCCGGCACGTCAGGCGCAAGACGGGCCGCCCGTGCCTGGACGCGCGCGATCGCGGCCGGGTCGCGGTCGATGCCGAAGCAGTTGACGCCGTGGCTCAGCAGGTAGACGAGGTTGCGCCCGTCGCCGCAGCCGGCGTCGAGCACGGCGCGGACGCCGTCGAAGCGGCCGCGGGCGATCTGGTCGAAGAGGTAGATGTCGATGTCGCCGAACGAGTGACGGACGGCTGCGGAGAGGGTGGGCATCGGGAAGAGCGTGGGGTCGGCGGGCGTCTGATCATACGTGCACGGTGGGCCGAGAGGGACGTCACGCGGACTACCATGAGCCGTGCCCTCTGCGTTCGAGGAATACACGACGCGGCTGGACGGCCGCCGGACCGCGCTCTCCCGGCTCGACGCCGCCGACCGCCGGCTCGCGTACGCGCGGCTCGCGGTCTTTGCCACCGGCATCCTGCTCGCGTGGCTGGCGTTCTCCGCCCGCGCCGTGCACACCGGCGCCGTCGTCGTGCCGGTCATCGCGTTCTTCACGCTGGTGCGGCGGCACGCGGCCGTCATCACGGCAAAGGAGAACGCGCTCCGCGCGATCGTGTTCTACGAGCGCGGCCTGGCGAGGCTCGAGGACCGGTGGCAGGGTGGAGGTGAGTCCGGTGACCGCTTCCGCAACCCGGACCACCCGTACGCGGAAGACCTGGATCTCTTCGGCACGGGCTCGCTCTTCGAGCTGTTGTCAGTTGCGCGCACGCGGGCCGGGGAGGAAACGCTGGCCGCGTGGCTCCTCGCGCCGGCGTCGCCCGCGGAGATTGCGGCCCGGCAGGACGCCGTGCGGGAGCTGGCGCCGCGGCTCGACTTCCGCGAGGCCCTCGCGCTGGCCGGCACGGACGTCCGCGCGACCGTCATGACGGAGGCGCTGACGGCCTGGGCCACGGCGCCGCCGCGCTTCACGCACGCGCTCTGGCAGCCCGCGGCCGCCGTCATCACGGCGACGTCCGTCGGCACGGCGGCACTGTGGCTGGCCGGCGGACCCGGCTGGCCGATCGGCGTGGCCGTCCTGCTGGTGGCCGTCTTCAGCGCGATGACGGGCAAGGACGCCACCACGGTGCTCCACGGCTCCGGGCAACCCGTCCGCGACCTCCACGTGCTGGCCCACGCGCTCGCGCACATCGAAGCCACCACGTTCCAGGCGCCGTGGCTCGTCCAGTGCACCGCTCCGGTCACGACGGGCGGCGGCGCGGCGCGGGCGATCCGTCACCTGCAGCGGCTCAGCGACCGCCACGACTGGCAACACAACGCGATCTTCGCGTTCGTCGCGGCATTTCTGCTGTGGGGACCGCATCTGGCGTTCGCCGTCGAGCGGTGGCGGGCCAAGTACGGTCAGCGCGTCGTGGCCTGGCTGCGCGCGGTCGGTGAGGTCGAGGCGCTCGCGTCGCTCGCGGCGCGGGCCTGGGAACGTCCGGAAGACGCCTTCCCGGCGATTGTCGACGGCCCACCGCGGTTCGACGCCGGAGGACTGGGCCATCCGTTGCTGCCGGCGGCGCAGATGGTGCGGAACGATGTCCGCGTCGGCCACGACAACCAGGCCGGGCACGCCGTCAGCCTGCTGATCGTCAGCGGCTCGAACATGTCGGGCAAGAGCACGCTGCTGCGCGCGGTCGGCATCAATGCCGTGCTCGCGTACGCCGGCGCGCCCGTGCGGGCCACCTCGTTGGAGCTGACGCCGCTCGCCGTCGGCGCGACGCTCCGTGTGCAGGATTCGCTGCAGGACGGCCGGTCGCGGTTCTTCGCCGAGATCTCCCGGCTGCGCGAACTGGCCGATCTCGCCGCGGGCCAGCCGCCGCTGCTCTTCCTGCTCGACGAGCTGCTGCACGGCACCAACTCGCACGACAGGCTCGTGGGCGGCACCGGCGTGCTGCGCGCGTTGCTCGACCGTGGCGCCATCGGCCTGGTGACGACGCACGATCTGGCGCTGACGGCCATCGCCACGGAGATCGGCGGACGCGCCGCGAACGTGCACTTCGAGGACACGTTCGACGGCGACCGGATCCGGTTCGATTACCGCATGCGCACTGGCCCGGTCACGCGCAGCAACGCCCTCGCGCTGATGCGCGCCGTCGGGCTGGACGTACCGAACGCCTGAGATCTACTTGCGCGTCGAGAGCCCGAACGGCAGATAGAGCGGGCCCGATTGCGCCCCGCCGGGGGCACTGTGCTAAGGTGGCCCCGCTTTTCACAACCAGTCGGCGTTCGGCGGCGTTCGGTGGCGCTCGGTGGCGTTCGGAGGAGACCTCATGCAGGTGATTCCGGTGACCGCCGTCCACCGTGGCTTCGGGACCACGTCCCGTCGCGACGCATGGTGGGTGGCTCCGCTCGCGGTATTCGTCGGCCTGTCGGCGTTTCTCGTGTACGTGACCTGGGCGGCGCTCCAGGGTGAGCACTACACGTACGGCCCGTATCTCTCGCCGTTCTACTCGCCGGAACTCTTCGGCGATTCCCCGCACGCGTGGTTCGGGCCGAAGCCCGACGCCTGGCCCGCGGCGATTCCGTTCTCGCCGGCGCTGCTCATCCTGCCGTTCCCGGCGCTCTTCCGCTTCACCTGCTACTACTACCGCGGCGCCTACTACAAGTCGTTCTGGGCGGACCCGGTGGCGTGCGCCGTCGGAGAGCCGCGCAAGAGCTACCGGGGCGAGCATTCCTTCCCGCTGATCCTCCAGAACGTGCATCGCTACTTCATGTGGGTGGCGCTCGTGTTCATCGCGTTGCTGGCCTGGGACGTCTGGCTGGCGATGTGGTTCACCGATCCGGCGACGGGCGTGAAGACGTTCGGCGTCGGCGTCGGCACGCTCATCCTGGCGGTGAACGTCGTCCTGCTCGCCGGCTACACCTGGGGCTGTCATGTGCTGCGGCACGTCGTCGGCGGACGGCGTGACGAGATCTCAAAGTCGCAGGGCTGCAGCATGGCCTACGCGTGCGTCAGTGGGCTCAACGGCCGCCACCAGCTCTTCGCCTGGTGCAGCCTGGCGTCGGTCATGTCGTCGGACGTCTACATCCGGCTCTGCTCGATGGGCATCCTCACGGACGTGAGGTTGTTCTGACCATGGGGACCCCGGCCACCTACTCGTACGACGTCCTGATCATCGGCGCCGGCGGCGCCGGGCTGCGCGCCGCGATCGAGGCCGCGGGCAGCGGCGTCTCGGTCGGCCTGATCTGCAAGTCGCTGCTCGGCAAGGCGCACACGGTGATGGCCGAAGGCGGCATGGCGGCCGCGATGGCCAACGTGGACGACCGCGACAACTGGAAAGTCCACTTCGCCGACACGATGCGCGGCGGACAGTACGTCAACAACTGGCGCATGGCGGAACTGCATGCGAAGGAGGCCCCGGACCGCGTCCGGGAGCTTGAGGCGTGGGGCGCGGTCTTCGACCGCACGCCGGACGGCCGCATCCTGCAGCGCAACTTCGGCGGCCATCGTTATCCCCGCCTGGCTCACGTCGGCGACCGCACCGGTCTGGAGCTCATCCGCACCCTCCAGGACCACACCATCCACCTCGGCGTGACCGTGCACATGGAGCATACGGTCATCGACCTGATCCTCGACGACGGCCGTGCCGCGGGCGTGTTGGCCTACGACCGCGAGCGGGGCCGCTTCCACGTGTTCGCGGCGAAGGCCATCGTCATGGCCACCGGCGGCGTGGGCCGGGCCTACAAGATCACGAGCAACAGCTGGGAGGGCACGGGCGACGGCCACGCGCTCGCGTATCGGGCCGGCGCGGAACTGATCGACATGGAGTTCATCCAGTTCCACCCGACCGGCATGGTGTGGCCGCCCAGCGTGCGCGGCATCCTCGTGACCGAGGGCGTCCGCGGCGAAGGCGGCGTGCTGCGCAACAGCGAAGGCCGCCGCTTCATGTTCGACGACATCCCCGACAACTACAAGCCGCAGACGGCATCGGACCCGGAAGAGGGCTGGCGCTACACGCAGGGCGACAAGTCCGCACGGCGTCCGCCTGAGCTCCTGACGCGCGACCACGTGGCGCGCTGCATCAACCGTGAGGTGAAGGCCGGCCGCGGGTCTCCGCACGGCGGCGTGTTTCTGGACATCGCGTGGATCAAGGAGAAGATCGGCAACGCCGAAGAGCACATCAGGCGGAAGCTGCCGAGCATGTACCACCAGTTCAAGGAGCTGGCGGACCTCGACATCACGAAGGAGCCGATGGAAGTCGGGCCGACCACGCACTACATCATGGGCGGCATCCGCGTGAACGCCGACACACAGGAGACGACGATCCCCGGGCTCTTCGCGGCCGGGGAGTGCGCCGCGGGCATCAACGGCGCGAACCGTCTCGGCGGCAACTCGCTTTCGGACCTGATCGTGTTCGGCAAGCGCGCAGGTGAATACGCGGCGCAGCACGCCAGGAGCGCGTCGCCGGCCCGCGTGGACGATGCCCGCGTGCAGGCCTCGATGCAGGCGTCGCTCGCACCGTTCGATCGCGGCGCCGCGGGCGAGAACCCGTACAAGGTGATGCAGGACCTGCAGGAGACGATGCAGGCGCTGGTCGGCATCGTGCGCACGGAGGCCGAGATGGTTGAAGCCGTCTCGCGCCTCGCCGCTTACCGGGACCGCGCGGCCAGAGCCGGCGTCGACGGCCACCGCGAGTACAACGCCGGCTGGCACACGTCGCTCGACCTGCGCAACCTGCTCGACGTCTCGGAGGCGATCGCCCGCTCGGCGATCGAGCGGAAGGAGAGCCGCGGCGGGCACTTCCGCGAGGACTTCCCCGAGAAGCGCGACGAGTTCGCGACGTTCAACGTCTGCACGGCTCGCACGGCGGACGGCTCGATGCGCGTCTCGCGCATTCCGCTGCCGGAGATGCCGGCCGAACTGAAGCAGGTCATCGAGGAGCAGAAGCAGTGAACGCGACCTTCCGTATCTGGCGCAGCGAGCCCGGCGGCGCGGGCGCGTTCAAGGACTACAGCACCGAGATCTCCGAGGGCATGGTGGTGCTCGACGCCGTGCACCGCATCCAGGCCGACCAGGCGCCAGACCTCGCGTGCCGCTGGAACTGCAAGGCCGGCAAGTGCGGGTCATGCTCGGCCGAGATCAACGGCAAGCCGCGGCTGATGTGCATGAGCCGGCTGAACTCGCTCGACCTCACGCAGCCGGTCACCGTCGAACCGATGCGCACCTTCCCGCTCATCAAGGACCTGGTGACGGACGTCTCGTGGAACTACCGCGTGAAGCAGGGGCTGCGGAAGTTCCGGCCGCGGCCGGCGGACGCGCCCGACGGCACGTGGCGGATGGCGCAGCAGGACATCGACCGCGTGCAGGAGTTCCGCAAGTGCATCGAGTGCTTCCTGTGCCAGGACGTCTGTCACGTGCTGCGCGACCACGACAAGCACGACGCGTTCATCGGGCCGCGGTTCTTCACCTACACCGCCGCGCTCGAGATGCACCCGCTCGACACGGACGACCGCGTGCCGGATCTGAAGCAGCAGAACGGCATCGGCTACTGCAACATCACGAAGTGCTGCACGAAGGTGTGCCCGGAGCACATCCACATCACGGACAACGCGATCATCCCGCTCAAGGAGCGGGTCGTCGATCGCTTCTACGACCCCGTGATGCGGTTGCTGCGCGTGTTCCAGTCCTGAGCCGGCCCGGCGGCCGACGGCGCGAGGAGGTCCCGATGTTCACGCTCAAACCGCTCTCCCCCACGGCGATCCCGTCCGCGCTGGCCAAGGCCGAGCGCTACCGCCTGCTGAACGAACCGGCGGAGGCGGCGAGCATCTGCGAGGACATCCTGCGTGTCGAGCCGGACCACGCGGACGCGCGCGTGACGCTGATCCTCGCGCTGACCGATCAGTTCCCGCACGACGGCCGGCTCGTCGGCGAGGCGCATGATCTGGCGCGGAAGCTGCCGACCCCGTACGAACGGGCGTACTACTCGGGTCTGGTGATCGAACGGCGCGCGCGGGCGCTACTCGAACGCGGGGGCGGTCCGGTGCGGGCGCTGCCGGCGGGCGGCTGGCTGCGGGAAGCCATGAGCTGCTACGAGGAGGCCGAAGCCGTGCGGCCGCCCGGCAACGACGATGCCCTGCTGCGCTGGAACGCGTGCGCGCGCCTCCTCAACGCACACGCCGAACTGCTGGAGCCGGACGACGAGCGGTCGGCACCGATGATGCTGGAGTAGCGTCCAGCCGCCCCGGATGGCCACGCCGGCTGGCCGGGGAGTACGCTGTAGGGCGACGATGGCGTCACCCTTCCAGCCCGTGGAGCCCGCCGCGCTCGGCCGGCCGTCGGGATTCAGTCACGGACTGCTCGGGCCCGCGGGCGGGCGGGTGCTGTTCGTGGCCGGCCAGACGGCGCCCGGCATCACCGGGGCGTCCGCACCCGACACGTTCGTCGCGCAGTTCGACGCCGCGCTCGCGCGCGTGCTCGACGTTGTCGTCGCCGCCGGCGGGACCGCCGGGCACATCGGCCGCATGACCGTGTACGTCACCGACATGGCTGCGTATCGCGCCGGCCGCGCGCGCCTCACGCCGATCTGGCGTGCACGCATGGGCCGGCACTACCCGGCGATGGCGGTGGTCGCCGTCACCGCGCTCGTCGAGCCGGACGCGGTCGTCGAGATAGAAGCCACGGCGGTGCTGGCGTGATGGCCCCCGCGACCTTTCTCGCCAGCCTGGACGATGTGACGGGCGTCGCGACGCTGACGCTCAACCGGCCGGACCGCCTGAACGCGCTGACCTTTGACGTGTACGCGGAGCTACGCGATACGTTCGACGTGCTCGGCGAGAACGATGCCGTCCGCAGCATCGTCCTGACGGGCGCCGGACGCGGTTTCTGCTCGGGCGGCGACGTCCACGAAATCATCGGCGCGCTCGTCGGCCGGGAGCCGGACGCGCTGCTCGAGTTCACCAGGCTGACCTGCGAGCTGATCTGGGCGATCCGCCAGTGCCCGAAGCCGGTCGTCGCCGCGGTGAACGGCATCGCCGCCGGCGCAGGCGCCGTGATCGCCTCGGCGTGCGACATCCGGATCGCGGCCAGTTCGGCGAGCTTCGCGTTTCTCTTCACGCGCGTGGGACTCTCCGGGGCCGACATGGGTGCGGCGTGGCTGTTACCCCGGCTCGTCGGCTTCGGACGCGCCAGCGAGCTGCTGATGACGGGCGACGCCGTCACGGCCGCGGAGGCACACCGCATCGGGCTCGTGAACCGCGTGGTGGCCGACGCCGGCCTGCACGCGGCCGCGCAGGCACTGGCAGGGCAGCTCGCGGAGGGCCCCGCCGCCGCGCTCGCCGACACGAAGCAGGCGCTGAACGACGAGGCGTCGCTGACGCTCGACCAGGCGCTCGACGTCGAAGCCGCGCGGCAGGCCGCGCTGATGGAGGGGCCCGACTTCCGGGAGGCGTTCACGGCGTTCCGCGAACGCCGCGCGCCCCGGTTCCGGTGAGGCGGTTCCGCTGATGCCCCATCAGGTCAACCACATCGACACGATCGCGGCCTTCCTCGACGACCCCCACGCGGCCGTCGCCGCGCGCGCCGCGGCGTTCCGCAAGGCGTCACTGCGGCGCCCCGACCCCGAGGACGACGACGCCGCCCGGGCGCTGGCGCCGGCGCTCGTCAGGGACATGGCGGCGGCGGGACTCTTTGACAGCGTCGCGGCCACGGACCTCCGGGGCATCTGTCTGACGCGCGAGGCGCTGGCCGGCGCCAGCAGTCTGGCCGACACGCTCTACGCCGTGCAGGCGCTGACCGCGCTCCCCCTGCTGGCGGCGGGCTCCGCAACGCAGAAGGCGGCCTGGCTGACGCGGCTGCTTTCAGGGGACGCGATCGGCGCGTTCGCGATGACCGAGCCGGGCGCGGGCTCGGACGTCGCCGCCATCACAACAACGGCCCACCGGGACGGCGCATCGTGGGTACTCGACGGCGAGAAGCATCTGATCTCGAATGCCGGCATCGCCGACGTCTACCTCGTCTTCGCGGCCACGTCCCCGCTCGGCGAGCGACGGCGCATCAGCCTGTTCCTCGTGCCGGCCGACACCCCCGGGCTCAGCTTCGCCGGCGCGCAGGTCACCGCGGCGCCCCATCCGCTCGGCCGGCTGCGTCTGGACGACTGCCGCCTGCCGGAGGAGGCGCTCGTGGACGAGGAAGGCACCGGGTTCGCGCTCGGCCTGTCCACGCTCGACCGTCTGCGTCCCTCGGTCGGCGCGGCGGCGTGCGGCATCGCGGGCCGGGCACTGGCGGCGGCGATCAGGCACACGACCGGCCGCTCGCAGTTCGGCACGACGCTCGCCTCCATGCCCGTCGTGCGTGACACGCTGGCGCGCATGGCAACGGACCTCGACGCCGCCCGGTTGCTCGTCTACCGCGCCGCCCACCGCGCGGACACCGTGAGCGGCCGCAACACGTTGGCCGCCGCTATGGCGAAGAGCTTTGCCACCGAAGCCGCGCAGCGGATCGTCGACGACGCGCTGCAGCTCTGCGGCGGCGTGGGCCTGCTCGCCGGCCATCCGGTCGAACGTCTCTACCGGGCGGTCCGTGGCCTGCGCATCTACGAGGGCACGACCGAGATTCAGCGCGTGGCCCTCGCGCGCGAACTGCTGGACGGCTAGCCACTCCGCCACTCATGCCGTGCACGCATCGCATCGCCATCGTGGGCGCGGGACCCGCCGGTCTGGCCGCCGCCCGGGCCGTCAGGCAACGCCTGCCGCGCGCGGCCGTGACCGTGCATGAAGCGCGGAGTCAGACTGAGCCCGCCGTCGGCACGGGGATCGTGCTGCCGCGGACCGCGCTCGACGCCTGGCGCCAGCGCGATCCCGAGCTTGTGGCGGCAATCGAGGCCCGGGCTCTTCCGTGGTCCACCCTTCGTGTGTTCACGCCGGGCGGGCAGACGGTCGATGTCGCAGGACACCCGTACGTCAGCCTGACGAGGACGGCGCTCGTCGACGCGCTCGCGGACCTGGCGGTCGCCGCGGGCGCCCGGGTCGAGTACGAGCGTGAGATCACGTCGACGGGCGACGTCGCCGCCGACATCATCGTGGCCGCCGACGGCGCCGGCAGCCGCGTGCGGGATCGCGCGGCCGCCGGCATCCGCGTCGATCGGCGCGGGAGCCGCAACCCGTTCGTCTGGCTGACAACACCTCACCGGGTCGACACCTTCACGTTTCTCTTCGCGCCGGCGGGCGCCCGGCTCTGGTGCGCGCACGCCTATCCGGTCGAAGGCGGCAGCACGGTGCTCGTTGAAGGTCCCGACGCCGCGATCGCCGATGCCGGGCTCACCGGCGCGGACGGCCCGACGCTGGCGCGCCGGTTCACGGACGTCTTCGCCGCCGGCCTCGGCCACACCGCGCTGACCGCGCCGGCCGGAGGCTGGCGGACCTTCGAAACGATCCGCTGCACGCCGTGGACCGCGGGGCCCGTCGTGCTGATCGGCGACGCCGCCCACACTGCTCACTTTTCCGTCGGGTCCGGCACGCGTCTCGCCCTCGACGACGCGTTCGCTCTCGCGGACGCGCTGGCAGATCACGACCGGCTCGACGCGGCGTTGCACACGTTCGAAGCCGCCAGGAGGCCGGCCGTCGAGAGCCTGCAGCGGGCCGCGCAGGCGTCGGCCGCGTGGTTCGAGGGCGCCGGCCGGTACGCCGGGCTCGACGCCGATCGATTCGCCTTCTCGCTGCTGACCCGCTCGCTGCGGATGACGCGGGGCCAGCTTGCGGCCGGGGACGCGGCGTTCGTGGAGAGGGTCGACCGGCTGGTCGTGCGCGACGCCGCGGCGCAGAGCCGCGCGCACGGGTCGCCGGCGTCGACGTCCACGCCGGCACCGGCCCGGATCAGTGCGGGGTCAACGCCGTCCGGTGCGGCGGCTCCGGCCGTCGTGCCCCCGATGTTCACGCCAGTGCGCCTTCGCGATCTCGTTATCCCGAATCGCGTCGTCGTGTCGCCGATGTGCCAGTACATGGCGGAAGACGGCATGCCGACGGACTGGCACGTCGTGCACCTCGGCAGCCGCGCGATCGGCGGCGCGGGCCTCGTGATCGCCGAGATGACGAACGTGACACCTGGGGGCCGCATCACGCCCGGCTGCGCCGGGCTCTACAGGGACGCACACGTCGACGGCTGGACGCGCGTCGTCGACTTCGTGCACGAGCACACGCCGTCGAAGATCGGCATCCAGCTCGGGCACGCGGGCCGCAAGGGCTCGACCGTGCGCCCCTGGGAAGGCCGGGCCGACGAACCGCTGCGGCACGGCGGTTGGCCCGTGGTCGCACCGTCGGCGGTGCCATTCCGGCCGGACCGGAGCCCCGTGCCCCACGCGCTGACGCATGACGAGATGGCCGCGCTGGTCGACGACTTCGCTCACGCCGTCGAGCGCGCGGACGCCGCGGGCTTCGACCTGATCGAGCTGCACATGGCGCACGGGTACCTGCTCTCGTCGTTCATCTCCCCGCTGGCCAACCGGCGCGAGGACGAGTACGGGGGCACGCTCGAGAACCGGCTCCGCTTTCCCCTCGAGGTGCTGGACGCCTGCCGAAAGGCCTGGCCCGGGGAGAAGCCCCTCACGGTGCGCATCTCGGCCGTCGAATGGGCCGACGGCGGCACGACGGAGGAGGACGCGGTCGCGATCGCGCGGGCGCTCGCGGCGCACGGCGCCGACGCCGTGGACTGCTCGAGCGGCTTCACGACGCCGGCGTACTCGCCCTTCGCGCGGCAGTTCCAGACGCCGTTCGCAGACCGCCTCCGGCACGAGGCCGGCGTGGCCACGATGGCCGTCGGCGTCATCTCCTCCTATGACGACGTCAACACGATCGTCGCGGCGGGCCGGGCCGACCTGGTGCTGCTCGGGCGGGAGCACCTGTTCAACCCCTACTGGACGCGGCACGCCGCCGCCATGCAGGGCTACGACCTGCCCTGGCCGCCGGCCTACATGTCGATGACGGGATACCGCTCCAGGAGCGGCCTGCGCTTCGAGTAGCCGGCGTCGCGGAACCTGCCGCGACAGCGGGTGCCGACAGCGCAGAGTCCGCACACTCGTTGGAAGGCCGCACCACTTTCGCACCGCATTCTCAGGGGTACGCCGCGTGCAATCCGGGCGGTAGAATCGGGCGCAGACGCCCGAATCGAGGAGCCCCATGCCCACGATTGAGGAACGCGTCGCGTATCTGGAAGGCCGCATGCAGGATCATTCCGCCCTGTGGACCGAGCTGCGAAATGGCGTCAACGACCTGCGCGCCGACACGAACCGTCGGTTTGCTGAGTTGCGCACGGAGATCGACGACTTGCGGGTCGACACGAACCGTCGGTTCGAGGAGGTGCGCCTGGAGATCGCCGATGTCCGCTCGGACATGAACCGCCGGTTCGGTGAGGTCAGGACAGAACTGAGTGAGTTCCGATCGGAACTCCGCGCGGAGGTCTCCACGTTGCGGTCCGACACGGATCGCAAGTTTCTCTGGACGATCGGGCTGCTTGTGACCGGCCTGCTGAGCAACATGGGCGCAATCATCGGGCTGTACTTCAAGTAGCCACGGCGCGGACGCCTTCACTGGGCGCTGTTAACCATCCGGCGGGTGGTGCGTATTGGTGAGCAGAGGTCACCAATGAAGCATCTGAAGCTCGCCGCTCCCGTTGTGCTGCTGCTCGCCGCCGCCTCCGCCGCCGCGGCCACCCAGGGATCCCCGCAGGCGGCCCCCAGCCAGACAGCCCCGGCCCGGGGCGCCGCAACGCCACAAGCGGCTCCGGCGGCCCAGGCGCCTGCCGGGGAGTCGAGCGGGGAGCGTGCCAATCGCGCGTTGCATGAATTGCGGCAGACGCTCTGGCGGGATGTGCTGGGTCAGTACCCGCCGTCGGTGGGACGCAGTCTGCAGCTCAGCCCGATGCTGCTGTCCGACGACACCTTCCTTGCGCGCTATCCGCAGCTCGAGGCGTTCCTGAAGGAGCACCCGGATGTCAGGTTGAATCCCGACTTCTTCTTCCCGAATCCACGTCGACAGGCGCGCAACGAGCAGGAGAGCATCGGCAAGGCCGTCAGCGGCGTCGTTGAGAGCCTGATCGGAATGGTCGTGCCGGTCACGTTGTTCGGGCTGATGGGATTCGTCGTCTGGTTGCAGCACACGCGGCGACTCAAGATTGCCGCGGCGCAGCAGGAGGCGCAGAGCCGCGCGCTGGACCGCCTGCTGGCCCGCGAGGACCTGGCTGCCTATCTCGACACGCCGGCCGGACGGCGACTGCTGGAGTCAACCATCCGGGCCGCGGAAGAGCCCGCGAGCAAGCCCGCGACGCGGGTCATCAGGTCGGTCGGCGCGGGGGTCGTGCTGCTCTTTCTCGGCGGGGGTCTGTTCGCGGCGTCGCGGGCCCTGCAGATCGATGCCGAGGGTCGCGCCGCGTTCGGTATCGTCACGGCCGGGCTGTCCGCGATCGGCCTCGGTCTGCTCGTGTCGGGTGGCGCGAGCTACCTCTTGTCGAAGCGGTTCGGCCTGATCCAGACTCCCGACGCCCGTGACTGACGTGCGCCTGACCCACGCGGATGCCCTGGCCATCGCCGCCGGCGACCGGGACGCGACCTCGATGACCGAGGACGCGTTCCGCGCGTTCTACGAACGCACCGCGCCCGGCGTGTGGGCGTATCTCGCGCGCACCACGGGCGACCGGGCCCAGGCCGACGACCTGCTGCAGGAGGCCTGCTACCGGATGCTCCGGTCGCGCCAGCCGTATGAGGACGACGACCATCGCCGCCACGCGCTCTACGCCATCGCCACGAACCTCGTGCGCGACACGTGGCGCCGGCGCGCGACCGCACCGTCGACGGTTGCAGCGTTGCCCGATGACGTCGCGGATGGCTCGGTCGATGTGGCGGGCCGCGCGATCGCCCGCGCCGACCTCCATCGGGCGATGGCCCGTCTCTCCGTTCGCGATCGCCAGTTGCTGTTGCTGGCGTACGCCCACGGCTGGTCGCACAAGGAGATCGCGGGGGCGCTCGACCTGACGGTCGCGAGCGTGAAGCTCATGACGTGGCGCGCGCGGCGTGGCGTGCTGCAACGGCTGGCGCCGAACGCTGAGGGGGGACACCGATGACCACGTCACCGTTGCACGACGCCGACGGCCTCGGCCCGGCCCTCCGGCAGGATCTCGACACGGTCGCGGCGCGGGCCACGGTGCCCTCCGCGACGGCCGTGTGGTTCCGCGCGGAGCGGCGGGCGCGCCTGGACGCGTTGAAGCAGGCGGAGCGGCCCATCTGGTTCGCGGAGCGGATGGCGCTGGTCGGCGCGGGCGTCGGCATCGGCTGGCTGGGCACGCTCGCACGCGACTGGCTGGGCACGCACGACCTCGTGACGGCGCTCGCCACCATGCCCGTCGCCGAGTCGCTGACGGCTGGCGGCGTGACGGGGATGACGCTCGGCGCGCTTGTGCTCGGTGGCCTCGCCCTCGGGGCGGGCATATTGGTCGTCAGGTCCGTCGACTGACGGGCACCGGCGGGGCGGTCCCGACCGGGGGCCTGTCCACTAGTCGAGCGCGCGGAGGCCGGCGCGGTCCAGCTTGCCCGTCGACGTGCGGGGCAGCGCGTCCACGTAGCTCACGCGGCGCGGATGCGCGTGGGGCGCCAGTCGCTCGCGGACGAACGCCTGCAGTTCCGAGGTCAGCGACCCGGTGATCTGGTCGGCCACGACGAACGCGTGGGGCCTGATGAGGCCGTCATCGTCCGGCTCGCCGACCACCGCGCACTCGCGGACGGCCGGATGCGTGAGCAGGCACTCCTCCACCGCCGCCGGCGCGACCCACTGACCGTTGACCTTGAACAGATCGTCGGTGCGTCCGCAGAACTCGAAGCGACCGTCGGGGAGCTGCCGCAGCATGTCGCCGGGCACACACCACTCGCCGCGGAACACACGGGCCTCCGCCTCCGGTCTCTGCCAGTAGCCGAGCGCCCGTGACGGGCCGCGTACCCACAGCTCCCCGGGCTCGCCGCCGGCGACGTCGGCGCCGTGCTGGTCGCACAGCCGGACTTCGTAGCCGGGCACGGGACGCCCCACCGAACCCGGCACGGCATCGCCGATCCGCTGGCCGATCACGATGTGTCCCATCTCGGTCATCCCGAGGCCGTCGATGAGCGGCACGCGGAACCGGCGGGACCACGCGAGAGCGACGCTCGCCGGCAACGCCTCCCCCGCCGATGTGGCGACGCGCAGCGAGGCGAGGTGCGCGGGCAGCACCTCCACGGCCGTGGTCATCTGGCGAACGGACGCAGGTGTCGTCACGAGGACGGTCGCGCGATGGCGAACGACGCGGGTGGCCACGGCCGCAGCGGTCGGCCGCTCGTCGAACAGCACGACGGAGGCCCCCACCGAGAACGGGAAGATCAGGTTCGCGCCCATCGCGTAACCGAAGAAGAGCCGCGGGACGGCAATCGTCACATCGTGCTCGGTCAGGCCGAGCACCTCGCGGCCCCACGCCTCCGCCGCGGACGCGAAGGACCAGTGCGAGTGGCGCACCGCCTTTGGCTCACCGCTCGACCCGCTGGTGAACTGCCAGACAGCGTCGTCGCCGGGTGAGCCCCGGTGTGCCGGCGGCACCTCGCCACCGGGGCGCACGTCGGCGGGCGCCAGCGTCGGCCGCAGCCGATCGCCGGCGTGGGCGCATTCCGCGGCCCGATCCGGCGCGGTGACGGCAACAGCGGCGTCGATGTACGAGACCAGCCCCGCGAGCTGGCCGGCAGGCAGTCGTGGATTGGCAAGCGCGGCAATGGCGCCGATGCGCAGCGCGCCGAAGAGCGCCGCAACGAGGTCGACGCCATCGGGCAGCGCGATGAGCACGCGCTCGCCGGCGCGGACGCCGCTGGCGTGCAGGCACGCCGCCCAGGCGGCCGCCCGGGCGTCGAGCGCCCGGTAGCTGCAGCGGTCATCGTCGGTCAGGATGGCCGGCTGGCCGCCCCGCCCGTCGCGCAGCCGCGCCTCGAGCAGGTCCGCGTAGAGGTTCAGGATCGCGACGACCCCTTCAGCAGCGCGTCCACGCTCCAGACGCCGGAACCGTTCGCCCACACGAACAGGAAGACGAAGCACAGCAGCACTGCCGCGTCGCCGCCGTTCTGGATCGGCAGGGGGCCCCGCGGCAGGTGCGCGATGAAGTACGCCGCCGCCATCTGCCCGCTCGCCAGGAAGGCCACCGGACGGGTGAACAGGCCGACGAGCAGCAGCGAGCCGGCGACGAGCTCGATGATGGCCGCGGCGCCGAACAGCGATGCGAGCGGCACCGCGCCTCCCCCGCCGCCCGCGCCGCCGAACATCCCGAACTTCTGCAGGCCGTGCAGCAGGTAGACGAACGCCGCGACGATGCGCAGCAGCGAGTACGCGGCGGGAACCAGTTTCGTCGTCATCCACGCTCCTCGACCGGCCCGGACCGCGTTGGTCGCGCTCACGGCCGATCACGAGCATGGTACCCGCTGGCGCGCCACGCGTCACACGGCGGTGACGCCGGCGTTACACTCGGCAGCGTCCTCCGTCCCGGATCCGCTGCCCATGCCGACTGCTGCCATCGACCCGAGCACGCTCACACCCCCGCGCCCCGGCGCGTGGGAGCTGGAACAGACGCACCTGACGGGACCGCCTTCGGGGTTCATCGCTCCGATCTTCCCGGTCGCCATGCCGAAGGGCTTCGGCGCGGGCCTGCGGGACTACGGCACGCTGCTCGAACCGTTCGACGTCGCCATCATCGGCGGGTTCATCTACATGTGCCCGCGCGCCGTCGGCGCGCCGCTCGATGCCGAGGGGCTGCCGCCCCGGATCGTCTTCGAGGTCATGCGCCGCCTGCATCCGGAGATGCGCCGCCGGATGGCGCGCGCCAGGACGGTGTTCACGGAGAAGCGCTGGCGGCAGGATGTCGCGCGCTGGGACACCGAGGTCAAGCCCGCGCTGCTGCGGGAAGCCGCGGCCCTCCGGGCCGAGGACATCGAGCGCATGAGCGACGCGCAACTGGCCGACCACGTGCGTCGGGCGGCGGCGTTCCTGGCCCGCGGGATCGAGTCGCACCACCGCTTCAACGTGTGTGCGTTGATGCCCGTCGGGGACTTCCTCGTGCACGCGACGGCGTGGACCGGCCTGACGCCGTCCGCGCTGCTGGAGGCCTGCCGCGGCCTGTCCGCTCCGTCCGCCGGTGCAACGCCGGAAATGACGCGCCTGGTCGCCGCCCTCGCGGACGATCCCGACGGGACCGCGCTGCTGCTCTCGAGCGCGCCGGCCGCCTCGATCGTCGAGGGCCTGCTCGCCCGGGAGGGCGCCGTCGGCGAGGCGATGCGCGCCTATCTGGACGTCGTCGGCTTCCGGTGCCTCGGCGGGTACGACGTGTCGGAGAAGCACGTGCGCGAGAACCCCGAGCTGCTCGTGCGCATCATCCGCGCCGCGCGGCAACGGCCCGCGGCCGGCGCCGACAGCGCGGGGACCAGCAGGGCCCTGGCCGCGGCCCGGGAACGGGTGCCACCCGAGCATCGTCCGGCGTTCGATGCGCTGTTCGAGGAAGTGCGCGTCACCTACCGCATCCGGGACGAGCGCAACTTCTTCGGGGATGCGCCCGCCATCGGACTGGCGCGTCGCGCGATCCTCGAGGCCGGGCGGCGCCTGGCCGCGCGCGGCGCACTCGAGGCAGCCGACCACGCGATCGACGCGACCGCCGAGGAGCTGGCGGCGCTGCTCACGGGCGAAGATGGCCCCACGGCCGGCGAGGTCGCCGCGCGGTACCGGTTCCGCGTCGAAGCCAACATCAACGCGATGCCACCCAACCTCGGCCTGCGGCCGTCACCGCCACCGCCCGACTCCTGGTTTCCCGGTGACGCCGCCCGTGTGGCGCGCGCCATCGGCATGGCGATGGACCTGATGTTCGGCGTCCACGCCGCGGCACCCGCCGCGAAGGTGCTGAAGGGGTTTCCCGCCAGTCCGGGTGTCTACGAGGGGCCCGTGCGCGTGGTGCGCACGGCGTCCGAGCTGCCGACGGTCGAGGCCGGTGACGTGCTGGTGACACCGGCCACGTCCCCGACCTTCAACGCGGTCCTGCCACTGGTCGGCGCCATCGTCACCGAACGCGGCGGCGCGTTGTGCCACGCCGCCATCGTGGCCCGGGAATACGGGCTGCCGGCCGTGGTCGGCTCGATGCACGTCCTCAAGACCGTGCGGACCGGCATGCGCGTCCGCGTCGACGGTGCCGCCGGCGAAGTCACGCTGCTCGACTGATGTCTCCGCTGGTCTGGCTCGGGGATGCCGAGCACGAGGCGCACTTCGGCGGGAAGGCGGTCAGTCTCGGCGCCGCCATCAGGGCCGGCCTGCCCGTGCCGGGAGGGCTCGCGATCGCCGCGCCGCACGTCGACCGGATCGCCGCGGGCGATCGGGCCGCGCTCGACCTGGTGCTGACGCACACGCACCTGCCGGGCGGGCGGATGGCCGTCCGGTCGTCAGCCGTCGGCGAAGACTCCTCCGGCGCGAGCTTCGCCGGCCAGCACCAGACCGTCCTCAACGTGTGGCGCGACGGGCTGGCTCCCGCGATCGCGTCGGTCTGGGCGTCCGGGCGCTCGGAGGCGGCGCTCGCGTATCGCCGGAAGCAGGGCCTGCCGCCGGAACCCGCCGTGGGCGTCGTCGTGCAGGCGCTCGTCGAGCCACTGGCCGCCGGCGTGCTCTTTACGCGTCACCCGGTCACGGGTGCGCGTGAACGCGTGATCGAGGCCGCGTGGGGACTCGGCGAGGTGGTGGTGAGCGGCGCGGTGACGCCCGACGCGTACCGCGTCAGCCCTGACGGAATCGTCCTCGAAGCGATCGCCGGCTTCAAGGACGTGCGCGTGTGGTACGCGGATGACGGACACGGGACCGATACCCAGGCCCTGCCCGAGGATCATCACGAGCGGCTCTGCCTGACGGAGGCGCACCTGCTCGCGCTGCACGACCTGGCCGCACGTTGCGAACGCGTGTACGGACCGGACCTCGACCTCGAATGGGCCGTGGACGCGCACGGGGGCGTGCACCTGCTGCAGGCCCGGCCCATCACGGCGGGCGCACGATGACGCCGGCCGCGCCGCCAGCGGCCACGCCGCCGGCGAGCGGCCGTGTGCTGACGGCGGTCGCGCTCGCCGCGGCGCTGACGCCGCTCAACTCCACGATGATCGCCGTCGCCCTGCCCGCCATGGCGCTCGGCTTCGACGCGGCGCCGGCCAGCGTCACGTTGCTCGTCATCACGGGGTACCTGCTGGCCACGCTCGTCTTTCAGATGCCGGCCGGCAGCGTGGCCGACCGGCTGGGCTACGCCCGTGCGCTGTCGCTCGGGCGCTGGATCTTCGGCGCCGGGGCGGTCGCCGCCGTCGCCGCGCCGGGGCTTCCGGTCGTCGTGCTCGGCCGGCTGCTGATGGCCGCCGGCGGCGCGCTGATGGTCCCCACGGCGATGGCGCTGCTGCGCGTGGCCGTGCCGCCGGAACGACGCGCCCGCGCGTTCGGCACGATGGGCGCCGTGATGGCCGGCGCGGCGGCGGTCGGCCCGGCGGTCGGTGGTCTGATGCTCGCGCCGTTCGGCTGGCGGGCGCTCTTCCTCGTCAACCTGCCGCTGCTCGCCGCGTCGGCCCTGCTGCAGGGGCCGGCCCCGGCCGCCGCCGCGTCCGGAACCGGCACGCGGCAGACGTTCGACTGGCCCGGCACGCTGCTGCTCGGCGGCAGCCTGACGCTGCTCGTCGCGGCGTCGCGGGTCGGAGGGGTGGCGGCCGTGACCTGCGCGCTGGGCGGCGGCCTGCTGCTGGTCATCCTGGTCCGGCAGGAACGCCGGGCGCCGGCGCCCGTGGTCGACCTGACGCTCTTCCACAACCGCGGGTTCATCGCCGGGTCCGGCGTGATCGCGCTGCAGAACCTCGCGATGTACTCGCTGCTGGCACTCGTGCCGTTCCTGTTCGGCGCAGGGCGCGACGCGGCGGGCCGGGCCTCGATCAGCCTGGCGATCGTCGCGATGACGGCGGCGATGGCCGTGGCCTCACCGCTCGGCGGCTGGCTGACCGAGCGCGTGAACCTCCGCGGGCTCGTCGCGGCCGGTAGTCTCGCCGGTGCCGCCGGCGTCCTGTGGCTGGCGATGCTGCCGCCCTCGGCCACGCCAGGGGAGCTCGCCGTGCGGCTGCTGGTGATCGGCGCGGCGATCGGCCTGACCACCGGCCCCGCGCAGGCCGGTTCCCTCAGCGCGGTGGAGGCGTCGCACGCCGGCATGGCGTCGGCCGCCCTCTCGATGTTCCGCTACACCGGCGGCATCGCCGGCACCGTCATCCTCGGCTACGCGATGGGCGGGGCGGGGCGCGAGGCGGTCGCGATGCGGATCTTCATCGCGGCGTTCGTGCTGGCCGCCGGGGCGGCCGCGATGCTCGGGGGTCATGACGGGCGCCGCGCGGCAGGCAGGGAACGTTAGGATCGCAGCCATGACATCCGACCCGAGCTTTCCCATCGGCCGGTTCGACCGGCAGGCCACCATCACCGCGGCGCTGCGGCAGTCCGCCATCGCCGACATCGCCGCGCTGCCCGGGCGGCTGCGCGTGGCCGTGGCCGGGCTGACCGACGCCCAGCTCGACACGCCGTATCGCGACGGCGGCTGGACGGTCCGGCAGCTCGTCCACCATGTGGCCGACAGCCACATGAACGGCTACATCCGGCTCAAGCTCGGCCTGACGGAAGAGAACCCGACGATCAAGCCGTACGAGCAGGACCCGTGGGCGCACCTGCCGGACAGCCGGCTGCCGATCGCGGTCTCGC
>JBFWUM010000038.1:37465-41406 GCA_050247255.1 Vicinamibacterales bacterium | reverse complement strand
TCGTTGACGAGCGTGATCAGCCGGTCGGCCGAATCGCGCGCGTCCTGGACGTACGAATTGGCCTCCGCCGGATCGGCGGATTCCTGGGCGAGTTCGAGCATCCACTTGATGCCGGACAACGGCGTGCGCAGCTGGTGGGTCACGAACGAGACGAAGTCCGTCTTCATCCGCATCGCCTCTTCCACCTGCCGTTCGGCCTCGCGCTCGGCCGTCAGGTCGCGATAGATGGCGTAGGCGCCGATCGACTCGCCGTCGATCATCAGCGGCACGATGTGCAGGTCGACTTCGACGAACGACCCGTCCTTCTTGCGGCGGATCGTCGTCATGTGCGACGTCCGCTGCGCCTGCGCCTCGCGCTGGAGCGAGGTGAACTCCTGGCGCGTTTCCGGCGTGGAGAGCACTTCGTCGATGCGCTGGCCGGCGATCTCGTGCTCGGCGTAGCCGAACAGCTGCTCGAAGGCAGGATTGCACATCTGCACGTGGCGGCCGGCATCGACCACCACGATCGGGAGGGGGTTGTTGCGAATGAGGGAGCCCAGCCGCAGGTCGTGCTCGCGGACCTGGTCAGCCAGCCGTCCTGCGTCCGGGCTCTGTGCCATGAGTGGCGGCGATTCTAACGCGCTTTAGCGCGGATAGAACGGCGGAATGTTGGCGTCGACGTTCACCCACACCGACTTCACCTCGGTGTACTGGTGCATCGCCTCGAAGCCCATCTCGCGCCCGTAGCCGCTCGATCCCACGCCGCCGAACGGCGACGCCGGGTTCACCCGCTTGTAGCAGTTGATCCAGACCATCCCGCTGCGGATCGCCTTGGCAAAGCGGTGCGCGCGCGAGATATTCGAGGTCCAGAGGCCGCCGCCCAGCCCGTACTCGACGCTGTTGGCGATCTTCAGCGCCTCTTCCTCGGTCTTGAACGTCGTGACGACGACGAACGGGCCGAAGACCTCCTCGCAGGAGACGCGGGCGTCGTACTTCGCCTCGACGACCGTCGGCTGCACGTAATAGCCGCCGGCGAGGTCCGGCCGGTTCTTCGGCG
This sequence comes from Vicinamibacterales bacterium, assembly GCA_050247255.1. Classification (GTDB taxonomy): domain Bacteria; phylum Acidobacteriota; class Vicinamibacteria; order Vicinamibacterales; family UBA2999; genus JBFWUM01. The sequence goes on along the minus strand of JBFWUM010000038.1, from coordinate 40,370 downwards.
CCTCGCCGCCGGTGAGGATCCTGCCGCCCTGCTCCCTGGCGATGTCGCAGTAGCCCAGCACCTTGTCGCGGTGCCCGAGCGAGGTCAGCGGTCCCATCTCGGTCGACATGTCGAGCGGGTTGCCGATCTTGATCGACTGCGCCAGCTTGATGAACTTGTCGAGGAACTCGTCGGCGATCTTCTCGTGGAGGATCAGGCGCGAGCCGGCAATGCACGCCTGCCCCTGGTTGTGGAAGATGGCGAACGCCGACCCGCCGACGGCGGCCGGAATGTTCGCATCCTCGAACACGATGTTGGCCCCCTTGCCGCCCAGCTCGAGGCCGACGCGCTTGAGCGTCTGCGCCGCGGCGATCTGGATCCCCTTGCCGACGTCGGTCGACCCGGTGAACGAGATCTTGGCGATGCCGGGGTGCTCGGCGATGTGCTGCCCCACCGAACGGCCGGCGCCGGGCAGGATGTTGACGACACCCGGCGGGATGCCGACCGCGCGCATCTGCTCGGCAATCCAGAGCGCCGAGAGCGGCGTCAGCGCCGCCGGCTTCAGCACCACGGTGTTGCCCGCGGCCAGCGCCGGCCCCATCTTCCAGCTGGTGAACATCACCGGGAAGTTCCACGGGACGATCTGGCCGACGACGCCGACCGGTTCACGCAGCGTGTAGTTGAGGAAGCCCTGGTCGACCGGGATGACCGTGCCCTCGTACTTGTCGGCCATGCCGCCGAAGTAGCGGAACGTCATCGCCGTGCGCGGCACGTCGAGTCGCGAGGTGTCGCGCATCGGGTGGCCGGTATCGAGCGACTCGATGGTGGCGATCTCTTCGGCCTTCTCTTCGATCCTGTCGGCCAGCTTCATCAGCAGCTTGCCGCGGTCTGCGGCGGCCATCGCGCCCCACTTCGGCAGGGCGGCCTGCGCGGCTTTCACCGCCTTGTCCACGTCGGCCGTGGTCGCCGAGGCGACTTCCGCAATAACGCTGTTGTCGTGCGGGTTGTAGGTCGGCGCGGTCGCGCCGTTCTCCGCCTTGACGAACTCGCCGTTGATGAACAGATCAGTCTTGAGGCCTACCGGGGCAGCAGTCGAAGTGCTGGACATGGATCCTCCGAGAAAACCGCGCGAATTGGGCTAGAAACCCTGTAACGGTACCGTCCGCAGGGGATTTCCGTCAACCAGCCACATGGTAAGATGCGCGCCGCCGGGCGGGCGTTCCCGTCTTCGCCCGATTCGCTGGAGAGAGCAGCCATGAAACAGTACGGACGTTATGTCGCCGCCGCCACGCTGGCGGTGGCTGCGTTTTCGGGCATGGTCTATGCCCAGGGCCGGGGCGGCCCGCCTCAGCCCATGAGCTTCTTCGTGACGAGCGTGGGCAAGGGCGACGGCGCCAATTACGGCGGCCTCGCCGGCGCGGATGCGCACTGCCAGGCGCTGGCGGCCGCGGTCGGCCGCGGCAACGCCACCTGGCGCGCCTACCTGAGCACGCAGGGCGCCGGCGCGGTCAACGCCCGCGACCGGATCGGTAACGGTCCCTGGTTCAACGCCCGCGGGCAGCAGATTGCCGCCAACGTCGCTGAACTGCACGGCGATACGCTCGAGCAGGCGCGGATGGGGAACCGCATCAACAAGGTCGCGGCGCTCAACGAGAAGGGCGAAATGGTCAACGGCGTCGGCGACCAGCCGAACCAGCACGACATCCTGACCGGCTCGATGCCCGACGGCCGCGCCTACACGGATGGCGCGGATCACACCTGCAACAACTACACGAGCAACGCCAACGTCGAGGCCCCGGCGCGGGGCCAGGGCGGCGGTGGCGGCGGCGCCCGCCAGGGCGGCGCGCAGGCGCCGGCCGGGCCGTCGGTGCAGCTCGGGCACCACGACCGCCTCGGCGGCGGCAACGCGTCGTGGAACTCGGTGCACGCCAGCCGCGGCTGCAGCCAGCCGAACCTCGTCGCCACGGGTGGCGCGGGGCTGCTCTACTGCTTTGCTGTTGGGAATTAGGTAGCTAGGTAGCTAGGTCGCTGGGTCGCTGGGGGCCTTTCGCGGGCTCCCCAGCCACCCGGCTACCTTCTACGGCGCCTCATTGAACGCGGCGCGCGCCGTCGCCGCTGACCCCTGCGGATTCCCCCACTCCGGGTACTTCGGCGCGATCTCCTCCGCCACCGCCTTCGCCGCATCGTCCGCTGAGCGCCCCTGCCTCTTGAGCTCGGCGACCCGCGTCTGGACCACGCGCAGGTATTCCCGATCGCGCGCGATCATCGTCGCGTTGCCGAGATCGCCGTGGGCCGGTACGACGTGCAGCGGATTCAGCGCGGCGAGTTCATCGAGCGTCGTCAGCCAGAGGCGGATGCTCGCGTTCTGGTTGGCGGCCAGGAACCGGCGGCTCATGACCAGGTCGCCGGTGAAGAGCACCCGGTCCTGCTCCACCCAGACCACCGTGTCACCGCGCGTGTGCAGGAACGCCGGTCCTTTCGTCCAGATGCGCACGCTCACGCCGCCGAGGTCGAGGCGATGCTCGGTGTCGAACGGGATGTCGGCGGTCGGATAGGTCACGCCGCGCAGCAGCTCACCGTTGGCGGCCGAGCGGCCGGCGAAGACATCGAAAATACGCGGCCCGTCCTCGCGCATCTCGACTTGCTGGATGCGCGGCATGATCAGCTTCGCCCCCTTGAACGCCGCCATCCCCAGCGAGTGCTCCGGGTGGTAGTGCGTGGTCACGACGTAGACCTCGCTGTTCCGACTCACCTTGTTCACCTCGCGGACGATGGCCTCGCCATTGCGGGGACCGAGCCCGGTATCGACCACCAGCGTGGCGCGGCTGCCGACGATGATGCCGACGTTGGGGACACCCCCGACGTTGTTGTCGGGGATCGCCCAGACGTGATCGGTGAGCTTGACGGTGGCGTTCTCGCGGACGAG
>JBFWUM010000038.1:8094-37365 GCA_050247255.1 Vicinamibacterales bacterium | reverse complement strand
GCTCCGTGCGTTCTCTGCGCCTCTGCGGCTCCGTTGTGAAGCCGTGCGCTCCGCCGTCAATCGGGTGAGGGCGGCTCCGCGTGGTCCACGACGATGACTTCCACGTCGGTGCGCACCGCATCCAGCTTCAGGCCGAGCTGCTCGTCGAGGGCGGTGAACAGCGTCGGGCCGTTCGGATCGATCGGCAGGATCTGGGCGTCGGCCGACGGCATCTGGAGCGGAGTCCAGTCCAACTCGAAGTCGAACTCGCCAGCAAGGCCCGTGCGGTCCTCAACCGGGCGGCGATCTCCAACCCAGTTCGGCAGCATCGTCGCCAGCCTCGCGATCGTCACCGACCGCGCGACCGCCTTTCCGGGAACATTCCGGATGATGCACGGCGTCGGCGTCATGTCCCCTCGCGCAGTCGGGCGCGGCGGCGGTGGCGCCACGCAGGGCGCTTCGGCGGCCCGCAGGCGCGGACCGAGGCGCTTGTCCTCCCGCGCCGCAACCAGCGCGTAGCTCGGCAGGTTCCGCGTCTCGCGGTGGACTTGCAGGTTGAACCGTTCGGCGAGTAGCGCGCGGAGCATCACCGGCATCTGCTCAGGCGCCGGATTCGCCGGAGCGACGGCGAGTACGTCGTAGCGATTCGCGCGAAGGAAGTCGGGACCGGCACCGCCAATCCAGCGGTCGCTGAAAGCGAGCCGGTCTGGGGGGAGCGGCACGTCCTCACCGTACGCGATGGAAATCAGGATCTGCAGCGTGACGTTGGTGGCAACCAGGCGTCCGCCCGGCTGCCACGCGATGTTTACGCCCGTATTGTCCGAGCGATTCTCCTTGATCGAAGCGACCTCGAACACCGGCGTCTGGGCGTGGGCGACCGCGAGCCACGCGCTCGCGATCACCGCCACGACGACAGCAGGGAGCCTACGGGACGAACGCCACATGCACGCTCATCCTCACCGGGACCGGCTCACAGTTGAGCAACGTGGAGTCGAAGGCCCACTCGCGCACCGCAGCGATCGCTGACTGGGCGAAGTCGCCGATCGGCGATCCGACGGTGCGGATCTCACCAATCGTGCCGTCGGGATTGATCGTCGCATCCAACTCGACCTGCACGGTCCGGCCGCTGCCACGGTAGGCCAGCGGATAGATTGGCGCCACGCTCCGGATCTTCACCGGCGGCCGGATATTGCCGCCGATCCGAGGCCCATTGGTGACCGGGCCCTGGGGACAGATCGGGGTCTTCCGCGCAGCAACCGTCTGAATTCGCGGCATCGCGGTTTCATTCGTGCCGGGATCACGAACCGTCACTGTCTCCTCCAGCGAGCCAACGGCAAGCTGGAGGTTCGGCTCCATCCGCTGCCCCGCCTCCAGCCGCACGGTCGACCGGAGCGACGAGAACCCGGGGAGTTCCACTTCCACGTTGTACGTGCCGGGTTCGAGCGGCGGGAACTCGAAGCGGCCGTTGCGGTCGCTGCGCACTTCGATCTTCACGTCGGTCGCAGTGTTGGTCAGCATCACGCGCACGGCGGGCAGCACCGCATTTTGCGGATCGACAATCGAGCCGCTGAACGACGCCAGCGCCTGCGCCGCGCTCACGCCGGCGACGGCAACGACGAGCGCGAGGGCGGCGGCGGCGACAGCCGCCCGTCCGCGCGCAGACACGGCGCTTCGATTGAGTCCAGGGGTCAGCATGGCGCGTACTCTCCTCTCGAGGCCCGTGGCCCGCACGACGGCGGGCGCGGGCAGCCAGGGTCCTTGCCGGGCCATCCGGGCCAGATCGACGAGCTGGGCGGCGTAGTCGGCGCCGTCCACACCGAGCGCGAGGACGCGATCGTCACAGGCACGCTCGCTTTCCTGCTGCCGGCGGCGGCAGACGAGCCACGCCAGCGGGTTGAACCAGTAGACGGCGCGCAGCAGCTCGCCCTGCAGGTGCGTGCTCCAGTCGCCGCGCGCGATGTGCGCAAGTTCGTGGGCGATCACGATCCGCAGGCGGTCGGCTGGCCAGCTGACAGCCTCCTGCGGCAGCAGAATCCTGGGCGCGCGATGCCCCCAGGTGAGCGGCGCCAGCGGGTGCGCCGTGAAGAGAACGGTGACGGGCCGCGTGACACCGAGCCGTCCGGCCAGCTCGGGTGCCACGTCCCGGCAGGCGGCATTGGCGGCGACGGCGGCCGTGGTAATCCGCCGCAGCCTGACCAAGCCGATGGAGAGAGCGGCGATCGACCCGAGCGCGCCGATGCCCCAGCCCAGTCCAACCATCGCGGCCCACGGCCACCCCCGCCCGGTCGGCGCGAGGCCGCCGGCCGCAGCCGGCAGGTCTGCGGGCGGAATCGTCGACGGCGTCGACGGGCCCGGTTGCAGGAGGACGGGCACAACCGGCTCGTCGAGCACCTGCCACTCGGGCACGACCAGCGATGCCGCCGGCAACAGCAGCGCCCCGGCAATGCCGGCGGCGAGCCACGCGTCGCGGACTGCCGCCGAGCGGCGCCGCAGCGCCGCCGCGGCCAGCAGCACCACCAGCAGGACGAGCGACGACTTGAGGACGATCGACAAGGCGATCATGCGTCCTGCCCTCCTTCGCCGTCGTCCCTGGCCTTTTGCACCAGGGCCTCGATCCGTTCGAGTTCCTCGGCCGACAGCTTCGACGCCTCGCCGCCCAGCAGCGCCTCGACGACGCGTTCCGGCGACCCGTCGAAGAAGGTATCGATGACGTGCCGCAGCGCCGAGCGGCGGGCGGTCTGCCGCCGCACGACCGGCGTGTAGACGAAGCGGGGCCCGTCCTGCTCGTGACGGACATGCCCCTTCTGCTCGAGGACGCGCAGCTGCGTGCGCACCGTGGAATAGGTGGGATCGCCGGGAATCTCGGCCAACACCTCGGCCGCCGTGGCGCGGCCGCGGCGAAAGAGGATGTCCATGATCTGGCGTTCGCGCCGCGACAGGGTGTGCTGGAGGGTCGACATGTTATTTCTCTCGCACCATGATGCGAGATAGATAACACTTAGTCTTACACCGTGTCAACTGCGAACTACCAACGACCATCTACCACCTGATCCGTAGCCTGGCACGCCGATTGATGTAACCGAGCGCATGACCACGATGCGTGCGCCCAAGGCAACCAAGCGGCTTCTCGGATGGACGTTCCGGCGGGGGAACCGCCTGTTGTCGTGCCAGCTGCACGAGCACGGCGGATTCTTTACGGTGGCGGCGGTGCCACACTGGGACGTCGAGCGGCCGAGCATCGACATCTACGACCGCGGCATCGACGCCTTCCGGCAGCACGCGGCGCTGGCCGCCCGGCTGCGGCAGCTTGGGTGGGAGCTGGTGTCTTACGGCGAGTCGCCGCGCCCACGGCCGGGCGCGGAAATCATCGCGGCGGCGGCCGCATAGACATTGACGGATTGACGGATTGACGAGTTGACGGAATCGATTCCTCAATCCAATTCGTCAACCTGTCAATCCGTCACTCCGTCAATTCAATGAGAAGCCCGTCGGGGCTGCGGACGACGCTCGTGCCTTCGACCGCGACGCCCGCGGCGCGCATCCGTTCGATGAGCGCGGCGCGGTTCTCCACCTGGATCGCCAGCGCTGACGCGCCCGGATCGAACACGCGAGGCGCGCGCTTCGTCCGGTCGATGTTGCTGAACTCCCACAGGAACCAGACGTTCGTTCCGCCCGGCGGGCTCGTCGACGTCGTCCGTGCCACAGCCGTCGGCGTGCCTTCGAGCGCCAGCACCGCGTCGTTGACGGTATTGGTCGGCCGGTTGGTGAAGCCGAGGATGTCGCGGTAGAACGCCAGGGCGCGATCGGTGTTCTCGATCGCCAGCGATGACCGGGCGTTGAAGATGTTGCTCGACGCCGGCACGTCGGTCTGCGGCAACGGATCGCCCTGCACGAACTCGAGGACGAAGCCGTCGGGGTCGCGCATCATCACCGCGCGCGTATCGTTCCGCGGCCGCTGTGTGTAGACCGGCGCCCCACCGGTAGTATCCACCGCCAGCACCTGGTCCTTGACGCGATTGAACGCGGCGTCAATGTCGCGCACCTGGATCGAGAAGCGCGTCACGCCCGGATCGTAGAGGCGCTGCTCGAAGCGGCGGCCATCGGTCCCCGAGAACTCGATCAGCCGGAACTGCATTTCCGAACCCGGGATGCGGAACGCGGCCGTCCGCGCGGTGGCGTTCGGCGCCGACGCCTTCGCCAGGTCGAGCAGCCCGGACGCCCGCAGCGGCGCCGGCGGCTCCACCAGCTCGAACCCGACCGCATCACGGTAGAAGGCAATCGACGGCTCGAGGCTGGCGACGACGTGAATCAGCGCGTTGGTCTTGACCATCCGCCCCTGCGCAGCGGCAGGCGCGGCGACGGCCAGGGCGACGACAAAGGCAAGCAGCGTAGTTCTCATTGAATTTGCAGGTCGGGCATCGGCTTGCCCGCAAACAGGTAGCGGCAGGGATACGCCATCAGCCGCGCGCGCCTGGCTGACTTCTGCACCCGGGCGCTGTCGGTCGCAATGCCGGTGTTCGCGTACATCTGGCGGTAGATCTTCGAGATCAGCACGAACGCCAGCCGCGCCTTGAGCGACTTCACCACCGACGCCCGCTTCCAGATGCTCGGCAGCGAGTAGAACTGATCCCACACCTTCTGCGTGCGTTGCCGGATCTCGTCGCCGCTCATCACCGGGTGCTCGACGTAGACCTTCGGCCGCCGCTCCTGCGGGATCAGCCAGTGGCGCGTCACCGGGATGGCGCCGACGCGCGGCGGCTCGGCGCCCTGCGCTTTTTCCCAGTCGGCGAAGTCGAGCGTGCCGGGGAACGGCGTCAGCATCACGAACTGCGCGAAGGTCAGGTCCGACCGCTCGGCCACCGACAGGCAGGCGTCGAAGGTTTCGGGGCGATCGCTCGGCAGGCCGAAGATGAACGAGCCGAGGATGTGGATGTCGTGCTTGCGGAACTGCTTGAGCCGCTCGACCAGTTCCTCGCCAGCCACGTTGAACCCCTTGTAGACGTCCTTGAGCCCCTCGGGGGTGACCGACTCGACGCCGACCAGGGCGCCGCGGATGTGCGCCTTGCGCATCGCCTCGAGGAACTCGGGGTCCTCGGCCGCTTCCATCGTGATCTGCGTGAACATCACGGTGTCGTCGGGGAGCTTCGCCAGCCCGCGCATCAGCTCGAACCGCTCCTCGCGGATCGCCTGCAACTCGTGGAGGTGCGTCTTGTCGGCGCGCCGGTCCGCCATCCGCAGGTCCTCGAGCGTCACCGGGTAGAAGTTGTCGTCGGCCAGCGCAATGAAGCGGAACCCCTTGCGCCGCAGCTGCACGACCTCGTCGAGCACGCGCTGGGCGCGCCGCTGCCGCGGCTTCTGGCCGTCGGTGCGCCACACCGAGCAGAACGAACAGTGCTTCGGGCAGCCGCGCAGCGTCTGCACGGACGCCCACATGTAGCGCCCTTCCGGCAGCAGGTCCCAGCGGCCCGGCATGAAGTCGTCGCCTTCGATGCGGCCGCCGTCGTACTGCGGCTGCGGGTTCCCCGCCAGGCAGTCGCGCAGGACGATCGGCCACACGCGCTCGCCGTCGCCGCTGACTACGGCGTGGGCCTCGCCCAGGTCGCGCGCCTCGTCCGGATAGAGCGTGGCGTGGATGCCGCCATAGACCACCCAGGCGCCCGCCTTGCGCGCGGCCGTGCCGATCTCGTAGCCGCGCAGGGCGTTACCGGTGTGGATGCCGATGCCCACCACGTCGCCCGGCTTGATGATCGACATATCAAGCGCTTCGAGCGTTTCATCCGTGATGACGGGGGTGCCGTAGCTGTCCGGGCAGGCCGAGGCGAGCACGAACAGCCAGCGCGGGGTGATGACGCCCACGCCAAAAGACACGTGGCTTGGATTGATGAGATGTATGGCCATTTAGGGGAACCGCGATTATATCTGGTAACCGTGGCCATCCCCGCCCTGTCGATCCTTGACCTCTCCCCCATCCCCGCCGGCCGCACCGCCGCCGAGGCCCTGCGCAACAGCCTGGATCTGGCCCGGCACGCCGAGCGTCTCGGGTATCGCCGCTATTGGGTGGCGGAACACCACAACATGCCGGGCATCGCCAGCGCCGCAACCGCCCTGGTGATTGGCCAGATTGCCGCGGCCACCACCTCGATCCGCGTCGGCGCCGGCGGCATCATGCTCCCCAACCACTCCCCGCTCGTCGTCGCCGAGCAGTTCGGCACGCTCGAATCGCTCTTTCCGGGACGCATCGACCTGGGGCTGGGGCGCGCCCCGGGGACCGACCTGCAGACCACCCGCGCCCTGCGCCGCGAGGCGATTGCGTCGGCTGATCGCTTCCCCGAGGATGTCCGCGAGCTGCAGGCTTACTTCCGGATCCCGACGCCGGGCCAGCCCGTGCGCGCCGTCCCGGGCGCAGGCCTGGACGTGCCAATCTGGCTGCTTGGCTCGAGCCTGTTCAGCGCCCAACTGGCCGCGGAGCTCGGCCTGCCGTTCGCCTTCGCCTCGCACTTTGCGCCGGAACTGCTGTTTGGCGCGATGGACATCTACCGGCGCGAGTTCCGCCCGTCGGCACAGCTCGATCGCCCCTACGTGATGATCGGCGTCAACGCCTACGCCGCCGACACCGACGCCGAGGCACTCCGGCTGTTCACCTCTGTACAGCAGGCGTTCATCAACCTGCAGCGCGGGCGCCCGGGGCCGCTCCCGCCGCCGGTCGAGACGATGGACGGTGTGCTGACAGAGATGGAAGCGGCCGCGCTCGAGCGCCGGCTCTCGGTGTCGGTCGTCGGCTCCCCCGCCGCGGTGCGCCAGGGGATCGACGAGCTGGCGCGGTTAACCGGCGCCGACGAGTTCATCGCCACCGCGATGATCTACGACCACGCGGCGCGCGTGCGGTCGTTCGAGATCCTGGCCGACGCTAAGATAGGGGCCTCATGACCGACGACCTCCAGCGCCTGCAGCAGCGCCTCGAGCAGGCGCAGCACGCCATCAACACGCTGGTGCGGACGCAGACGGCGCAGGGGCTGGCGGCGCGCTTCATGGATCGGACGCAGCCGTACAAGGATCACGCCGAGCTGTCGGCGCTGATCGACCAGGGGCTGCTTCACCACGCCACGTTCATCCAGAAATCGCCGTCGCACCTGCGTTTCTACAAGGGGCTGCTCGCCTCGATCGAGCCCGCGCCGCGCAGCATCCTCGAGATCGGCGTCAAGGGGGGCGGCAGCGTGGCGTTCTGGAAGGCGCTCTACCCGTCGGCGGCGGTGGTCGGCGTCGACATCAAGCTGCGCCCGTGGCTGAAGGAGGAGCCGTCGGCCGACGGCGTCATCTACCTGCAGGGCGACCAGACCGATGCCAAACGTTTGCGCGCAATTGCCAAGGCACACGGCCCGCTTGACCTGGTGATCGACGATGGGTCGCACGTCAGCGACCACCAGGCGACCACGCTGCGTGCCCTGCTGCCGCACGTGCGCAGCGGCGGCTTCTACGTGGTCGAGGACACTCACACGAGCGTGAAGGGCGACAGCACACGCGAGGTGGAGTACGGCGCGGACATCTGGGGCGACTTCACGCTCACGTTGCTGCAGCGGCTGCGCCGCGGCCCGTTACCCGTGGAGAGCGACGGGGTGCGCCTGGCGCAGGATGTCGCGTCGCGCGTGGCCGAGGTGCGCTTCGCGCGGCAGATCCTCGCGATTCGGGTGAAGGACAAGACGGAAGAGGCATAAAAAAAGGCCGGTCGTTGCCGACCGGCCTTTTGCGAAATTTTGGTCGGGGCGAGAGGATTCGAACCTCCGACCCCTCGGTCCCGAACCGAGTGCTCTACCAGGCTGAGCCACGCCCCGACGCTAGGAACAAATAAGTTTACCGTACTTCAGCTGCCGCCCCAAGCGCGAGGCCTTCCACGTACTTCATCGCATCGTGCGCGGTCATGTCCGGCTGCAGCGGCGTGATCGAGATATAGCCGTCGCGCACCGCCTGGTAGTCGGAGCGATCGTGCGGCTCCCACTCGTCCTGCCCTTCCTCGATCCAGTAGTAGGCGCGGTGCCGCGGGTCCATGCGCTCGCTGACCACGGTGACGTGGTTGCGGCGCGCCTGCACGGTGACGCGGAACCCCTTGTTGGGGCCGTGCGGCGTGTTGATGTTGAGCAGCGTGAAGCGCGGCATGCCGCGCTCCAGCACCTGCTCGGACACGGTGGCCGCGGCGCGGGCGCCCGGCGCGAAATCGTAGGTATCCTGGATTCGCTGCGTCGACACGGCAATGCTCGGGATCCCCAGCAGCGCCCCCTCGAGCGCGCCCGACACGGTCCCTGAGTACGTCACGTCGTCGCCGAGATTCCACCCCTTGTTGATGCCAGACAGGATCAGGTCCGGCTTGCGGCCGAGGACATGGGTGATGGCCAGGTTGACGCAGTCGGTCGGCGTGCCGTCGATGGCGAAGACGCGCGGCGCGACCGGCTCGATGCGCAACGGCCGGCGCAGCGTCAGCGCGTGGCCGATGGCGCTCGCCTCCTGGATGGGCGCGACGATCGTCACGTCGCCGAGGTGGGCAACCGCGTCGGCCAGCGCCCGGATCCCCTCGGAGTGCACGCCGTCATCGTTGGTCACGAGAATCGTTGGCATCGGAACCATCGATTGTAGCGCATGGACGATAATGGCCCGGTGAGGCTCGATCGCCACGAGCGCCCGCTCCGGAACCTGCGGCTGTCGGTGACCGACCGCTGCAACCTGCGCTGCAGCTACTGCATGCCGGAACCGGAGTACGTCTGGCTGCCGCGCGAGGACATCCTCCACTTCGAGGAGATCGAGCGGATCGTCGACGCCTTCACGGCGCAAGGCGTGGAGAAGGTCCGGCTGACCGGCGGCGAACCGCTGCTCCGCCGCGGGCTGCCCGACCTGGTGGCGCGGCTGGCGGCCCGGCCGGCGATCACCGACCTGGCGCTCACCACCAACGGGGTGCTGCTGGCCGCGCAGGCCGCCGCGCTGCGCGATGCCGGCCTGCACCGCATTACGGTCAGCCTCGACACGCTCCAGCCGGATCGCTTCGAGCGGCTCACCCGCGCCGACGAGCTCGCCCGCGTGCGCGATGGGATCGACGAAGCGGCAGCCGTCTTCGGCGGCCTGAAGCTGGACTCGGTCATCATCCGCGGCGTCAACGACGACGAGCTGGTGGCGCTCCTGGAGTTCGGCCGCGAGCGACACGCCGAAGTGCGCTTCATCGAATACATGGATGTCGGCGGCGCCACGCACTGGTCGATGGACCGCGTGGTGTCGTGCCGCGAGATGCTGGCGAGGCTCGAGGCCCACTACGGGCCTATCGCTCCCCTTCGCGAATCCTCATCGGCGCCGGCGGCGCGCTACCGGCTGCCGGACGGGCGCGTGTTCGGCATCATCGCCTCGACGACCGAGCCGTTCTGCCGCGACTGCGACCGCAGCCGGCTGACGGCCGACGGCCTCTGGTACCTCTGCCTGTACGGCACGCACGGCGTGGACCTGCGGCGCGCGCTGCGCGAGGGGCGGCCGGGCGAGGCGATCGCCGCCCTGATCGGTGCGACGTGGGAGGCAAGGACGGATCGCGGCGCGGAGCATCGGCTGGCCGCCGGTGCCCGCACGCCGTTGATTGCGGTCGATTCCCTCAGACGCGATCCCCACCTGGAGATGCACACGCGGGGTGGATAGGAAATCAAGGCTCAAAGCTCAAGGCTCAAGGCTCAAATCCAAACGACGTTTGGCATTGGGCATTGGGCATTGAGCCTTGAGCATTCAGCAGAATTGCTCGAACGCGGCCTTCAGGGCGTCGGCGATCATCGGCGCACTGCGCGTCTCGATGTCACGCCGCTGCAGCATGAACACCAGCTTGCCGTCGCGCAGCAACCCCACCGAGGGTGACGAGGGCGGATAGGGCGCGAAGTACTGGCGGGCGCGCTCGGTCGCTTCCATGTCGGCGCCAGCAAACACCGTCGCCACCACGTCGGGCTTCTTCTCGTGCTGCAGCGCCTCGACGATGCCCGGGCGGGCCTTGCCGGCGGCACAGCCGCAGATCGAATTGACGACGATCATCACGGTGCCGGGCGTCTGGACCGCGGCATCCACGTCGGCCGCCTGGCGCAGCTCGCGGACGCCGGCGCGGGTCAGCTCGGCGCGCATGGGCTCGATGAAGGGTTCGGGATACGGCATGCGTCGATCTTAATGCACGGCGGCGGTTGCGCGCGCCATGCCGAGGTGATCGAGGAACGTCTCGACTATTGTTCGGGAGAAGCGGCCATGGGCCGCCTCGTCGAGCAGGTGCGCGGCGGCCACCGCCGGCGCCAGCGCCGTCCGGTACGGGCGCGGCGAGGTCAGCGCGTCGTAGACGTCCACGACGCCGACGATCTGCGCCAGCAGCGGCACCTCGTCGCCGCGCAGGCCGTGGGGGTAGCCGCTGCCATCGAGACGCTCGTGGTGGCCGAGGATGATCGGACGCACGCGGCGCAGCGACTGCAGCGGGGCGCACAGGGTGTCGCCAATCTCCGGATGGCGCCGCATGACGATGCGCTCCTCGGGCGTCAGCGGTCCCCGCTTCAGCAGTACCGCATCCGGCACGCCGACCTTGCCGACGTCGTGCAGGTAGCCGCCGCGCCGCAGCGCCGCCTGGTCGTCGGGACCGACGCCGAGCGCCCGGCCGAGCGACACCGCGTACCGGGCCAGCCGCTCGCAGTGCCCGTTGGTGTTCGGGTCCCGCGCTTCGATCGTCAACGCCAGCGACACGAATGCCGCCTCCGCCGAATCGAGCTGGTCGAGCAGCTGCTTCAACCGTGAAAGAGAACGCACCCGGGCCCGCAGCTCGAGGGTGTGCACCGGCTTGGACAGGAACTCGTCGGCGCCCGCCTCGATGCCGCGGACGCGGTCGGACACGTCGCTGAGCCCGGTGACGAGCATCACCGGCGTCAGCCGCGTTCCCGGATCGGCCTTCAGCCGCCGGCACACCTCGAAGCCGTCGATCCCCGGCATGTTCACGTCGAGGATGACGACATCGGGATGGTGCTGCTGCACCGCCTTCAGCGCTTCTTCGCCGCTGCCGGCGGCAAACACCTGGTGCCCGTCGCCCTCGAGCAGCTGGCGATACAGCGTCATCACCGCGACGGTGTCGTCAGCGGCCACGATGCGGCTGCGGCGCGTGCCCGGCGTCGTCATGCGCCCGTCTGCCCGGTGCCCGGGGTGTCGTCGCCAAGGCGCGCCGGGACACGCTGGTGCAGCCCGTGCCGTTCCAGCTGCCGGTAGAACGCGCGACGGCTGATCCCGAGCAGCCGCGCCGCCACCGCCTTGTTGCCGCGCACCTGCTGCAGCGTGCGGATGATGTGCTCGCGCTCGACCTCCACCAGCGGCGCCGGCGCATCGGCACGGCCGCCGGCGGCGCCCGCGGGCGCCGCGCTGGCCGGCAGGCGCTGATCGAGCATGCTGCCCGACAGGTCCGGCTCGTTGACGAAGTCGCCTTCCGCCAGGATGCAGGCGCGCTCGATCACGTTGCGCAGCTGCCGGACGTTGCCGTCCCACGCCGCGTCGGCCAGCATCCGCTCGGCGCCCGGCGTCAGGCCGACCAGCGGCTTGGCAAAGCGCTGCGAGAAGCTGCGCACGAACGCGGCGGTGAGATACGGAATGTCCTCGCGCCGCTCACGCAGCGGCGGGAGCTTCACTTCGACGATGTTGAGGCGGTAGTAGAGGTCGCTGCGGAACCGGCCGGCGGCGACCTCGGCCATCAGGTCGCGGTTGGTCGCGGCGATGACGCGCACGTCGATCTTCTTCGGCTCGAGCGAGCCAACCCGCTGCACTTCGCCCGCCTCCAGCACGCGCAGCAGCTTCGACTGAACCGTCAGCGGCAGCTCCCCGACCTCGTCGAGGAAGATGGTGCCGCCGTCGGCCGTTTCGAACAGCCCGGCCTTGTGATCGGTCGCGCCGGTGAAGGCGCCGCGCACGTGGCCGAACAGCTCACTCTCGAACAGCGTCTCGACCACCGCGGAGCAGTTGACCGTCACGAACCGCTTGCTCGAGCGCGGCCCCAGCTTGTGCAGCGCGCGCGCCACGAGTTCCTTGCCGGTCCCGGTCTCACCGGTGATGAGCGCCGTGCGCACGTGCGGCGCCAGGCGGCGGATGAGGCCAAAGACCTCCTGCATGGCGGGGCCGCGCCCGATCATCCCGCAGAACTCCAGCCGCTGCGCCAGGTCGCCTTCGAGCGTCAGGACGGCACGGCGCTGATCGGCATCTTCGCGCACCGACGAGAGGAGCTGGCGCAGCCGCTGCAGGTCGAACGGCTTGGTGAGGTAATCGACCGCCCCCAGCTTCACCGCTTCCACGGCGCTGTCGATGGTGGCGTAGCCGGTCATCAGTACCACGCGGCAGCGCGGGCTGATGTCGCGGATCGCGCGCAGCACGTCGAGCCCGTTGATGCCCGGCATGCGCAGATCGAGGAGCACCAGCTCGGCCGGCCGGTGCCTCAGCTGTTTCATGGCATCTTCGCCGTTCACCGTCGTGGCGACGTCGAAGCCTTCGGCAAGGGCAATGGTCCCGATGAGCGTCAGGATCGCGCGGTCATCGTCGACCACCAGGAGACGGGGGCGCTGGCTCTGCATCAGATAGCTCTCCCAGGCGCACGGCTGGACCTGTGCGGCGGCGTGCGACTTCCACAGCGACTATCGGGATGAGTGCGCTCGGCCTTTAGCGGACCGGGTAGTATCCGCACATCTTAGTGTGCGCCCCAGACCTCTTCGAGGCGGGCGTCGCGCCCGCAGCTCCACCGGTAGAAGTTATATCTGGCCGGGTTCTTCGTGTAGTAGTCCTGGTGATAAGTCTCTGCAGGATAGAAGGTTGCGGCCGGTTCGACGGCCACCACCACCGAGCGCCCCAGCCGCTCCTCGGCGCGGCGTTTCGAGACCTCAGCCGCCTCGCGCTCTTCGGGGCTGGCCACGAAAATGACCGGCCGGTACTGCTCCCCCACGTCACAGAACTGCCCGCGGTCGTTGAAGGGATCGACCGTCGGCCAATAGGCGTCGAGCAGCTGTTCGTAGCTGACGATGGCCGGGTCGTAGGTCACCTGGACCGCCTCGACGTGCCCCGTCCCGCCCGACGATACCTGCTCGTACGTTGGATTCGCGAAGTTGCCGCCGGTATATCCGGAGACGGTGGCGACCACCCCGGCGATCTTGTCGAAGTCCGACTCGGTGCACCAGAAGCAGCCTGAGGCAAAGACGGCTGTCGCCACCGACTGCCCTGCCGAAGCCGCCGGCGGCGCGGGCTGGGCCTGAGGGTCGCCGCCGCACGCGGCGATGAATACCAGGCACAGCGGCCAGAACCGCTTCATGCGCTCACGTCCGGCACGAAGGTCAGCGCCGCGCCGTTCATGCAGTACCGCAGTCCGGTCGGCGGCGGGCCATCGGGAAACACATGCCCCAGGTGACCACCGCAGCGGGCGCAGTGCACCTCGGTGCGGACCATGAACCAGCTGCGATCCACGGCGGTGCCGATGGCGTCAGGCAGCGGCTCGTAGAAACTGGGCCACCCCGTGCCGCTCTCGTATTTCGCTCGCGAGGAAAAGAGTGCGTGATCGCAGCCGGCGCACGCGAAGGTGCCGGCACGGTGTTCGTGGTTGAGGCGGCTCGAGCCCGCCCGCTCGGTCCGCCGCTGGCGAAGCACGCGGTACTGCTCGTCGTTCAGCGCCGCGCGCCACCCGGCGTCGCTCTTCTGCACAGAGAAGTCGCGCGCCGGTTCCGCGCCGTTGGCCACGCCCGGACTCCCCAGCCACATCGCCAGCGGGGCCAGCGCGCCGGCCGTAGCGGCAACCGCGAGGAACTGGCGGCGTGTCGTCATCGCAACCCCGGTCCGTACTCCTTCAACCAGTGTCTCGCCTTCCGGTAGTCGGGGCAAGCGGCCTCGACCAGCCGCCAATAGGCCGGCGAATGGTCCATCCGCTTCAGGTGCATCAGCTCATGGACCAGCACGTAGTCGCGCACCCAGTCCGGCATGGCAAGCAGGCGCCAGTTGAGCGTGATGTGGCCGTCGCGCGCGCAGGATCCCCAGCGCGAACGCTGGTTGCGAATCGAGATGCGGGCGACGGTCAGTCCCAGCGCTGCGGCCCGCGCGCGCAACGCGGCCGGCAGTTCGGCGTCGGCGCGGCGCCGCAACGCCGCCCGCGCATCGGCGGTCAGGACAGAGGGAGGGATCTGCTGGCGCTGGCGGGCGATCCACGGCAGGTTCCTGCGCGCGAAGGCATCGGCCTCACGCCGCGACCCGCCGCGTGGGATCGTCACGCGCACCCGGCCATCGAGATCGACGCGCAGCAGGTAACGCCGCGCGCGCTTGTGCCTGACGAAGTAGAACTCCGGGACCTCCGCGGGCGCGGGTGTTCCGCCGGCAAGAAGCGGCAGGCCGAGCTGCATCCGCGCAGCAGGATAACATCAAGAGTCGTGACCGACGTGCTCATCGTCGACGCCGCGCATCCGGACGCCGCGCGCATGGCGCAGGCGGCCGACTGCCTTCGGCGCGGCGGGCTGGTGGCCTTCCCAACCGAGACCGTCTACGGGCTCGGCGTGCACGCGCTCGACCGCGCGGCGGTGGCGCGCCTCTTTGTTGCAAAGGGACGTCCGGCAAACGATCCGCTGATCGTGCACGTGCCCTCGCTCGACGCCGCCGCGCCGCTTGTGGCGTCGCTGCCGCGCGCAGCATCGGCGCTGGCTGCGGCGTTCTGGCCGGGACCGCTCACGCTGGTGCTGCCGCGTTCGGCAGCAGTGCCCGACGCTGTCACAGCCGGGCTGCCGACGGTGGCTGTTCGCGTGCCGGCGCATCCGGTGGCACGCGCGCTGGTCGCGGCTGCCGGGATTCCGATCGCGGCGCCGAGCGCCAACCTGTTTTCGCGCCCCAGCCCGACGTCGGCGCAGCACGTGCTGCACGACCTCGGCGGCCGCATCGATCTGATTGTCGATGGCGGGCCGACGACAATCGGCGTGGAGTCGACGGTCGTCGATCTCACGGCCGTGCCGCCACTCGTCCTGCGGCCCGGGGCCGTGACGCTCGACATGCTGCGCGCGATCGTTCCCGGCATCCGCGCCCGCAGCGACGCGCCGGTCGATGATACGGCGCCGCAGGTATCGCCGGGGCTGCTCGGCCGGCACTATGCGCCGCGAACGCCGCTGACGCTCTATCGCGGGGCCGGCGCGCAGCGCCGGCTCGAGACGGATGCCGACGACATGCGCGCCCGTGGGCTGCGCGTCACCGTGCTCGACTGGCCCGGCGACCTCGACAGCGTGGCGAAGCGCTTGTACGCGGCGCTGCGCGAGGCGGATGCCGCGGGGGCCGATGCCATCCTCGCGCGCGACGTGGACGCCACCGGCGGCCTGGCCGACGCGCTGCGCGACCGCCTCCGCCGGGCTGCCGCGACGATCGTCGACGCCTAGTCGTCCGGGCACACCGCTTGCGACGCAGGGTCGCATGGCGAAAACGACCAGTGCGCTCGCAACCCCGCTCCGCGAACAGCTCGACCGGCTGGCCCGGTTCGAGCCGACCGACCTTCCCGTGCTCAGCCTGTATCTCGACCGCCGCCCCAACGGCCGCGGCACCCACGATAGCTTCCTGCGCAAGGCACTCTCGGAGCGCGCCGGCATGCTCCAGGGCGAAGGACGTAAGAGCTTCGAGCGCGATACCGAGCGTATCCGCGACTACCTGGACAACGACGTTCGCAAGTCGGCCAACGGCCTGGCGATCTTTGCCTGTGCCGGCGCCGGCGACTTCTTCGAGGCGGTCCAGCTGGATGCGCCGATTCCCGACCACTGGCTGTTCATCGGGTCGGTGCCCCATCTCTACCCGCTGGCGCGCGTCAACGATCAGTTCCCGCGCTACGCCGCGCTCATCCTCGACACCAACTCCGCGCGGCTGTTCGTGTTCGGCCTCGGGGCGACCGAGGCACGCCACGACGTCACCAGCGTCAAGACGCGCAAGTCCTCCATGGGCGGCTGGTCGCAGGCGCGCTTCCAGCGCCGCATCGAACACTTTCACGAGCAGCACATGAAAGAAGTGGCCGACCTGCTCGACCGGGTCGTGCGCGAGGACGATCTCACGAAGATCGTCATCGCCTGCGACGACGTCGCCCGGCCGTTGCTGCTGGCGCAGTTGCCGCAGCACCTGCAGGAGAAGATCGTCGACATCACGGCCCTCGACGCGCGCGAGGGCGAGAGCGCCGTGCTGCGCGACACGCTCGACGTGCTGCGGCAGCACGATGCCGACACCGATGTTGCGCGCGTGCAGGCGCTCCGCGACGCCTGGCTGGGCGGCGGCCTCGGCGTGGTCGGGCCCGATTCGACCCTTCGCGCGCTGTCGATGGCCCAGGTCGAGGAACTGCTGATCACCGCGTCGCCCGACCGGCTCGCGCATGCGCGTCAGCTGCCGCCCGGCGCGGCGCCGGGGCCCGTGGACGTCGACACGTCCGCGGCTGCGGCCGCGGCGGACGCCGATCAGTTGAAGCTGGCGGATGAACTGGTGACGCGGGCGCAGCAGCAGAGCGCGCGCATCCGCTTCATCGAAGATCCGGCGCTGCTGCAGGATGTCGGCGGCGTCGGCGCCATCCTGCGGTTCAGGATCTGAGCGCTACTCGCGGCGAACGGGGAGCCCGTCGTCGAACTGGGCGCGGCTGACGAGCGTGACCATCGCGCCGTAGCTCGCCACGCCTTCCTCCACCCGGTTGGCCTTGAGATACTGGTCGTACACACGCCAGCTGGCCGCTCGCAGGAGCGGCAGCTGGCCGCGCCGCAGGCGATCGGCGATCGCCTCGAGGTCGCGCCGCGGCCCCTGCGTCAACGCCTCGCGCAGCTGTGCCCGGCTGCTGTCGTCGATCTCCGCGGAGATCTGCCAGAACAGGTAGAGCCAGCCGCTGTACTGCGCCGCGGTGGACGCGCGCAGGCAGACGAGCCACGCCACGAAGCTGGCCTCGGCTTCGTCGGCATAGCCGGCCAGGTGCGCCCACTCGTGTGCGGCGACGAACGGGCGCTCGAACGGCAGGAGATCGGGGTTGGCGAGCACCTCGAGGCCGAAGGGATTCACCATCCCGTCCACACCCGCCCAGCGGAAGTAGTAGCCAAGAACCGTGTCTTTCAGACGGCCTGGCACCGCCGGAGGCGCATCGGCCAGCGCCAGCTGCACGTCCCGAAACGCCAGGCGCATGGCTTCGTCGCGCCATTCGTTGGCTAACCATCCCTCCTGGCGCGCATCCGCGTGAAGAGCGTTGAGCGCGCGCGCGGCGGTCAGCCCCAGGCGCAGCACATCGTCGCCACCGGGTGCGGGCCTGGCCAGCTCGATGCGCGCTTCCATCGGCACGCGCCGATAGTTCACCCCCCAGAGCGCCAGGAACGCGACATACGCCGACGCCGCCCCGACGAGCACCCACCCCAGCGTGCGCAGCACGGGACGCGCGGCCCTTCGACGGCGCGCATCCCGTATCGCCACAAACAACGCGGTCGGGATGACGACGACGAGGATGGCGAGCAGCAGATCCAGCATGGCCACCGGTGTCGCGTTGGTAACAGGAGTGACGGCGCGCTGGATTGCCGGATAGAGCGCTGTGGAATAGGCGCGTTCGACTGTTGCGGGGGAGGCCGGCCAGACGGCGCCGAGCCCAGCCAGCCCGACGGTGATGACCAGCGCGAACCGCACTCGGGAATTGTAGTGGTCGGGCAGGACTCTTGCGGATGGGCTGAGATCTGGAGGGATCGCACCCGTGAATGGCCAAATCCAATACGGTTCGGCTCGGCGACTGACGTCGGCGCCAACACCGCTCCGACCCCGCCGGCCGCGGATTGCCGACCCATCCCGCTTTGCGGACGTGCCGCACACCTCGCGCTCCGTCGTGGTGCTGTTCGGGGGGTCGGTGCTGCTCGGGACCTTCCTGGCCGCCGTGCCACGCGAGCTGCCGGGCATTGCCGTCGGCACTGTGCTCGGCGGCGCGTGGCTGTCGCTGGTGCTGGCCATTACCCTTCCGGGGCGTGCCGAGCGGGCCGGCGCCGAACTGGCGCGGCGGCTCGCGCTCTTTCGCGACGCCGTCAACGCCGTCGGCGACGAGCCCTCACGCGAGGATCTGGAGGGGTTGATCGCGCGTGCCCGCACCCTGCAGTTGCGCGACGATGAGATCCAGGACGAACTGGCGCGCGTTCACGCGGCGCTCGATGCGCTGACACTGGCCGACGACCTGGCCGCCGGACAGTGGCCCTCGGTCCCGGCGACCGGCCTTGCCCCCGGCGACACCTGCCGGTTCGCCGCGCCCGTCCGGTTCGGCCGCCGGCGCGCGGACCAGTTCGGGCAACTCCTGCTGACAGACCAGTGGCTGAAGTTCCGCGGCATGTTGGACGTCAGCGTGGCGTGGACGGAGGTGTCGTCGGTCGAGCGCTCCGGCGAGGAACTGATCGTGTCGCTGGCACACAACCGCCGGCAGCTGCGGTTCACCTGTCGCACCGTCGGCGACGCCGCGTGCGGGGGCGTCCTGGCGCAGCACCTCACGCGCGCCGCGCAGGAGGAGCCACCCGAGGCACCAGCACACAGGCTCCACGCGTCGATGTGACGCGACGCCTAGATGTGCTCCCCGCCGAAGGTAACCCGTACCTCGGCAAGGTACTCGCCCAGGCGCCGGGCGCCCTCGCGCAGCTGCGACTCGCTGCCGCGGACGGCAGCGTCCTCCAGCTCCATCCCGAGCCGGCTGATCCCGGGCAGCCCGAACGATCCGCCGCTTCCCTTGAGGTTGTGCCCGAGGGTCCGCAGCGGGTCGCGACGCCCGGCATCCAGGTCGGCGAGCGCCGCCGCCAGCTGGGCGCGGGTGGCGGTGAGATAGTCGGGCAGATATCCGGCGAGATCGGCGTCCACCTGCACCGTCGGCGCGGGCGCACCGCCGGCGGCCTGGTGTGCGAGCGCGGCCATGAGCGCTTCCCGGCGGAGCGGCTTGGCCAGGTGGCCATCGCAGCCCGCGACGCGGCTCCGCTCGACGTCGTCGGCGAACGCATGCGCCGTGAACGCCACGATCGGGGTGCGCGGCCGGTGCTCCGCTGACTCCCACGCGCGCATTTCCCTGATGGTGGCGTAGCCGTCCATGCCCGGCATGTTGACGTCCATCAGCACCACATCGAAGCGCGACTCGCGGAACATCGCCAGCGCAGCGGTCCCGTTGTCGGCCAGCACCAGCGTGTGCGGCGTGCCCTGAAAGTAGGCCTCGAGCACCAGCCGGTTCATGGCCGCATCGTCAACCGCCAGCACGCGCAGGCCATCCCCCGGACGGGACTGCGCCGCCGCCGCGGGGGCGGCGCTGGCGGCAGGCAGCGGCAGCGCCACCACGAAC
The DNA here is from genome assembly GCA_050247255.1 of Vicinamibacterales bacterium. Classification (GTDB taxonomy): domain Bacteria; phylum Acidobacteriota; class Vicinamibacteria; order Vicinamibacterales; family UBA2999; genus JBFWUM01. Next base: position 18,062 of record JBFWUM010000038.1, on the reverse strand, counting down.
GTGGTGCCGACGCCGACCTGGCTGTCGACCCAGATGCGGCCCGCCATCAGGTGCGCGAGCTGCCTGGTCAGCGCCAGGCCAAGGCCGGTCCCCCCGTATTCCTGCGCGATGCCCGGCTCCGCCTGGGTGAAGGTGGCGAAGATTCGCTCCTGGTGCTCGGGGGCGATGCCGATGCCGGTGTCGGCGACGATGAACAGCAGCGTGCCGTCGGACCGGGACGCGACATCCACGGACACGCTGCCCGCGGCCGTGAACTTGACCGCGTTCGACAGCAGGTTGAAGAGAATCCGCCGCAGCGCGCGCGCGTCCCCCTCGACGACGGCGGGGACATTGGCGGCGAGGGCGACCGTGACCCGCAGTCCCTTCTGCTCCGCCGCCAGCCGCACCAGGTCGACCGACTCCTCGACGAGCGCCCGGACGTCGAATGGCGTGGCGACCAGCTCGAACCGGCCCGCCTCGATCTTCGACAGGTCGAGGATGTCATCGATCAGTTCCGACAGCGCCTGGCCCGACGAGCGCAATGCCGCAATGTACTGCTGCTGCCGCGGCCCGGTCTCGCTGTCGCCGAGGACATCCGCGAGCCCGACGATGGCATTGAGCGGCGTGCGGAGCTCGTGGCTGACACCGGCGAGGAACGCCGACTTCGCGTCGTTGGCCTGCTCCGCCATCGTCTGCGCGGTGAGGGCCCGGGCTTTTTCCTCCTCGAGCTCGCGGGTCCGGGCGATCACCTCGCGCGCCAGCCGTGCCCGCTGCGCTTCGACGCCGCGCAGGCGCATGCGGTGGACCGTGAGCACCAGCGCGGCGATGGCCATCACGGCGAGGGTGCGGAACCACCACGTCATCCAGAACGGCGGCAGGATGATCACGGCCAGCTCGCGCGGTTCCGGGTTCCATTCCCCGTCACGGTTCGCGGCCCGCACGCGGAACGTGTAGCGGCCCGGGCTCAGGTTCGTGTAGGTCGCGAACCTGCGCGAGGCGTCGGTTTCGTTCCACTCCGCATCGAACCCTTCCAGTTGATACGCGTAGCGGACCCGCTGCGGATCGGTGAAGTCGGCGGCGGCGAATTCGATGGAGAACACCGAGGCCCCGGGCCGCAGGGTGACGGTTGCGGCGTCGGTGATACGCACCGGCAGCGGCGAGCCCGGCCCGATGGGCACGGGACGGTTCAGCACGCTGAACGCGGTGAGCATCACCGGCGGCGGCGGCGCCGCAGCTTCCACCGCGGCAGGCTCGAACACGCTGAATCCGTTCGTGCCGCCGACAAAGAGGCGACCCGTGGCCGGTTCAAAGAAGGCGGCCTCACGGAACTCCTTGCCCTGCACGCCGTCGGCGACGCCGAAGGCGACAATCCGCCCGCTGGCCGGGTCGAACCGGGCCAGGCCATCGCCGGTGTTGAACCAGACGCTGCCTTGCGCGTCGCTGCGAATCGCGAACACGTTGTCGTTGGGAAGCCCTTCGCGGCGGCGGAGCGGCGTGGCGGTCACCGGCCGGCCCTCGGCCCCGATGTCCACGCGGACGACTCCCCGCCCTCCTGTACCGACCCACAGGGTGCCATCGGCAGCCTCGTGCAGCGCCGTGATCTGGCCGCCCAGCAGCCCGGCGACGGCCGGGTCCTTCCAGGTGCGGATGACGCCCTGGCGAGTCGGGGGAATCGCATGCAACCCGGCGTAGGTGCCGACCCACGTGGTGCCGTGACGATCCTCGATGACGGCGTCCACACGATCGCTCGCCAAGGTGTCTTCGGCCGCGCCGGCGCGGAAGACGGCCACCGCGCCTGTGCCGGGCTGAATCCGGTTCAGGCCGGCATCCAGGGTGCCGGCCCAGATCGCGCCGTCGGATGAAACCGCCAGCGACATCACGCGATCGCTGCTCAGTCCCTGCTCGCGCCGCAGCGGCGCGTTGCGCAGGGTGCGCGGATCGACACGATTGATCCCGCCGTCGAGCGTGGCAATCCAGACCGTGCCGTCGCGCCCCTCGACGATCGCCGTCACGCGTTGGTCGGTGAGCGCCAGGGCCGGATCCGGAACACGCGTGTAGTCGCCGATTCCAGGGCCTGTGCGGACGAAGCGATCGACACCGAGCCAGGTTCCCGCCCACAGCACGCCGCTCCGGTCGACGAGCAGGGCGAACAACCGATCGTCCCGCAGGTCGTCCGCCGCCGTGCTCCGCTTGAAGTGCGCGAACCGCTTGCGCGCCTGCGGATGAAACCGGCTGAGGCCCGCACCGTAGGTCCCGACCCAGACGACCCCGGATCGATCCTGCGCCAGCGCGTTCAGGTCGTCGATGCCAAGGCTGCTCGGGTCCGCGGCGTCGTGCCGGTAGCTGAGGAAGGTCACGTCCCCGTTGGCGGCCTCGACGATGCGGACCAGCCCCCCTCCCCACACGCCGGCCCACAGGTCGCCGTCGGTGTCCTCGAGCAGCGCGTTCACGCTGTTGCCGGTCAGTCCGCCATCGCCGGCCCGGAACCGGTCGATGCGTCCGGCAGCGAGGTTGAGCCTGAGGATGCCGGACGCGTCGGTGGCGACCCAGACGCGGCCACGCCGGTCGGGCACGATGGCCCGGATGTATTCGCCCTCCAGCCCGCGCCAGGCGGTGGCGCCGCGCGCATCGATGCGCGCCAGCCCGCGCACGGTGCCGACCCACAGTGCGCCGCCGCCCGCGTCGGCGAAGGTGTTGATCGCGTCGGTGGCGACGTTCGGCTCCCCTGCCACATCCTGCTCAGGCAGCGGCTGGAAGCTGCTGCCATCGAAGCGCCGGATGCCACGGCCCGTGCCGGCCCAGACCACGCCCGCGCGATCGACGTGAAGCGCCGGAACGACCTCACCCGGCAGATACCGCGTGAAGCGGTCCTGCGCCGCATGAAACGCGGCCAGTCCGTCGTTGGTGCCGATCCAGAGCACCGCGCCACCCGGTGTCGCCTGCTCGGCGAGCGACATCACGACGCTCGACGGCAGGGAGTTCGGATTGTCGGGCTCGTGCCGGTAAATCGTGAGCCGGTAGCCGTCGTACTGGTTGAGACCGTCGTGAGTGGCGAACCAGAGGAAGCCCGCGGCGTCGTGAAGCACCGCGCGGACGATGCTTTGCGAGAGCCCCTGCTCCACCGACAAGTGGTCAAAGCGAATGGGCTCGGGACGCGCCCGCTGTGCCTGGCCGTGGGCGGCGGCACCGATCACGAGCAGCAGGGCAAGCGTCGCCTTTCGCATTTACGGCTTGAAGAAGTACAGGTTGGAGTCGTCGCTCCCCGCGGCCACGCCGGTCGCCTCCGCCGCGATGGCGATCGGCCAGCTCATTTTCGCCGTCTCGTAGACCCAGCGGCAGGCCTGCCGGTCGAGATCGAGCAGGTAGAAGTGACCATCGGATGCCTCGCCGAAACCGTCCGCGATCGCCAGGTACTGCGCCTTGGCGTCCATCGAGGCGGAGTTCGGCGCCTGCAGGGTGTTGAACTCCATCAGGGTGTGCGCCGTGCGATTCGGATCCGAATAGACAACGCGGACGCCGCCCATTGTCGACGTCGATCCGGCCGGCGCCTCGCCCCACGGGACGTTGCTGACGGCCGCGACCACGGGGGTCTGCGGGCTGGGATTGGCCAACGCGACGAAATAGACCGCCCCTTTCGACTCCTGCGACCAGACGGGGGCCTGCGTCGAGGCGAACTCGTCCGTCCTGAACAGCGAAAACAGACCGCCCGTGCTCTGGCTGCCGCCGGACACCGCGAACCACAGGCCATCGGCGGTCATCGTGACGCAGCGAATGTCGGCATTGGCAGGCGCGGTCCACGTACCCGCCGGCGTCAGCGTCCCGCCCTCCTGCTGGAACAGCAGGACCGCGCCATCGTACGAGCCGGCGGCGACCCATTTGCCGTCCCCGGAGATCGCCACGCTTTGCAGCGAGTGCCCGACCGGGATCAGCGCCGGGGTCGTATACGCGTCGCCCTCGAGCACCGCGACATACAAGCCGCTGCTCGCGCACGCGACGACGACGCTGCCGCTCGCCGTGATCGCGACCTTGTTGATGCGATCCGTCGTCGCCAGCCGGTAATCGAGCGCCACGGCACCGGTCCTGAGATCGTAGGCCTGGATGAAGCCGGCGTTCACCGTGTCGGTCACGAGCTTGCCGCCGGCGACGGCGTGCGTGCCATCGCCCGAGCACGCCACCCAGTAGGCGCCTTCACTGGTCGTGTCGAGAGGCCAGGTCCAGATCGGCGTCGCGCCTGACGACTTGAACGCGTACACCGCGAACGGTATCGGGCCGCCGTAGCCCGAGTAGTCGTGGAAGTAGGTGCCGGCGACGATGAGCGCCGCGTCGTCGCTGATCGACACCGAGTTGACGAGTTGGCTGAGGGGGCTTGACCAGACCGGGGTTGTCGGTGCGCACGTCATGGCTTCACGTCGATCATCCGATGCTTGCCGACATAGGGCACGGTTCGATCCTCGACGGTCTGCAGCGCCGCCACGACTTCGGCGATGCGCGTCAACTGCGCCCGCACGATTTCCAGGTCGGTCCGATCCTGCCCCCGCACGGCCTTCCGCCCGAGGACGAGGTCGACGCCCATCGTCGCGCTCGCGAGCGGGTTGTTCACCTGGTGGCAGATGGCGGCCACGATTTCGTCGATCGCTTCCCGGCGCCGCCGCATCACCATCGAGGCGTGCTCGGCGCGCGAGTCGACCCAGCGGGCGACGCGGGAGCGGAGTTCGCGCACGTCGAGCGGCTTGACCAGGTAGTCGTCAGCGCCCACCGAGAACGCCAGCAGCTTCGCCGCCGTCTCGTGGCGGCCGGTGATCATCACGATGGTCGTGCGATGCCCCGGCTGCTCGCGCTCGCGCACCGCGCGGCAGACCTCGAACCCGTCGCGGCCGGGAACGTTGACGTCCAGCAACAGCAGGTCGACAGGCGTGTTGAGGAGCTCGAGCGCCGCGTTGCCGTCGTGGCAGACCTCGATGGCATGCCCGTCACTGGACAGCATGCCGCGCATCAGACGCGCCATCTCGGCATCGTCCTCGACGATGAGGATTCGAGGCATTGGAGTTGGGGGGATTATACGGGACAGAGGCGGCCTCCGCGGACACGGAAAGCCGCCGCTGTCCGTGGTTGTCCTACGGCGTGACCGCCACCGAATCGAACGTTGCCGTGGCCAGCGAGCCGTCGGCGTGGCTGGTCACGGCGAGTCCGACGAGGACGGTCCCCGGCAGCGAGATGGTGGCGGTGTCCACCAGCGCCCAACTGGTGCCGTTGGCCGACTGGTAGGCGCTGATCGCGTTGCCGCTGCGGACGATCCTCACCCAGTAGGGCGCCGTCGCCGTGGCGCCGCCGGTATGGTCGGTCGCCGCGCCGGTGGCCGGACGGCGCTGGTACGCCAGGCCGCGTTGCGCCGACACGAGCATCATGGCGTGCGCCGAGTTGGCCCCCAGCGAGGCGCGCATCATCACACCGGCCTTGGTCCACGCGTTCACGTTCTGCAGCGACGAGACCCGCGCCGTGATCGTGCCGTCTCCGGTGAGCGTCCGATACGCGAAGTGGAACTCGTCGGCGGCACCCCAGATGTCCGCCCCCGAGCCCTGGACGGTGAACACGCCGCTCGCCTGGCTGGCGCTCCCCGCCGCGCCCACGCCGCCGACATCGCCATCCTCCCAGCCAGTCGGCAGCGAGCCGCCGCTCGAGCCGCCGGACGTGAGCGAGACCGAGGTGAACGTGGCGGTTGCCAGGGTCCCGTCGACATGGCTGCTGACCGCCAGCCCGACGAGCGCCGTCGCGCCGAGTGCGATGGTGTCGCTGCCGACCAGTGTCCAGGTTGACCCGTTGGTGGATTGGTAGGCGCGGACGGTGTTGCCGGTGCGCGTCAGCCGCACCCAGTACGGCGCGGTGGCGGCGGCCCCGCCGCTGTGCGTCGTGGCGCCGCCGCTGCTCGTCCGCCGCTGGTACGCCAGCCCCTTGCCCGGCGTGACCATCATCATCCCGTGCGCCGCGCCGGCAGACGTCGAGGCGCGAATCATCACGCCCGCCTTGGTCCAGGCGTGGACGTTCTGCACGCTCGCCACGCGAGCCGTGATCGTGCCGTCACCGACCATCGTCTGGTAGGCGAAATGAAGTTCGTCAGCGTTGCCCCAGATGTCCGAGCCGGAGCCACGCACGGTGAACGTGCCACTGCTGTCGCTTGCCGATCCCGCGGCGCTGACGGAGCCGACATCGGTGGACAACCAGCCGCTCGGCAGTGACCCGCCGCCGCCACCCGGCGTGCCGGACGTGGTGAAGCTGAACGTGGAGCTGGTCCGGGCCTGGTTGGCCATCGTCCGCGACGTGATGCGCCAGTAATAAGTGGTGCCGGACGCGAGGTTCGACACGTTCCAGGTAATGAAGTCGTTCGAGTGCTCGCTCGGCCCCAGCTCGTTGTCGTCGACGATCTTCGAGAGGTTGCCGGGATCGGTGCCGAAGAACACGTCGTACTTGTGGGCCCACGGTCCGGCATACCAGCGCAGGATCACCGCGGTCGGCTGTTCGGTCGCACCGTTGGCCGGGCTGCGCAGGCTCGGTGTATCGGGCGGCAGCGGAGTGAAGGCCTGCGTTTCCTGGATGCCGCCGGGCGCGAGGTTGAACCACTTGCGCTCGAAATGGGTGGTCGCCCAGTTGTAGAACGTCGCGTCGGTGGTGAACAGGTTGTGCTCGGCCTGGCTGCTCGCCGAGGCGCTGGTCCAGTTCGACGAGCCGAAGACGACCATCCCCTGCCCGCGCAGCAGGGTCAGCTTCTCGTGCGTCAGCCCCGCATGCTCGCGGTGCCGCACCTGGACGCCGGCCATGTACAGCCGGTCGATGTTCCACGAGTGCCACAACCGCGTCACGTCGCGGTACTGCAGCGGCTCGCTGATCAACCGGATCGGGATGCCGCGGCCGCGCGCCGCGATCAGCGCATCGGTGTGGCGGCGGTCGGTGATCCGGTAGATGATGGCGTCGATCCCCTGCGTTTCGGCGTTGTAGCGCCCGACCGAGCGTGACGCGAAGTTGTTTCCCGGCGGGAAGTTCAGCTCCGGGTCGATCGGGAACACCGGGTAGCGCCGCGTCGGGGTGGTGACGTTCGCGTAGTTCACGTAGCCGTCGGTGCTCACCCACTGATCGTCGAACTTCGTCTTGAAGCTGTTGACGATGCTCGACGTGTCGGTGAAGTAGATCACCTCGTCGACGTAGTTGGCGTAGGGCGTCACCGGGACGAAGGCATCGGCGCTGTAATTGGCGCCGCTGAACTCCACGGTGTTCTGGCCGACGAAGATCATCGCCTTCCAGTGCAGGATGCCGCCGATGGTCTTGTTGCGGATCGGGATGCCGGCGTCGCGCAGCATCTGGATCACGGTGCCGTTCAGCGGCTGTCCCGGCGTGGCGTCGGTGTCCACGATCACGCGCACGGGCACACCGGCGCGGAACCGGGCGATCAGCTCGTTCGCGTAGCGGGTATCCGTCATGAACCAGAAGGCGACATCGATCCCCTGGGTTTCTGCGCGGATGAGGTCAAGGACCGGGGTGCGGCAGTTCTCGTACGCCGGATCGCAAATGCGATCGAGCGGGGCCGCCTGAGCCGCGACGGTGAGAAGTAAACCGGCAACGAGTGCCGGGAGCGCGCCCACTTTTCCCAACGACATTCTCGACACTTCTCTTCCTGGGGGGAGAGGAATGTCCACGCGGCGCGCTACACTGCGAGGCGTATGCCACAGCTCCTGGCTGCTGCGCTTGCGCTGGTGCTGTTCGCCCCGGCACAGGTCGCCGTCCCACCGCCACCGCCCGAGCCGTTCGAGGGGTGGCTGACGGCCCTCATGGCCGAGGCGCGCGACCGCGGCTATAGCGACGCGCTCATCGACGAAGCGCTGCGCGGCCTCACGCCGATCGAGCGCGTCGTCACGCAGGACCGCAACCAGGCGGAGACGGTGCTCACCTTCGATCGCTACTACCGCAGCCGCGTCACCAGCGCCGTGGTCCGCCGCGGCCGCGAGCTGTCGCGGCAGTACCGGACGCTGCTTGGCCGCATCGAGCGGGCCTATGGCGTGCCGCGGCAGGTGGTGCTCGCGATCTGGGGCATGGAGACGCGCTACGGCCGGGTGACCGGCAACGTGCCGGTGTTCCAGTCGCTGGCGACGCTGGCGTGGGAACCGCGGCGCGCGGCCTTCTTCCGCGGCGAGCTGTTCAACGCGCTGACCATGGTATCGAGCGGCTCCATTGACACCCGGTCCATGACCGGATCGTGGGCCGGCGCCATGGGGCAGCCGCAGTTCATGCCCTCCAGCTACCTGGCCAACGCCGTCGACTTCGACGGCGACGGCCGGCGCGACATCTGGAACTCGGTCCCCGACACGCTGGCGTCGATCGCCAACTACCTGCGGAACTACGGGTGGGAGGAAGGGATCACGTGGGGGCGCGAGGTCCGGGTCTCTGCCGCCGCGCGCGAGCGGCTCGACGTGCCGCGGCGCGTCGAAGGATGCACGGCGCGACGGACGATGACCGAGTACCGGCTGCTCAGCGAGTGGCAGCGCATCGGCCTGCGGCGCGCCGACGGCGGCCCGCTGCCGACCGCCGATGTCTACGCGTCGTTCTCGGAGCTGGCCGAGAGCAGTTACCTGCTGTATCCGAACTACGACACGCTGCTCGGCTACAACTGCGCGCACCTGTATGCGCTGAGCGTAGCCAAGCTCTCCGACCGATTACGATAACGTAAGGGGGTCGGGAGTCATTTCTTGAGGACAGTCGGCCGTTAGGCCAAACTGTCCTCAAGAAATGACTCCCGACCCCCTTACAAAACTGATCCGCGCGCTGATGCTCGCCAGCGCCGGCATCACCTTCGGGCAGCTCGCGCGCGAAACCGCCAACGACTACTTCTTCACGCTGGTCGGGCTGATCCTGCTCGCCGCGGCACTTCCCTACCTGCTGGCCACGGCGGCCATCACGCGCACGCCGCCGCGCTGGGCGAAGGCGATTGCGATCGTGACGTGTCTCTGGGGTGTGGCGGACGCGACCTGGCGGGTGCAGGCGTTCTACTTCCCGACGCCGGCAAGCAATCGCGCGATGGCGTTCTGGCTGCCGATCTATGGCGTGTGCGCGATCGCCTTCTTCTCGGTGATCGCGCACACGTTTCTAACAGCCTTCCGGCCGGAGAATCCAGCCGTGGGCACAAACGACTAGCGATATTCCCTGAAGTTCGCCGGGCGCGCGACGCCGCGCGGCGCCTGCGGCTGCGAGCCGGGCTTGGTCGCCATGTCCCAGTGCTCGGTGATCATGCCGTTCTGCACGCGCACCATGTCGAACCAGTTCCACTTGTAGACCTGGCCCGGCTTGCCGGGAACCTCCGAGTAGCGCTTGAACATGTAGAGGACGATGTCGCCGCTGGTGATCGTCAGTTCCGGCTCGTCCTTCCACGCCGCCTGGATCGGCTCCGGCTTCGCGAACTGCTTGAAGAAGTTCACGAACCCGGCCCGGCCGCTCGGCACGTTCGGGTTGTGCTGGATGTAGTTCTCGGCCATCACCTTGTCGGCCAGCTCGATGTGGCCGTACTGCAGGATGTCCTTGAACTCGATCTTCGCGATGTCCTCGTTGCGCTGCTCCTCCGGCGTGTTCGACGGATTCACCGGCTTCGGACCGATGCCGGGGATCACGTCAGCCGCCGGCGAGCCGTCGGCCGGGGCGGTCCGGAACACGCTGTCCCAGTGCTCGGCGACCTTGCCGTTCTCGACGCGGACGATGTCGAAGAAGTTGTACTTGTAGGCAGCGCCCGCCTGGTCCTTCGCCTCGCGCTCCCACACGAACACGACGTAGTCACCCTTGGCGAACTGGATGACCGGCGCCGGATTCAGCGCCGGCTGAATGTCGCGCGCCGCGCGGCGGCTGAACACCTGCACGAACGCCGCGCGCCCGGTGTTGATGTTCGGGTTGTGCTGGAGGTAGTCCTCCGCCATGTACTTCTCGGCCAGCTCGGTGTGGCCGGCCTGGAGCACTTC
>JBFWUM010000038.1:0-7994 GCA_050247255.1 Vicinamibacterales bacterium | reverse complement strand
GCCAGCGCAATCCGGTAGTGCCCCGGGTGATAGATGGTTTCCTGCACGAGGATCGGCAGCTTCGTGCCACCCTGCACGTTGGTGATGGCCCCGCTCGGACGCCCCGGGTCGGCCATGCGGCCGCGCGCCGGGTTCGCGGACACACCGCCGCAGGGCGCGATCTTCTGCGGATCGCCCAGGCGGTTCTGCATGATCGAGTTGGCCGGGAAGATCAGGGCGAAGTGGGCGTGCGCCGCGCTCGACAGGCCGACGGCCAGCAGGGCGGCAAGCAGGATCCTCGTTCTCACAGGACAGTCTCTCCTTTGCGGCGCGACTGCGCCAGGTGCTCAGACGCCTGCCGGAGCCCAAAGGGTTCCGGCAGGGTACAATCTCCGCGCAAATGATACGCGGAATTGCCCTGCTCGGCCTCCTGATCGCGCTGCTGGCCGCCGCGCCGGCCGCCCAGGAGGCGGCCCCGGCCGCCGCACCGGCGCTGCCCGCGGAATTGGCCGGAATCGAGCAGTTCACCTTCATGGGACGCGAGGTCGGCTACATCCCGTCCGACCGGTTCCTGCAGTTCCTGGCCAACGCCGAAGCCGGCGTCCAGCAGACGGGCATCTTCGACGGGCGCGGCGCCCTGGCGATCCTGCTGATCGTCCTCGTCGGCGGCCTGGCGCTGAACCTCACCCCCTGCGTCCTGCCGATGATTCCGATCAACCTGGCGATCATCGGCGCGGGCACCCGGTCCGGATCGCGCGTCCGCGGCTTCCTGCTCGGCGGCGCCTACGGCGGGGCGATGGCCCTCGTCTACGGCGCCATCGGCCTCATCGTGATCCTGACGGCAGGCACGTTCGGCACGCTCAACTCCTCGCCCTGGTTCAACGTCGCCATCGCGCTGCTCTTCGTGGTGCTCGGGTTGGCGATGTTCGATCGCTTCTCCATCGACTTCTCGCGCTTCTCGTCCCGCTTCGGCGGCGAAGGCAAGCGCGGCTCCTTCCCGCTCGCGTTCGGCATGGGCGCCATCGCGGCGCTGCTCGCCGGCGCGTGCGTGGCACCGGTCGTCCTGCAGGTGGTGCTCTTCTCGAGCGATCTGTACGCCCGCGGCACGACCATCGCCCTCGCACTCCCGTTCCTCCTCGGCCTCGGGATGGCACTGCCCTGGCCGATTGCCGGCGCCGGCCTGGCCGCGCTGCCGAAGCCGGGCCCATGGATGGCGTACGTCAAGCACGCCTTTGGCGTGATCATCCTCGGCATGGCCGTGTACTACGGGTCACACGCCTACAGCCTGTTCCAGTCGTCGCAGGTCACGGCCGCCGCGCAGGTGACGATGAAGGACGGGTGGTATCACTCGCTGCCCGACGCGCTGGCGGTGGCCCAGGCCGAGGGCAAGCCGGTCTTCATCGACATGTGGGCAACCTGGTGCACCGCCTGCTTCGTGATGGAGGAAACGACCTTTCGCGATGACGCCGTGGTCGCCGGGCTCGACAACTACGTCAAGGTGAAGTTCCAGGCCGAGGACCCCGAGATGGAGCCCGCCAAGACGCTGATGACCCGCTGGGATACGGTGGGGTTGCCGACGTACGTCATCCTGCGCCCGCAGGAATAGATCTTGTAGTACCTCGGCCTCGTGCCGCTCCCCCGCACGGCCCGCTGGCTTCTCGTCGCGCTTCTCCTCCTGCTCATCGTCGTCAGTGTCGCGATTACCTACATGGTGCGCGCGACGCCGATGCTCCGCGACCGCGTCGTCAACGCCCTGAACCAGCGGTTCGCAAGCCAGGTCTCGTTGGGGGCGCTGACCGTCGCCGCGTTCCCGCGGCCGGAGATCAGCGGCAGCCAGCTTGAACTCCGGCACGACGGCCGGACGGATGTCCCGCCGCTCATCAGCATTCGCGACTTCTCCGGCGCCGCCGGCCTGCGCGGCCTCTTCGCCACGCCGCTCCACCTGCGCGAGATCACGCTGAACGGGCTGACCATCCAGGTCCCGCCCGGAGGGCTCGGTTCGCCCGCGGCACCACGCGCCACCGAAGCACCAGGCACCAGTGACCAAGTACCAGGCAACAGCAACCAGGCACCAGGACCCTCACTGGTCATCGATCGCATCGTGGCTGCGCCGGTGTGGCTGGAGATTGCCTCGCGCAACCCGGCCAAGCCGCCGCGCGTGTTCGACATCCATCGCCTCGTCATGACCGACTTCAGCGCCGACGGCCCGGCCGCGTTCGAGGCGTCGCTGACCAACGCCATCCCCGCCGGCGAGATCGAGACCAAGGGCACCTTCGGGCCCTACCTGGCGCGCGACCCCGGCCAGACGCCGATCGCCGGCCGCTACACGCTGCAGGAGGCGCAGCTCGACGACATCAAGGGGCTTGGCGGCACGCTCTCGTCCACCGGCACCTACGAGGGGCGCCTCGAGCGCCTCACCGTCAAGGGAGACACGCGCTCAGAGAACTTCGCCATCGACGTCTCGCGCCAGCCGGTGCCGCTCACCACCCAGTTCACGGCGGTCGTCGACGGCACCAACGGCGACACGCTGTTGGAGCAGGTACGCGCCACGCTGATCGAGACCGTGATCGAAGCGCGCGGCGCGGTCGTGCGCGCGCGCGAGGTCAAGGGGCGCCACGTCGATCTGGATGTCTCCATCACAGACGGGCGCATCGCCGACGTCCTCACCCTGGCCATGAAGCCCGGCACCCCGCCGCTGGTGGGCGCCATCGGCGTCGACGCCAGGCTGGTGATCCCCGCCGGGGACCTGCCGGTCATCGAGCGCATGCAGCTCGATGGCGAGTTCTCGCTGCGCCAGGCGCGCTTCACCAACTTCAACGTCCAGAAGCAGGTGAACACGCTGAGCAAGCGGGCGCGCGGCGACGAAGGCGACGATGCCGCGCCGAGCGTGGTGTCGGACATGACCGGCGCCTTCGCCATGCGCGACGGCACCATCCGCTTCTCAGCCCTCGCCTTCTCGGTGCCCGGTGCGCGCGTGGAACTGGCCGGCGCCTACGGCCTGCAGTCGGAGGAGATGAACTTCCGGGGGCACCTGCTGATGGATGCGACGCTGGCCGACACGACGTCCGGCCTCAAGGCGATCGCCGCGCGGCTGGTCCAGCCGTTCTTCCGCCGCGAAGGCGGCGGCTCGCGCATCCCGATCCGCGTCACCGGCACACGCGCGAAGCCATCGTTCGGCCTGGATGTGAGGAGAGCGTTCCTCCCCGGGTGACGGGAAACCATCACAGGAGGAAGGAGGAAGGAGATCGTATTTGTACGATCTTGAAATCCCTCCTTGCTCCTTCCCTCCTGTAGCAACCCGCGCCTCCGTAACCCTCCGCTACCTCACTTCGATCTCGACGACGGTCGACGCCGCGCGTCCGCCTGTGAGGGTGTGCGGCTGGCCCGCGGGCACGACCGCCCACTGGCCGCGCGTCGTCAGCGGCTGTCCGGGCTGCGTCGCCTCGCCGCCAATGCTCACCGCGCCGTCGACGAGCGTCAGCATCACCGGCACGGAATGGATGTGCCGCGTCCCGGCTGATGCACCTGCCAGGCGCACCTCGTAGACACGGAACGCGCGGCTCTCGCTCAGCACCCGCGTCAGCGGCGCGGCGATGGCCGGCTCGCGCGACCAGCTGCCGGGCCGGAGATTCTCCACACCGACCAGCCGGTACGCCATCTGGTCGATGTTCTGCACGACGTGCGCGGTCGGTGTCCCCGAGTACTGGTTGATCGACACCTCACCCACCATCCGCACGCGCGGCGTGCCCCACTCCGCGCCGCTGTTGCGGGTCCGGGTTTGCCCGTTTTCGATGTTGACGGTCGCCATGTCGTTGTCATGGCGATGCTCCAGCGTGGTATCGCCGGCGGGGATGCGCACCTCGAGCACCCGCAGCGCCTCGTCGGCAAACACGACGCGGTGCCGCGGTTCCTGATCGACCGGCACGACCTGCGCGGCCACCGGGGCGGCCGCCAGGCACACCAGCACGCCGAGACGCATGGCACGGAGTGACATGCGGGCGATTCTACGCGAGTTCAGCTGACCGGGCGCGCCTTCACCGCCTCGCGCACCGCCCGCACGATCTGGTCAAGGTCGTGGGGAGTCCCGACGACCTCGTAGACCTGCTCATCACGCCCGACCAACTGCTCGACATGCTTCGTGTTCACGCTCGTCAGGATGAACCGGTAGCCTTTCAGCACGGTCCGGCGCAGGTTCTGGAGCACGTCCCAGTTCTTCTCGTACGGCGGCGCGATGTCATAGACGATGACGTCCGGCTGGTGGGTGGTCAGGAACCCCTCGAGGTTGGTGTGTCCTGACTGGATCTCCCACGTGAGCGCGGTGGGGACGACAAAGCCGGCGCGCTCGAGGGCGTCCTTGAGCAGGTCGATGGCGTCCGGCGTGGTGTTGATGACGGCCACCACGGCCGGACGGTTGTTGGACGTGCCAGGCACGTCAGCGCTTCTTGCTGCTGGCCGATCTCCGGCGGGTGCCGCCGCGGTCATGGGCCGTCCCCATCGCGGTAGAACCCCGCCGGCCGCGGCCAGCGGCCGCGAGCATACCGACCCCGGCCATCTCTTCGTCGTCCTCGCTGTCGCCCGCGGCCAGCGCGCGGCGGTTCACGGCCGATTTCGCGATCTTGTTGAGCTTCTCGTCCGTCGCCTTCTCTTCCTCGAGCGTGTCGCCGAGCAGTTCCTTGGCTTCGTCGTGCCCCATGATCTCGGCGTAGTAGGCCAGGGTGCCGTAGGACGCGATCTCGTAGTGCTCCACCTTCTGCGCCCCGGCGGTCAGCGCCGCGTCGAGGACCGCCCCGTCGAGCTCCTCGATGTGGGTGTTGCTTTCCTCAATCAGCCCCATGATGCCGTCGCACTTCTTCCCGCGCGCCTTCTCGCCGATCGACGCGAAGACGCGCTCGAGGCGCGTGATCTGCCCTTCCGTCTCGCGCAGGTGCGCCAGGAACGCCTGCTGTAACTCGCGAGAGCTGCAGGCTTTGGCCAGCCTGGGCAATGCCTTGGTAATCCGTTTCTCCGCGTCGTAGATGTCCCGCAGGTCTTCCACGAAGAGCTCGTGCAGGGATTTCGCAGCCATGTGATGCCTCCTCACCTGCGCACAGCGTTGCAAGCGACACGCCGGACAAGTTGGCGCATAATCGACGTGGCCTAAGCCGCCCGGCCCGCCGGGCGCGTGGGGGATCCAGCGCGATCAATCCCGATCGCAGGGGCGCATCTTTTCCGCCTCGCCGTAGCTCCGAAGGAGCGAAGGCGGGCGGAGAGTAGAGGACTCCATCCTCGAGCCCGTCAGCTAACCCCGCCGGCCGATGGAGGCTTCGTGGCGTCCCGCTCACGCCTGCTGCCGCTGACACTGACGGCGCTCGGCGTCGTCTACGGCGACATCGGCACCAGCCCGCTGTATGCGCTCAAGGAGTGCTTCTTCGGGTCCCACAGCGTTCCCCCGACGCCGTCGAACGTGCTCGGGGTGCTGTCGCTCATCATCTACTCCCTGCTGCTGGTCGTCTCGCTGAAGTACGTCGCGCTCGTCATGCGGGCCGACAACCAGGGAGAAGGCGGCATCCTGTCGCTGACGTCGTTGGTCCCAGGACGCGGCGGCGGCGATGCCGGCCATCGCCTGGCGGTGGGGCGGCCGCTGCTCATCGCCCTCGGCATCTTCGGCACGGCGCTGCTCTACGGCGACGGCATGATCACGCCGGCGATCTCGGTGCTCGGCGCCGTCGAGGGGCTCGAGGTCGCCGCCCCCGGACTCGAGGAGTACGTGGTCCCGATCACCGCGGCCATCCTCGTGGCGCTCTTCACCATCCAGCGGTTCGGCACACACCGCGTCGGCGGATTCTTCGGCCCGATCGTGATCGCCTGGTTCGTCGTGCTGGCCATCCTCGGGGTCAGCTGGGTCGTCCGGGCGCCGCAGGTGCTGGGGGCGCTCGATCCGCGGCACGCCATCGCTTTCTTCGCCGACAACGGCGGGGCCGGCTTCGCCGTGCTCGGCGCCGTGTTCCTGGTGGTCACCGGGGGCGAGGCGCTGTATGCCGACATGGGGCACTTCGGCGCGCGGCCGATCCGCCTCGCCTGGTTCGGCCTGGTCCTGCCCGCGCTGCTCCTGAACTACTTCGGCCAGGGCGCCCTTCTGCTGATCAACCCGGAGGTCGCCCACCCCTTCTTCGAACTCGCGCCGGCGTGGGCGTTGTTCCCGCTGGTCGTGCTGGCCACCCTGGCCGCAATCATCGCGTCGCAGGCGCTGATTTCCGGTGCGTTCTCGATCACGCGGCAGGCGATCCAGCTCGGCCTCGTCCCACGACTCGACGTCGAACATACGTCGGCGCGGGAGATGGGCCAGATCTACATTCCCCAGGTGAACTGGGCGCTGATGCTCGCCACGCTGGCCATCGTCATCGGCTTCGGCTCGTCGGGCGCGCTGGCGGCGGCCTACGGCATTGCCGTCACGCTGACGATGGTCATCACGATCGTCCTGCTGAACGTGATCATGCGCGAGCGCTGGCGCTGGCCGGGATCGGTGGCGCTGGCGATCACGGTGGCGTTCCTCGCCATCGACCTGGCGTTCTTCGGCGCCAACGCGCTGAAGTTCCTGCAGGGCGGCTGGGTCCCGCTCGCCGTCGGCATCGGCTTGTTCACGCTGATGACCACGTGGCGGACCGGCCGGCGCCTGGTCGCCGAACGGATCTCGGCGCGGGCCATCCCGGTGGAGCAGTTCCTGGAGACGGTGCGGGCGGAACGGCCGGCGCGCGTGCCAGGGACGGCGGTGTTCATGACCGCGCAACCGACGGGCACGCCGCCGGCGCTCGCCCACAACATGCGCTACAACAAGGTGCTGCACGAGACCGTCGTCCTCCTCACCGTGACCACGGCCCGCCAGCCGCACGTCTGGATCGGCGAGCGCGTCGAGGTCGAGCGGCTTGGCGACGGGCTCTACAACCTGCGCGTGCGCTACGGCTTCATGGAGGACCCCGACGTCCCGGCCGCGCTGCTCATCGCCCGCGAGCAGGGGGTGCCCGTGGATCCGGACGATGTGACTTACTTCCTGGGCCGCGAAACGATCATCGTCTCGCGGCAGCACGGCATGGCCACGTGGCGCGAAAAGCTGTTCGTCCTGATGGCGCGCAACGCCGTCCGCGCCACCGCGTTCTTCCGCCTGCCTCCGGAGCGCGTGGTAGAACTGGGAGTACAGGTGGAAATGTAGGAAGGACCCGCCCGACGAGCCAGCTCGTTCAGCACTTCGACATCACGGACATCGACGGCCGGCACGTCAACTACGCGTCGGCACTCTGGCAGCGCAAGCTCACGGTGCTCGTCTCGGGGGCGGCTGTGCCCGCCACGCTGCGGCGCGACGCCGCCGCGTTGAACTCGAACGACGTGGCGGTGGTCGTCACGCGGGACGCGCTGCCCGGCCTGCCGTCCGCTCGTGCCGCGATCGTCGACCGCTGGGGCGACGTGGCGCACACGTGGAGCGCGCCGCCGGCCACGGTGGACGAGATCCGCTCGTGGCTCGAGCACGTGCAGATGCGTTGTCCGGAACGCGAGGGGGAGACGAAGCAGAAGCGAGAAGCGAGAAGCGAGAAGCTAGAAGGTCTTGTTCTTCACCGGTTCGCCGGTACGGAACTCGTGGGCCAGGGTGAAGTACCCGGAGGCGGTCAGCGTGACGGTCACGGGGCCACCGGTTGTGTTTTCCCAGAACCAGCCGTGGATGCCTGAGAACGGCGCGTTGAGCGTGCCGGACGCCTCGGTTCGCTGCTGTCCCAGCTCGTAGCTTTGCGCGTAGCCGCGCGGCGCGCCGTCCGGCTCTGCGTGCAGTTCGTAGTTGACCGGCGCGGTGGCCGACCACGAGAACAGCAGCGACTCCCCTTTCTCGAGCCGGTACTTGTATTCCATGCCTTCGCCGGCGGCGAGCTGGAACTCGACGCGATCGGTGGTGAACGGCCGATCCTGCGCGACGACAATCGCCTGCCCGCCCGCCTGCGCCGGCGCCGACGCTTCGAGCGCCGCCACCTGCTGTGCCGTCTCGCCGAGCG
>JBFWUM010000037.1:41007-43955 GCA_050247255.1 Vicinamibacterales bacterium | reverse complement strand
CCTTCGGCCAGTTCCTCGTAGCTCCCGCGCAGCGTCGTGAAGTGCTCGCCGTCGATGTAGACGGGGCAGTTCGGCGCTTCGCCGGTGCCCGGCAGGCTGATGCCGATGTTGGCCGCCTTCGATTCCCCGGGGCCGTTGACCACGCACCCCATCACCGCGAGCGTGAGCGTCTCCACCCCTTCATATTGCTGTTTCCACGTCGGCAGCTGCTCGCGGATGTAGGCCTGAGTCCGCTCGGCCAGCTCCTGGAACGTCGAGCTCGTGGTGCGGCCGCAGCCGGGGCAGGCGGTCACGCTTGGCGCGAACGACCGCAGCCCGAGCGACTGCAGCAGCTCGCACGCGGCGTAGACCTCTTCACGCCGGTCGCCGCCCGGACGCGGCGTCAGCGACACGCGGATGGTGTCGCCAATCCCCTCGTTGAGCAGCACCGCGAGCGCGGACGCCGACCAGACCAGCCCCTTGGTGCCCATGCCGGCCTCGGTCAGCCCGAGGTGCAGCGGCTGCTCGGTCTGCCGTGCCAACTCGCGGTAGATGGCGATCAGGTCACGCGGCCGTGAGACCTTGCACGAGATGATGATCTGGTCCTTGCGCAGGCCGGTCTCGAGCGCCAGCGCGGTCGACTGGACGGCCGACAGCACCATGCACTCGTTGAGGATGTCTTCCGACGAGCGGCCGAGCGCCCGGTCGGTGTTCTCCTGCATCCTGGCGACGACCAGCTCCTGGTTGAGCGACCCGCCGTTGACGCCAATGCGCACCGGCTTGCCGTGGTCGATCGCCACCTTGCAGATGGTCGAGAACTGCTCGTCGCGCCGGCGGCCGGTGCCGACGTTGCCCGGGTTGATGCGGTACTTGTCGAGCGCCTGCGCGCACGCGGGGTAGCGCGTCAGCAGCAGGTGGCCGTTGTAGTGGAAGTCGCCGATGAGCGGCGCGGTGCAGCCGGCGTCGAGCATCCGCTGCTTGATCTCGGGGACGGCCTCGGCCGCTTCCGGCAGGTTCACCGTGACCCGGACCATTTCCGACCCGGCCTCGGCCAGCTCGATGCACTGCCGGGCGGTGGCCGCCGCATCCGCCGTGTCGGTCATCGTCATCGACTGCACGACGACCGGTGCGCCGCCGCCCACCTGGACGTGACCGACGCGGACCCCGACGGTCCGATGCAGGCGAACGGCTGTAGCCATGAGGTTCAATTGTACAGGCTCCGGCCTACGCGCTTTCTTTCCAGCCGTCGCGTTCGAGGATGCCGCGGATCTGGTCGGCGCGGGCCATGGCGAGGTCGAGCGTCTCGTAGTTCTCGGCGCGGTCCATGACGCCGTCGAAGAACCAGGTGATGGTCGCCTGCGCCGGTGACGGCAGGATGGTGGCGTGCGCGGTGTGCTTGCCCCGGCTCATCCGCCAGAGCACGGTGGGATCGTTCGGCGTGACCACGAAACGATCCTAGCTTTCCAGCAGCAGGAGGCCCACCGACAGGGCCGCCAGCGCCCATATCGCCCGCGGCAGCTCGCGCGCCCGCCCGGCGAGCGCGTACAGCAGCGCGTGCAGGATGAATCCCCACAGCAGCCCCTGGGTGATCGAGAAGGTCAGCGGGATGATGATCAGCGTGACGAACGGGGGAAGCGAGTCTTCGAGCGTCGTGAAGCTCACGTCGCTCACCGCCTGGAACATGGCCACGCCGACGAGGATGAGCACCGGCGCGGTCGCATAGTTCGGCACGGCCGCCGCCAGCGGCGCGATGAAGAAACAGGGCAGGAAGCAGAGCGCCGTCACGACCGACGCGCGTCCGGTTCGCGCCCCCATGCGGATGCCGGCAACGCTCTCGACGTACGCGGTCCCCGGCGAGCTGCCGGCAAGGCCGGCGCCGAGCGTGGCGATCGAGTCGACGATGAGGCCGCGGCGCAGGTTGAGCGGCGTGCCGTCGGGTGCGGTGAGACCCGACGCCCGGGCGACGCCG
Organism: Vicinamibacterales bacterium; assembly: GCA_050247255.1. Classification (GTDB taxonomy): domain Bacteria; phylum Acidobacteriota; class Vicinamibacteria; order Vicinamibacterales; family UBA2999; genus JBFWUM01. The sequence goes on along the minus strand of JBFWUM010000037.1, from coordinate 42,007 downwards.
ATGAAGGTCGAGAGCGAGTCGAAGAGGTCCGTGAACAGGACGGCGATGATCGCCGGCAGCAGCGCCAGCCGCAGCGCGCCGAGGACATCCAGCTCGAGGAAGACCGAGGTGAAGTCGGGCGCGCTCACGAGCTGTGCCGGCGGCGCCACGTAGCCTGATGCCCATGCCAGGGCTGTCACGACGAAGATGGCCGCGAGGAAGGCGAGCGGGTTGTGGCGCCGCATCAGCACGACGGCAATGACGACCCCGAGCAGCAGGAAGGCAGCGCGATGGTCGGCGGTGCCGAAGCGCACCAGCGTCGCCGGGTCGGCAACCACGAGGCCGGCGCTTTGCAGGCCGATGAACGTCAGCAGCAGCCCGATGCCGACCGCCGCCCCGGCACGCAGCCCCGGCGGGATGGCCAATGCGATCTGCTCGCGCAGCGGCGTCGCCGAGACGAGCAGGAACAGGACGCCGCCCCAGAACACGATGCCGAGCGCCACCGGCCACGGCACCTGGTCCTGCAGGACGATGGTGAAGGCGAAGAAGGCGTTCAGCCCCATGCCTGGCGCCACCGCGAACGGCAGCTTCGCGTAAAGCCCCATCAGCAGCGTCATGCTGAAGGCGACGAGGACGGTGGCGGTGAGCACGCCGTCGAACGGCATGCCGGTGCCGGCGGTCGACAGGATCGACGGGTTCACGATGACGATGTAGGCCATCGTGAAGAACGTCGTGACGCCGCCGGCGACGTCACGCAGGAATGGGGTGGAGGTCGCTATACGCGGACTCTCCCGAGACGGGCCGTGAGGATGGCCTTGAGATCGGCTTCGGATCGGGTCCCGGTCAGGTCGAGGTCCGACTCGCCGAGCGCGTCGATCAGCGCCCGGATGACGTGGGCGCGGCTGATCGCCACGCCGCTGGTGGCGCGGATGTCGGCGCCGAGTCGATCGAGGAAGACGATCTGCCGGTCGAACAGGACCACGGTCACCTTGGTCCAGTGCTCGGTGTGCGACGGCCGCCG
>JBFWUM010000037.1:13646-40907 GCA_050247255.1 Vicinamibacterales bacterium | reverse complement strand
TACTCGGGCGGCACGCAGACGAGCAGCTGGTGGACGGCCAGCGGGATGCTGAGGGCGAATATCGAGAAGCCGGCCGGCGCATCGACGATGACCCAGTCATACGAGGCCGACAACGGGCGGAGCACGTCGGCGAGCCGGCGTTCCGGCTGGCGCACGTGCCGCAGGAGCGACGTGGCGTCGGCGAGGCGCGGGCCCCCGGCCACCAGCCGCAGGTTGGGAATGCCGGGAACCTCGCGCACGACGTCCGACGGCGCGCGCATCCTGAGCAGTGCATCGACGATCGACGGCGAGGCCTGCGCCGGCCTGACGCCGAGCGAGATCGAGGCATTCATGTCGGCCTCGAGATCGACGAGCAGCACCGATCGCCCGCGTTGGGCAAAGACCGTCGCCAGGTTGACCGCCGTCGTGGTCTTGCCGACGCCGCCCTTGAGGTTGTACGCCGCGACGATCATGGAAGAGTTAAGGACTTAATTCCGCATCACTCTACCATCGTCGCCCGCACGATGAACCGCTGCGGCGCGGACCCCAGAAAGGTGAAGGGGTAACAGGTCACCAGGGTCAACGACGGCTGCGCCGTGGGGTCGAGCACCCACACGTCCTCGGGCTCCACGATGAGCGTCCGCTCGACGAGGTAGCGGAACACCCCCTCCGGCGTCGCCATGGTGATCACGTCGCCGCTCTGAATGTCGCGCAGGCGGCGGAAGAACGTGTCGCGATGGCCGGCCAGGCCGACGTTGCCGGCGGCGCCGGGCAGGGCGGTGCCGGGGACATGGCCGACCGCCAGGCTGAGCGTGCGCGCGTCGCTGCCGGCCCGCACGATGGCGGACACGCCGAGGCGATCGATGGTGATGCGGCCCAGCGTCGAGCCGGCAGCGGGGTAGGGGCGCCTTCCGGGCACGTTGACCACATCGGCGCTGCGGCTGGCGAGCACTGCGTCGAGCTCGCGATTTTCAATGCGCTGGTAGAGAAACGTCTCGGCCTGCACGTAGCCGTAGTAGCCGAGGCAGACGAAGGCGATCACGAACAGAATCCGCTCGAGGAAGCAGGGCACCCCCTTGCCGTGGAGCGCCCCTTTACGGGGTGCCGTAACCGGCTCCGCGTGTGGCGGGAGCGGCCCCCAGGCGTCAGCGAGCGGTTGCCGGACGAGACGCATAGCCATCGCGGGCACGGGCGGTCAGGTTGGTCCGGCCGGGCACTCGCACCATGACGCGGACCCTGTGGTACCGGCCGTCGCCGGCGCTCGGCGGCACGTAGCCGATGCTGTAGCCGCGGCGGATGTTGCCGGCAATCTCGGTGAACTGCTGCACGGTCTCTTCCGGGCCGTCGGCGACGTAGGCGACGCCGCCGCTCACGTCGGCGAGCCTTCGCATCAGCCCTTCGTCGCCCCGCTGCGGCGTGTCGCCGCCGCGGCGCGTCACGGTATAGATCAGCGCATCGCTGGCGATGGCCCTGGCGATCATCTCTTCCCTGGAGTGGCGGCTGGCGTTGTCGCTGCCGTCGGACAGGACGATGAGCACGCGTTTCTGGTGGGGCGCCTGCTGCAGGTGATCGAGCCCGGCGATCACCGCGTCGTAGAGCGCGGTCTTGCCGCCTGCCGGAAACCAGTTCAACGCCACGCTCAACTGGTCGCGGCTGCGCGTGAACGGCACCCCGTCGGGCAGGCCGAACCGCACGTGTTCGTTGAAGACGATGGCGAAAAGCTCGTCTTCCTCGTGGCTCGACTCGACGAACGCGCGGGCGCCGGCCAGCACCATCGGCCGCCGCGTCAGCATGCTGCTGCTGTTGTCGACGACCAGACCCACGGCGACGGGCACGTCGGCGCCCGTGAAAAAGGTGATCTTCTGCGCCGTGTCGTCTTCGAAGACGAGGAACGCGCCCTGCGGCAGGTCGGGCACGGCGTCCGAGCGGCCGTCGAAGACGTTGACGTGCAGGACGACCAGGTCGGCGGCCGCCTTGAAGACGGGCGCCGGCTGCACACCGGCCTGCGCGCAGACGAACGCGGCGGCCGCGGCCCAGAGGGCCGCGACCACCGCTGACGATCGCCGCATGGGACCGATCCTACCGGCGCATCGCGCGCACGCCGATGCCGCCCATGAGCGAGAACAGGCCGATCAGGCCGGTCAGCGCCAGCGGGCTGGCCGTGCGCGGCAGCTCGTTGCCGGCAAACTGACCCTCGGCCTGCGCGGGGGCCGGCGCATCCGCGCCGCTCGTGCCGACGGCGGTCTGGTCGGCGCGCGTGTCGGCGCTCACCTCGGGCGTCTGCTCGGTCCGGGTGCCGCGGTTGCCGGCCAGCGATCCGGCCGCGGCCGTCGGCTGCGCCGGCGCCGAGGTGTCAGGACTGGGCGCCTGGGCGCTGCGCTGCTGCTCGCGGTCCCACGGCGTCACGTTGCCCTGGGAATCGACCGAACTCACCGACGCTTCGGGGCCGATCTCACCGTCGACCGACAGCACCGTGGAGTTGGTGCGCGCAGCAATGCGCATCGCCTGGTCCTTCGGGTAGACGAGTTCCTTGCCGATCGACTCGCCGGGGTAGTACCAGTACTGCACCGCCGGCGTGGCGCCCTCGGCCGTCTCGCGGAACGTCACCACCGTCTCGCCGGTCGGCTCGGTGCGGTTGGCCTGCACGAACAGGAACTGGCCGTGGATGGTCTGCTCGTCCTGGCTGAGGACCTGCACGACGTTGCGGCCCGGCGTATCGGCCAGCCTGAACGTGTAGGTGCCCGCCGGCAGCGTCATGCCCGGGAGCTCGACCGGACCGCTGAAGGTCAGGTATGTCTTCTCCTGGGGATTGAGATCCTGCGCGCGCACGTTCATGCTGAACGCCACCAGGACCGCGGCGACCAGAACGGCCGTGATTGCTGTGACCCGTTTCATGAGATGTCCTCCTCCTCGCTTCGCACTCAGATGTCGTCCTCCGTGCTGAATTGCATTTTGCGTGCCTCTCGAGCGCGGCCGTAATGGAGGAGGGCTCGCAAACAGCCGACGTTGCCGTGATCGGCGGCGGCGCCGCCGGCCTTGCCGCCGCCATCTTCTGCGGCCGCGGCCTCGCCGCCAGGGGACACCGTGCGCGTATCGTCGTGCTCGATGGTGCGCGCACGCTCGGCGCGAAGATCCTCGTGAGCGGCGGATCGCGCTGCAACGTCACCAACCGTGACGTGAGCGATCGCGACTTCTGGGGTGGCGATCGGCGGCTCGTGCGCCGCGTGCTGCGCGCGTTCCCGGCGCCGCGCGCGGCGGCCTTCTTTGAAACTCTCGGCGTGGCGCTGCACGAAGAAGAGAACGGGAAGCTCTTTCCAGACACGCAACGCTCGCGCACGGTGCTCGACGCGCTGCTGCAGGAGGCCGATCGGGTCGGCGTGAGGCTCGTCACCGGCACGCGTGTCACGGCGGTCGAGCGTGGCTTCGTGCTGCGGCTGGCCGACGGCACATGCTGGCGCGCGCCGTCGGTCGTCCTTGCCACCGGAGGACGCTCACTGCCGAAGAGCGGCAGCGACGGCACGGGCTACGAGATGGCGCGCGCGCTGGGGCACGGCCACGTCGCGACCACCCCGGCGCTGGCGCCGCTGGTGCTCGGGGGCAACCGGCACGCGCCGTTGTCGGGCGTGTCGCACGAGGTCGCGCTGACGTTGCGCACCGGCGGCCGCGTCGCCGTCCGCCTGGAGGGGCCGTTGCTGTGGACCCACTTCGGCATGAGCGGACCGGTCGTCCTGAACCTGTCGCGCCACTGGCTCCGCGCGGTCCTCGAAGGACGCGAGCCGGACGTGCGCCTGAACAGCTGTCCCGGCCGCGACTATGCGCAGGTGGACGGCTGGCTCCAGGAAGAGGCGCGCCTCCGGCCTCGAACGTCCATCGCCACCGTGGTCGGACAGCGGTTGCCGGCGGCGGTGGCGCGCGCATGGATCCAGGAGGCGGGGCTCGATGCGGCGCTGCCGATGGCGCAACTGACGCGGGAGGCCCGGCGGGAACTTGTCCGCGTGCTGACCGACCTGCCGTTGCCGGTGGTCGACAGCCGCGGCTACGCCGTCGCCGAGATCACGGCCGGCGGTGTGCCGCTCGACGAAATCGACACGGCGACGATGGAGTCGCGCTGTTGTCCGGGGCTGTACCTGGTGGGGGAGATCCTGGACGTCGACGGCCGCCTCGGCGGCTTCAACTTCCAGTGGGCGTGGTCGTCAGGATTCGTGGCGGGGGAGGCACTCGCGGATCGCCTGGTCGACGGCGCGCGAGGTGACGCGGAAGTGTGAGGCGCTCCACACCACCTTCCCGTCCCGAATGAGCAGTGCCTGCGGGGTCTCGTGGCGAACGCCCAGCCGGGCGGACACGGCGTTCGACACCGAGCGATGGGTCTGCACGGTGACCATCGCGACCGGCGTCGCGTGCGTCCGATCGTTGAGGTGAGCCACGACCTCGTCCAGCGCCTCGGCGCTGACGCCGCACGTGTAGCTGTGCTTGAAGAGCAGCACCGGCTCCTGCGCGGATCGCTGCAGCAGGCGATCGAGCTCGTCGACCGCCTCCAGTCTCGTCAGTTCCGGGTGCATCGATTCAGTGTAACAGCCGGTGTGTCACGGCGCCGGCGGGCGCGCCTGCATGCCGCGGTACTGCTCGACCCTGGCGGCGATCGTCCGCCGATCCATGTCGATGCGGCCGTTGAACCGCGCCCCGTCGGCGATGACGATGTAGTCGGCCGACAGGCTCCCTTCGACGGCGGCAGTCGCCGCGAGCTCGATCCGCTCGGTGGCGGTGACCGGCCCGCGCGCCTGGCCTTCGATCAGCACCCGGGCGCCGCGCAGGTCGCCGTCGGCGCGCGCCTCGGGCCCGAGCCGCAACTCGGCGTTGCGGACGAGCACGCGCCCGTCGATGCGGCCGTCCAGGCGCAGGTTCTCGTCGCTGGTGATCTCGCCGCGGATGCTGATCGAGGGTCCGATTCGGGTCATATAAGTGCCGGAGGTGGGAATCGAACCCACAAGCCCCGAAGGGCGGCGAATTTTGAGTCCGCTGCGTCTGCCAGTTCCGCCACTCCGGCGCGGAGGGGGTCCTTTCATTGTACTGCGCGGCGGTGCTATAAGCGTCGGGCCATGCCACGCCTTGCTGCCCCGCTCCTCGTCGTCTTCGTCCTCGGCGCCTCCGCGCGCGCCGCGGAAGTGGTCACCATGGCGACGCTCGCCGTCACCGCCGCGCTCGATCCGCTCGCCCAGGCGTTTCGCGCCCAGACCGGCGACACCGTCCGCATCTCCTACGATACGGGTCCCAACATGGCGCGGCGCGCGTCGGGCGGGGAAGGCGGCGACGTGATCATCGCGCCCGAAGCGGTGTTCGAGCGGCTGGTCGCGGAGGGGCGGGTGGCGGCGGCGCCGCGAGCCAGCGTCGGGCGCGTCGGGGTCGGCCTGGCGGTGCGCCAGGGCGCGCCCGTCCCCGACGTGAGCACGGCCGACGGGCTGCGGCAGGCGCTGCTCGACGCCGAGGCGGTCTACTTTTCCCAGGGGACGTCGGGGGCTCATGTCGCGTCGGTATTCGAGCGGCTGGGCGTGGCGGAGGCGATCCGCCCGAAGACGACGCAGGTGGCCAACGGTGGGGTCGTGATGGAACGGATCATCGCCGACAGCCGGCGGCCGTCGGCTTCACCATGCTCAGCGAGATTCGCTACATGGTCCCGAAAGGGGCGACCCTGGCCGGCCCGCTGCCGCAGGCGCTCCAGAACTACACCCCCTATTTCATTGGCGTCCTGACCGCCTCGCGGGACGCGGCCGCCGCGGGCCGCTTCGTGACCTTCCTGGCCAGCCCGGCCGCACAGGCCCGGTTCCGCGAAACCGGGTGGGAACCGCTATCCCCTCGATAATTGACCGCCGTACCGGTACGCCTGTATAAAGCAGACGCTAAATCATCTACGTCGGCGCGTCTTCCCGTTCCGGCTCCATCCTGTCCTCCGGTTATTCGCGGCGCCTCGTCTCGTTCATTCCTGTCGTCCGGCTCTGATCTGCGTCCGTAGGACGCCTGGCAGAGGCTGTCGCAGCGTCCGGCTGCGGCGGGCCCGTAACGCGGAAAACGGAGGCCACATGCGGATAGCGCTCAAGGTTGCGGCGGCCCTGGTCTGGGTCGCCCTGCTCCCGTCGGCAGTCTTTGCTCAAGCCATCATCACCGGCACCGTGAGGGACACCTCCGGCGCCGTACTCCCGGGCGTCACGGTCGAGGCGGCCAGTCCGGTGCTGATTGAAAAGATCCGCACGACCGTCACCGACGGCAACGGCCGGTTCCAGATCGTCGATCTGCGCCCGGGCGCCTATACGGTCACCTTCACGCTGGCTGGCTTCAACACCACCCGGCGCGATGGGGTGACGCTCAGCGGCTCCGGCGCGGTGGCCGTCGACGCGGAAATGCGCGTCGGCGCCCTGGAAGAGACGATTACCGTCACCGGTGAGGCGCCGGTCGTCGACGTGCAGTCGATCACCAAGCAGCAGGTGCTCAATTCTGAGCTCGTGGACGCGCTGCCCAGCGCGCGCAACTACTTCGGCCTGGCGCGCATGATTCCCGGCACCAGCGGCGGCGGCAACGACGTCGGCGGGTCGCTGATCCAGGACGTCGGCCAGAGCGTGACGGTGCACGGCAGCCGGAACACCGACCAGCGCATTACGGTCAACGGCGTCAACACGATGACCCTGCAGGCGGGCGGCAACATCGGCGGCCAGACGCCGGACCTCGGCTCGGCCACGGAAGTGACGGTCGACACGACCTCGCTCAGCGCCGAATTGCCGACCGGCGGCATCCGCATCAACTTCATCCCGCGCGACGGCGGCAACACCTTCTCGGACTCGACGTTCTTCACGTTCTCGAACGAGAGCCTGCAAGGGGACAACTTCTCGCAGGAACTGCAGGACGCCGGGCTCGCCGCGCCGAACAAGATCGTCAAGAACTGGGACCTCAACCAGTCGATCGGCGGGCCGATCAAGCGGGACCGCGTCTGGTTCTGGTTCTCGACGCGCTACAACTCGACCGAGAACAACGCGCCGATTCTGGAGAACGCCAACGCGTTCAAGCCGAACGAGTGGCTGTACGCGCCCGACCCGAGCCGCCCCGCGGTGACCAAGGGCAACCAGTGGAACAACAGCATCCGTGTCACCTGGCAGGCCAGCCCCAAGGTCAAGATCGCCGGCACCTACAAGGCGGACAAGTGGTGCAACTGCCCGAGCGACATCACGGCGACGCGCGCGCCGGAGGCCGGCCGCGACCGGCGGTTCCCGCGGCTGATGCAGGAACACGGCGAGATCACCTCGCCGATCACGAACAAGCTGCTGTTCGAGGCGGTGGGGATGCACCTCTACGAGCGCTGGGGTGACATGCACCTGCGCGTCAACGGCGGCTCGCTCGACGATCCGGCGAAGGAGGCGATCATCCCGCAGCTGATCTCGGTGACCGAGCAGAGCACCGGCCTCGTCTACCGCAACCGCGCGACCAATAACAACACGCAGGTGCCGAGCTGGACGTATCGCGCGGCGATGTCCTACGTCACCGGCTCGCACGCGCTGAAGTTCGGCTTCAACCGCACGCACGGGTTCCTCAACGAATACCAGTACGCGACGAACCCGCTCAGCTACCGCTTCAACAACGGCGTGCCGAACCAGTTCACCATGCAGGCGCGGCCGTACCGCTCGGAAAGCAACCTGGACAACGACCTCGGCTTCTTCATCCAGGACCGCTGGACGATGGACCGGCTGACGTTGAACCTGGCGCTGCGCTACGACTGGTTCGCCAGCAGTTTCCCGGAACAGACGCTGGGACCGACCGTCTTCACGCCGAACCGGAACCTGGTGTTCCCGGCGCAGGACAACCTGAACTGGAAGGACATCAGCTATCGCACCGGCCTGGCCTACGACCTCTTCGGCACCGGTCGCACCGCGCTCAAGGTGGCCTTCAACAAGTACCTGCTCGGGCAGACGCTGAACGGCATCGGCCGCAATCCGAACCCGGTGCTGGCGGTCGCCACGTCGGCGAACCGTTCGTGGACCGACGCCGACCGCGACTTCGTGATCGACTGCGACCTGCTCAACTTCGCCGCGCAGAGCCCGGCGACCACCGGCAGCGTCGACACCTGTGGTGTCATCTCGGATCGGACCTTCGGCACGGCGCGACCGAGCGAGACCTACGACCCCGACGTGCTCACCGGGTTCGGCAACCGTCCGTCGAACTGGGAGTTGACGACGAGCGTGCAGCATGAACTGGCGCGCGGCATCGCGGTGGATATCGGCTACTTCCGCCGTGTCTGGAAGAACTTCCAGGTCACCGACAACCTGCTGCTCGGGCCGGAGGACTTCACACTGTTCAACATGACGGCACCGACCGACGCCCGCCTCGGCGACGTCAGCGGCTCGACGATCACCGGCCTGCGCAACGTCATCCCGAGCAAGTTCGGGCAGACGGAGAACTACAACACGCTGTCGGATAAGTACGGCAAGCAGATCGATCACTGGAACGGCGTCGACGTGTCGCTCAACGCGCGGCTCCAGGGGGGCGCGATGTTCCAGATTGGCGTCAGCTCCGGGAAGCAGATCGAGGACGACTGCGAGGTCGTGGCGAAGCTGCCCGAGCTGAATCTGGGCACGGCGCAGAACGGCATGCGGCCGCTCGGCTACTGCCACCGCGAGGAGCCGATGCTGACGCAGGTCAAGGGCTACGGCGTCTACACGCTGCCGGTCGTCGACGTGCAGGTGTCCGGGACCTTCCGCAGCGTGCCCGGCACCGACATCAACGCCAACTTCACGGCGAACAACGCCTATCTGGCCGCGAACTCGACGCTCGGCCGGACGCTCTCCGGCGGCGGGTCGAACATCAGCATCGCGCTGCTGTCGCCCGACACGAAGTACACCGACCGCCGCAACGAGTTCGACGTGCGAATTGGCAAGGTGCTGCGGTTCGGCCGGGCGCGCTCGGTGGTCAGCCTCGACATCTTCAACGCGCTGAACAGCGACGCGATCATCTCGGTCAACCAGTCCTACGCGGCGTGGCTGCGGCCGACCCAGATCCTCAACGCCCGGCTGATGAAGATCAGCATGCAGCTGGACTTCTAGGGTCCGGCCCCCGCACTCCCAACAACCCGGCGGCAGGCCTCCTGTCGCCGGGTTGCCGTTTGTCGAGTCCCCGGTTGACAGCCCGGCCGGGGTCGTGTAGTTTTCGCCCACTCTTAATCCAGTCTTCACAGTAGGTGTCGGCTGGCTTTCGCTATTTCTTCGTTTCTTTTCGGACCTTTCCTCCCGTTCGTCGGTCATTCGATCCTCGGTCGTCGGCGTTCGCTGCGGCGTTCATACCGTCGGGCTGGCTCTGGTTGCGGTTCGCTCATCCAGGGATCCGTCGCACATGCGGCGGGTGGTGGCAGTGGCAAATGGAGGTCCTCGATGCGGAAAGTCGTAGCTGCCCTCGTCTGGGCAGTGTTGGTTCCCTCGTTGGCGTACGCGCAGGCGTCCATCACGGGCGTCGTGCGCGATACCTCGGGCGCGGTCATGCCCGGGGTGACCGTCGAAGCCGCCAGTCCGGTGCTGATCGAAAAGGTCCGCGCGGCGGTGACCGACGGCAATGGCCGGTACCAGATCGTCGATCTGCGTCCCGGTGCGTATACCGTGACTTTTACCCTCGCCGGGTTCAACACCGTCCGGCGTGACGGCATCACCCTGCAGGGCGCCGGCGCCTCCGTCGTCGACGTCGAGCTGCGGGTCGGCGCCCTGGAAGAGACGATTACCGTGACCGGCGAGGCGCCGGTGGTGGACGTGAGCAGCGCCAGCCGATCGGCGGTGCTGAGCGCCGACACGATCGACGCGCTGCCGACCTCGCGTAACTACGTCACCCTGGCGCGGCTGATCCCCGCGGCGTCGGGAGGCGGTACCGACGTCGGCGGGTCGAACCTGCAGGGGGTCGGCGGATCGGTCACGATCCACGGCAGCCGCGAGCAGGATCAGCGCGTGACGCTCAACGGCATCAACACGATGACGCTGCAGGCCGGCGGCAACATCGGCGGCCAGATCCCGGACGTCGGCTCGGCGGCCGAAGTGACGGTCGACCACACCGGCGTGTCGGCAGAACTGCCGACCGGCGGCGTGCGCATCAACTTCATCCCGCGGGACGGCGGCAACAACTTCGCCGACTCGACGTTCTTCACCTTCTCGAACGGCGCCCTGCAGGGCAGCAACTTCACCGACGAGCTGAAGGCCGCCGGCCTCGGCACGCCGAACGAGATCAAGAAGAACTGGGACTTGAACCAGTCGTTTGGCGGCCCGATCCGTCGCGACAAGCTCTGGTACTGGGCGTCGATCCGCTTCAACGGCGTCGAGAACTACGCGCCGATCTTCGAGAACGCCAACGCCTACAAGCCGAACGAGTGGCTGTATGTGCCGTCGAGCGAGCGCGGCCTGCTGAAGGGGCGCTCCTACAACAGCAGCGTCCGCGTGACCTGGCAGGCGTCGCCGCGCAACAAGATTGCCGGCACGTACAAGGCGGACACGTGGTGCGACTGCCCGAACGGCATCACCGCCGCGGTGGCGCCCGAAGCGGCCCGCGATTTCCGCTTCCCGCGCCTCCGGCAGGAGCACGCGGAGTGGACGTCGCCGGTGACCAACCGCCTGCTGTTCGAAGCGGTCGGCATGCACCTCTACGAGCGGTGGGGCTTCATGCACCCGCAGCAGAACGTCCGCATGGCGTCGGCGCAGGACATCGACACCGCGCTCGCCGCGCAGATGGTCTCGGTGCAGGAGCAGTCAATCGGCCTGACCTATCGCGCCCCGAACCTCACCAACAACAACACGCGGGTGCCAAACTGGACCTATCGAGCGGCCGCCTCGTACGTCACGGGCAGCCACAACTTCAAGGTCGGATTCAACCGCGTCCACGGCTTCCAGCAGACCCGCACCTATTCGCTGCAGGACGTTGCGTATCGGTTTAACAACGGCGTGCCGAACCAGATCACCATGCGCGCCTTCCCGGTGACGTTCGAGAACCACCTGGACAACGATCTCGGCATTTACGCGCAGGATCGGTGGCAGATGAATCGGGCGACCATCGGCCTGGCGCTGCGCTATGACTGGTTCCAGACCAGCTTCCCCGAGCAGACGGTCGGTCCCGCCAACCTGGCGCCCAACCGCAACTTCGTCTTCCCGGAGCAGGAGAACCTCCGTTGGAACGACATGACGTACCGCACGTCGTTCACGTACGACGTCAGGGGCGACGGCAAGACCGCGTTCAAGGCGACGTTCAACAAGTACCTGCGCGGGCAGACGCTGAACACGCTCGGCACCGACCCGAACCCGGTCAATACGATGGCAAACACGGCGAACCGCGCCTGGAGCGACGCCGATCGGGACTTCGTGCCCGACTGCGACCTGCTCAATCTCGCGGCGAACGGCGAGTGCCAGGCGATCGACAATCGCGCCTTCGGGTCGGCTACGCCTGGCGCGACGTTCGATGACATCCTGCGCCGCGGCTATGGCAACCGCGAAGCCAACTGGGAGTTCTCGGCGGGCCTCCAGCACGAAATCCTGCCGCGCATCTCGGTCGACTTCGGCTACTTCCAGCGCATCTGGCAGAACTTCCGCGTCACCGACAACCTGGCGCTCAGCGCGTCGGACTTCGACACCTTCAGCATGACGGTGCCGAGCGATTCGCGGCTGCCGGGCGGCGGCGGCTACACGCTCACCGGCCTGGTCGCGCTCAAGCCGGAAGCCTTCGGCCGGCCGCCGACGAACCACAACACGCTCGATCGCGTCTACGGCAAGCAGACCGAGCAGTGGAAGGGCTTCGACGTGAACGTCAACGCCCGCCTGGGCGCGTTGACCCTGCAGGGCGGCACGAGCACCGGCCGCACCTCCGAGAACGACTGCACCATCGTCGAGGACCTGCCGGAAATGCAGACGGTGACCCTCGGTGGCGTCACCGCGCTGCGGCCAGCCGGTTTCTGCGATCGGAAGACGCCGATGCAGACGCAGTTCAAGGCGTTTGCCATCTACACCGTGCCGGTGATCGACGTGCAGCTGAGCGGCACCATGCGCAGCACGCCGGGCTCGGTGATGCGCGCGTCGTTCAACGCGAGCAACGCTTACCTGGCGGCCAACTCGACGCTTGGCCGGCCGCTGGCCGGAGGTGCGCCGAACCTGGCGATTGACATCATCGAGCCGAACGCGCATTACCTGCCCTACCGGCACGAGCTCGACCTCCGGTTCGGCAAGGTCGTCCGCTTCGGCAAGGCGCGGTCGGTCTTCAGCATCGACGTGTTCAACGCGCTGAACACGGACGTCGTCGTGACGGCCAACCAGAACTTCGCCGCGTGGCTCCGCCCGCAGTCGATCCTGCCGGCGCGCCTGTTGAAGTTCTCGATTCAGTTCGATTACTAGAAGCTAGAAGCTGGAAGCCAGAAGCTAGAAGCTGGAAGCCAGAAGGGGGGACGGGTTCCGGAAGGGGCCCGTCCCCCTTTTTATGTCGGCTGGGTGGTGGTTGCCGCCATCACGCGGTCGACGACCTCGAACAGTTCGACCGGCTTGATCGGCTTGGCGACGTAGCCGTCCATGTCGGCGGCCAGGCAGCGTTCCCGGTCGCCCCGCATGGCGTGCGCAGTCAGCGCGACGATGGGCAGCCGTGGCAGCCCCCGGGCGCGTTCGCGGGCCCGAATCGCCGCGGTCGCCTCGAAGCCGTCCATCTCCGGCATTTGCAGGTCCATCAGCACGAGGTCGTAGGCCTTCTCGGCGATGGTGGCCACCGCCTGGCGCCCGTCTTCAACTTCAGTCGGCATGTGGCCGCGGCGCTCGAGCAGGTGCTTCGCCAGCCGGCGGTTGACCGGGTTGTCCTCGGCAATCAGCACCCGCAGCGCGCGGGCGGCCCGCACCGGCTCCTGGCGCGGCGCCGCCGGCTGCGCCGGCGCGCTGCGATCATCCGACAAGAGCGAGGAGAGTGCGTCGAAGAGCGCCGCCTGGCCCACCGGCTTGGTGAGGCGCGACAGATTGGCCGCTCCGGGCGCGCTCGATCCCGCCCGGTCGGCCGACGTGAGCAGCAGCACCGGCACCGCGGCGTACTGAGGCCGCCGGCGCAGCTCCGCCGCCAGCGTGTCGCCGCTCCCGTCCGCGAGTTCCTGGTCCAGCACGAAGACGCGGAATGGGGCGCCCGTGCCGGCGATCTGCAGCGCGTCCCCGGCGCTGCCCGCCACCGTCGGCAGCATCCCCCAGGCCTCCGCCTGCTCCGAGAGGATCCGCCGGTTCGTCGCGTTGTCGTCGACGATCAGTACCGGCAGCCCGGCCAGCATGTCGGCGTGCCGCGGCTCCGGGGTGGCGAGGCCGGCGCCGGCGGGTAGGCGGAGTGAGAAGCGGAACGTGCTGCCGCGGTCCACTTCGCTTTCCACCGACAGCGTGCCGCCCATCAGGCCGACGAGCTGGGCCGAGATGGTCAGTCCCAGCCCGGTGCCGCCGTAGCGGCGCGTGGTCGAGCCGTCGGCCTGCGTGAACGCGCCGAAGATGTCCGCCAGCTTGTCGTCGGGGATGCCGATGCCGGTGTCCCGGACCGCCAGCTGCAGGTCGATACGATCGTCGGCGCAGACGCTGGCCTGGACGGCGACGACGACTTCTCCCTGGTGCGTGAACTTGACGGCATTGCCCACCAGGTTGAGGAGCACCTGCCGCATACGGGCGGGATCGCCGACGAGGCGGTCGGGGACGCCGGGCCCGATGTCGACGGCGAGCTCGAGCCCCTTCTCGTGCGCCTTCAGCGCCAGCGGCCGGACGGTGTCGTCGAGCAGGGCGCGCAGTGAGAAGTCGACCGCGTCAATCTGCAGCTTCCCGGCCTCGATCTTCGAGAAGTCGAGCACGTCGTTGATGACGACGAGCAGTGCGTCGGCCGACTGTCGTACGGTCTGCAGGTGCTCGCGCTGCTCCGGCGTGAGCGTGGTGCCCAGCGTCAGATCGGTCATGCCGATGATGCCGTTCATCGGCGTCCGGATCTCGTGGCTCATGTTCGCCAGGAACTCGCTCTTGGCGCGGCTCGCGTCCTCGGCCGCTTTGGTCGCCAGCGCGAGTTCGGCGGTGCGCTCGCGCACCTTCTGGTCCAGGTGCTCGTAGGACTCGTTGAGCCGGTCCTGCATCTGGTTGATGTCGTGCACGAGGTCGCCGATTTCGGCGATCTCCGATTCCGTGCTGAGCGAGGCCATCGGCCGCTTGCGTGCCGACACGCGCCGGACGACCGCGACCAGCTCCTCGAGCGGTCCGGTGACGACGCGCGCGAAGTGGCGCGAGCCGACGAGGGTGCCCACCAGTGCCAGGCCGAGCAGCCCGAAGCCGGTCGCGTAGTAGCGCGCGCTCTGCAGCTGCATGGTGACGAGCGGCTGCTCGACGAAGACCCGCCAGTCGATGCCGGGCACCGTGGCCGCCGCCGCGACCTGCATGCCCGCCTGGCCCTCGCTGGTCGATTGGTACTGGTAGACCGTCCCTCCAGCCCCGCCGCGCAGGAGCGGATCGTCGGACAGGTCGAGCAGCGCGGTCCGCGTCCCGGCGAGGCTGGTGGAGAAGATCACGCGCCGCGCCCCGTCGATGACGGTCACCGAGGCCGGCGCCGGGGCAGCGGCGGCGCTGTACTCGCGCAGGTCGGACAGGTCGAGCACGCCGACGATGGCGCCGGCGACGCGCGCGCTGGCATCGCGATACGGGGCAAGAATGGCGAGGATGGCCCGTTCGCCGCCCAGGCTCGGGCTGTTGGTCTGCGCGAGCGTCACCTCGGCGATCGTCAGCTTGCCCGTTTCCACCGCCGTTCGGAACGACGGCCGGTCGAGCAGGTTCGTCGTCCGCAGCCGGCTCGTCGGCGGTTCCACGGGAAGTGCGTCCACGAAACGCCCCCCGGCGGTGAAGACGGCGATCGACAGGAACTCGGTGCCGTAGGTCTGATGGAAGTGGGCGAGGAGTGCCTGCCGCTGGTCCTCGTCGCCGACGACGCTGACGCCCTCGGCCAGCGAGCCGAGCGCCTTGGCGTGCGAATCGACGTACTGCTCGAGGTAGTCGCGAATCGACACCGCGGCGGAGGACATCCCCGACGAGGCTTCCGTCTGCTGGCGGGCGGCCAGCATCTGCGCCGTGATGACGCTGAGCAACAACACCGGCAGCAGGCTGATGAGCTCGAGCCGCTCGTAGGATTCGGCGCGGAGGGCCTGGGGCGCCGCCGTCCCGGCGATGAAGGTGGCGGCACCGCGGAAGCGCCGGACCGCCAGCACGACCATCTTGGCCAGCAGGACGGCCAGCATCAGCGTCAGCGTCCGCTGCAGCGCGTAGGTCCAGGCGAGCGGTCCCTGATACGCGCTGTCGTTGCTGAAGAGGTGCGGCGCCTGCCAGAACAGCACCCCGACCAGCGACCAGAAGGCCAACCCGGCGAGAATCGGCGATCGTCCCCGCTGGGCGACGGCGCCAATGACCAGCGCCTCGAGCGCCAGATTCACGACCCGCAACGGGTTGTCGATCACGTACGGCAGGGCCTCGACGAGCGCCGCCAGCACGCCGTACCAGGGTCCCAGCAGCATGGCCACCGCCAAGGTGGCGATGCGCCCGGGCACGAGCGTCGCCGCCGTGCCCGTGACGAGGGTGTTGACGAGCAGAGCCAGTCCGCCGCCGCCAACGGCGATGAGGAGACGACGCCGCGAGAGGCTCATCGACCGGGCCCCCCGGCCGCTGCGATCGGCGCCGCGCTGGCCATCACGCGATCGACCACTTCGAACAGTTCGATCGGCTTGATCGGCTTCGCGACGTAGCCGTCCATGTCGGCGTCGAGGCAGCGCTGGCGGTCGCCTTCCATCGCGTGCGCGGTCAGCGCGACGATTGGGAGCCGCGGCCGTCCGGTCTCACGCTCGCCGGCGCGGATGGCAGCGGTAGCTTCGAAGCCGTCCATTTCCGGCATCTGCAGATCCATCAGCACCAGGTCGAACACGCCGGCGTTGACCGCCGCCACCGCGGCGCGGCCGTTGTCGACGAGGTGCGGCCGGTGGCCGCGCCGTTCGAGCAGGTGCTGTGCCAGCCGGCGATTCACCGGGTTGTCCTCGGCGACGAGGACGTGCAGGCCGCGCGCCGCGCGCCGCGGCTCGACCGCCGGCGCCGCCGGCCGGACCGCCTGGCTGGCATCGCCGGCCAGCAGCGACAGCAGGCCGTCGGCGAGCGCCGCCGGACCGATCGGCTTGGTCAGCCGCAGCGTGTTGACCCGGCGCGGCTCCTGCGCCGCCATGCGATCGACCGACGTGAGAAAGAGCACCGGCGCCGATGCGTATCGCGGATCACGCCGCACCGCGTCGGCCAGGTTCACGCCGCTGCCATCGGCGAGGTGGTGATCGATCAGGAACGCGCGGAAGGGTGTCGCCGCCTCGTTGACCGCGCGAAGCGCGTCCTGCACGCCGGTGGCGATGGTGGCGCGCATCCCCCAGCCGGCGACGAGGTCGCCGAGAATCCGCCGGTTGGTCGCATTGTCGTCGACGACCAGGATCGGGAGACCGGCCAGCATCTCGCGGTGGCGCGGCTCCGACGTGGCGCGGACGCCAGGCCCGAGCGGCAGCGGGAGCGCGATGCGGAAGGTGCTGCCGCGACCAGGCTCGCTCTCGACGCCGAGCGTGCCGCCCATCAGCGTGGCCAGCTGCGCCGAGATCGACAGCCCCAGCCCGGTGCCGCCGTACTGCCGTGTCGTCGACCCGTCAGCCTGGGTAAAGGCGCCGAAGATGTCGTCCTGCTTCTCCCGCGGGATGCCGATGCCGGTGTCGGCGACGGAGAGGTGCAGCGTCGCGTGCCCGGCATCGATCGGCTCGGCGCTGACGCCGACGACCACCTCGCCGTCGTGGGTGAACTTGATGGCGTTGCCGACCAGGTTCACCAGCACCTGGCGCAGCCGCATCGGATCGCCGACGAAGCCGTCGGGCGTGCCGGGGGCGACGTCGATGAGCAGCTCCAGCGACTTCTCGTGCGCCTTGAGCGCCAGCGGCCGGACGCTCTCGTCGAGGAGCGCGCGCAGCGAGAAGTCGATCGCCTCGATGTGGAGCTTGCCAGCCTCAATCTTCGAGAAGTCGAGCACGTCGTTGATGACGCCGAGCAGGGCGTCGGCCGACTGCCGCACCGTCTCGAGGTGCTCGCGCTGCTCGCGCGTCAGCTCGGTCTGCAGCGCCAGCTCCGTCATGCCGATGATGCCGTTCATCGGCGTGCGGATCTCGTGGCTCATGTTGGCGAGAAACTCGCTCTTGGCGCGGTTGGCGTCCTCGGCGGCCCTCTTCGCCAGCGCCAACTCCGCGGTCCGTTCGCGGAGCTGCTCGACCGGACCGCTGACGAAGCGGGAGAAGCGCGAGGCGGCAAGCATCGAGCCGCCGAGCCCGAGGCCGAGCAGAACGAACGTGACCGCGTAGAACCTGGTGTTCTGCAGCTGGATCGTCACCAGCGGCTGTTCGACGAAGACCCGCCAGCCGGACTCGGGGATCATCGCCGCCGCGACCAGCTGGGTGCCGCGATTGCCGGGCGGATCGTACTGCCCCTCGGTCATCGCCAGCAGCGGGTGGCGGCTCAAGTCCTGCAGCGCGTCGCGGCCCGACCCTTCGCTCGCCGAAATCACCAGCCCGTTGCGATCGACGATGGTGATGACGATGAACGGGTTGGAGCGATAGCGATCGACGAACTGGCGCAGCTGCGGCAGGTCGAGGACGCCGATGCCGACGCCGGCGACGCGTCCGTCGGGGCCGCTGAACGGCGCGACGATCGGGATGACGGCGCGCCGCAGCGAGCTCCGGGCCATCAGCACGTCCGACATCACCGTCTGGCCGGTGCGGGTGGCGTCCTGGAAGTGGGCGCGGTCGGGAATCCCGTCGAGCCGCAGCGCGCTCGTCGGCGGCTCGTCGGGCACCGCAGCGATGTAGGCGCCGCGGCTGTCGAAGGTGGAGACCGACGAGAACTGGTCGTAAATGGCAGCGAACCGCCGCAGCAGCTGCTCGCGGTCGACCGTCGCCGGCTGGGCACGGAGGGCATCGGCGAGTGCGGTGACCGCATCGATATGGGTGTCGAGATACTGGCGCACGTGATCGCGGACCACGGTGGCGGTCTCGACGAGGTGCCCGCTGGTTTCTGCCTGCTGGCGCGCCGCCAGCACCTGACTGGTGGCGATGCTCAGGAGCAGCGTCGGCAGCAGCGCGGCGAGCTCGAAGCTGTCGTAGGCGTCGCTGCGCAGGCTATGCGGCTGGCCGGCGGCGAGCAGGGCGCCGAGACGATGCCGGCGGATCGCCACCACGATCAGCTTCGCGATGAGCACGGCCACCATCAGGGTGAGCGTGCGCTGCAGCGCGTAGGTCCAGGCGAACTGCTGGCTGTAGCCCGAGTACACGTCGCCGAACACGGCCGGCTGCAGCCCGAACACGACGCCGACGACGGCCCAGTACCCCCACCCGGCAAGTACCGGCGAGACGCTCCGCCGGGCTGCCAGGCCGAGCGCGATCGCTTCCAGCGGCAGGGTCACGAGACGCACCGACCAGCCGTAGGCAAGGGCGGCGATGGCCGCCGCCAGCATGCCGAACCAGGGGCCGAGCAGCATGGCCACCGGCAGCGACAGCGCCCGCCCCGGCGTGAAGCCGGCCAGCAGGTCGAACGGGATGAGGCCGACGAGGAGCGCCGCCCCGCCCGCCGTAATCGCCACCACGAAGGCCCGCACGCGTGAGTTCATGAGCGCGCGCCCCGGTGCAGCTTCTGTTCCAGCCACAAACGCCCCCAAACGCCGGGAATATCGCCGTGTGCACCGCGCCCGCGTGTGCGGCCGGCCCTGTCCGCACACCCGCGCACACTTGCTGCTGCGGGGACCGACCGGACGCGCGGGTATATTACGGTGATGCGGCACCTGACGGCGGGCCTTCTGGCGGCCGCGGCAATCCCCCTCCTCGCGGCCCCCGTCCGGGCGCAAGACGTCCTTCGCCAGACGGTCGTCGTCACCGCCGCCGCCACCCCGGTGGAACTCGGGTCGGTCACCCGGACGATGACGATCCTGACCCGGGAGGAGATCGCCAGGCTGCCGGTGCGCAGCGTGGCCGATCTGCTCCGGCTGACCGCCTCGATCGACGTGCGCGCGCGCGGCGAGCGCGGCATGCAGGCCGACTTCTCGGTGCGCGGCGCCGGCTTTGGCCAGGCGCTGGTGCTGGTCGATGGCGTGCGGCTGAACGACGCGCAATCGGGGCACCACAACGGTGATATCCCCGTGCCGCTCGACGCCGTCGAGCGGATCGAGATCCTGCACGGGGTCGGCTCGTCGCTGTTCGGCGCCGATGCGTTTGCCGGGACCATCAACGTGATCACGCGCCGTGACGCCGCGGCCTCGGCGGCGGTGGAAGCAGGCAGCTTCGGCTTCGTCGGCGGCCGGGCGCAGCGGTCGGTTCGCGCCGGTGGGACGACGCAACTCTTCTCGGCGTCGGCCAGTCGCTCCGGCGGCTTCATGTACGAGCGCCAGTTCGCCTCGCTCGATCTGCTGTCGCGCACGGCCCTCGGCGCGAACTCCACGCTGACGCTCGGCTACGTGTGGAAGGACTTTGGCGCCAATGGCTTCTACGGCGCCGCGCCGTCGCACGAGTGGACCAACCAGCTGCTGGTCTCGGGGGAGCATGGGTTCGGTGCCGTCGCTGGCTGGACGACCGGCGTCGTGCTCGCGTATCGCACGCACGGCGATCGGTTCCTCTTCAACGTCGAGCGCCCGGGTGTCGCCGAGAACGTCCATCGCTCGCACGCGGTGACGGCCACCGTGAAGGCGTCGCGCACCGTCGGGGCTGCCGACCTGACCGTGGGCGTCGACGCCGGCGGCGACTGGATCCGGTCGACGAACCTCCGCGATCACGACACCAGGCGCGTCAGCGCCTTTGGCGAATGGCGCCACCGGTTTGGCCCCTCGTTCCAGGCCGACGCCGGCATGCGGGTCGATTCCTACAACGAGTTCGGGACATCGGCGAGCCCGTCAGCCGGACTGGCCTGGTGGCCGGCGGGGAAGGTGCGGCTGCGCGCGTCGGCCGGGCGCGCGTTCCGCGTGCCGACGTTCACCGAGCGCTACTACTCGGACCCGGCCAACCTGGCGCGGGCGGACATCGGTCCCGAGACGACGTGGGGTGGGGAGGGGGGCGCGGACCTGTTCCTCTCCGGCGTCTGGCTGCTGCAGGGCACCGTCTTCGGCCGCCGCGATCGCGACGTCATCGACTGGCTGCGCGCCACGCCGGCCGACCGGTGGCAGACCTACAACGTGCACCGCGTGGCGGCGCGCGGCGTCGAGCTGTCGGCCCGGCGCGTGCTGGCGCGCGGCATGTTCCTGCAGGCGGGCTACACGTGGACCGAGGTCGATGCCGACACCCTGTCGACCCTCTGCGGCGCCCCCGCGTGCCTCTCGAAATACGTGCTCGAGTACGCCCCGCACAAGCTCGCGGTGGCCGGCTTCGTGGAACTCCCCGCCGGCCTGGCCGTGGCGCCGAGGCTGGAGTATCGCCACCGCCAGCGCAACGCCGCCACCACCGACGATGCCGTGTTCGACCTGCGCGTCAGCCGCGCCTTCGGTCGCTACGAGGTGCGGGTCGAGGGCACGAACCTGGGCGACACGGAGTACCAGGAGATCGCCGGCGTCGCCATGCCCGGCCGCGCGGCGACCGTGACCCTTGTCGTTCGATAGCGGCCGTCTTCACTGATCACGGGCCACCGAGGCACCGAGGCACCGAGAATTCTTGGTACGTAAACCTGAGAGAACTCGGTGTCTCGGTGCCTCGGTGGTACGTGATCGGTGTACTACGCTCGCGTTAGAGGCTCCTGCTGCGTCAGGCAGTGGAGCGTGCCGAGGCCCCACACGAGATCGACGGCATGGATGCCGATCACCCGGTGCCTCGGCATGGCGCTGGCGAGCGCGTTGAGCGCGACGCGGTCGTTGGGGTCGTTGAAGGTCGGCACCAGGACGGCGCCGTTGCAGATGTAGAAGTTCGCGTAGCTGGCCGGCAGCCGTTCGCCGTTCATCAGCACCGGCCGCGGGAAGGGGAGCTCGACGACCCGCAGCGGGCCGACACCGGGTTCCTTCGCGGCGGCCTCCAGGCGGTGCAGGTTGTCGATCGACCTCAGGTGATTCTCGTCGGCCGGGTCGCGTTCGACGGCCAGGGCCACCGTGTCGGGCGCCAGGAAGCGGGCGATGTCGTCGATGTGGCCGTGCGTGTCGTCGCCGACGCACCCTTCACCCAGCCAGATGGTCCGGCGCACGCCGAGCCACGTCGCAAACGCGCGTTCGTAGTCGTCGCGGGTCATCCCCGGGTTGCGCACCTGGACGTCGCTGAGCAGCCACTCCTCGGTGACGAGCAGCAGGCCGTCGCCGTTGGCCTCGATGCCGCCCCCCTCGAGCACGATGCCCGGCTCGACGCGGGGAAGCCCGGTGATGCGGGCGACCGCGGCGCCCACCTCGGCGTCGCGCGCGTAGTTGTCGTACTTCGCCCACGCGTTGAACCGCCAGTTGACGAGGACGACCTTCCCGTCCTCGTCGTGAACGGCTGTCGGCGCCGAGTCGCGGAGCCAGACGCGATCGGTCGGCGCCGTGTGCAGCCGCACGCGATCGGCGCGCGCGTGGTGCGCCGCCAGCGCCGCCGCGGCGCTCTCGCGCACGCCGTCGTCGTGACACAGGATCTCGACCGGCTCGTGCTCGGCGAGCACGCGGGCGATCTCGGCGTAGACCCAGGGAATGGGCCCCAGCTTGCCGGGCCAGTCCGGCTCGTGGTGCGGCCAGGCTATCCAGGTCGCCCGGTGCGGCGCCCACTCGGCGGGCATCCGGAATGTGGACCGTGCGTCGTTCACGCGCCGAGGTAGCGATTCAGGATCGCGCCATACGCGTCGACGCGGCGGTCGCGCAGGAACGGCCAGTTGCGCCGCACGGTCTCGATGAGCGCCGGCTCGCAGCGGGCGATGAGGATCTCCTCGTCCTCGCCGGCCTCGGCCGCCAGGCGGCCGAACGGATCGGCGATGAAGGAGTGGCCGAAGAACTCGATGCCGTTGGTGCCCGGCTCGTCCTCGTGGCCGATGCGGTTCGGCGAGGCGACGTAGACGCCGTTGGCGATGGCGTGCGCGCGCTGCGCCGTGCGCCACGCGTCCACCTGCGCGCGGCCCCATTCGTCCTTCTCGGCCGGGTGCCAGCCGATGGCGGTCGGGTAGAACAGCACCTGCGCGCCGAGCAGGCTGGTGATCCGCGCCGCCTCGGGGTACCACTGGTCCCAGCAGATCAGCACGCCGATGGTGGCGTAGCGCGTCTTCCACACCTTGAAGCCGTTGGCCTCGCCCGGCTTCTCGCCGTGGTAGTCCATGTGCCCGTCGCCGGGCGTGAAGTAGTACTTTTCGTTGAATAGCGGATCGTCCGGGATGTGCATCTTGCGATACACGCCGAGCAGCGAGCCGTCGGCATCGATGATCGCCGCCGAGTTGCGGTAGATGCCGGCCGCCTGCCGCTCGAAGATCGGGACGATCAGCACGATCGCCAGCTCCCGGGCCAGCGCCTGCATGGCGTCGGTGGTCGGCCCGGGAATCGGCTCCGCCAGGTCGAAGCGCTCGCACTGCTGCGACTTGCAGAAGTAGAGCGCGTTGAACAGCTCCTTCAGGCAGATGATCTGGGCGCCCTTGCCGGCCGCTTCGCGCACGAGCCGCGTCGCCCGCTCGAC
Source organism: Vicinamibacterales bacterium (assembly GCA_050247255.1). Taxonomy (GTDB): domain Bacteria; phylum Acidobacteriota; class Vicinamibacteria; order Vicinamibacterales; family UBA2999; genus JBFWUM01. The sequence continues at coordinate 18,250 of JBFWUM010000037.1, read as the reverse complement.
GTTGCCGCGCCCGTCGGCCGTGGCGTGATCCTGGATGAGGCCGATGGTGAAAGGCGCGCTGCTCACGCGCCTATCGTAACGCGTGCGAGGTGGTGATAAACTGGGCGCTCGATGCGCCGCCCGGCCATTACCTGCTGCGTCATTACCGGGCATGCCCTCACCGGCATGCGGATGCGGACGTGTATGGCGACACAGGGCTGGCGGCCGATGAGCCTGGAAAGACCGTAACAAGCAGGCACACCGAGAGATGGGAAACCCGCCAGCCAGCCGGCCCGGCGGGTTTTTTTGTTTCCCGGCCGATAGACAGGGTCACAGAATGAGTAGCGATTCGAACGTACTGATGGAACACCTCGCCGCCGTCCAGACGGTTGCGCCGCGCCCGCTCCCGCTGCGGGTGGCGCTGCTCGGGTTCGGCACGGTCGGCGCCTCGGTGGCCCGCATCCTCGTCGAACGGCCCGAGCTGGCCTCACGCCTCCAGTTGACGCACGTCTTCAACCGCGACGTGGCGCGCAAGCGCGCCCCGTGGGTGCCGGGTACGGTGGAGTGGACCGAGAGCGTCGACGACCTTCTCCAGGCCCGTCCAGACGTCATCGTCGAAGTCATCGGCGGCGTCGATCCGGTCGGCGGCTGGGTCCGCCGCGCCCTCGAGCAGGGCATTTGCGTGGTCACGGCGAACAAGGTGCTGCTGGCGGCACAGGGGCCCGAACTGCTGCACCTCGCGGCCACGCACGGCACGCAGCTGCGGTTCGAGGCGGCCGTCGGCGGCGGCGTCCCGCTCATTCACGGCGTGCGCGAAGGGTTGGCGGGCGATCGGCTGCAGCGCGTGGCCGGCATTCTCAACGGCACCTCGAACTACGTCCTCAGCCGCATGGAGGGGACCGACGAGGCGATGAGCACCGTGCTCGACGATGCGCGGAAGCTGGGATACGCGGAGGCCGACCCGAGCGCCGACATCGACGGCGACGATGCCGGGGCGAAGCTGGTGGTGCTGGCCGGCATTGCCTTCCGCCGTCACCTGCGGCTTGCTGATATCCCGCGTCGATCGATCCGGCCGATCACCGCGGCGGACTTCCAGTATGCGAGGAGCCTCGGCTGCACGATCCGCCAGATTTCCACCGTCCAGGCCAAGGGGGACGGCTTCCATGCGTTTGTCGGGCCGGCCCTGGTGCCGTCGCACTCCAGTTTCGGCATGAACCAGGGGGCGAACAACGTGGTGACGCTGTTCGGCCAGTACGGCGGCGAGAGCAGCTTCAGCGGGGCGGGCGCCGGGGGCCCGGCGACGGCGGTGGCCGTGGTGTCCGACCTGCTCGCGCTCACGCAGCGCCGCGGGGACATCGGCGAGGAATGGCTTCCGGGCAGCATCGTGGCGCCGCCGGCGCGGCCGTACTACCTGCGGTTCGTGGTCCGGGACGAACCGGGCATCGTGGCGTCCACGGCGTCGGCGCTGGCGCGACAGCACATCAACATGGATGCGCTGCTGCAGCAGCCGGGCTACCCGAAGGAGGCGCTGCCGTTCGTGATTACGGTCGAATCGTGTGAAGAAGAGGCGCTGCAGGCGGCGCTCCGCGAGATCAGCGGCGCGGCCTACCACGTGCAGCCGCCGTTGGCGCTGCCAATGCTGATTGGCGTATAATTTTGCGTGTTTTTTGGGGCCCGCCGACCCAGCGGTTGGCGGGCCTTTGTCTTAGTTTCGCCTCATGGAAATAACCGTTCCGGGATCCTCCGCCAACCTTGGCGGAGGGTTCGACACGCTCGCGGTCGCCGTGCAGCTTTACCTGCGCGTGCGGATCGTGGACGTGCGGAACGATGGCGGATCGCGGCTCGAGGTCGTGCGCAGCCAGCCGGCGGTGCCGGGCGAGAACCCGATTGCCCGCGCCTATGCCGCGGCGGCGCGCGAGCACGGCGGCCAGGCGCCAACGGTACGGATCGAGGCTGACAGCGAGATCCCGATGGGGTCAGGCCTCGGCAGCAGCGCCGCAGCCGTTGTCGCCGGCCTCCGGGTCTACGAGCGTGTCGTGGAGCCGATGGCGGAGGGCACGCTCCTGCGGCTGGCGACCGCCGTGGAGGGGCATGGCGACAACGCGGCGGCATCCCTCTGGGGCGGCCTGACGTCGGTGGTCGATGACCGGTACGCGCTGCGCTGGCGGTGGCCGGACGAGTTGAAGCTGGTGGTGGCGACGCCGTCGACGCCGCTGGCCACGTCCACGGCACGCGCCGCGCTCGCCCCCACGCTGTCGCGCGGCGACGCCGTGTTCAACCTGCAGCGCGTGCTCGCGCTGGTGCACGCGCTGGAGCATGGCGACTACGGCCGGCTCCGCGAGGCGGTTCAGGACCGCTGGCACCAGCCGGCGCGCATGGCGCTCGCACCGCAGCTCGAGGCGGTGCTGGCGCTCGACGATCCTGAAGTGTTCGGCGCCTTCCTGTCCGGCGCCGGTCCGTCCGTCGCGCTCCTCGCGCGGCGTGACTTCGGTCGAATCCAGCAGCGGCTGGAGGAGATCTACGAGCGTGCCGGCAGCCCCGTGACCGTGCGGGTGCTGGCCGCGCACCAATCGTTGCAAGTCATGCCGGCCGCCATGGCGTCCGCGCACGGGAGAAGCGTATGAAATTCGTCGCCGGTCTGACGTGTCATCTCTGCGGGGCGAAGTACCCCGCGCAGGCGCTCTGGGTCTGCACCGAGTGCCTGGGTCCCCTCGAAGTGTCGTTCGATTACGACGCCATCCGCCCGGCGATCAGCCGCGAGCTGATCGAGTCGCGGCCGCGCAACCTGTGGCGCTACCGCGAGCTGCTGCCGGTGGAGGAGCCGCGCACCGGCTTCAACTCCGGCTTCACGCCGCTCGTCAAGGCGACGCGCCTGGCAAAGGAGCTGGGCGTCGACGAGCTCTACATCAAGGACGACTCGGTCAACCATCCGACCTTCTCGTACAAGGATCGCGTCGTGTCGGTGGCGGCGACCAAGGCGGTCGAGTTCGACTTCCCGGTGTTCGGCGCGCCGTCGACGGGGAACCTCGCCGGCAGCGTCGCGGCGCACGCCGCGCGCCTCGGGCTGCCGTGCTACGTGTTCGTGCCGAACGACCTGGAGCCGGCGAAGATCCTCGGCGCCTCGATCTACGACCCGACGGTCGTCGCCGTCGATGGCAACTACGACGACATCAACCGGCTCTGCACGCAGATCGCCGACCGCTACGGCTGGGGCTTTGCCAACATCAACCTGCGCGCCTACTACGCCGAGGGCGCCAAGACGATGGCGTTCGAGATTGCCGAGCAGCTTGGCTGGCAGTTCCCGCGGCACATCGTCTCGCCGGTGGCCGGCGGCACGCTGCTGCCGCGCATCTACAAGGGGCTGCGCGAGTTCAAGAACCTCGGCCTCGTGTCGAGCGACCTGCCGAAGATCCACGCGGCGCAGCCGGAAGGCTCCGCGCCGGTCGTCCGCGCGATCGAGCAGGGCCTGGAGCATCCCGAGCCGGTGAAGCCGGCGACCATCGCCAAGTCGCTGGCCATCGGCAACCCGGCCGACGGCTTCCAGGTCGTGCGCATCGTCAACGAGACCGGCGGCAGCGGCGCGATGGTGAGCGACCAGGAGATTCTGGACGCCGTGCGCCTGCTGGCGCGCACCGAGGGAATCTTCACCGAGCCGGCCGGCGGGACGACGCTCGCCGCGACGAAGCGGTTGATCGAGCGCGGCGCCATCAAGCGCGATGAGTCCGTGGTGGTCTGCATCACCGGCAACGGCTACAAGACCGCCGAGGTGATGTACGACCAGGTGAAGCAGCCGCTGCAGATCGGGCGCAAGCTGTCGGACTTCGAGAAGATCGTCGCGCCGGGGCTTGCGCCTTCGGCGCAAGTGCTCAATGCGTAAGGCGCAATGCCCAACGACGGGACGCAGCGGCGTTGAGCACTGCGCCTTGAGCATTGAGCCTTGAGCCTTGAGCCTTGAGCATTGAGCCTTGAAATGCTGCCCGCCTTCTTGAAACTCGCAGGGCGTAAGGTGGTGTTGGTAGGCGGCGGGGCAGTGGCCGAGGCGAAGCTCGGCGCGTTGCTGGACGCGGGGGCGGTCGTCACGGTCGTCGCGCCAGAGGTTCGGAGCGGAATCGAGCGGCCCGGCGTCATGGTGCACAGGCGCGGGTTCGAACCGTCGGATCTCGACGGCGCGTGGTGGGTGGTGGCGGCGGCGCCGGCGGGGGTGAACCGCGAGGTGCTTGCCGCGGCCGAGCCGCGGCGCGTGTTCGTCAACGCGGTCGATGACCCGGCGCACGCCACGGCATTTGCCGGCGGCGTCGTCAGGCACGGCGACGTGACGGTGGCGATCTCCACCGGCGGCCGGGCGCCGGCGCTGGCCGGCCTGCTGCGCGAGGCGATCGATGCGTGGCTGCCGGACACCCTCGAGCCGTGGCTCGAGGCCGCCGATGACGCGCGGCGTGAGTGGAAAGCGCAGGCGGTGCCGATGGCCGAGCGTCGCCCGAGACTGCTCGAGACGTTGAACAAGCTGTACGAACGGTGACGAAACCAGGCGTCATGAAGACAGGCACTGTTTCCCTCGTCGGCGCCGGCCCGGGCGACCCGGAGCTCTGGACCGTGCGCGCGGTCCGGCGGCTCGAGGCGGCCGA
>JBFWUM010000037.1:0-13546 GCA_050247255.1 Vicinamibacterales bacterium | reverse complement strand
CTTCAGGCGGAAGGAAGGGTGACTTATGGCGGGCATTGATCAGGGGACGGCTGGACGGAACCGGCTGTCGTTCGCGGACCAGGCGGCACTCGACGAGTTCGTCGACAAGCTCCAGAAGTACGAGAGCGGCGAACTCGGCCCGGAGGACTGGCGCCGTTTCCGCCTGCTGCGCGGCACCTACGGCCAGCGCCAGGACGGCGTGCAGATGATGCGCATCAAGGTGCCGCAGGGCATCCTGACCGGCGCGCAGATGCGCGTGCTGGCCGACGCCGCCACGAAGTACTCCCGCGGCTTCGCCCACATCACCACCCGCCAGAACATCCAGATGCACTTCGTCCTGCTGAAGGACGCCGAGACGGTCATCCGCATGGTGCAGGACGCCGGGCTGACCACGCGCGAGGCGTGCGGCAACTCCGTGCGCAACATCACCTGCTGCCCGTACGCCGGCGTCGTCGAGGACGAGGTGTTCGACGTGACGCCGTATGCCGAGATGATGACGCGCTACTTCCTCGGCCACCCGCTCAGCGGCAACCTGCCGCGGAAGTTCAAGATCACCTTCGAGGGGTGCCCGGTCGATCACGCGCTGACCTCGATCCACGACATCGGCCTGCGCGCGAAGATCGTCAACGGCCGCCGCGGCTTCCAGGTGAACATCGCCGGCAGCACGTCGATCATGCCGGTCTCGGGCTACCTGCTCTACGACTTCCTGCCGTTCGAGGAGCTGTTCGAGGTGGCGGAGGCGATCGTCCGCGTCTGGCACCGCAACGGCGACTTCATCCACAAGAGCCGCAACCGGATGAAGTTCATGATCAAGGCGCTCGGCTGGGACGCCTGGAAGCAGAAGTACGACGAGGCGCTGGCCGAAGTGCGCGCCGAGGGCGGCATCCGCCCGGCATTCGACCCGGCGGTGCAACCGGTCGAGGGGGCGCCCGACTGGCCCAAGGCCCCGGCGCCGAGCGTGCAGACGGTGGCGGTGCAGGCGGCGACGCCGGTGACCGGCCCCGGCATCATGCCCGGCTCCGTCAAGCTGCAGCCGCTGTCCGACGCCTACGTGCGCTGGATGACCAGCAACGTCGGCCGCCAGAAGCAGCAAGGCTACGCCCACGTGACGGCGCGGCTGCCGCTGGGCGACTTCACCGCAGGCCAGATGCGCGTTCTCGCCGACCTCGCCGAGGCCTACAGCGACGGTACCATGCGGGTGACCATCGAGCAGAACGTGCTCTTCCGCTGGGTGAAGGTGGAGGACGTCGAGGCGATCTACCAGCGGCTCGACGCCGCCGGCATGGGGCAGCCCGATGCCAACACGCTGGCCGACGTCGTCAGCTGCCCGGGCGCCGAGAGCTGCCGCCTGGCGGTGACGCAGTCGCGCGGCCTGGGACGCGAGCTCACCGAGTACCTCAGCGCCCGCCCGGACCTCGTCGACCTCGTGCCGCGCGGCGACATCAAGATCAGCGGCTGCCCGAACGGCTGCGGCCAGCATCACGTTGCGTCGATCGGCTTCCAGGGGAGCGTGCGGAAGCTCGCCGGCAAGGCGGTGCCGCAGTATTTCGTGATGGTCGGCGGCGGTGGCACGTGGGAAGGGGCGAAGTTCGGCAAGGTGGTCGCCAAGATCCCGGTGCACCGGATCACGACGGCACTCGATCGGCTGGTGGGCCTCTACGGCGACAACCGTACGAGCCCGGAGGAGCCGCTCGGCGACTTCTTCCGGCGCGTGCCGCTGGCGATGGCCACCGAGGCGCTCAAGGACCTCGCCGAGCTGCTGCCGAACCAGACGACCGATGAGGACTTCATCGACCTCGGCGAGCACACGACCTTCAACCCTGAGGTCATGGACGGAGAGTGCGCCAGCTAGCGGGTCGCCGGGCGGACTTCGGCGCCCGCCGTCACCTGCGCCAGTAGGTTCTGCAGCATGGCGTCTCCGGGCGCCAGGCGCGCGGCTTCGACGAGGTGGTAGACCGCTTCCTCGGCCTCGCCCTGTTTGAAGAGGGCCAGCGACAGGTTCTTGCGCGGTTCGGCGGCGCCGGGCTGCAGCTCGACGGCGCGCCGGAACACGGCTTCGGCGTCGGCGAGGCGTCCCGTCTGCGCCAGCGCCACGCCGAGAAGGTTGGTCGCCGCCGGCGCGTTCGGGCGGGCGGCGACGGCGGCCTGCAGCGTGTCGACCGCCAGTTCCGGCCATCGTAGTCCGTTGATGAGCGCGTCGCCGAGCGCGAGGGCGGCCGCGAAATCGCCAGACTCCTCGGAGCCAGAGGGCTGCGCCACGGGCCAGCGGTCCACCCAGAAGACCCGCATCGAGTTGCCGAGAATCGCGGTCGGCTCCATGTCGAAGAACGGCCGGTAGAACAGCCGCCACGCCGGGTGCAGGTAGACACCGGTCAGCACCGTGCCGCTGACCGCCACATAACCGGGCAGTCTGGGCCGCACCGGCGACTCCGGCGTCACCGAGCTGCCGGGCAGCATGACGTGCGGGATGCCGTAGTAGTCGGGGTCGGCCTGCCCGAAGTACGCGAGGTTGACGTGGTCGACGCCGTTGTCGGCCATCCACTCCTTCAGGGGCTTGAGCTGCTGGCCCCATCCGAGGTTCGAGTCAGCCAGGTAGCGATAGCCGTTTTCGGGACCGCCCACCAGCTGGTTGAAGAAGGTGAGCGGGTGCGGATAGGCGCGCGCATACTCGACGGCGCTGAATGCGAGCAGCGCCGCCAACACTAAGCGCGCGGCAGGGCGCGGGCTGAGGAGCAGCGTCCGCGCGCCGGCCGTGGCCAGCAGCAGCGTGAACGGCAGCGCCGGCAGGATGTGGCGCATCCCGATGTTGAAGCCGCTGAGCATGGCGAAGGCGACGAAGGCGGTGGCGGGGATGACGATGAAGGCGAACGGCGAATCCCAGCGTCCGCGCATCGAGCGCGCGCCGATCCACAGCCCGGCGGCGACGAGGCCGATCTTCGCCAGCGGCGTCTTGATCAGGAACGCGAACGGGAAGTAGTACCACCAGCCGTCGACGCTGATGTCACCCGCCAGGTAGGCGGGGTTCGCGTCCGAGGCGTACTGCAGCAGGAGCAGCCCCTGGGAGAAGGCGTTCGGCAGCAGCCGCCAGGCATCGACGAACTCGACGATCGCCGCCGTGACGGGCGCCCGCCCGCGCAGGTGGCTTGCGGCTTCCAGGTGGAGCAGCCATCCGTCCGGCGCCGGCGCGTAGCGGAAGCCGTACACCGCCCAGATGGCGGCGTAGGTCACGGCTGCCGCCACACCGGCCACGGCTGCGGCGCGGCGCCACGTGATCGCGCGGCCGTGGACCGCAAGGGCCAGCGTGCCGAGCGCGGCCGGCACGAGGAGCACGGCCGAAAACTTCGTGACGATCGCCAGCGCGAAGAACGCTGCCGTGCCGCCGACGTTCAACCGGGTGAAGCTGCGACAGGTCCGCCACAGAAAGTACACGGCGCCGAACCCGAAGCAGGTCACCGCCAGGTCGGTGGTGACGAGCGAGGCGTGGCCGGTGAGGTTGGGCGACACCAGGAAGAGGGCGAGCGCGATCGCAGCCGCCTTGAACCCAAGCCACTCGTAGGCCCACGCGAACACGAGGATGCCGAGCAGCAGGCCAAGCGCGACGATCATCAGCCGCGCGGCAAAGAGCATCCGGTCGCCGTCATTGCGCCCGTACATGAAGTCGCGGGCGAAGACGTAGGCGTGGCCGTCCGACACCCAGGCGACCCCCGACACGGCGTCGATCGGCGAGCGATCCATGCTCACGCCGTCCTGGAAGAGGAGCGGCAGCGCCGCCCACATGCGGGCAAACGGCGGGTGCGCGGGATCGATCCGGTAGTCGCCCTGCAGCGCCGCGTAGCCGGCGGTCAAATGGGCCGGTTCGTCCCAGGTGGCCGAAATGCGACTGACGGTGATCAGCTGCAGCGTGAGGAAGCAGACCGCGAACGCGCCGATGGTGAGCAGGGCTCGCGGCATGGGTCGTAGGAATGTAAGGCCTAGACCGGATGCGAGGGTATCCAGTCTTCAGGGGATATCGAGCTCGGCGAGCGATGAGACCGTGCGATTATTGGGGCCCTATGAGATACCCCCGAATCCTCGTGCTGGCGGCAGCTTTCCTGGCGATCTGCGCCGGGTCGGCCTTGGCGCAGGCGGTGCCGGAGATCCAGATAGACCTGGCCGGGGAGTGGGCCCCCCGGTACAACGAGGACCAGCCGCACCGGGTGCCGGGGCCCGAGCTGGGCGACTACACGGGGCTGCCGCTCAACGACGCCGCCCGCCTCAAGGCGCGCACCTGGGACGCGTCGGTGCTGTCGCAGCCCGAACGGCAGGCGCAGCCGCACCCGGCCACCTATTCGATGCGCGGTCCCGGCCCGAACATGCGGCTCAACAAGATCGTGGACCCGCGCACGTTCGCGCTGCTCGGGTACAGCCTCACGGGGCTCTTCGGCAATGCCGATCGCACGATCTGGCTGGATGGGCGGCCGCATCCGCACGAACTCGCCGAGCACACCTGGAACGGGTTCTCGACCGGTGTGTGGGAAGGCGGCAAGTTGAAGGTCACGACCACCCACATCAAGGCCGGGACGATTCAGCGCAACGGCGTCCCCACCAGTCCGTACGCGCGCATGACGGAGTACTTCATCCGCAACGGCACCCGCATGCTGCACGCCAGCATCGTCGAAGACCCGGCGTACCTGGAGGAGCCGTTCGTGCGGACGCAGAACTTCGAGCTGGCGCCGACGCAGACGCAGGCGCGGCCGGGGCCGTTCGAAGTCGTGGACGAACTGGGCGGCCGCGAACGCGGGTGGGTCCCCAGCTATCCGCTCGGCACGCTGCAGGACGGTTTCGCGAAGATGGTCGGCCTGCCGTACGAGGCGGCGCAGGGCGGCCGCGCCACGCTGTACCCGGAGTACATGGCGCGCATTCGATCAGGCGAGGCGGCGAAGGCCCCGCCGGTCGTCGGCGCGCGCATGACCGCGCCGCCGCTGCGGACACCGCGGCCGCCACGCACCGACTACGAGGCGGTGCCGGTACGCGACGGCATCTATTTGCTCGCCGGTCCGGGCGGCCACGTGACCGCGCACATCAGCGAGGACGGCGTGCTGCTGGTCGATACCGGTCCGGAGGCCGACGCCGCGACACTGCAGGCAGCGCTGGCGCAGCTCACCGACAAGACGGTGACCTACATCATCAACACCAGCGTGGTCGCCGAGCACAGCGGCGCCAACGAGCCGATCTCGCAGGGCGGGCGCGACCCCGGCGGCAACGCCCCGGGGAACTTCGGGTTCCGCATCGGCGTGGCGCCGATCATCGCGCACGAACGGGTGCTGCAGCGCATGAGCGCTCCCACCGGCCAGCAGCCGGCGCGCGCGTTCGCGGCCTGGCCGACCAGCGCCTACTTCGGCGACAAAAAGACGATGTTCGTGGGGGAGGACCCGATCGAGATCTCCGCGCACCGCGGCGTCACCGACGGCGACTCCATCGTCTTTTTCCGGCACAGCGACGTGATCAGCGCCGGCGACCTCTTCATGACCGACCGCTACCCGATGATCGACCTCGAGCGCGGCGGCAGCGTGCAGGGCGTGCTCGATGGCTTGAACACGATCATCGATCTGGCGATTCCGCGATTCAACCAGCAGGGCGGCACGCTGGTCATCCCCGGCCATGGCCGCATCGGCAACGAATCGGACGTCGTCGAGTACCGCGACATGCTGACGATCGTGCGCGACCGCGTGCGCGGGATGATCGCGCAGCGCCTGACGCTCGAGCAGGTCAAGGCGGCGCGGCCGACGCTCGACTACGATGGCGTGTATGGCGCCACGACGGGACCATGGACGATCGACATGTTCGTGGAGGCGTTGTACGCCGACTTGAGTCGAGCTCGGCGGTAATCAAGGCCCAATGCTCAAACCCTCTTGTTCCTTGGGCATTGGGCATTGAGCCTTGGGCATTGATCTTGGATTCTCCCTCCCCACCACAGGAGAATCCCATGGCCGATCGCCGCAGAGGTGAGAGCAAGGAACTCAGGAAGGATCAGCAGATCCGCCGCGAAGTGCGCGACGACATCAGCGCGGAAGCGCCGCAGGAGCGCGGCAGCGCCACGATCTACCGCAATCCCAACCGCGATCAGGCGCGTGGCGACTGGGATCGCTCGCGCCGCGGTAACGCGTAACTACCGTTCCCGATATCTTTCAATACGCTTCGGCGGGCGCGCCTGTGACCGGGCGCGCTCGCCCAGCGCCGCGCCTTCCTGCTCGTGCTCGTGTTCCGATTTGTCGTCGTGGGTCGCCGGCCGCACCCAGACCGCGGTCGTCAGCCAGCCCGGCGGCTGATAGAGCGGCAGGTCGTCGTACTTCGGGCGCTCCCCGGCGCTGCGCGCCTGCGGCTGCTGCCGGAACGGCAGGACGGTCGCCAGGAGGCGCCGCTCGTACCGCGCCGCATCCTCATCGTCCATGGCGATGAACGCGCCGGCGGAGAATTCCGGATAGCGGCGAAGTTGATCGCGCGTCAGCTCGGTGCGGAAGCGGGTGCCCGCCGCGTCGAGCTGGAGCTGCGCCACGGGAATCACGTAGCGCCGTCCGGTGAACCATCCGCCGGAGTCCACCACGTAGTACACGGGACGCGCCGACTCGCCGTCGACGATGAAGCCGTCGATGGCGCCAAGGTCGTCCTCTTCGTCATCGCTGGTGATGCGATAGCTGCGGTAGCGGAACCCCGGCAGGTCGGCGGCATCGACGTAGCGCAGCCGCGAGCGATAGGTCGTGGCGTGGGGCAGGAGGTCCTCGCCGGCCGCGGCGTTGATGCCGTGCGTGGCAATGTCCGTCAGCCGCTGGTCGGCCTGCGACTCTTCGTCGAGCGTCTGCTGGAGCAGCCGCGCCGCCTCGGCGTCTCCCAGCGTCCTCGCGTAGGTGCGGGCGCAACCGTAGGCGGCAATCTCGTAGTGCTCGATCCGCTGCGCCTGGGCGATGAGCATGGCGTCGAGCGCCTCGCCGCGCTGCGCCTCGGCGGCGCGGCGGTGCGCCTGCTGCACGAGGCCACGGACCGCCTCGCACGGCTGCAGGCGCGGCCGTTCGTTCAGCTGCCGGAAGAGGAGCTCCAGCCGCTCGAGGTGCACCTGGGTCTGCTCGTAGTGGTCCTCGAACGCCTGCCGCAGCTCGGCCGACGTCGCCCGGGCCGCCATTCCCGGCAGTTCCTGCAGGATTTGCTGCTCGGCATCGAACAGGTCGGTCAGCTCGTCCACGTACAGGTCGCGCAGCGTCACTACCGGCATGCCGTTCTGCTAGCACGATGCCTGCCGGGTGTCGGTGGTAGGTGGTAGGTCGTCGATGGTGGATGGTAGTAGCGTATTAAGACCGACCACCGACCACCGACCATCGACGACCTGCCATCCACCCCATGAAGTTCGAATCGCTCGACCCGGAGATCCGCGGCGTCCTGGGTAAGAAGGTCAGTGAGCTGGGTCTCCAGCTCGAAGGGTCGCCGGTCGAAGGCTACGTGCGCGAGCTCTATCGCGAGCTCGACCGCCGCGGGCTGCGCAAGTTCAGGCCCGTCTGCTACCTCACCGACGAGTGGGGCTGCCCGGATCAGCAGCCGGTGCTCGGGATTCCGTTCTACCTGGCCGACCCGAAGCTGCGCTCTCTCGAGAAGGCGGTCGACGCCCTCGAGAGCGAGCGGCAGATCATGATGTACATGCGCCACGAGGCGGGGCACGTCTTCAACTATGCCTACCGCCTGTACATCACTCCCGAGTGGCGCCGCCTGTTCGGGCCGTTCTACCGCGCCTACCGCGACGAGTACCGGCCGGTCCCCTTCAGCAAGGACTACGTCCGCCATATCGAGGGGTGGTACGCGCAGAAGCATCCCGACGAGGACTTCGCCGAGACCTTCGCCGTCTGGCTGACGCCGCGCTCCGGCTGGCGCCGCAAATACCAGGGCTGGCCGGCCATGAAGAAGCTTCGCTACGTCGAACGCATCGCGCGGTCGCTCGCCGACGTCGATCCGATTGTCAGGACGGGCGAGGTCGACATCACGCCGGCCGACATCGACGTCTCGGTGGAGCAGTTCTACCGCCAGGCGGCCGAGGAGCGGCAGGCGCGCATCGACATTGCCCTCGACGCCCACCTGGGGCACATCTTCCTCACCCGGCGGCGCAAGGAATCGCGTCCGGCGTCGGCGATCATCACGAAGTACGAAGCCGAACTGGTGGAGAAGATTACGTACTGGACCGGCGTGCGCCGTCCGGTCGTGCGCGGGCTCATCGACACGATCTGCCGCACCTGCGATCGCATGAAGCTGTGGGGCGAGCTCGGCGAGGAGGCGCGCTACCTGGTGGAGGTCACCGCGCTGGCGACAACGCTGGCGATGAATTTTCTCACGCGAGGAAGATTCGAGACTTAGAATAGGCGTCGTTGAGCAAACTTCGGATCGTCGTGCTCTACGATCGCGTCCTCGTCGACGATGAGGAGGAGGCTGCGCCGGCGGAGAGGTCGCCGGTGACGCGCACGCTCGACAAGAAAGAGGTCGAGGAGGAAGTCGCCGACGCGCTCGGCAAGCTGGGGCACGAGCCGGTGCTCTATGAGCTCGATGGCACGCCGAAGAGCCTGCTCGGGCTCGCACGCGCCGACTGCGACCTGGTGTTCAACCTGTCGGAGTCGTTCAACGGCGACGACACGGCCGATTTCAAGATTGCCGCGTACCTCGAGCTGCTCGGCAAGAAATATACGGGCACCGGCACGCACGGGTTGATGCTGGCGCAGGACAAGGCGGTGGCGAAGAAGATCTTCGCCTTTCACGGCATCCTGACGCCGACCTTTGCCAAGTCCTACCGCGGCCGGCTCGATTTCTCGCACGACCTCCAGTTCCCGGTCATCGTCAAGCCGGCGCGTGAAGACGGCTCCATCGGCATCGAGTTCAGCGCCGTGGTCAGCTCGATCCGCGAGCTGATGGAGCGGATGGACTGGCTGCACGCCAACTTCGACTCGCCGGTACTGATCGAGGAGTACATCGACGGCCGCGAGATGTACGTCGGCATCCTCGGCAACGACAAGCCCGAGGCGTTGCCGGTGGTGGAACTCGATCTGTCCAAGCTGCCGGACGGGACGCCGAAGATCGCCGCTGCGGAGGTGAAGTGGGGGAAGGGCACCCAGGCCTACCGCGACACCAAGTCGGCGGTGGCCACCGATCTGCCCGAGGAGACGGTCCTGGCGCTCCAGAAGACCGCCGTGGCCGCCTACCAGGCGCTGGAGCTGCGTGACTACGGGCGCGTCGACATGCGCCTGCAGCCGGACGGCCGCGTCCAGGTCATCGAGGTCAACCCCAACCCCTGGCTCAGCTCAAGGGCCGAGCTGGCCATGGCCGCCCGGAAGTCCGGCCGCACCTATACGGAGCTGGTCGAGGAAATCGTCGAGCTGGCGCTCGCACGGGACTGACGTCCTTCCGCCTGAAGGCGGAAGCCACGGGTAGCTTCCGGCTTCAGCCGGAAGATCCTGTACCCCCATCACTTACCGCACGGCCCTCGGTTGTATCGGCGACGATACGACTGCAGCCAACGGTCCCAATCGATGGCTGAAATGCCGAAAACTGGCGATTTTCGGGCAGTTTTCGTTGCCGTTGGTGGGTCAATTGAGCTATACTTGGCGATGCAGCACCCGGCATCGGGCCGGTCCTACCACCAACCTTCCTAACGGGGGAAACGTGACATTCCAGGTCGGCGACAAGGTCATCTACCCGAATCACGGACTCGGCATCGTCGAACGGATCGAAGAAAAGACCATTCTCGGGACCACCTGCGGCTTCTTTCATCTCCGCATCGTGGCCAATGACACGACGGTGCTCGTCCCGGTGGCGAATGTCGACGGGGTTGGCCTGCGCAAGGCAATCAGCGACGAGGAGGTCGAGCGGCTGTTCTCGCTCCTCAGCGACGGCAAGATCGACAGCCACCAGAACTGGAAGGGACGCTTCAAGGACAACTCGGACAAGATGCGCACCGGCTCCATCTACGACATGGTCGATGTGCTCAAGAGCCTGACGTTCCTCAGCAAGTCGAAGAGCCTATCATTCCGCGAGAAGCGGATGCTCGATCGGGCCAAGGCGCTGATCATCTCGGAGGTGTCCGAGGTGATGCGCCAGAACGCGCTCGACGTCGAGGGCAAGGTCGACCAGGCGCTCGAGAAGTGCTTCATGGTCAAGGCGCGGAACCTGGCCCGCTCGGCCGCCCGCGCCAAGCTGGCGAAGCCGGTGAAGGCGGTCAAGGCCGCCGTTGCTGCCGCCGCTGCCGCCCCGCGCCGCGCCGTTCGCGCCTCGTAGGCGCGCCACAGTTGCCTTCTTCGCTTTCGCCCGGATGGGGGCCCTTCCATCCGGGCGTTTTTTTGTACAGTTGACGCCTTGATCGCGCTCCGCTCCGTCTTCGCCTATCTCGCCATCCTCCTCTACATCGCCATCATCGGCCCGATCGGGCTGGTGGTGGGAGCGGTGCTGCGCTGGAAGCGCGGCCTCTATGCGCTTGGCCACGGCGGCGTCTGGGTGGCCCTCAAGGCCACCGGTATCCGCTACAGAGTGACCGGACGCGGGCACGTGCCGCCGCAGGCCGTCGTCTTCTGCTCGAACCACGAGAGCAACGTCGACCCGCCGGTCCTGTTCCAGGCGCTGCACCCGCGGCTGCACATCCTCTACAAGGCGGAGCTGCACAACTTCCCGCTGATGGGAACGCTGTTCGACATCGGCGGCTTCGTGCCGGTGGACCGCAGCAACCGCGAGCGGTCGATCGGCTCGATCCGCCGCGGCGCCGACTCGCTGCGCGCCGGCAACTCGTTCCTCATCTTCCCCGAGGGCACCCGCAGCCGCGGCGGCGAGCTGCTGCCGTTCAAGAAGGGGGGCTTCATCATGGCCATCGAGGCGCAGGCGCCGATCGTCCCGGTCGCGATCCACGGCGGCCGCAATGCCATGCGCAAGGGAAGCCCGTGGGTGCGCCCCGTTGATATCGCGGTGCGCATCGGCGAACCGATTCCGACAGCCGGGTGTACGCTCGAACAGCGCGATGAGCTCATCGCTCGCGTCCGCGCAGCCATCGAGGCGATGCTTCGGGAGCGAGGAATCTAGACGATGGGATTTGAAGCGATTTCCGCGCTTGGCCGCACGCTCGGATTCTCGTTTGCCGCCGGCATCAACCTGTACGCGACGGTGGCCATTCTCGGCCTGGCGTCGAAGTACGACTGGGTCGCGCTGCCCGAGCAGTTCCAGGCGTTCAATAACGACTGGGTCATCGGCGCGGCGGCGGTGATGTACGTGATCGAGTTCTTCGCCGACAAGATCCCGTACGTCGACACGGTGTGGGACATGATCCACACCGCCATCCGGCCGATCGGCGGCGCGCTGATCGCGGTCACCACGCTCGGCGAGGCGTCGCCCGGGACGATGGGGATGGCGGCGCTGCTGGGCGGGGCGGTGGCCGCCGGCAGCCACCTGACCAAGACCAGCACGCGGGCGGCGGCGAACACCAGCCCGGAACCGTTCTCGAACTGGGCGCTCAGCCTCGGCGAGGACGCCTTTGTCGTCGGGCTGGCCTACCTCGCCCTCCAGTACCCGGTCGCCGCCATGCTGGTCGTCATCGTCGCGCTGGCGCTCATCATCCTGTTTGCCGCGATCATCCTGCGCATGGTCCGGCGCTGGTTCGCCCGGGTCTAGAAGAGATCACAGGAGCAAGGAGAAAGGAGATCGGACGGATCTCTTGTAGACTTCTCCTGCCAGCTCTGCCCGTCGAGGCTTCATGCGCGCTCGACTACTTGCCTGTCTCCTGTTGCTCGGCGCAATTCCTGCGTTCGCGCAGGCGCCCGTCCGTCTTGACCTGCACGTCACCGACAACGGAACGCCGGTCGAAGGGCTAACCGCCGCCGACTTCGACGTGTTCGAGGACGGCGTTCGCCAGGCGATCACCTCGCTCGAGCAGGTGCGGCCGCCGGCCAACGGGCGCGCGCGGCTGTATGTCGTGTTCGTCGAGACCACCGAGGCGCCGCGGGGGGCGCTGGCGCGGTTTCTCGATCGGCTGGCGACAGACGAGGACCTGGTGGCGGTGGTCACGCCGGAAACGGTCGCCTCGGCCATCACCCCGGGAAGCAAGGCGGATGCGATCCGCGCGATCGCGTCGGGTCCGGCGCGTCCCTCGGATCCAAAGGAGCGGCTCTACGGCCAGTGTTACCCGGATACGCGCGGCACGGCGGGGATCGCTGACGAGATGATCGCCCGGCGTCGCGAGACGCTGACCTTCGACGCGCTCGAGGCGCTGGTCGCCCGCGTCGGCGGCCTGCGCGAGGAGCGGAAGGCGGTCATCGCGGTGACGGATGGCTGGCGCCTCTTCCGGGCTGACCGTAATCTGGCGCGGCGCATCGAGCGGCAGCGCACATCGAGGTCCGATCCGTTCGGGCGGCAGCGCCGCACTACGGAGACCGCACCGGTAACGCCCGCAGTCGGCGGCATCAGCATGACGGAGTGCGAGGCCGACCGGAACGCGCTGGCCCGCATCGACAACTCCGATCGGCTTCGGCTGGCGGCCGAGCGCGCCAACCGCGCGGCGATCACCTTCTACCCGGTGACGCCGGATGCGCTGACGGGCGGCGCCACCCTGGCGGCGGCGACACCGCAGGAGAGCCTGCGACAGCTTGCCGCCGAGACCGACGGCTACGCGCTGCTGTCGGCATCGGACCTCGACGCCGGCCTGGCGCGCATCGCGGCGGATCTGTCGTCGTACTACCTGGTGACCTACACGCCCACCAACGGCGTGATCGACGGCGGCTTCCGGCAGGTTGGGGTCCGCGCGCGGCAGCCTGGGCTCCGGGTCCGTTCCCGCCGCGGCTATCGCGCGCCGACCGCGTGGGAACTCACGGGCGTCGACACCGAGGTGTCGCGGGCCTTCGCCGAGAACCCCGAGGATGGCGATCGCAGCCGTTTCCGATTGCGGGCATCGGCCTGGCCGCGCCAGGCGGCCGACGGTGTGCGCGGCGTCGTCTGGGCAGTGGGCGAGCTCGACCCGCGGCTGCGACGCGACGTCGAGTGGACAGCCGGCGCGGTCGCCCAGTTGCTCGTTGTCGATGCCGCGGGCGAAGAAGTGTCGTCAGCGCCCATCGACGTCGACGCCGACACCGGGACCTTCTCCGCGATGGTCGGCGACGGCCCGCTGCCGCCCGGCGAGTATGCGCTGCGCGCCGTCGTCCGCGCCGTGCAGGACGGCCCGCTGCCGGTGACCGATGTGGCCCGCGTGCTGGTGCCGGCCACGCCAGCCGCGCTCAGCGATCCGGTTGTCTGGCATCGCGGTCCGGTGACAGGCCCGCGCTTCGTCGTGACCGCCGACCCGCGGTTTACGCGCAACGAACGCGTGCGGGTGGAGATCGCCACCGCCGAGTCCGGGAGCGCGACGGCGCGCCTGCTCGACCGGCAGGGCAGCGAGATGCCAGTGCCTGTGAGCGTTACTGAGAGGCCGGATGAGTCCGGAGAGTTCCGGTGGCTGGTGGCGGAGGTGACGCTGGCGCCGCTGGGGATCGGCAGCTACGCGATCGAAGTGACGCTCGACGGCGCGACA
>JBFWUM010000036.1:28813-44956 GCA_050247255.1 Vicinamibacterales bacterium | reverse complement strand
TCGATTGTGCCGCCCCCCGCCTTTACGGCTGCGTCAACGTTCCGAAACGCCTGGCTGGTCTGGGCCGCCAGATCCATCCCGACGATTCGTCCGTCCGCGTCCCAAGCGGTTTGGCCGGAAACGTACAGAGTCCGAGCGGCGCCACTTGTTGCGACCGCCTGCGAGAATCCAAGCTCCTGGCTCGCGAATAGCGACGCTGGGTTTATGTATTCCTTAGGCATGCTGAGACCTCGAAAACACCTGCCTGATGCCTGAGACAGCCCTTCCCCCTTCCCCCCAACCCCCTCCCCCTAGTCCCTACCGCAGCCTCTCGGCGAGGCGGTGCAGGAACAACCCGACGTCGGTGACGACGCCGACGGTCTGCATCGATCCGCGGTCGGCCAGCTTGGTGACGACCGCCGGGTTGATGTCGACGCAGACGACGCGCACCCACGACGGCAGCATGTTGCCGACGCCGATGCTGTGCAGCATCGACGACAGCATCAGCACCAGGTGGACGTTCTTCGACAGCGCTTCGGCGTAGCGTTCCTGCGCCTGCACGAGGTCCATGATCGTGTCGGGCAGCGGGCCGTCATCGCGAATGCTGCCGGCGAGGACGTAATCCACGCCGTGCGTCACGCACTCGTACATCACGCCGGACTTCAGCACGCCGCTCTCGACCGCCGCCCGGATGCTGCCGGCGCGGTTGATCGTGTTGATGGCCGCCATGTGGTTGCGGTGCCCCTGCTCGACCGGGGCGCCGGCGACGAGGTCGATGCCGAGGGAGGTCCCCGAGAGCGCGAACTCGATGTCGTGCACCGCCAGCGCGTTGCCGGCGAGGACGACGTCGACGTAGCCGCGGCGGATCAGCTCGCCGAAGTGCTCGACGCCACCGGTGTGCACGACCACCGGGCCGGCCACCACGGCAATGCGGCCGCCGGCCTTCTTGACCTCGCGCATCATGTCGGCGATGCGCGAGACGCTCCCCTCGACCCGCCGCTCCGACGAGACGTCGTTGCTCATGAAGGCGAAGCCGAGCCGGTCGCGCTCACGGAACTCCGGCATCACGCGGATGCCCTCGTGGCCGCAGACCACCATCTCGCCGCCGCGGATGTCGCGCAGCTTGCGGCAGGCCGCGCGTCCGCCGGCGACGGCGATGACCGCATCCATCCGCTGCTGCTCGACCTCGACCCAGCGGCCGCCGATGCGCACGTGGGTCCGGTGGTTGGTCGTCGAGTAGAAGTCGTCGGGCACGCACCGGTCCTTCTCGGCCGGCTTGAGCAGCGCGTCGCTCTCGCGCACCGGGTGCGCGCCATAGGTGGTCAGCTGCTGGAGGATGTCCTCGAGCACCTGCGCATCGGGCGCGGTGATCCGCATCTCGATCCGCGACGGGTCGTCGTTGGTCTTGCCGATGTCGAAGTGCAGGATCTCGTAGGACGCCTTGAACTCGATGATCTTGTCGAAGATGGCGGACAGGTGGCCCGAGTCGATCAGGTGCCCTTCCGCTTCGATGGTGTCGCTTGCGGCCATGTGGCCACAATTGTATGGCGGGCCGCCTATTCGGCGTCGGGCACGAACTTGTAGCCGACGCCGCGCACCGTGAGCAGGAACTTCGGCGCCGAGGGACGATCCTCGAGATAGCGGCGCAGGCGGACGATGAAGTTGTCGATGGCGCGCGTGTCGGTGCTTTCGTGCAGCCCCCACACGTCCTCGAGGATGGCGCGGCGTGACACCGGCTGTCCGGCGTTCCTGACCAGGTACCGCAGCAGCTCGCACTCCATCAGCGTCAGCTGGTGCGCATCGCCGCCGGCCCGCACCTGCATCGCGCTGAAATCGAGCGTCCGCCCGGCGAACGTGAACACGTCCGGTGCCGGCTCGGATCCGGCCCTGGCCTCGTTCCACCGGCGGCGGCGCAGCAACCCGTTCAGCCGGGCGAGCAGAATCGACAGCTCGAACGGCTTGGGCAGGTAGTCGTCGGCGCCGGCCTCGAACCCCTTGAGCACGTCTTCCTCGCGGCTGCGGGCCGTGAGCATCAGGATCGGAAAGTAGAAGCCTTTCGCGCGCAGTTCGGCGGCGACCTCGAAGCCGCTCTTGCCCGGGAGCATCACGTCGAGGATCACGATGTCGGCCGCCTGCGGGTTGTTCAGCAGCAGGTCGAGCGCGTCTTCGCCGCTGCCGGCGACGAACGCGGTGTGCCCTTCGGCTTCCAGGTTGAAGCGGACGCCGTCGGCGAGGTGCTGCTCGTCCTCGACGATCAGGACCCTGCTCACCGCGCCACCCGGGGCAGCTGGATGGTGAAGGTGGAGCCGCGCCCCTCGCCCTCGCTCTGCGCGAACACGCGGCCGCCGTGCGAGCGCGCAATCGCGCGGACGATGTAGAGGCCGAGGCCGGTGCCCTTGACCTGCTTCAACCCGCGCGCCTGCACGCGGTAGAAGCGGTTGAAGATCCGCTTGAGCTGCTTGCGCGGAATGCCGACGCCGCGGTCCTGCACGCGCACCCAGACCGCGTCCGGCGACGGGCTCGCCACCGACACGCTGACGCGCACCGCATCCCCCGAGTACTTCACGGCGTTGTCGAGCAGGTTCGAGATCGCGGTCCGCAGCTCCTCCGGGTCGCCGGTCACCGGGAAGACGTCGCTGTCGTGCGCTTCGAACGTGATGGCCGACGGCGCGAGGTGGTGGCGGGCGAGCGCCAGCTCGACGCACTCCCGGGCGATGAGCGCCATGTCGACCGGGGAGCGGGTGGCCGCCTTCGGCTTCTGGGCGATGCCCCCCGCCTTGAGCACCTGGTCGACGGTGCGGTGCAGCCGCTCGGCGTCGGCGAGCATCACGTCGTAGAACTCGCGGCGCTGGTCGTCGCTGACGCTGCGCGACTTCAGCGTCTCCAGGTACAGCCGGATCGAGGCGATCGGCGTCTTCAGCTCGTGGGTGACGGCGTTGATGAAGGTGTCGTGCTCCTCGTTGCGCCGGATCTCGGCCACCAGGAACACCGTGTAGATGATCAGCCCGGCGATGATCAGCGCGAACGAGGCGATGCCGAGGATGACGTAGAGCGGGGTGACTTCGCGGGCGGTCACCACGATCCAGCCGATGTTCAGCGAGACCGCGGCGGCGACGAGGATGACGCAGAAGGCGACCGAAAAGACGATCGCCTTCTGGCGACGTGTCATGGGGAGATCTTACGCGACCGCTTCCTCTTCGTCGTCAACGAGGAGCCGATCGTTCTCCTCGTAGGGCACCGCCTGCCGGACGCGCGCGGTCTTGATGTCCCACGCCAGCCCCAGCGTCCGCAGCAGGCTGATCCCCATCCAGTTCAGGTCCACCTCGTACCAGACCAGGCCGTGGCGCGCCGACGTCGGGTGCGCGTGGTGGTTGTTGTGCCACCCCTCGCCGAACGAGAGCGCGGCCACCCACCAGTTGTTCGTCGAGTCGTCCCTGGTGGGGAAGCGGCGATAGCCCCAGAGGTGGGTCGCCGAGTTCACCAGCCACGTGCAGTGCAGGCCGAACGTCGTGCGGAAGAAGATGCCCCAGAGGACGTAGGGAATGCCGCCAAAGGCGAGCAGCGCCAGGCCGACGATGACGTTCGACGTCCAGTGCCACTTGGAGAACCAGACGTGCACCTTGTCGCGGCACAGGTCGGGCGCGTAGCGTGCCAGGACCGTGGCGTCGTGGTGCATCGCCTTACCGAAGATGATCCAGCCGGCGTGCGCCCACCAGCCGCCCTCGCGCGGCGTGTGCGGGTCGCCCTCGCGGTCCGACTTCTGATGGTGGACGCGGTGCGTCGCCACCCAGAAGATCGGGCCGCCCTCGAGCGCCAGCGTCGCGCACCAGGTCAGGAAGTACTCAATCGGCTTCGTCGTCTTGTAGCTGCGATGGGTGAGCAGCCGGTGGTACGACATGCCGATGCCAAGCATGCCGGCCACGAAGTAGAGCGCAACCGCGGTGAGAATGGCGCCAAGGTCGATGAAGAAGAAGGCCGCAACGGCCCCGACGTGGAAAGCGGCCATCGCGATGACCGTGATCCAGTTCATACCTTGCTGATACTTGCGCCCGTACATGAGGGTCGGCGTCGCCAATTGAACGTCCTCCTGGAGTCGTGTCGATGGAACAGAGCCATCGCACGATAGCAAGGCGGCGCGGGCGCGGTTGTAATACTTGTGTACTGGCCTCTAACTCGAACGGATCCTAGGGGTTAGCGAGCAGCGGGTAGGGGTTGACCGGCTCGCCTTTCCACCACTGGCGCTCCGGACCGACACGGAACAGCGCGAAGTGCAGGTGCGGCGCCTCGGGCGAGGCGTTGCCGGTGCTGCCGACGTAGCCGATCACCTGGCCGCGCGTCACGCGGTCACCCTCCGCAAGCCCGTCGGCGTAGCGATCGAGGTGGGCGTAGTAGTAGCAGAGCGTCGCGGTGGGATCGAACTGGTAGATGGTGATGCCACCGCCGCGGCTCGTGAACAGCTTCGCGATCTCACCATCGGCCACCGCCACCACCGGCGTGCCGCGCGGCGCCATGATGTCGATGGCTTCGTGCATCCGCCCGCCGCTCCGGGCATCGTCATAGCTGTCATAGATCGTGTCCGGATCGACCCCGGGCACCGGCATCAGCAGGCCCCGGTCGGGCAGTTCCTCGGCGACTGCGTCCGCAACCTCCTCGGGTGTCGTCACCCTGCCGCTCGTGGCCACCACCGGCTGCGGCTCCGGTGCGCGCGCCAGCTCCGCGACGGCGTCCTCCTGCTGCCAGGCGAGCCGGGCGGTCAGTCCCATGTCGAGCAGCGCCCCGCCGCAGAAGGCGACGCCGGCGACCAGCAGTTGCGTGCGCAGACGCTCGAGCCGCCGGCGCTCGAACCGCCTCATTCACGGAACTCCACCCGGGTGCCGGGCCATGCCCACTGCGCGACGCGCAGCGCGTCCCAGTTGGTGAGCCGGACGCAGCCGTGCGACTGCGTGTGGCCGACCGTCGACGGCTCCGGCGTGCCGTGAATGCCGTAATGCTCCTTCGACAGGTCGATCCACACCACGCCGACCGGGTTGTTCGGCCCGGCCGGGATCGTGGCCTTCGAGTGGCCCGGATCGGCATCCCAGAACAGGTCCGGGTTGTAGTGGAACTTCGGATTGCGCTGCACGGTCGTGACCGTCCACGAACCGATGGGCAGCGGATCATGGTCGCTGCCGCTGGTGACCGGCGCGTGAAAGACGACGCGGCCGGAGGCATCTTCGATCGTGAGCGCGCTCGTGCGCCTGGTCACGACGATGAGCATGTCGTCCGCCAGCAGCGGCGGGAGGGCGGTGCCCGCGTTCGGCACGAACAGCGACTCACCCGGCGCGCTGAACGTGGCGTGCTGGTTGAGCTCGCGCAGCAGCCGCGGGCTGCTGTGGAACCGCTCGGCCAGCGCTTCCAGCGCGCTGCCGTAGCCGAGCGCCTCGAGCTTCGCCTGCGCCATCAGGTCGCGCGGGAGTTCGCCGATGAAGGGGCCGGCAATGTCCGCGGCATCCGTCGTGTAGCTGATGAGCGGCGGCGCGCCGCCCGTCCGTTCGAGCAGCCGTCGCCACGTGGCATCGTCGATCGCGCCGGAGGGGTCGAGCTGTTCGCTCTGCTGGAACGCCGTCGTCGCGCGCCGCACGTTCGGCCCCTCGCGGCCGTCGATTTCGCCTGGCGAGAACCCGGCGCGATCGAGCATCACCTGCGCGGCAAGCACCTGCGACACCACGGGCGCGGGCGGCGCAGCCGCGGCAGCGCCTTGGAGCAGGGTGAGCAGCAGAAGTCCGGCGGTCATGCCCTCGCTCAGTGCAAAATGCATGCGTGAGGGTGTTCGCGCTCAGTTTTCACGCCGACTATCGCTGCGCGCACTCGGGCGTCTGCTGCTCGTCCGATTGGGACGTTCCGGTCGAGCTCCCGATCTACCGCTCGCTCGAGCAGGCGCTGGCGGCGGGGCGCATTGCGCCGGCGGCGCCCGCCTATGCGGACGATCCGCCGCTCATCACCGGCGACGACCTGCCGGAAGACGCTGCGGCCATGCTGGCGCGCACCGCTACGGGCGACTGCGTCTTCTACCATCGCGGATCCTCGCTGTGCGTGGTCCACCGGGATGCGGGGGAATCGCATCTCCCGGCAACGTGCCGCCATTTCCCCCGGCTGGCGGTGCGCGATCGGCGCGGCACGTTCGTGTCGCTCACGCACTTCTGCCCGACGGCCGCCGCGTCGCTCTTCCGGGACGATGTCGACACGGAGATCATCGAGGCGCCGCCGGCGTTCCCGGCGATGGACTACGAGGGGCTGACGGTTGGGGACGATGAGTGGCCGCCGCTGCTGCACCCGCGCATGCTGATGGATCTGGAGGGCTACGACACCTGGGAACGGCACATGGTGGCGCGTTGTGCGGTTCCGGGGGCAACCGCGGACGACGTGATCGCCACGCTGACCAGGGATGCGCAGCTGCTGCGCGACTTCAACCCGGCGGCGATGCCGCTGGCCCGCGCGGTGGCAGCGCTGCCAGGCGAGCGCGTAGCTGCCAGCCCGCATGACGCGCTGGCGCCCAGCCTCGCCGCGCGCAGCGTGGTGGTGAAGGCGATTCCCGATGACCTCCTGCCGCCGCCCGACGAAGAGGGCCTCGAGGAGGCCTACGCGCGTTTGGTCCTGCCCGAGTGGCGGCAGTTCGACCGGCCTTTGACCCGCTACCTGGCCGCCAAGGCGTTTGCGAACTGGACCGCCTACCAGGGGCGCGGCATCGTCGCCATCATCCGCGGCCTCGACGCCGCACTGGCGCTCGTGCGCGTCGAGGCGGCGCGTATGTGCCGGAACACCGGCCGCTCGCTCGATGCCGACCTGCTCAAGGAGGCAATTCGCGCGGCCGATTTCACCCTTAACCACCTGGCCGCCGGCGAGGATCTCGCTGCCTCGTGGTCGGAAGGCGCCTAGGTCGAAGGTCGAAGATTAAAGGTCGAAGGTCAAAGGTCAAAGGTGAAAGGTGGCGATCACGGGGCCGTGATCGCTCGTGCCGAACTCCCGCTGCACGACACATGACGCGGCCTTGTCGGCGAGCGCGCGGCTGGCGAAGACGTAGTCGAGGCGCCAGCCGATGTTGCGCTGCTTCATGCTGCGCCACGGCGCCCACCACGTGAACAGGTCGGCATTGCCCGGCTCGAAGATGCGGTGCACGTCGACGAGGCCATGGCCCAGGATCTGCTCGATCAGCGCGCGCTCGTCGGGACGCTGGCCGATGATGTTCGGCCGCCGCTCCTTGGGGTGGACGTCCGTGTCGGTCCGCGCCACGTTGAAGTCGCCGCACATCACCAGCGGATGGCCGGCCGCCGCGAACTGGGCGGCATAGGCGTTCATCGCTTCCAGGAAGCGCATCTTGGCCGGGAAGTCCTTGCCACCGTTCGGCACGTAGATTGATGCGACCGTCGCCTCCGCCAGCCGGACCGACACGATGCGATGCTCGAAGTCGAAGTCAGGGTGGTGAAACGCCGGCCGCTCAGGGCACCAGCGCTTGCTGACGAGCAGGCCGACACCGGAGTAGCCCTTCCCGCCGTGCCAGTAGCACCAGTAGCCCTCGACATCGCACAGCCAGACGGGCAGCTGATCCACGGCGGCCTTGATCTCCTGCAGGCAGAGGACGTCGGGCATTTCACGGTCGAGGAATTCCTGTACCTCGACCTGCCGCGCCCTGATGCCGTTGACGTTCCATGTCGCCACCTTCACATCGGCGACGATATCACTGGCCCATCCACCATCCACCACCGAGTCGCTACAATTGGCGCGGGATGGTCCGCCGCGCCTCGCTCATCGCTGTCGGGGTCGTGCTGCTGGCGCTGGCAGCCGCCACCGCGCGCTCGCAGGTCGGCACGCGCGTCACCTCGCCGCGCGACCAGTGGGGCGCCAACATCGGCGACGACTACTTCCTCGCGACCTATGCCCAGCTCGAAGACTACTGGCAGCAGCTCGACCGCGAGTCGGATCGCCTCTCCCTGGTCGACATCGGCCGCACCGAGGAAGGGCGGACGCAGTGGATGGCGGTCATCACCGCGCCCGAGAACGCCGCACGGCTGGATCGATACCGCGAGATTGCCGGGCGGCTGGCGCGCGCCGAGGGGCTCAGCGAAGACCAGGCGCGGGCGCTGGCGGCCGAAGGGCGCGCGGTCGTCTGGATCGACGGCGGGCTCCACGCCGACGAGGTCGTCTCGTCACAGCAACTGATCGAGCTGGTCTACCAGCTCGTGAGCCGGGACGATGCAGAGACGTCGCGGATCCTGCGCGACACGATCGTGCTGGCGGTGCACGCCAACCCGGACGGGCACGAGCTGGTGAGCAACTGGTACATGCGCGAGCGCATCCCGCAGCAGCGCACGCTCACCGGCTTCCCGCGCCTGTACCAGAAGTACGTCGGCCACGACAACAACCGCGACTTCTACATGTCGACGCAGGCCGAGACGATCAACATGAACCGCGTGCTCTACCAGCAGTGGTTCCCGCAGATCGTCTACAACCATCACCAGACCGGCCCGGCGGGCACGGTAATGTTCGCGCCGCCGTTCCGCGGCCCGTTCAACTACCGGTTCGATCCCCTGATCCCGGTCAGCATCGATCTGCTGGGCGCCGCCATGCACGCGCGGTTCGCCGCCGAGCAGAAGCCGGGCGTCACCATGCGCACCGGATCGAACTACTCGACCTGGTGGAACGGCGGCCTGCGCACGACCGCGTACTTTCACAATCAGATCGGGCTGCTCACCGAGACGATCGGCAGCCCGACGCCGACGCGGGTTCCGTACGTCGCCGAGCGCCAGGTCCCCGGCGTTGACCTGCCGTTCCCAATCGCGCCCCAGCCGTGGCGCTTCCGCCAGTCGATCGACTACTCGATGACCGCGAACTGGGCCGTGCTCGATGCCGCGTCCCGCTACCGCGAGACGCTGCTGCTGAACATCTACCGGATGGGGCGCAACTCGATCGAGCGCGGCAGCCGTGATTCGTGGACGCCGTCGCCGCATCGCGAGGCGGCGCCTGGCGATCTCGACGCCCGCGACCCGCGCGGCTACATCCTGCCGCCGGACCAGCCGGACTTTCTGACGGCGACGAAGTTCGTCAACGCGCTGATCAGGACCGGCGTGACCGTCGAGCGCGCCACCGCGGCGTTCGTGGTGAATGGCCGGACGTACCCCGAGGGTTCCTTCGTCATCCGAACCGCGCAGGCTTTTCGGCCTCACGTGCTCGACATGTTCGAGCCGCAGGATCATCCCGACGACGTGCCGTCGCCGGGAGCGCCGCCGACGCCGCCGTACGACAACGCCGGGTGGACGCTGGCGTTCCAGATGGGGGTGGCGTTCGATCGCGTCCTCGACGCGTTCGACGGTCCCTTCGAACGCGTGACCGGACTGGCGACCCCTCCTGCGGGAGGCATCGACGGCGTCGATCAGCCCGTGGGGTATCTGCTCAGTCACCGGCAGAACGATGCCTTCGTCGCGCTCAATCGGCTGCTGCAGGCGGGCGGTGAGGTCTCCTGGCCCGCGGATCGCTCCGCCGGCGACATCTTCATCCGTGCGCGACCGTCGACGCGCCCGCTGCTGCAGCAGGCGGCCGCTGATCTGGGCCTGCGGTTCACCGGTGTCGCGGCTCCGCCGCGGGGTGACATGCGGCAGCTCCGGCCGGTGCGCGTGGCGCTGTGGGACGAACCAAGCGGCACGCCGGAAAGCGGCTGGATCAGGTGGCTGCTCGAACGCTTCGAGTTCCCGTTCGAGGTGGTGACGCCGGATTCCGTGGCGGCACGCCTGCCGGCGGCCGATGTCCTGATCCTGGCGAGCTCCGCGCGGCCGGCACGCCTGGCCGCGGAACTGCACGCGTTCGTCGAGCGCGGCGGCACGCTGCTCGCCATCGGCCAGGCGACGTCGATTGCCACGAACCTCGATCTGCCAGTCAGCAACATCACCGATCCGCTGCCGCGTGAGCGCTACTACGTGCCCGGCTCGATCCTGCGCGTTCGCGTCGATCCGCAGCAGCCGCTGGCCTACGGGCTGCCGCCGGCGGTCGACGTGATGTTCGACAACAGCCCCGTCTTCCGGATTCGCGCCGGCGCAGAGGCAGAGGTGACGCCGATCGCCTGGTTCGATACCGCTGCGCCGCTTCGCAGCGGCTGGGCCTGGGGCCAGGACGTGCTCGAGGGCGGCGTCGCCGCGCTGGAGGTGCGCCTCGGAAAAGGGCGCGTGGTGTTGTTCGGCCCCGAGATCACGTTTCGAGCCCAGTCGCACGGGACCTTCAAGCTGCTCTTCAACGGCATCTACGCCGGCGCCGCGGTCCCGCGGCGCGTGACCACGGAGTAACGCGTGTCGGTTGCGGCGCTCGCCGAGCGCCTCCGGCAGGCGCAGCGCCTGACCATCCTCTCCGGCGCCGGCGTCTCGGCCGCGAGCGGCGTGCCGACGTTTCGCGGCGCCGGCGGCCTGTGGCGCACGTATCGCCCGGAGGATCTCGCCACACCCGAGGCGTTCGCGCGCGACCCGCAGCTGGTGTGGGAGTGGTACGCGTGGCGGCGGGAGACGATCGCGGGGTGCCGCCCCAACGCGGCGCACGATGTCATCGCCCGCTGGTCGCGCGAGAGACCCGGTTGCAGCGTGATCACGCAGAACGTCGACGACCTGCACGTCCGTGCCGGCACCGAGCGCCTGACGCGGCTGCACGGATCCATCTGGGAGCTGTCGTGCGCCCGGCGGTGCGGCGCCGGCCGCTGGCGCGACGAGCGCGTGCCGCTGCCCGACCTGCCGCCCCGGTGCCCGTCGTGCGGCGCGCTGGCGCGCCCGGCGGTCGTCTGGTTTGGCGAGTCGCTGGATGCCGACGACATCGCCGCCGCGACGGCGGCAACCGCCTGCGATCTGTTCCTTACCGTCGGCACCGCGTCAGTTGTCTATCCCGCCGCAGGCCTCGTCCACGAGGCGCGCCGCCGCGGCGCGTTCACGGCGGAAGTGAATCTCGACGCGACGCCGGCCTCCGGCCTCGTCGACATCGCGATCGCGGGGGCGGCAGAGGAAGTACTGCCGCTGCTCGGGCCGGCTGAAGCCGGCCCCCACGAGTGACCCCAGCTACCCAGCCACCCAGCAACCCAGCTACCATCGTCGATATGCACAACCCGTTCGTTCCCGAGACGCTTGAAGGCTGGAGCGTGCTGCACCTCATGTACCGCGTCCGCTGGGATCGGCTGCGTGGGGAGTCGCCCGAGGCGGTCCGGCGTCTGGCCGACGAGGCGGTGGCCGCGCTCGCGGTCCCGGACGCAGGCGCGACCGCCTACGTCCAGGTGCTCGGCCACAAGGCCGACCTGATGGTGATCTGCTTCCGCCGCAACTTCGAGGAGCTGGCGCAGGCGCAGCTCCAGCTGTCGCGGACGGCGCTGCACGAGCGGCTCGAACCGGCCACGTCGTATGTGTCGATCGTCGAGCTTGGCATGTACGAGATGACCGCGAAGATTCACGAGCAGCTCGGCGCGAAGTTCAAGCCGGGGAGCGACGACTTCGAGGCGGCCTTCGACGCCGAGATGGAGTCACAGCGGCAGCGCGTCACCTCGCGGCTGTTTCTCGACCTGCCGAACCAGCGGTACGTCTGCTTCTACCCGATGAACAAGCGGCGCGGGGAGACGTTGAACTGGTACAGCGAGTCGTTCGAGCGGCGCGCGGCGATGATGCGCGAGCACGGCATGATCGGCCGCACCTACGCCGGCAAGGTCACGCAGGTGATCTCCGGCTCGATTGGCTACGACGACTGGGAGTGGGGCGTCGACCTGTTTGCGCGCGACCCGCTGGTGTTCAAGAAGCTGATTTACGAGATGCGCTTTGACGAGGCGAGCGCCAAGTTCGCCGAGTTCGGCCCGTTCTACACCGGCCTCCAGTTTGCGCCGGCGCAGCTGGCGTCCCTGCTCACCGGCACGGTCCCGCAGTTGTAGCTTTTGAAACACGATCCGGTGATCGCCGTGGACGTTTCTGCAACAGCCGCGGCGATCACAGATTTTGCGATCGCAGGTAAGTCCTCGCGGTTGAACGGCTAGCGCTCGCCGGACCGAATCGGCTCGTCAGGCGCGCGAATTGCTGGGGGCGTCAGGCATGACCCCCCAGGAATTGTTCGTGACCCGCCTCCGCCGCCGCCGCGAGCGCAGCGGCATTACCCTCGACGCTGTCGCCCGCGATACCCGCATCGCCCGCGACATGCTCGACGCCTTCGAGCAGAATGACGTGAGCGGCTGGCCGCGCGGTCTCTATGCCCGCGCCTGGGTGCGCGCCTACGCCAGCGCCATCGGCCACGACCCGATCGATACCGTCGACGAGTTCTGCCGCCTCTTTCCGCACGGCGATCGCCGTGCGGCATCCACGATGGCCGGCATTGCCGCCATCGTCGCCGCGCCGGCGCAGTATCGAGACGACTTCGCGCACCTCTCGCCGGTGGATCGACGGCAGGGGCCGGGCGCGCGCGTCAACCTGCTGCCGCGGCCGACCTTCCGCGATCGCCTTGCGCGCGCCGCCCGCGCGCTCGGGGCGTTACTAATCCAGATACCGTCGTTCCACCGCGCCCAGTACCGCCAGCGTCAGTAGCACCAGGGCCGCCGACACCACCGCCAGCACCGGAAACCCGGCGCCGGCCACCAGGCCGATCCCGGCCACCACCCAGATGGTGGCCGCCGTTGTCAGCCCCGTCACGCGGCCGCCGTCCTGGATGATGGCGCCCGCCCCGAGGAAGCCGATGCCGGTCACCACCTGCGCGGCAATGCGGGTCGGATCGATGCCAGGGTTGTTCGTGGCGTCGGTGAGCAGGAGCCCGACGCACATGTAGACGGACGCCCCGACGCAGATCAGGATGTTGGTGCGGAAGCCGGCCGGCTTGTTCTTCAGTTCGCGCTCGATGCCGATGAGCGCGCCGCACACGGCCGCGGCGCCGCAGCGAACCAGGAACGGCAGCAGCAGGGGGCCAAGGCGATCCCAGCTGTCGAAGAGCGGCACCTCGTTCATGCCCGCGATTCTAGCTGTAAGATCAGCGTTCCTCCCATCATGCAGGTCTTCCTCAGGGGTGCGCTGGCCGTGAGCCTGGGCCTCGCCGCGCCGCTCGCGGCACAGGCGCAGGATGCCGCGGCCGACGCGGCGCCGCTTCGCGCCTTCCGCACCTTCAGCCGCGACACCGGCTCACGCGAGCTGCCGCAGTCCACCGTGACGGCGGTGCACGAGGATCGCGAGGGCGTTGTCTGGATCCTGACGCTTGATGGCATCGCCCGCGTCGAGCGCGACATCGTCGAGCGCGTGCCGGCGGCGCCGGATGCGCCGCTCTCGGGTCCGTTTTATGCCGTTGCCGATCGACGGGGCGGCGGCATCCACACCACCGGCGACGACGCCGTGGTGTCGTGGAACGGGCGCGCCTGGTCGCGCATCCCGACGCCGGTGACGTTCCGCGCCGTCGCCGAAGACGCGTCGGGGCGCCTGGTCGCGGCCGACACGCTCGGAGCCGTCTGGGAGTACGGCTCTGACCGGCGGTGGGCGAAGCTGACCGCACAGGATGCGCCGCGCATCCTCGTGCTCGGGACGACAACCGACGGCACCGTGCTGGCTGGAGGCGAGGACGGCGTCCGCGAAGTGCGCGACGCGCTTCGCCCTCCGCTGACCGGCAGCGCGATCGGGTCGGCGGTGGCGGCCATGCGCGTGACGCGCGCCGGCGACGTCTGGACGGCAACAGAGGACGGCCGGTTGCGGCGACTGCCGCGGGGCGGCGGCCGTTGGCAGCTGGTGCCGCTCGACGGATGGGACGGCGGCCCGGTGCACGCGATCGGCGAAGACGTCCACGGCCGCATCTGGCTCGGCGGCGAACGTGGCCGGATTGCGTTCGGCCAACCCGGCTCGCGCCTCCAGTACTGGCGCCCGGACAACGGCGTGACGCCGGGGACGATCAACACCATCGCCGGCGATCGCACCGGCGGCGTCTGGATCGGGTTTGCCGGCCTCGGTCTGCAGCAGTGGCTCGGCGGCGCCTGGTCGCACCGCCCCTATTGGACCGATCCCCGCGAGCCGGCGCCGGTGGCGCCCGTCGGCTTCTCGCGCACGCAGCGCGGCTTCCTGGCGGCGGTGCCCGGGCGCGGCGTGTGGAGATGGGACGGAGGGCGCCTGACGTCTTTCGGCACGCGCGAGGGTCTGGCCGAGGAGGTGCGCTCCACCGTCGAGCCCGAGCCCGGCGTGATCTGGGCCGGCACGCGCCGCGGCCTGTTCGAATCGCGCGACGGCGGCCCGTTCCGTCGTGTGTTCTCGCTGTCGGTCAACGCGGGAGCGATCAACGCGATCGTCCGCGCGCCTGACGGGCAATGGTGGGCAGCGACGGAGCAGGCCGGCCTGTTCGTGCGCATTGCCTCCGGGGAATGGCGTCCGCACCTGCAGCTGAACGGGCTGCTGCCGGACGTCAACGTGCGCCATCTCGCCTGGCGGCGCACTGGGGAGCTCTGGGTCGCCACGCCGCGCGGGCTGGCGGCGTATCGAGCGGGCTCGCTCGAGCGCCTGTCGCTTCCCGAACCGCCGCCGGCCATCGCCTCGCCGTTCGTGATCCTCGAAGCCGCAGACCGGGTGTGGGTTGGCGGCGGCGGCGGGTTGGCCGCTCTCGACGGCGGCATGTGGCAGACGCTGGCGCCGGAACCGCTGCAGGGCGCCCGCGTGTCATCGCTGGCGGCTGCGCCGGACGGCGCGATCTGGGTGGGGACGTCGAGAGGCATCAGCCGGTACAGCGACGGCCGCTGGGACGTCTACACCGTTGCCAACGGTCTGCTGGCGGAGGAGACGAACCCGCTCGCCCTCGTCGTGTTGCCTTCCGGGGACGTGTTTGCCGGGACCGCCGGCGGGCTCGCGCACTTCAGCGCGTCAGAGCCGGCGCTACCGGATGCGCCGCTGAGGGTCTTCTGGCGTCGCGATGCGTCGCGCCTCGCTGACGGGCCGATCACGTTGCCGGCGGAGGAGCGCGGCCTGACGCTGCAGTGGAGCGCGCCGTGGCCGCGCCCGGTGACGGTGGAGTACCGGACCCGCATGCCCTCGCTGGGCGACCGATGGTCGGCGCCGCAGGCCAGCTCCGAGCTGCGCGTCGAGAACCTTGCCGCCGGCGAGTGGGGGCTCGAGGTCGCCGCGCGGGTTCCTGGCACCGGCGAGGCTGGGTGGAGCGAGCCGCTGCGCGCGACCGTCATCGTGCAGCCGTTCTGGTACGAAACGGCGTGGGCGCGGTTCGGCGCCGCCGCGTTGGCCGGCCTGGCGATCATCGGCCTGGTGCAGTGGCGCACCGGCCGTCAGCGCCGCCGTGCCGCGCGGCTCGAGCGGGCGCTCGAGCGCGAGCTGGCGCGCGTCAAGATCCTGCGCGGCCTGCTGCCGATCTGCTCCTTCTGCAAGAAGATCCGCGACGATGGCGGCTACTGGAACCAGTTGGAGCAGTACGTCGCCGCCAACAGCCAGGCCGACTTCAGCCACGCCGTCTGCCCCGACTGCATGACGCGCGAGTATCCGGAATTGGTCCGGCTGAAGCCGGACACTACGGGAGAAGGGGACGCGACTGCTCGATGAAGCGCGCGTGTAGCGCGCGCACGGCTTCCTCCGTGCGCTCCCGCGGCAGCAGCCAGGTGATACGGAATGACGAGGTCGCGACGCCGCGCGGGGAGATCCCCTGCTCGCGCAGCACCTCGGCCCCGGCGCGGACGTTCGCATAGGTCGCATTGATCCCGGCGCCGACCGCGCTCACCGCCGCCAGACCGTCAACCAGCCTGGCGTCGCTGCCGAGCCGCCCGCTGAGCGCCTCGCGCAGCTTCGCCTCGTCGTGCAGGTTCTCCCTCGAGATCACCAGCGTCGTCCGATCGCCGAAGGCGTGCAGCTGCTTGCCGGCGACACTGCGCTCGTCGAGCAGCGTGAGCAGCGCCGTTCTATCGGCCTCGGCTTCGAGGACGATGACGTCCTTCTCGCTGGCCACGCCGACGACCGTGCCCGGCAGGCGCGGCGGCGACTTGCGGACGACCGTCCCGTCGGACGAGGGATCGGCGCCCGGCAGCGGCCCGGCCGTCGCCCGCGCGTAGATCGCGATCCCTTTCTCCTTCGCAAACTCGACGGCCTGCGCGTTCAACACCTTCGCGCCCGCCTCGGCCATCTCCTGCGTTTCCTCGTACGACAGCACACCGATCCGCTGCGCGGCCGG
>JBFWUM010000036.1:10452-28713 GCA_050247255.1 Vicinamibacterales bacterium | reverse complement strand
TCCCAAGTCCCAAATCGAAAATGGTCCAAATGGCCGGGCTTGTCGTCTGAGAGCCGGAGATCGGATTAGAATCGCCCATCCTTCGGAGGAGGCTTGATGAGAGTTCGCAGACTGCTAGTGATGGTGGCGCTCGTCGCGCTGGCGGCGGCGCCGGCCCTGGCGGGCCAGGCCGCTCCCGCGGCGCAGGCGCCGACCCGGACGCCCGACGTCATCTTCGTGCCGACCCCGCAGGAGGTCGTTGACGCGATGCTGAAGCTGGCGAAGGTCGGCGCCAACGACGTGATTTACGACCTGGGGTCCGGCGACGGCCGCATCCCGGTGACGGCGGCCAAGACCTACGGCGCGCGCGGCATCGGCATCGACATCGACCCGCAGCGGATTCGCGAGGCGAACGCCAACGCGCAGAAGGAGATGGTCACCGACAAGGTCCGCTTCCTGAACCAGGACCTGTTCACGACCGACATCAGCGAGGCGACCGTCGTGACGCTGTACCTGCTGCCGTCGCTCAACCTGAAGCTGCTGCCGAAGCTGAACCGTGAGCTGAAGCCGGGCACGCGCATCGTGTCGCACGCGTTCGACATGGGCGACGCCAAGCCGATCGCGACCGAGAATATCAACGGCCGCACGATCTACTTCTGGACGATTCCCATCCAGACGGGCACTCGCTAGTAGGGCGCCCCTTTACGGGGCGCCATCGATTTGATTGGCGGGCCGGGTCGCAGTAGCCTTGCTGCGATCCGGTCGCCGATGTCCGATCCCAAGCCCCCGCTCACCGCCGACATCGTCTGGTCCGAACGGCAGCAGTTCGGCGTCACCACCGGCTCGAACGCCTTTGTGCTCGACGGTGACGGCGTGATGGGCCCCTCGCCGATGGAGTTGATGGCTTCGTCGGTGGCCGGCTGCATGGCGATCGACGTCGTGTTGATCCTGCAGAAGGGCAGGCACCCGCTGCAGGCGCTGCGCGCCTCGTTCTCGGGCGAGCGTGCCGCCGATCCGCCGCGGCGCTTCACCTCGATCGACATCCATTTCCAGTTGACGGGCAACGTGCCGGACGAAGCCGTCGAGCGCGCCATCGACCTGTCACGCGAGAAGTACTGCTCCGCGTGGAATTCGATGCGGCAGGACATCCAGTTCACGACGCGCTTCACCATCACCCGTGAATAGGCGCGGCTACCTCGACTGGCTGCGCGGCATCGCCGTGCTGATCATGATCGAGGCGCACACGCTGGATTCGTGGATGCGGCTCGAAGACCGCACGCATCCCTGGTACGGCGACCTGATGGTGATAGCCGGGTTCGGTGCCCCGGCGTTTCTCTTTCTTGCCGGCATCGCCCTCGCCTTGGCGGCCGGATCGCGCCAGCGCAAGGGGAAGCCGGACGAGGAGGTCGCTGCGCTGGCGCGCCGGCGCGGCTGGCAGATCTTCGGCCTGGCCTTCCTCTTCCGTTTCCAGTCGTGGCTCATCTCTGGCGGCGGACTCAACTCGCTCCTCAAGGTCGACATCCTGAACGTCATGGGGCTGGCCATGCTGGGCGGGGCGCTGCTGTGGGGCTGGGGGCGATCGCGGGTGGGGCGGGTTGTCTGTTTCGCCGCGGCCACCGTCGCGGTGGCCATGCTGACGCCGATCGTGCGTGAGAGCGCGGCCCTGGCGCCGCTGCCGGACCGGCTGGAAGCCTACCTGCGGCCGATCCCGGGCCGAACGACCTTCACGCTGTTCCCCTGGGCCGCGTTCCTGCTCGCCGGCGGAGTCGTCGGACTTTGGCTCGACGCCGCGCAGCGCGCGGGTGAGGAACTGCGGGCCAACCTCGGCCTCCTGGTGCTCGGCGTCGTCGTGGGGCTGGCCGGCTATGGCGCTGCGCAGCTGCCGTCGATCTACGCCGCCAGCAGCTTCTGGACGAGCTCACCGACATTCTTCTTCATCCGGCTCGGCATCCTGATGGCCGCCGTCCCAATGGCCTATGCGTGGTGCCGCCTGCCGCTCCCGTCGGCCGCCCTGGAATACCTCGGCCGCGCCTCGCTGTTCATCTACTGGATTCACGTGGAAATCGTCTACGGGGTGCTGACGCTGCCGCTGCACAGGCGGCTCCCGTTCAACGAAACGCTGCTCGCCTTCGTTCTCTTCACCGGGCTGATGTTTGCGGTCGCCAGGATGAAGGATCGGCTGGTGGCGGCGCCGCCGCCCCGGTCAGCCGCCCAAACGACCGCCACCTAGCTCGGCAGGAGCTAACTCCTTGGCTACCTGTCGGATGCGCGCGCGGGGCTGCGCAGTTTCGCGCGAAAACGCAAACAAACAACGAAAAAACCGTTGGTCGCAGGCGCGGCCACTGGCTACAATTCGCCACTTCACATGATTAGCGTAGCTGCCATTCGCATGCAGCAGTTCGGCGTCCAGTTCTACCAGGCATCGCTGACTGCCAGCGACATCGACAAGCTCGTTCGTTTCGAGGTCCTGAACTACGGCGACACCAGCCAGGCCGGCGTCCGCGGGGCGAAGAAGAAGGTTCCCTCGAAGGTGAACTGGGACCTGCTCGAACGCCGGATTGCCTCGAGCGAGAAGGCTTACCAGCGCCAGATCATCAGGCGAAAGATCGACGAACTCGTCCAGTATTACGAGCAATGCCGCCAGGCGCGCGACCTGCCCTCGATTCCCGGCGCGGTCATCATCTCGTGCGATGAGAAGCTGGCCTTCGAGCCGGTGGAGTCGGGCGCCGTGGTCGGCAGGCTCAAGGTCCCCGAGCGTGAGGGCATCCTGCGGGCCATCGACGGCCAGCACCGCCTGCTCGCGCTGCACGCCGACATCGACAACCTGCGCGACGCCGATTTCTCGGTGCCGGCGATCATCTTCGATCGCCTGCCGGAGGATCACGTCGTCCAGATGTTCGTCACCATCAACGCGAAGCACACGCGCCTCAACGCGTCGCACCTGGTCAGCCTGTCGGGCCGGCAGCTCTATCGCGACGATGCGCTGGCGGCGGCGCATGACGTGGTGCGGGCGCTCAACGACCGCGAGGATTCGCCCCTGCACGGCGAGATCAAGCTGCTGGGCGTCGGCCGGGGCCGCGTCGCCCAGGCGCCGCTCGCGCAGGAACTGAAGAAGCTGTTTTCCGGCGATGCGTTCGGCGGGCCGCGGAAGGCGGCCGACTTCCGCGAGGAGTCGCGCAAGTTCTTCGTCAACTACTTCAAGCAGGTGTCGGTGGTCTTCGGCGCCGCCTGGGGCGGCCGGAAGTACAGCATCAAGTCGGCGGCGGCGCTGCGCGCGTTCATCAGGGTTGCGCCCGACGTGGTGCGTCGTCTCGACCAGGAGCATGCCGACCGCACCGACTTCCGCGCCATCGGCCGCGTGATTGCGCCGTGGGGCCGCCGTATCGGCGACACGCGCTTCGAAACCGAAGGCGCGTGGAAGCGCAGCGGCACGACGGTTGACTCGCTGGCGCGTGAGCTGAAGCTGGCGTTGGAGTATCCGGAAGGCGCTGGGGTCTGAAGTGGCTTCCGGCTTCAGCCGGAAGGTGTAGACCGGAGGGGGCGTCCCGAAGGACGCCCCGCCCAGGAATGCCGGCCTGGCTCCCCCCAGCATTTACGGCGCCCTGCCGTAAACCACAGGCCGACGCCCATGCAGACGGCAACCGGTATGCCGCTCGACTTTCCTAAGGAATTCGCATTCCTCGCCCGAGCTCACACCTCAGGAGTGTGGCAAGAATTACAAGGGTGTTTTCAGCCAAGCCAGCCATGGCTGAGTCGATAGACCTCAACGGCGACGTCGGCGAGCACAACGGCACAGCTTCGACGAGTCCCGATGCGGCCTTCCTGCCGCACCTCACCTCCGCGAACATCGCGTGTGGCGTCCATGCAGGCTCTCCCGCGGTCATGCGCCAGACGGTGCGCCTGGCCATCGAGCACGGCGTGGCCATCGGCGCGCATCCGTCGTTCGCCGACCGCGCGCACTTCGGCCGCCGCGAGATGTTCCTGCAGCCGTCCGAAATCCGGGCGCTCGTGTCATCACAAATCGGCGCGCTTGCCGCGATTGCGGCGGAGGAAGGCGCCGCGCTGAGGCACGTCAAGCCGCACGGGGCGCTGTACAACATGGCCGCCCGCGACGACGTCGTGGCAGATGCGATTGCTGCCGCCGTTCACGCCACGAATCCGCAGCTCATCCTGTTCGGGCTTGCCGGATCGCGATTGCTCGAGGCCGGGAAGCGCGCCGGGCTGCGCACCGCGTCGGAGGTCTTCGCCGACCGCGCGTATCGTCCGGATGGATCGCTGGTGCCGCGCGGCGAGCCGGGAGCCGTGATTCACGACCCGGAGGAGGTCGCCGCCCATGCCCTGGCGCTCGTGACGCGCAAGACGGTGCGTGCCGACACCATCTGCCTGCACGGTGATACACCTGGCGCGGCAGCGCTCGCGGGCCGCGTGCGGCGGACCCTCGAGGACGCGGGGATCAGGGTGACGCCGCTGGCGGGTTGACGCCGGCGCGACGCAGCACGCCTTCGGCGCGTTCCTTCGTCAGCTCGTGCGTGGCGGCCACCTGAGCGAAGCCGGCAGCCGTATTGGTGTCGTTGACCTGCAGCGCCAGCAGCGCCGCATTCAGCGCCGACCGGGCCACCTGGCGCTGGCTGTCGGCCAGCCGCC
Organism: Vicinamibacterales bacterium; assembly: GCA_050247255.1. Classification (GTDB taxonomy): domain Bacteria; phylum Acidobacteriota; class Vicinamibacteria; order Vicinamibacterales; family UBA2999; genus JBFWUM01. Next base: position 24,090 of record JBFWUM010000036.1, on the reverse strand, counting down.
GCGCGCGATCCTCCTGCTGCTGCGCCAGCGCTTCAGGCGAGAGGTCGGGCGCATCCGTTTCGGCTTCGATGGCCGAGACCGCCGCGCGGTAGCAGCTGGTGGCGTCGCTGAATTCCCGCAGCCCGTTCGGCCAGTCGCGCTCGTCCACTTCCATCAACCCGAGGTACCAGCGGGCCGGGCAATTCTCCGGGTTGGTACGGAGCGCCTGCGTGAAGTCGCGGTGCGCGTCCTCGCGGCGCTGCTGGTCGTAGGCGATCATCCCGGCGAGCGTCAGCAGGTCGCTGCCGGCGCGATACCTCCTCGCTTCTGCGACGTCAGACGCCGCCGCCTCGAGCTGCCCGGTGCCGTAGCGATTCCAGCCGCGCCAGTAGTACGCGTCGCCGAGGTACCAAGTCCCGAGTTCGATCATCCGCGTGGCTGACGCCATCGCATCCTCGGGACGTCCGAGGTAGGTGAGCACGGTGGCGCGACCGAGCAGCGCATCCCGCTGCTCGGGACGGACGGCCAGCACCTCGTCATAGAGCGCCAGCGCGCGCGCGTACTCCTTGCGGCCGCTCCACACGGCGGCGAGCGTCACCGTGATCGTCGGCGATTCTGGAATGGCTTCATGGGCCGCGAGCAGCAGCGGCAGCGCCCGCGTCACCTGCGCCCCGGCGTACCCCGAGTTGGTCATCTCGTAGCGGGCGAGGAAGAACCCGCTTTCGGCGAACCGCGGGCTGGCGGCGAATGCCGAATCGAGCTGCGCCCGCTGAGCCAGCCCGCAGATACCCAGCCGGTACTGCAGCAGCGGTCGATCGGCATCGAAGTCCCGGGGGGCGTTGCCGCCGCGACCTGAACAGAGCAGCGCCAGCTCCGCGTAGCGATTGAGGGCGGTGGGGGAGGTCCGCAGCCAGGCCAGCCAGTCGTCTATGACGGCCGCAGGAGGACGCGCCGGCGGCTCGAAGTCGGGCGCCGACACGGCGGGTATCCACGCGATGGCCGAGACGATGTCGAGGTAGGTCGAAGTCTCGGGGGTGGCCAGCGGCCGCGCCTTCTCAACCCAGGGCGCCGCGTCGAGCCCGAGCTCTTTCTCGCGGAAGGCCAGCAGCAGCGCCGTTTCGAACAGTTCCTCGCGCCGCGCCCCTTTCTCGTAAATGTGGTGCGCTTCAAGCAGGCAGCGGTAGCACCCCTCGTTGACGAGGGCGTCTGCAGTGGCGAGTTCCGCGGCCGACACCGCGGGCGCCGGCGGGCTGACGACCGTCGGCCGCGCGGCGCAGCTCAGGCACCAGACGGACAGGACGCCGCAAGCCACACCGCGAAGCATCGTCAGCTACCTGTTTGACACCGCGGCCTGGGAATTGGCCTTTACGTCTTCGCTTCGCCTGCCACCAGGGCCCGGCGGAGGACTTTGCCCACCATGGTCTTGGGCAGTTCGGTCCGGAACTCGACGCGCGCCGGCACCTTGTACGGCGCCAGCCGCTCCTTGCAGTAGGCGCGCAGGTCCTCGGCGGTGTCGCGATGGCCGGCGCGCAGCACGACCCAGGCCTTGGCCACCTCGCCCTTGGCGGCGTCGGGAATCCCGGCGACGCCGACCTCCAGCACCGCGGGATGGGCCGACAGCACCTCTTCGATCTCGCGCGGCCACACCTGGAAGCCGCTGGTCTTTACCATGTCCTTCTTGCGATCGACGATGAAGAGGTAGCCGTCGTCGTCCATGTAGGCCAGGTCGCCGGTGTAGATCCACGGGCCGCCAGGCCCGTGCAGGCGGAGCGTCTCGGTGGTTTCGAGCGGGTTGTTCCAGTACTCCGCCATGTGCTGCGGCGCGCGGAGGATCATCTCGCCGACCTCGCCGGCCGGCAGCTCACGCTCGCCGTTCTCGGCGTCGACAATGCGCACCTCGACGTCGGACACCGGCATGCCGATCGAGCCGAGCTTCTGCGTGCCCTGCACCGGGTTCACGCAGCACGCCATCATGCCTTCGGTCAGCGAGTAGCCCTCGATGATGCGCGCGCCGGTCAGCGCCTCGAACTGCTTCTTCGTTTCCGCCATCAGCGGCGCGGCCCCCGAGAAGCAGCACTTGATCGAGCTGAGGTCGACCTTCCCGGCGCGAACGGCCTTGTGGTTGAGGATGGCGTTGTAGAGCGTCGGCACGCCGTTGAAGAACGCCGGCTTGACCTGCTTGATCGTCTTCAACAGGTCGTCCAGGTCGCGCGGGTTCGGGATCACCGAGAGCGGGTTCGGGCCGACGAAGGCGAGCGGCTGCACGCCGACGTTGCCGTATACGTGAAACAGCGGCAGCGGCAGCATGATGACGTCGACCCAGCGCTCCTTGACGGACTTGGTCCACTCGTAGAGCTGCAGCCCGGCGGCCACGTAGTGGCGATGCAGGCCGACGACCCCCTTCGGTGTCCCCGTCGTGCCGCCGCTCGGCAGGATGACGGCGCGGTCGTCGGGCCCGACGGTCACGGCTGGCGGTGGCTTCCGGGCGTAGCGGCGAAGCAGCTCCGCGAACCACTGGTCGTCGGCGTGGGCGGCAATCCGGTGGCCGTCCTTCTTCTCCTTGAAGATCGTGAACAGCACCCTGAGCAGCGGCGGCAGGTGCTCCTTGATCGAGGTGGGGATCACCGCGCGCAGGGCCGTCCGCCCCTGGACGTGCTTGATGCGGTTGTAGAACGGCGTCAGTACGACCGCGATTTCGGCGCGGGTGGCGTCGAGGGCCTGCTCGAACTCACGCTCCGAGTAGGTCGGGTTGAGTGCGACCACCACGCCGCCGGCCTTCCAGATGCCGAACTCGGCGACGAAGAACTGCGGGCAGTTCGGCAGGATCAGCGCGACGCGGGTACCCGGACGGACGCCCATGTCGTACAACGCCGCGGCGAAGGCGCTGCTCGACTCGTCGAGCTCACGATAGGTGAGCGAGGTGCCCTTGAAGAGGACGGCGGGCCTCGACCCGTGGTCGCGGGAGAGATCCGCGAGGTAGTCGAGCAGCGTGCGATCGGGATACGGCGCGAGCGAGTGGGGGACGCCGGGGTCGTAGTGTGCCAGCCAGGGCTTCGCCATGCCGGCGGTATTGTAGGCCGCCCCTTTACGGGGTGGCGAACAGCATGGCGAGCAGCGCCTTCTGCGTGTGCAGCCGGTTCTCGGCCTGGTCGAACACGATCGACGCCGGGGACTCGAACACCCCGGCGGTCACTTCTTCGCCCCGATGCGCCGGCAGGCAGTGCATGAACAGCGCGCCGGGGACAGCGGCGGCCATGAGCGCCGCGTTCACCTGGAACTCGGCGAACGCGCGGCGGCGCTTCGCCGCCTCCCGCTCCTGGCCCATCGACGTCCAGACGTCGGTGTAGATCGCCTCGGCTCCCGCGACTGCCTCGCGCGGGTCGGTAAAACAGGTCACCTGCGCGCCGTGGCGCGCCACCGCCCGCGCCTCGTCCAGCACGCGCGGCGGCAGGGCGTAGCCCGCCGGCGACGCGACGCGCACGTTCACGCCCAGCATGACCGCGGCGTGCGCCAGCGACGTCGCGACGTTGTTGCCGTCGCCGACGTAGGCCAGCGTGCGGCCGCGCAGCGATCCCCAGCGCTCGCGCAGCGTCAGCATGTCGGCCAGCGCCTGGCAGGGGTGCTGCTCGTCGCTGAGCGCGTTGACGACGTGGAGGCAGCGGCCGGCGGTGGCGAGCGCCGCCGCCTTCTCCTGGCCGTAGGTGCGGATGACCAGCGCCTGCACCCACCGCTCGAGGTTGCGGGCGACATCTTCCAGCGGCTCGCGGGTCCCTTCGGCGAATTCCGGCGGCAGGTGCAGCGTGTCGCCGCCGAGCTCGCGCACGGCAATCTCGAACGTCGAGCGCGTGCGCAGGGACGGCTTCTCGAAGAGCAGCGCCACGTGCTTCCCGGCCAGCAGGTTCGCCGTCGGGGCGCGGCGGCCGAGTGCCCGGTCGGCCTTCATCTGCGCCGCCAGCTCGAGCAGCTGCTCGAGCCCGGACGGCCCCAGGTCGAGAATCGAGAGGAAGTCCTTGCTTACCGCCGGCGGCGGGATGGTGTCCATTACGTGCGGTACTCGCCGTTGATCTTCACGTACTCGGCGCTCAGGTCGCAGCCGTAGATCGTCGCTGCGCTTCGGCCGGCGCCGAGCGAGACCACGATACGGACCGTGTCCCCCTTGAAGTGCTCGCCCGCCTGCGGCGCCGCCTCGTCGTGCGGCAGGCCGTGCTCGAACAGCAGCACGTCGCCGACGTGCACGGTCATCTGTCCGACGTCGAACGGCACCCCGGCCCGTCCGGCCGACGCCACGATCCGGCCCCAGTTCGGGTCGGCGCCATGGACGGCCGTCTTCACAAGCGGCGAGTTGGCGATGGTCCGGGCCACCTGGCGCGCCGCCTCCTTCGACTGGGCATCGCGCACGGTGATGACGATCAGCTTCGTCGCCCCCTCGCCGCCGCGGACAATGCCGATGGCCAGCTCGCGCGAGACGTCGCGCAGCCCCTGGAGCAGCGCCGGGTAGGTGTCGTCGTCGATGCGGACGCCGCTGACGCCAGAGGCCATGACGAACACCGAGTCGTTGGTCGAGCACTCGCCATCGACGGTGATGGCGTTGAAGGTGTCGAGGGCCGAGTCGCGCAGCGCCCGTTGCAGCAGTGGCAGGGGCACCTCGGCATCCGTCGTCAGGAAGCCAAGCATCGTGGCCATGTTCGGCTCGATCATCCCCGAGCCCTTGGCCGTGCCGCCAACGGTGAAGCTGCCGCCCCCGACCTGCACGCGGACCGCGTGTTCCTTCGGGAACGGGTCGGTCGTCATGATCGCACGCGCCGCCTCGCTGCCGCGCCCACGGGCGAGCGCCGCCGCCGCCGCGCGGATGCCGCCGGCAACCTTCTCGATCGGCAGTGCCACGCCGATCACGCCGGTGGAGGCGACCAGCACCTCCTCGGGAGCGGCGCCGAGCGCTGCGGCAGTCTCCGCCGCCATCCGGCGCGCATCGCTCATCCCTGCATCACCCGTGCAGGCGTTGGCGCAGCCCGAGTTGACCACGACCGCGCGGGCGCGCCCGCCCGTGCGCTGCAGGTGTGCTTTCGACACCAGCACCGGCGCCGCCTGCGCCAGGTTCACGGTGAAGAGGCCGGCCGCCGGAACCGCGGCATCCGCGGCCACGATCGCGAGGTCGAGCTTCTCGGCAGAGGCCTTGATGCCGCTGTGGAGCGCCGCCGAACGGAACCCTTCGGGCGCCGTGACGCCTCCGGGCACCGCCGTCGTCGTGAACGTCTTCGTCGCGACGTCAGCCATGGTGCAGCATCCGCATGACGGCGTACTGGCCGCACCGCCGGAACTGGCGGCAGCCGGCGCAGTCGGCGGCAATCTTTTCGGGCAGCCAGGTGTGCGGCACCATCGAGAACCCCAGGTGAACGAAGTACGCAGGCGAGTGCGTGAACGCGCACAGCTTCAGGAAGCCGCCGAGGCTCGCCCGCGCCACGAGCGCCTCGATCAGGCGGCGGCCGACGCCGAGGCGCCGCGCCTCGCGGCTGACCACGAACGAGCGGACCTCGGCGACCGAGGCGCTGAGCGGCGCCAGCTCGGCGCAGGCGACAATCGCATCACCCTGCGCAGCGACGACGAACCGTGACGCATGAGCCGCGACCTCCGCCTCGTCGCGCGGCAGCAGATGCCCCTCGGCGAGGTGCCCGGACACCAGCTGGTAGATGGCGAACGCGTCCGACGAGGAGCCGGCGCGCAGGACGATCGGCGCGGCCGGCCGGCTGAAGCCGGTCGCCACGCGCGCCTCAGGCCGGCGGAAGCCGGCCCCCACGTACTTCAGAGCCGCCTTCATGCGTGCACCGCCGAGGCGACCGACGCAAACACTTCGTCCAGGATGTCGACCGCGCGATCGAGATCGGCCGCCTCGATCGTCAGCGGCGGCAGCATGCGGACCACGGTCTCGCGGGTGCGGTTCACGAGCAGGCCGCGTTGGCGCGCCCCTTCGATGATCGGCAGCGCGTCGACGGCGAGCTGGAGCCCCCACATCAGCCCCGCGCCGCGCACCTCGACGATCGCCGGGTGCTGGAGCGCCAGCGTCCGCAGCCGCCGTTCGAAATGGGCGCCGGTCTGCCGGATGTGATCGAGCAGCCCTTTGTCGGTGAGCTGCTCGAGGAAGAACCCCGCGGCGCGTGTCGCCAGCAGGTTGCCGCCGTAGGTGGTGCCGTGGTCGCCGGCCGAAATCGTTGCCGCCACGCGCTCCGAGACGAGGGTCGCCCCCACGGGCACGCCGCCGCCGAGCGCCTTGCCGACCGACACCAGATCCGGCGACAGCCCGAGCGCCTGGAAATGGAAGCCGTAGCCGGTGCGGCCGAGGCCGGACTGCACCTCGTCGGCAATGTAGAGCGCCCCCGTGCGCGCGCACGCCGCCTTCAGCGCCTCGACGAATGCCGGCGGCATCGGGTTGACGCCGCCTTCACCCTGGATCGGCTCGGCGACGATCGCGGCGGTGCGGTCGGTCACCGCCTGCGCCAGCATCTCCGGCTTGTCGAAATCGACGAACGTCGTCGGGCCGAGCAGCGGCGCGAACGGCTCGCGGTAGTGGGCGTCGTGCGTGACCGACAGCGCGCCCATCGTCCGGCCGGAGAAGCCGTTCGAGACGGCGACGAACTCGGCGCGCGGCGTCCCCCTGGTGAACCAGTAGCGGCGCGCGAACTTGAGGCACGCCTCGACCGCTTCCGTGCCGCTGTTGCAGAAGAACACGCGCGGCAGCCCCGAGAGCGCGCTCAGCCGCTCGGCGGCGTCGGCCTGGAACGGGTGGTAGTAGAGGTTCGACGTGTGCAGCAGCGTCGCCGCCTGCTCGGCAATCGCCGCCGCGAGGCCCGGGTGCGCGTGCCCGAGCGAGGCGACGCCGATGCCCGACACCAGGTCGAGGTACTCGCGGCCATCTACGTCGTACAGACGCGGGCCGTTGCCGCGCACGAAGGCGACCGGCTGCCGCTTGTAGGTCTGCAGGACGTGGCGCGCCTCGCGCGCCTGGATGTCATCGAGCCTCGTTGTCATCGCACCACCTGTGTCGCGTTCTGGACCGCTGCCCGCGGATCGGCCAGCGCGTCGAACCGCACCTCGCGGCCGCTGGCAATCACCACGTCGCCGACGCCGGCGCGCAGCGCCGCGCGGCACGCCTCCAGCTTGGCCACCATCCCCTTGTTCGCCGTCCCCGACCGGATCATGTCGGCGGCGCCGCGTGTCGTCAGCCGCGGAATCGTTGCCCCGGACCCATCGAAGACGCCGGCCGTCCCCCCGGCAATCACGAGCCGCCGCGCGCCGAGCGCGGCCGCCAGGTGCGCCGCCAGCGTGTCGGCGTTGACGTTGAGCAGCTCGCCCGAACGCGTCGCGCCGATGCAGGCGACCACGGGGATGTACTTCCTCCGCAGCAGGTCGATCAGCAGCGTCGGTTCACCGGCCCCGACCGGCTCGCCGACCAGCCCCAGGTCCACCGACTCGCCGGCGACGCTGACAATCGGCGCCGCGCGCTTCATGGTTGCGATCGCCGTATCGGCGCCGGTCAGCCCGACAGCGCGGCCGCGGGCGCTCCGGACGGCGGCGACCAGCCGCGTGTTGATCGCTCCCGCCAGCACGCCGACGACGATGTTGAGCGTCGCCGCGTCGGTGACCCGCAGGCCGTCGACCTTGCGTTCGGGAATGCTCGCCGCCTTCAGCGCCGCGTCGATCTCGCGCCCGCCGCCGTGCACGACGACGAGCGGCGCCTGCCGCGCCAGGGCGGCAATGCCTTTCGCGACGCGCTGCAGGTCGGCCGGCTGCTCGAGCAGTTCGCCCCCGAGCTTCAGCACCACCGGACGCGCGGGCATCAGAGCAGTCCGGTGCGCTCGTCGAGGCCGAGCAGGATGTTCAGGTTCTGCACCGCCTGGCCGGCCGCGCCCTTCACCAGGTTGTCAAGCACCGAGACGAGCACGATGCGGCCGGTGGCCTCGTCGACCTTCCAGCCGATGTCGCAGAAGTTCGTGTGCGCGACGTGCTTGATCTCCGGCAGCGTCGTCCCCGTCAGCCGGACGAACGGCGCGTCCGCGTAGGCGGCCTGCATGGCCTCGGCCACCTGCGCTTCCGTGGTGCCCGGCGCGAGCGTCGTGTAGATCGTCTCGAGGATGCCGCGGTCGAGCGGTACCAGGTGCGGCACGAAGGTCACCGGCGTCTTCAGCTCCTGCTCGATCTCGGCGTTGTGCCGGTGCGAGAAGACGCCGTAGGCAGCGACGCTGCCGTGGTTCTCGGAGAAATGCGTCCGCTCGCTCGGCGCCTTGCCGGCACCGGACACGCCCGACTTGGCGTCGACGAACACCGGTCCGTTGAGCAGCTTGCGATCGGCCAGCGGCTCGAGCGCGAGCAGCGCGGCGGTCGGGTAGCAGCCGGGACACGACACGAGCCGCGCGTCCTTGATCTCGCCAGCCGCCCGTTCGGACAGCCCGTAGACGACGCCGTCGGGGAGCGACGCCGTGGCCGGGTACCAGCGCTGCCGATCGGCATCGCTGCGGATGCGGAACGCGCCCGACAGATCGATCACCCGGACGCCGCGCGACAGCAGCTGCGGCGCCACCTCGGCGGAGGCCGCCTCCGGCAGCGCCAGGAAGACGATGTCGGCGTCGGCGACCAGCCGCTCGATGTCGAGCGGCACCACCGGTTCGTCCCAGATGCGCGCCAGCGCCGGCAGCGGCCGCGGCGTGCTCGTTGCGCCAGAGGACATCGCCGCCGTCAGCGTCACCGCCGGGTGGCGCGCCAGCAGGCGCAGCAGCTCCTGCCCGGCGTAGCCGGTGGCGCCGGCCACGGCGACGCGGGTGCGGGACGGGGTCGCCGACGTCGCGTCAGCACTGGTCGAACGGACGGAAGGGGCAGCCAGGGCCATCGTCTCCTGTGATCCGGAAAAAGAATATTTATACATTCGGATGCATAAACAGTCAAGATCTGTTGTATGCTCGTCTGCCCCATGAAGACCCGTCGCCAGCAGGTGATCCTCGACGTGATAGCGCGGCAGCCGGTGCGCAGCCAGGAACAGCTGCGCCGCAGCCTGCGCGCCGCCGGCTTCGACGTGACGCAGGCGACGCTGTCACGCGACATCCGCGAGCTGGCCCTGGTCAAGGGCGGGCCGGACGGCGCCTACCGCGCGCCCGGGACCCAGGTCGTGCCGAACGGCAAGGTGGCGGAAACGGCGCTGCAGCGCGCCATGGCGGAATACCTGGTGCGTGTCGATCGCGTGCAGCAGCTCGTGCTGCTGCGCACCGGCATCGGCCGCGCCCAGGCGCTGTGCGTCGCGCTCGACGATGCGCGGCTGCCGGAGATTGTCGGCACGGTCGCCGGCGAAGATACGGTGCTGGCCATTTCGCCCGACGCGAAACGCGCCAAGGCACTCGTCAAGCGGCTTGAATCCTTTGTCGGGGAGGCGCGAACGGCGTGAACGATGCGAACGGACCCATGCTCCTGGCCTACACCGGGAGCGCCGAGACCTCGGCGGCGCTCGCCTGGCTGCGTGACCGCGGCGCCGACGTGGCGACGCTGACGCTCGACGTCGGGCAGGGCGCCGACCTCGCCGAACTGCGCGCCCGCGCGCTCGGCCTTGGCGCCGTGCGCGCCCACGTGCTCGACTGCCGCGATGAATTCGCGCGCGACTGCGTGCTGCCGGCGCTGCAGTCGGGCGTGCTGCACGACGCGACGCTGCCGATCAGCCGCATCGTGCACCCGCTCGTCGCCCGCAAGCTGGTCGACGTGGCGGCCATCGAACACGCTGGCAGCGTCGCCCATGGCGGCGGGCCCACCGACCACGCGTCGCTTGCGGCGGCGGTCCGCGCGCTCAATCCGCATCTCGCCGTCGTGCCCGCCGTCCTCGACGCTGGCTTCGACGCGGCAGCGATCGCGGCCTTCGCCAGGCAGCACGGCATCGCCGTGAGCGCCAGCCGTACGCGCGCGCGGGGGCGCGACATGGACGTGCCGGCGCACGTCGAGGTCCGCTTCGAGGACGGCGTGCCGGTGGCGGTCAACGGTGTGCCGATGCCGCTCATCGAGCTGATCGAGAGCGTCGCGACCATTGCCAGCCACCACGGCATTGCCCGCGACGCCGCGGCGCACATACAGACTGCCTGCGAGGCGCCGGCCGCGGTCGTGCTCTCGGAGGCGTACGAGGCGCTGATGGGCGGCGTCCAGGGGCGCGCCACCGGCGTCGTGCGCGTCCGTCTCTTCAAGGGCGAGCACACCATCGTCGGCCACTCGCCGGTAGCCATCTGAATGACACTCTGGTCCGGGCGGTTCGACACCGCCCCTGATCCCGCCGCGTTCGACTTCGGCATCTCCTTCGGCTTCGACCGCGCGCTGTTCGAAGACGACGTCACCGGCAGCCTGGCGTGGGCGGAGGCGCTGGCCGCGGCCGGCGTGCTCTCGCCGGCTGACGCCAGGGCCATCACCGAGGGATTGACGGCGATTCTCGAGGAAGGGCGGCGCGATCCGTCATCGGTTGCCGGCCCCGACGAGGACGTGCACAGCTTCGTCGAGCGCAAGCTGATCGAACGCATCGGCGATGCCGGCCGCCGCCTCCATACGGGACGTTCGCGCAACGAGCAGGTGTCCCTCGACTTGCGCCTCTACGTGCGGCGCCGCATTCCGCTGCTGCAGGCGGGCATCGTCAAGATGGTCGCGGCGCTCGTTGAACAGGCGGAGCAGGCCGGCGCGGCGATGATGCCGTCCTACACGCACCTGCGGCGCGCGCAGCCGGTGCTCGTGGCCCACTTCCTGCTGTCGCATGCATCGGCGCTTCGACGCGATCACGCGCGGCTGCAGGCGGCGCGCGACGAAGCGGATGCGCTGACGCTGGGCTCGGGCGCGGTGGCCGGGACGAGCTACCCGGTCGATACCGCCCGCCTCGCGCGCACGCTCGGTTTCTCGCGGGTCGTACTCAACAGCATCGACGCCTCGTCCGATCGCGACTTCGTCGCCTCGTTCCTCTACGCGACGTCGCTGGCGATGGTGCACCTGAGCCGCCTCGCCGAGGACTTCATCCTCTTCACCGGCGAAGAGCACCGCTTCTTCGAACTCTCCGACGCGTCGGCGACCGGCAGCAGCATGATGCCGCAGAAGAAGAACCCCGATCCGCTCGAGCTGGTGCGCGGCAAGACGGGGCGCGCCGTCGGACGCCTCACCGGGTGGCTGGTGACGATGAAGGGACTGCCGACCGGGTACAACAAGGATTTGCAGGAAGACAAGGAAGCGGTGTTCGATGCCGAAGCGACGCTGGCCGCGTCGCTTGCCGCGGCGCATGCGGTCGTCTCGCGCCTGTCGATCAACCCCGAACGCGCGGCCGAGGCGGCATCTGGTCTGTTGCTGGCCACAGACGTGGCGGACTACCTCGTGTCCCGCGGCATGCCGTTCCGCCGGGCCCACGAGGTCGTCGGCGCCATGGTGCGCCGGCTGCTCGCCGAGGGGCGCGATTTCAGCCACCTGACGCTCGACGAGTGGCGCCAGGCCAGCGAGATGTTCGGCGACGACGCGCCGCGCGCGGCCACGGCGCTGGCTTCGGTGCAGGCCAAGCGATCGCCGCAATCCACCAACCCGGACGCCGTCCGGGGCGCCCTGGCGGAATGCCGGCAATGGGTGGAAAAAGCGTGAAATTCTGCTAGACTCCCTAGCACCTTCGCCGATTTCGCGTTCCCACCTGACGGCAAGGCCCCGGGGGAGTTAGGTTTCAATGCAGCAACGCCGGCCTCGGCTCGGTGACATTCTGGACGACTACTGTCCGCGCGAGCGCCGCGTGACCAATCACGCGGTGGTGGCGATGATCGACGACCAGGTCAAGCAGACCCGCTGCACGACCTGCGATGCCGAGCACGAATACAAGGAAGCGCGCGTGCCGGCTTCCCGGCGCAAGAAAGAAACGGGGGTGCTGGCCGATGCCGCCTCGGCGCTGGCCCGGCCTGTCCTCGCCGCCGACGACGCGCAAGACGACATCTCACTCGACCCTTCCACGATAGTCAGCGACGAACCCATAGAAGACGCTGTCGCCGTGGCCGACGCGGCAGCCGCCGACGACGAGCCGCCGGCGGGGCTCGAAGACGACGGGCCGGTGCATCGGCGTTTGATTCGCGCCACGTTGCCGCGCCCCGAGGGGCGGCAGCCGGAGTGGAAAGAGCCGGAGTTCACCATTCGGCAGCCCGGACGCGGCGGCCGCGAGGTGGATGGCAATCGCAATGGCCACGGGGGTCACGGTCAGGGGCACGGCGGACATGGCCAGCGCCCCGGGGGCCGGCATCGCCGCCCGATGCGCGCCGGTGGCGGCCAGGGCAACGCGGGCAACGCCCGCTTCGGCGGACCTCGCCACGGCCAGGGCGGCCAGCAGGGGCACGGCGGACAGGGCGGCCAGGGCCAGGGCGGACACGGCCAGCGCCCGCACGGCGGCAACCGGCCCGGCGGCGGTGGCGGCACTCGCGGGCCTGGAAGGAAGAGAGGCCGGTAGCTCGCTACTACGCTCCCTCGCGACGGCCTCCGTAGCAATTCAAAATTCAAAATTCAGAATTCAAAATGGATTTCACTGGCAAGCACGGATTGATTGTCGGTGTCGCCAACAAGCGGTCGATTGCCTGGGCCATTGCCCAGGCGACCGCGAGCCGCGGCGCCCGCCTCGCGCTCACCTACCAGGGACGCTTCGAAGAGAACGTGCAGGAACTGTCGTCGGGGCTCGCCTCGCCGCCGCTGGTGCTGCCGTGCGACGTGACCAGCGACGCCGAGATCGAGGCGGTCTTCGCGCGTGTCGAGCAGGAGTTCGGCGCGCTCGACTTCGTCGTCCACGGTGCGGCGTTCGCGCGGAAGGAAGAGCTGTCGGCGCCGTTCTCGCAGACCTCGCGCGAAGGCTTCCGGCTGGCGCTCGACATCTCCGCCTTTTCGCTGATCGCGCTCGCCCGCGGCGCCGCGCCGCTGATGGAGAAGGCCGGCGGCGGCAGCATCGTCACGCTGTCGTACCTGGGCAGCGAGCGGGTGTTCCAGAACTACAACGTGATGGGCGTGGCCAAGGCGGCGCTCGAAGCGAACGTGCGCTACCTGGCCGCCGATCTCGGGCCGAAGAACATTCGCGTCAACGCCGTCTCCGCCGGGCCGATCAAGACCATCTCGGCTATGGGCATTGCCGGCTTCTCGAGCATCCTCGACGTCTACCGCACGCGCGCGCCGCTGCGCCGCACGGTGGAGGCGGCGGAGGTCGGCGAAGCGGCAGCCTTCCTCCTGAGCGACGCCGGCCGCGGCATCACCGGCGAAGTCCTCATCGTCGACGGCGGCTTCCACGCCACGGGCATGTAGGAGCCGGGCATGTGAGTTGCACTGTCGGCCGTGTGGAGGCCGGAATGCAGCTCAACAGGTTCAAGAAGATGGCGCTGGCGCTCGTACTCATGGCGCCGCTGACCGCCGCCTGCGGCAAGACCGTCGGCGAGACGATTGACGACACCACGACGACCACGCGCGTGAAGACGGCGCTGCTGAACGACCAGGCCGTCGGCGGCCTGGGCATCGACGTCGATACGTTCAAGGGGGTCGTGACGCTGTCAGGCCGCGTGCGGAGCGAACAGGAAAAGGCGCAGGCGATTCAGCTGGCGCGGCGCGTCGATGGCGTCGCGGAGGTGAAGGACGCGCTGCAGGTCATTCCTGAAGGACAGC
>JBFWUM010000036.1:0-10352 GCA_050247255.1 Vicinamibacterales bacterium | reverse complement strand
GTTGACCATCGCCGGCGGGCCGCAGACGTAGCAGAGCGTGCCCGCCGGGTCCTCGAGCACGGCCTCGAAATCCGCCCGACCGACGCGGCCGCGGTGTCCCTGCCAGGAACTGTCGTCGCGCGTCACCGTTTCGTGCAGCCGCAGCCGGCTGGCCGCGGCATAGCTCCGGAACTCATCGATGAACGCGAACTCGTCGGCGCGGCGCGCGCTGTAAAGCAGTGCCACGCGGCGCTGGTCGTCGCGCCACAGCACTTGATCCAGCATGCTGCGCAGCGGCGCAATGCCGGTGCCGCCGGCGACAAACAGCAGGCATGGTTCGTCGATCGTGTCCGGCAGGATGAAGCTTCCGAGCGGCCCTTCGATCTGGACGAGCGCGCCGCGCTCCGCCCATTCGAGGTCGGGGCTGCCGGCGGCATCGATGGCAATCAGCAGCTCGAGGTGCCGTGTGCTCGACGAACGTTCCGGTGAAGAGGCAATCGAGTAGGGCTTGGCGTCGGTGTCGTTGGGCGGCGTCAGCATGACCGCCTGGCCGGCCGTGAAGCTGAAGCGCTGCGGCCCGAGCGCCAGCGTCAGCAGGCGTGTGCGCGGCGTCAGCGCCGCGATCTCGACCAGTGGGAGCGTGAGGGAGGGCACCTACGTCGCAGTGTACTCCGACCCCTTCTGCGCCAGCCGCGCGGCGCGGCGCCGGCTCTTGTCCGCATACATGCGCGTGTCGGCCTGCGCCATGAGCGCTTCGTAGCTCTCGCCGTCGCGCGGAAACACCGCCGCCCCGGCGCTGACCATCAGCGGCACGACCTGGCCCGGCGCTGGCTCGAACAGGATCCGCTCCACCGCGTGCTGCAGTTCGATGCGCTTGTTCTCGGCTTCGTCGCGCCCGCATCCCGACAGGACGACGATGAATTCGTCGCCGGCGTAGCGGACGCAGATGTCGTAGGGGCGGATCACGCCGCGCAGGACGCCGGCAATCTCCCGCAGGGCGCGGTCGCCTGCGAAGTGGCCGAACGTATCGTTGATCTCCTTGAAATCGTCGAGGTCGAGCACCAGCAGCGAGACCTCCGACTTCAGCCGATCCGCGCGGGCCAGCTCGCGCGTCAGGTGCAGGACCATGAACCGCGTGTTGGGCAGCCCGGTGAGCAGGTCGGTCAGCGAGTCCTCCTGCGTGCGCTCGAAGACGATCGAGTTGTTGATCACCGCCGCCGCCTGCTCGCAGACGCGATCGAGGAGCCGCCGGTGATCGTCGCGGTAGAACGCCGGCTCGACGTGATACACGGCGAGCGTGCCAATCAGCCGCTCGCCCAGCAGCAGCGGGCAGACGAGCGCCGATTGCAGCACGGTCCCTGCCTCGGCGCCGCCCGCGTCGAAATCGCCGCCCGGGTGCGCGTTGACGACCGGCCGCCGGTTGCGCGCGACCCAGCCGTTGACCCCCTGGCCGGCGCGGACCGTCAGCCCGTCGAGCCGATCCGCGTCGGTGCCTGTGGCGAACCGGCACTGCAGCGCGTCGAGCTCCTCGACGGTGAGGAACAGCGCGCACGCCGAGAAGGGGACGAGGTTGGCGAGCTTCGGGGCGATCAGCGCCATCGTGTCGCTGATGCCCAGGCCGGTGCCCATCGCCTGCGCGATCTGGTACAGCGCATAGATTTCGCGGTGGGCCAGGGCGATGTTTTCGAAGACCGACGCTCGCGCCGGCAGCGCTGCCGCCAGCGCCGGGCGTCCCGCCCCGGCTTCAGACGCCGCGGCCTCGGCGTGCAGGCGCGGCAGCAGCGCCACGAACGCCGCGACGGCGTCCGGGTCGAGCGCCTTGCCGGACTCGGTCTCCAGCAGTTCCTGCGCGGCCTCCTCGACCATCGCCTTCTGGTATGGCCGATCCGAGGTGAGCGCCTCGTAGTAGTCGGCAACCGCCAGCACGCGCGCGCCCAGCGGGATGTCGGTGCCCTGCAGGCCGGCCGGGTAGCCGCGCCCGTCCCATCGTTCGTGGTGGCTGAGGATGAGCGGCGCGACGGGATAGGGAAACCGCACCGCGCCGATGATGTCGGCGCCGACCTGCGGGTGGATCCGCACCTTGTGGAACTCCTCCGCGGTCAGCGGCCCCGGCTTGGCGAGGATGTGCTCCGGCACCGCGAGCTTGCCGATGTCGTGCAGCAGCGCCGCGGTCCGCAGTCCCTGGATCTCGTGATCCGTCATGCCGAGGGCGCGGCCGAGTGCGGTCGCATAGACCTGCACGCGCCGGATGTGGTTCTGCGCCGTCTGGTCCTTGGCGTCGATGGCCAGCGCCAGCGCCTCGATGGTGGCGAGGTGCAGTTCGGCCATCTCCTGCGCCTGGCGCCGCTCGTCGCGCAGGCGCGCGATGTACGACCGGCAGGCGTGGAAAACGAGGTACAGCGGCGCAACGGCCAGCAGGGCCAGCCATGCGCCAGTCCCCATCAGCGCGCGCGGTCAGGAAGCCAGATGATGGTGATTCGGGCTCGCATGATCTCCCTCAGTGACGTGGCCAGATGACCTGGCCGGGTGACGAAGTGCTCCAGACGATGTTGTCGTCCGCATAGGTGCTCCAGACGATGTTGTCGTCCTCGTAGGTGCTCCACACAATGTTGTCGTCGCCGTAGGTACTCCAGACGATGTTGTCGTCGCCGTACGTGCTCCACACGATGTTGTCGGCGTCGGCGGATCCCCAAACGACGGCGCCCTGCCACGCTGGCGTGCCCGGCGTCAGCAGCCCGTTCAGGACGACGCCGTCGCCCCACAGCAGCTGGCGGCCCCAGCGCACCAGCTCGCCGGCAATACGATCTGCCTGTGGCCCCAGCGGGCGCCGCGGGTTCGCGTAGTGCGTGGCCAGGCGAAGCGCGCCGCGCGCATTCAGCAGTCCTGCGCCCTCCGCGGCCGGTCCCTCGGCGCGATCCTCGGCGGTGTATTGGAGGATGGCCTTCACCGCGTTCGGTGTCAGCGACGGATTGGCTTCGAGCATCAGCGCCACGGTGCCGGCGACCACCGGCGCCGCCATGCTCGTGCCGGTGAGGCTCAAGTACGGCGTGTAACCGACCGGACGGGTGCCGTCGAGCAGGAAGTCGGCATACAGCCCGACGAGCGTGCTCGCCCGATCCGACAGCGACTCGATCCCGACGCCGTACGCAACGACGTCCGGCTTCATCAGGTGATCGATCCGCGTCGGGCCACGCGAGCTGAATCGCGCCACGCCATCGTCGGCCCTGCCGTCGGTGCCGTTGTGGCTGGCGCCGCCCACGGTGATGACCCACGGCGCATTGCCGGGCGAGGTGATGCCGCCGAACTGCGGCTGATCACCGGCATCGAGGCCGAAGTTGCCGGCGGAGGTGACGACCACGATGCCGGCATCGACGGCGCGCCGCGCCGCCTGGGTCAGCGGGTCTGACTCGTACGACTCGAACACCCCGGACGCAACCGACAGATTGATGACGCGGATGTTGAACCGGTGGCGAACGGCCACCGCGTAGTCGATGGCGGCAATCACGTCGCTGATGTAGCCGAGGCCGTCGCCATCGAGCACTTTCAGCGCGATGAGGTGTGCGCCGGGGGCGATGCCGCGCCGCTGCCCATCCGAGTCATAGCCCGACCCGGCGACGATGCCGGCGACGTGCGTGCCGTGCCCGAATTCGTCTGACGCCGCGTCCGAACTCCAGACCCGCGGATGCGACGGCTGCGTGAAATCGCGAAAGTGGGCGAGGCGCGCGTCCGTCCTCCCGCGCGCATCGAGACCGAGGTCGTCGTGCCACGCGGCGATCCCGGAGTCGATGATCGCCACGCCGATACCGGCGCCGGTAAGGTTGAACCGTTCCCGCGCGGTGGCAAGGCCGACGGATGTGCCGGTGCGTTCGAGCGTCGCAAACGCCGGACGGTCGTGAACGACGCGGGCCACGCGGGGATCGGCGGCGAGCAGCGCCAGCGCCTGGTTGTCGACGTCGGCAGCGCGGCCGCGCCCGACCTGGCGGCCGGCAACGCCGCCGAGACCGGTGATCGCGCGGATATCCGGCGCGTCCTTGAACTCGACGATCACCCGCGATCGCCCGGCCAGCTGCAGGGCGCGGACTCGGAGCAGGGGATCCAGTGCGCCGGTGTCGCCGCGGGCCGCGGCCGGTGCGCAGAAAACAAGCAGCAGGGCGAGGAGGAGGGGCATTGGAGCGGCCGGACTATGGCAAGCGGCCTGCCGAGCCATACGCTCCTTGCCTGACTTCCTATAACCTAATTATTAGCAACAAGTTAGAGGCAGCAGCCTGCGAAGGCCCGGGTTCGGGAAAACGCCGTGTGTGCAGGTTCTGCACACATCACCATCGCCGGTGTTGGCGTAAACTGCTGATTCTATTGGCGAAACGCGGCTCGCGGCTGTGTTCTGGAATGGAACACGCCTATGTCGGCGTTATTCCTACGCGTTCAACGACTTACTTCAGTCGGCTGTGCGATTTCGGGACAATCGTGGATCGCGCTCGAGGTTGTACTCGAGGATCTTGCGATACAGCGTGCCGCGGCTGATCTCGAGCACGCGCGCCGCCTCCTTCTTGTTCCACGACACGGCGTCGAGCACGCGCAGGATGTGCGCGCGTTCGGCATCACGCAGCGTTGGCAGCCGCGGCGGCGCGTCTGCCGGCTGCGCCGCGCGCACCGCGTGCAGGAACTCGATGTCGGTATCGCGAATGGTCTGTCCGGGCGCCGAGAGCGCGGCGCGCGACACGGTGCTCTCGAGCTCGCGGATGTTGCCGGGCCAGTGGTACGCGGCCAGCAGCGACATCGCTTCCGGCGACAGCGTCTTGCCGTCGAGCGGCAGCCCGCTCGACGCGCAGTAGCGCGCCAGGAAGCGGTTGGCGAGCACCGGGATGTCCACTGGCCGCTCGCGCAGCGAGGGCAGCCGGATGGCGAACGCGTTGACGCGGTAGTACAGGTCTTCGCGGAAGCGGCCGTCGCGGACGAAGAGATCGAGCGGGCGGTTGGTCGCCGAGATCAGGCGGAAGTCGACGTGTACCGGCTTCTGGCCGCCGAGCCGCTCGAACTGCCGGTCTTCGAGGACACGCAGCAGCTTGGCCTGCGCGACCAGCGACAGGTCCCCGATTTCGTCGAGGAACAGCGTGCCGCGGTCGGCGAGTTCGACCTTCCCCGGCTTGCGGTCGTGCGCGCCGGTGAACGCGCCCTTCTCGAAGCCGAAGACCTCCGACTCGAAGAGCGTGTCCGGAAGCGCCGCACAGTTGACCGCCTGGAAGTTCTGGCTGCCGCGCCGGCTCAGCTCGTGGATCATCCGCGCGACCACTTCCTTGCCCGAGCCGGTCGGTCCGAGGATCAGCACGGAGATGTCCGACTTGGCCGCGGTGCGGATCCACTCGAACACGATGAGCATCTTTTCATCGCGTCCGATCATTTCGCGGAAACGCTGCACCGACGGCGCCTGGTCCTCGGTGCTGATCTGCGCGCGCCGTTCGAGGAAGGCGTCGAGCAGCTGCGCCAGCGCCGGGTCGTCCGGGCGCTGCGCCGCGTAGCGGGCCGGCGGGCCCGGAATGCGCCGGACGACGCCGAACTCGACGAGCTCGTGGAGGCAGTTGTCGACGTCGAGCCGCATGCGCCCGAAGGTCGACATCAGGGCGTCCGACTCGAACGCCTCCTGCGGCCGGGCGCTCAGGAACCGCAGCAGCCCGGCGCGGAGCGGCGACTGCACGAGCGTCCGGAACCGCGCCTCAT
Source organism: Vicinamibacterales bacterium (assembly GCA_050247255.1). Taxonomy (GTDB): domain Bacteria; phylum Acidobacteriota; class Vicinamibacteria; order Vicinamibacterales; family UBA2999; genus JBFWUM01. The sequence continues at coordinate 4,658 of JBFWUM010000036.1, read as the reverse complement.
CGTCGGGCGGCGGGTCGGCTTTCTCGGCACGCGCCTGGGCGGCGGAGCGGCGGGCGGCGAAAACGATTTCGTCCACGTATCCCACCGTCTATCGGCCGAAAGCATCCGGCTCGACAGGGGCGGAATGCTAAGCTACCGGTGCTCATTCCGGAGGAGTTCGTGCCACACCGCGCGCCCGGTTCGCCGGGGAAGTCCCGCCAGCAGTACCTGACCGGCAAGCCCATTCGCTATTACCGTCCGACGGGCAGCGCGGATGTCCGCCACCTGATTGACGAAGGGTTCCAGGCGTTCAACGCTGCGCGCCTCGGCGAGGCCTGCCGCATCTACACCGACAAGATGCTGCTGCCCGAGCACGACACCACGATTGCGCTCACGGTCGCCGGCGCCCTGACCCCGGCGGGGCTGGGCGGCTGCATGGTGGAACTGATGGAGCGCGGCCTGGTCGACTTCGTGATCAGCACGGGCGCCAACCTCTATCACGACCTCCACTACGCGCTGAACTTCACGCTGCACCGCGGCTCGCCGTTCGTCAACGACGTCGAGCTCTACGAGGAAGGCGTCATCCGCATCTACGACGTCCTGTTCCCGGCCGACGTGCTGCTCGAGACCGACTCGTACATCCGCGATTTCCTGGTGCGCTGGGGGGCCGACGGTCCGGTCTCGACCGCCGAGCTCCATTACGCGCTCGGCCGCGACCTCCTGGAGAAGTTCCCCGGCTGCGAGCAGCACTCGGTGCTGGCCGCCGCCGCCGCCGCCGGCGTGCCGATCTACACGTCATCGCCTGGTGACAGCTCGATCGGGATGAACGTCGCGTATCACGAGCTGATGAACGGCAGCCGGCTGATGATCGACCCGAACAAGGACGTGAACGAGATCTGCGCGTTCATCCTCGCCGGCAAGAAGAACGGCTGCGTGATCCTTGGCGGTGGGTCGCCAAAGAACTTCTACCTGCAGGGACAACCGACGCTGTGGGAGGTGTACGGCATCCCGAAGGGCGGGAACGACTACTTCATCCAGCTCACGACCGACCAGGTCGTCTGGGGCGGCCTGTCGGGCGCGACGCCGGCCGAGGCGGTGAGCTGGGGCAAGGTGAACCCCGGCGTGCTGCCCGATACGTGTGTCGCCTACTGCGACTCGACGATTGCCTTCCCGCTGTTCTGCGAGTACGCCGTCGGCGCGACGCACAACCGCCGGCCGCGCAAGGAGCTCGTGCACAAGCGCGACGCCCTGGTGGCGGCGCTGCGCGCCGAAGCGAAGCACGCGTCGCGCGAGCATCCGGCACCGGCGGAGGCCACCGAGACCATGCCGGACCTGGAGCGCCATAGGTAGGTGGGCACACTCTCGTCCGAGCTGGGGCCGGTGGCGGAGGGGCTCTCCGGGCAACCTCGTGTCTACGTCGACGCGAACATGCCGGCCGGGCTCGTCGCCTACATGCGCGACCGGCTGTGCTGGGACGTGTTGTTCGTCATGGAACACGACGACCTGCGGCGGGCGAGCGACCCCGAGCACTTCCACCTGGCGCACCAGCTGCGCCGGACGCTGATCACCCTGGATCGCGACTATCTCGACGATCGCAAGTTTCCACCCATCGAGAGCGGCGGCGTGCTCGTGCTGAGCGCGCCGGACGAAGGGCGCTACATCGGGCTGTTGAAGCGGCTGGATGCCGAGGTCTTCCGCCTGAAGGCGGAAGCCACACCCGCCGACGCCGCGTTCCTGCTGCCCCTGGCCGGACGCAAGCTGCACGTGCACGTCGACTGGGCCGGCCTGCGGGAGACGACGGCGCCATGAGCCTGGCGCTCGGCATCGACGTGCGCGAGGAGGGACTGCGCGGCGTCACGGTTGACGAGGCCGGGCTGGTCGTCGCGCGAGGCGCGGCCGGGCCGGGCGCCGGCTGCATCGGCTTTGCTGTTCGCGATCCGCTCGATGCCGCGCTCGCGGTGACCGTTCAGGATGCGGCGCAGCAGAGCGGGGTCGCGGCCACGCCGCGGATCGTGACCCGCGGCGCGGCGGTGGCGCTGGCGGAGCAGTGGTGTGGCGCGGCGCGCGGCGCCGGGCATGTGGTCGCGCTGACCCTCGACGACTGCGTGTACGCCGGCGTGTCCATCGACGGACGTCCGGTGGAAGGCGCCCACGGCATGGCCGGTGCGGCGGCGTGGCTGGCCCTCAATCCGGTCGAGCGCGAGGACTACCGGAAGCTCGGTTGCCTCGAAGCCGAGATCGGCACCGCCGGCATCGTCCGGCGCCTGGTCTGGCGCATCAAGGCGGGCGATCACTCGCGGGTCCTCGACGCCGTCGGCGGCAACTTCGAGGCGATCACCGCCGCCCACGTCTTCGACGGCGCGCGCGCCGGCGACGGCGTTGCCATCTCCGTGATCCGCGACACCGCGCGCTACGTGGGGATGGCCGTTGCCAACCTCGTCGCCATCGTCGATCCGGACGTGATGGTCCTCGGCGGCGCCATTGCCGACGCGGCCGACCTGCTGGTCGACACCGCGCGCGCCGAAGCGGTCCGCCGGCTGCCGGCGGCGCTCGCGAACGCCGTGACGATTGTTTCCGCCGCGCTCGGTGCCGACGCGGCGCCCATCGGCGCTGCCCGCGCCGCCAGGCACGCATGATCGTCCTCGCCGGCGGCGATGTCGTGCTGCCGGACCGCATTCTCACCGCCGGTTCGGTCGTCGTCGACGGCGGGCGCATCGTGGCCATCGAAACCGGCGCGGCCGACGTGCCGGGGGCAACGACGATCGACGCGACCGGTTGCTACATCGTCCCCGGCTTCATCGACGTGCACGTGCACGGGGTGGAGGGCATCGACGCGCTGGATGGGGGCGACGCGATCGCGCGGATCGCTTCGCGGCTGCCGCGCTATGGCGTGACCGCGTTCTGTCCGACGAGCGTGGCCTGTTCACCGCGCGATCTCGGATGGATGCTGGCGCAGGTGCGGCACGCGCGCGTCGCGCCGGTCGCCGGCAGCGCGCGGGTGCTGCCAGCGCACCTCGAAAGCAACTTCATCAACCCGGAGTTTCGCGGCGCTCAGCCCGCCGCCTGCCTGCGCGCGCCGGTTGAAGGGCCCCGCGACGGAGACTTTTCAGCCGCCGATGTGCTCGAGGTGATCGGCAACGCCCGCGCCGATGTCGGCATCGTCACGCTCGCTCCCGAGCTGCCCGGCGCGCTCGACCTGGTCCAGCGCCTGGTGGCCGACGGCCACATCGTGTCGCTCGGCCACTCGGGCGCATCGTTCGACGAAGCGATGGCGGCTATCGACGCGGGCGCCCGCCACGCGACGCACCTGTTCAACCGGATGACGCCGATGGCGCACCGCGCGCCGGGCCTGCCGGGCACTGTTCTCGCGCGGGAGGACGTGGCCGCCGAACTGATTTGTGATGGCTATCACGTGCATCCCGCCATGTGTCGCGTGGCGATTCGATCGAAGGGCGTCGATCGCATCATGGCGATCACCGACGGGACCGCAGGGACGGGCCTTGCCCCCGGCGCGCACGCCCGCCTCGGCGGCCAGTCCATTCGGGTCAGCGAGCGGGCGGCGGTCCTTGACGATGGGACGCTGGCGGGGAGCGTGCTGACCATGGCGGCGGCCTTCCGCACGATCGTCACCGAGCTTGGGCTGTCCATTGCCGAAGCCGCCGTCCTCTGCGCAACATCCCCGGCGCGGCAGCTGGGACTCACCGGGTTTGGTGTCATTGCCGACGGTGCGGTGGCCGACCTGGTCGTCCTCGATCGCTCGTTCTCCGTGGTCCGGACCCTCGTCGGCGGGGCGGAGGTTTTTCGCTCCGCGGCATGAACCTTCGGGCCCCCGGAGCCGTCTAACGCCGCCGGAGGATGTCATGCGCCGACTGACTGCCGCGCTATTGCTTGCCGCCCTGGGAGTTCCGCTCGCCGGCTGCACCGTCGAGCTCAACGGGCGCCAGGAGGTGATCGTCCGCGACGAGCGGCGGCTCGAGGTGAGCGGCGACGTTGACCTGACCGCCGAGACCTTCGACGGGTCGATCCAGGTGCGGACATGGGACCAGGCTGCCATCCTGGTCGAGATCCAGAAGCGGGCGTCGACCGAGCAGGAGGCCGAACAACTCGAGGTGCGCGTCACGCAGGACGGCAGCCGCATTCAGATCGAGGCCCCCTCGCCGCGCGTGGTCCGACGCGAGTTTGGCAACGACGTCAACCGCTCCGTCAGCTTCGTGATCAGCGTTCCCCAGAGCACCGCCGTGCGGCTGCATTCCGGCGACGGATCGATCCTGCTCGACGGCACGAGCGGCGCCGTGGTCGCGAACACCGGCGACGGCAACATCCGGCTCTCGCGCATTGCCGGGGCGGTCGAGGCCGAAACGGGCGACGGCAACGTGTCCGTAGACGGCCGGCTGCAGGCACTGAGAATCGTCACCGGCGACGGCAACGTGAGCGTCGACGCGCTGCAGGGAAGCGCGGTGAGCGCTGACTGGGAGATCCGCACCGGCGACGGCGAGGTCGTCTTCGCCGGCGCTGGCCTGAACGCCGAGATCGATGCCACTACCGGCGACGGCCGCATCAGGGCCGACGGGGCGCGGGAGTCGAACCGCAATCGCAACAACGACAGCGACGCCTGGCGCGGCCAGCTCGGCACCGGCGGTCCCGCCATCCGCATCCACACCGGCGACGGGACAGTCCAG
>JBFWUM010000035.1:27181-46139 GCA_050247255.1 Vicinamibacterales bacterium | reverse complement strand
TGTTTGTCGGCTACCAGGCGGCCGGCACCCGCGGCCGGCGCCTGGTCGACGGCCAGCCGCAGGTGAAGATCCACGGGATGATGGTGCCCGTGCACGCGCGCATCGCGAAGATCGACTCGATGTCGGCGCACGCCGACCGCAGCGAGATCCTGCGCTGGCTTGCCACGCTCCCGTCAGCGCCCGGCCGCCTCTGCCTCGTCCACGGCGAACCCGGGCCGATGGACACGCTGAAGGAGGCGATCGCGCAGCAGTTCAATTGGCCCATTCATACGCCGGAGCATCGGGAAGCGATCGAGTTGTAAGACGATTCACAGGAGGAAGGAGAAAGGAGTTTATTTATCTCCTTTCTCCTTGAAGATACAGGCGCTTCACGCCGTCGATCAGTCTTGCCACGTTGAAGTTGATCAGCAGGCCGGCGGGAGTTCCGGTCAAACGCATGTAGGTCAGTGCCTGTGCCTGGTGGACTCCGAGAAGGCGTTCGACTGACTTCAGTTCAACCAGCACGCATCCTTCAACGATGAGGTCAAGGCGATACGACAGCCCAAACGAACGTCCCCTGTAGACGACGGGCAAGGCGCGCTCTGCCTCGAAGGGCAGATGACGTTCTTCCAGCTCAATTCGCAGGCAACCCAGGTAGATCGATTCCAGCAGACCCGGCCCAAGCTCGCGGTGCACTGCCATGGCCGCGCCGATGATCTGCTCAGTGATGTCGTTGTGCGGTGTATCAGGCAACATGCCCGTGCGCGAAGCAATGCCAGCGCCGCGGCCAGACCTTAATGAAGTGCGTCGATATTGCCCGGAACATTGCAGTGTTTGCTATACCGATGAAAGCAAGAGTACGAATAAACCTCCTTCCTCCTTCCTGTGAATAGTGATTGGGCGACCTCTCGACGGCACCTGCTGGAGCGCATAGACGATGCGGCGGTGGTGCAACTGTATGCGGACGGGTTCAGCGCGCTGTCGCTGAAGGACAAGATCCTCGTCTGGCACCTGTATCTCGCGGCGCTGGCGGGGCGGGATATTTATTACGACCAGCGCTACGCGCATAACCTGGAGATGCGCGCGCTGCTCGAGGCGATCCTCCGGCACGACGCGGCGGTGGACCCGGTGGCGCTGGCGGAGATCCGGCGCTACACCAAGCTGTTCTGGATCAACACCGGCCCCTACAACAACCTGACGGCGCGGAAGTTCGTACTGCGGCTGACGCGCGACGAGTTGCTGGCGGCCGTGCGCGCCGCGGAGTCGCACGGCGCGCGGTTTGCCACCCGCCCGGGCGAGGACCTGGCGGCTCTCGTCGATCGGCTGGCGCCCTGCTTCTTCGACCCGGCCTTCGACGCGATGGTCACCTGCAAGTCACCGGGGGAGGGGCGCGACATCCTCACGGCCAGCGCCAACAACCTGTATGTGGGCGTCACGATGGCGGACCTCGACGGGTTCACGGAGCGCTACGGGCTGAATTCCCGGCTGGTCAAGAGCGACGGTGCGCTTGTCGAGGAGGTCTATCGCGCCGGCGGGCGATACGACCGCGACATCCGCCGCATCGTCGGCCACCTCTCGAACGCGATTTCGTATGCGACGGATGCCACGGCAGAAGCGCTTCATGCCCTGATCCGGTTCTATGAGACCGGGGACGAGGCGGATCGCATCGCCTACGACATCGCCTGGGTCCGCGACCAGGCGTCGACGGTCGACACCATCAACGGCTTCATCGAGGTCTACCTCGACCCGCGCGGCACGAAGGGCGCGTGGGAAGCGATCGTCTGCTACGTCAACCCGGACAAGACGCGGAAGATCCAGGCGCTGGCGGCCGCCGCGCAGTGGTTCGAGGACCGCATGCCGTGGGAGGCGCGGTTCCGCAAGCCTGAGGTGTCCGGCGTGACGGCGCGGGCCATCGAGGTGGTGGTGGAGACCGGCGATTCCGGGCCGATCACGCCGGTCGGCATCAACCTGCCCAACGACCAGGCGATCCGCGAACGGTATGGCAGCAAGTCGGTGTCGCTGTCGAACGTGAGCGAGGCCTACGAGGCGTCGACGCCCGAGGGGCTGCGGACCGAGTTCTCGTGGACCGAAGACGAGGCGGCGCGCGCCAGGGCGTGGGCGGGGTTCTCCCAGGAACTGACGACCGACATGCACGAGGTGATCGGCCACGGTTCGGGGCGCATGGCCGATGGCGTCGGAGCGCCGCCGCACCTGCTGTTGAAGGAGCACTATTCGGCGCTCGAGGAATCGCGCGCCGACCTGGTCGCGCTGTACTTCCTGCCGGATCCACAGCTGGCGGCGCTCGGGCTGCTGGGTGCCGCGGACCAGGCTGAGATCGTTCGCGCCGAGTACGAGCACTACACCCGCAACGCCCTGGTGCAGCTGCGCCGCGTCCGCGAGGGGACGCAGATCGAGGAAGACCACATGCGCAACCGCCACATGATCGTGAACTGGCTGATGGCGCATACCGCTGCGATCGAGGTGCGCCGCCGCGACGGGAAGACCTACTACGTGATGACCGACATCGAGGCCTTCCGCGACGGCGTCGGGCGGCTGCTGGCCGAGGTGCAGCGAATCAAGGGCGAGGGGGACTACGAGGCGGCGCGAGCGCTGTTCGAGACCTACGGCGTGCACTTCAACCCCGCCCTGCGCGACGAAGTCGTCGCCCGCGTCGAGGCACTGGAGCTGCCGTCCTACACGGCCTTCGTGATGCCGCGGCTGGAAGCGAAGCACGGGGCAGACGGCGAGATCGTGGATGTGGAGATCTCGTACCCGTGCGACCTCGAAACCCAGATGCTTGAGTATTCACAGGAGAAAGGAGAAAGGAGACCAACAAATGAAACTCCTTCCTCCTTTCTCCTGTGAATACGTCTTCTAGAATTGGCTGCGTGTTCTCAGATCGCATCCCGAAACAGACCGCGCCGAACGCCCTGACGCGGCGGCTGGCGGAACTCCGCGAGGCGGGCGTGGCGATCGCCGATCTCACCGAATCGAACCCGACGCGCGCGGGGTTCGCGTATCCACCCGGCCTGCTGGCGCCGCTGGCATCCGCGGCGGCGTTGCGCTATGACCCGCAGCCGTTTGGCCTGCACTCGGCCCGCGCGGCGGTCGCGGCCGATCACGCTCGGCGCGGGGCGCGGGTCGATCCGGAGCACGTCGTGCTCACCGCCAGCACGAGCGAGGCGTACGCCTGGCTGTTCAAGCTGCTGTGCAATCCGGGCGATACGGTGCTCGTGCCGTCGCCGAGCTATCCGCTGTTCGAGCAGCTCACGGCGCTCGAAGGCGTGCGCGCGCATCCGTACGGCCTCGAGTATCACGGCCGGTGGGAGATCGACGTCGCCACGCTCGCGGAGGCGCCGTCCAACACCCGCGCGGTCATCGTCGTCTCGCCGAACAACCCGACCGGGTCGTACGTCACGCGCGCCGAGGTCGAGCGGCTCGCGGCGATCTGCGCCGCGCGGGGCTGGGCGCTCGTCGCCGATGAGGTCTTCGCCGACTACCGCCTCGAGGCCGGGACGCCGTTCACCGATCTGGCGGCGCAGCGCTTGCCCTGCCTGACGTTCACGCTCGGCGGCTTCTCGAAGTCGCTCGGCCTGCCGCAGCTGAAGTTGGGCTGGATCGTCGCCGGCGGGCCGGCAGCCGGCCGGGACGAGGCGCTGCGCCACCTGGAGTTCGTGGCCGACAGCTTCCTGTCGGTCGGCACGCCGGTGCAGGAAGCCGCGCCGGCGCTGCTCTCGACGGCGGCGCCGGTCCGTGCCGCCATCCATGCGCGCGTGTCGGAGAACCTTGCGGCGCTGCGGCGCCACGTGGCAGCGACGCCGGCCGCGGCGCTGCTGCGCGTCGAGGGGGGCTGGTCGGCACCGGTGCGGGTGCCGGCGACACGGGGCGAGGAGCGGCTCGTCCTCGATCTGCTCGAGACCGAGCGGATCCTCGTGTACCCCGGCTACTTCTTCGATTTTCCGCGCGAGGCCTATGTCATCGTCAGCCTGCTGACGCCGCCCGACGTGATCGAGGACGCGGTGCCGCGGATGCTGGCGTCGATCTGTCGCTGACGTCCGTCATGGCGGGGCACGCGCCTTGCACTACCATGCGATCTGTTCATGTCGGACGCGGTCGGGCGACGCGCCGGGATCCTGATCCCCCTGTTCTCGTTTCCCTCCTCACGCAGCTGGGGGATCGGCGAGATTACCGATCTCCCGATCCTTGCGCGGTGGCTGGAGGGTGCGGCGCAGCGCCTCCTGCAGCTTCTTCCCATCAACGCCCTCGCTCCCGGTGAGTCGTCGCCGTACTCCGCGCTGAGCGCGATGGCGATCGATCCGCAGTTCATCTCGCTGCACGCCGTCGACGACTTCAATGCGGCCGGCGGTGAAGCGGCGTTGTCGCCCGGGCTGCGCCGCGAGCTCGACGCCGTGCGCCGCGCGCCAGCCGTGGACTATCGCCGGGTCCGGGCGCTGAAGGATGCGGCGCTTCGGCAGGCGTTTGCGCACTTCCGCCGGCACGAGTGGGAACGCGACGGTGCGCGCGCGCAGCACCTGCGGTCGTTCATCGACGCCCAGGCGTGGTGGCTCGACGACTACGTGCTCTATCGCGCCCTGCGGGTGTCGAACGGCGAGCGGCCGTGGACCGAATGGCCCGAGCCGCAGCGGGCGCGCCATCCGGAGGCGCTGGCCGCGGCGCGGCGCGAGCTGGCCGACGAGATCCTGTTCCGCCAGTACGTGCAGTGGCTCGCCGGCAGCCAGTGGCAGGCGGCGCGCCAGGCGATGGGTTCGGTGCAGCTCTTCGGCGACCTGCCGTTCATGGTCAGCGGCGACAGCGCCGACGTCTGGTCGCGGCAGGAGGAGTTCCGCCTCGATGCCTCCGTCGGCGTTCCGCCCGATGCGTTCTCGGACACCGGCCAGGACTGGGGGCTGCCGGCCTACCGCTGGGACGTCTGTGAAGCCGGCGACTTCGAGTGGCTGCGGCGCCGGGCGCGGCGCAACGCCGACCTGTACGACGGCTACCGGGTGGATCACCTCGTGGGGTTCTATCGCACCTTCATCCGGCCGCACGGCGGCGAGCCGGAGTTCGTGCCGGCGGAGGAAGCGGCACAGACGCAGCTGGGCGAGCGGCTGCTGACGCTGTTTCGCGAACCGGGCGCCGAGATCATCGCCGAGGATCTCGGCACCGTCCCCGACTTCGTCCGCGAGTCGCTGGCGCGCCTCGGCGTGCCCGGCTACAAGGTGTTCCGCTGGGAGCGGCAGTGGGAGGAGCCGGGCCAGCCGTTTCGCGACCCGCGCGAGTATCCGGCGCGCGCCGTGGCGACGTCGGGCACCCACGATACAGAGCCGATGGTTGTCTGGTGGGAAGCGGCGTCAGCCGAGGAGCGCGAAGCGGTGCTCGCCATCCCCGGCGTGCGCGAGCTGGCGAGAGATCCGGACCGGCCCTACGAGGCGCTCCTCGAAACGCTGTTCGCCTCGGGCGCCGATCTGCTGATTCTCCCGGTGCAGGATGTCTTCGGCTGGCGCGACCGCATCAACCAGCCGGCCACCGTGGGCGACAGCAACTGGACATGGCGCATGCCGTGGCCGGTCGATCAGATGGCCAATGAGCCCGCCGCGCAAGAAATCTCGGCGCGGCTCGCAGGATGGGCGCGGCGGCATGGAAGGTCAAGGGTCGAAGGTTAAAGGCCAAACGTACCTTTGACCTTCCACCTTTGACCTTTGAACCTTTGACCTTTGACCTTTGACCTTTTACTTCCTGCCGGCGATCTTCGCCCAGCTGTCCTTCAACGTCACCGTGCGGTTGAACACGGGGGCTCCGGGGCGGGTGTCGGGGTCGACGCAGAAATAGCCGTTGCGCTCGAACTGGAAGCGCGTGCCGGCGGCGGCGGCCGCCAGTGCAGGCTCGAGCTTGGCGCCGGTGACGCGATCGAGCGACGCCGGGTTCAGGTCGTCGAGCGGGTCCCGGTCGTCCGCGCCGGGATCCTCCGACTGGAACAGGCGATCGTAGAGCCGCACCTCGCCGTCCACCGCGTGGCGCGCCGAGACCCAGTGGATCGTCCCCTTGACGCGGCGCTGCGCCGTTGCCCCGTCGAGCGACTCGGGATCGATCGTGCAGCGCAGCTCGGTGATGGTGCCGTCGGCGTCCTTCACGACCCGTTCGCACTTCATGATGTAGGCGTAGCGCAGCCGCACTTCCGTCCCCGGCGCGAGCCGGAAGAACTTCTTCGGCGGGTTCTCCATGAAGTCGTCGCGCTCGATATAGATCTCGCGCGAGAACGGCACCGGGCGGGTGCCGGCGGCGGCGTCTTCCGGGTTGTTCACCGCCTGCACGGTCGTCTCGAAGTCCTCGGGCAGGTTCTCGATCACGACCTTGAGCGGCCGCAGCACGGCCAGCGCCCGCTGCGCCCGGCGGTTCAGGTCCTCGCGCACGGTGTGCTCGAGCAGCGCGACGTCGATGACGTTCTCCTTCTTCGCGACGCCGATGCGGGTGCAGAAGTCGCGGATGGCGTCCGGCGTGTAGCCGCGCCGCCGCAGGCCGGCGATGGTCGGCATGCGCGGGTCGTCCCAGCCGGCGACGCGCCGCTGCTCGACGAGCGCCAGCAGCTTGCGCTTGCTCATCACCGTGTAGTTCAGGTTCAGCCGCGCAAACTCGATCTGCCGCGGCCGCGACGCGAACTCCGGCGCCACCGGCGCCAGCGTCTCGACGACCCAGTCGTAGAGCGGCCGGTGCGCCTCGAACTCCAGCGTGCAGAGCGAGTGGGTGATCCCTTCGAGCGCGTCCGAGACCGGGTGCGCGTAGTCGTAGGTCGGATAGATGCACCACGCGCCGCCGGTGCGATGGTGGTCGGCATGCCGGATCCGGTAGAGCGTCGGATCGCGCATGTTCATGTTCGGCGACGCCATGTCGATCGTCGCGCGCAGCACGCAGGCGCCGTCGGGAAGCTCGCCCGCGCGCATGCGCCGGAACAGCGCCAGGCTCTCGGCGGCCGGGCGGTCGCGATACGGGCTGTTGCGCCCCGGGTCGGTCAGCGTGCCGCGATACTCGCGGATCTGGTCGGCCGACAGCTCGTCGACGTAGGCGTGGCCCCCTTCGATCAGCCGTTCCGCGTACTGGTAGAGCAGCTCGAAGTAGTCGGACGCGAAGAAGATGCCGGCCCAGCTGAACCCGAGCCAGCGCACGTCCTCCTCGATCGACTCGACGTACTCGACGTCCTCTTTCGTCGGGTTCGTGTCGTCGAACCGCAGGTTGCACCGGCCGCCGAACTCGTCGGCGACGCCGAAACTGAGGCAGATGGCCTTGGCGTGGCCGATGTGCAGGTAGCCGTTCGGCTCGGGCGGAAAGCGCGTGTGGATCTGCGCGTGCTTGCCGCTGCGGAGATCGCCGGTGATGATCTCGCGGATGAAGTCGAGTCCTGGCGCGGACTCGACGGATGACGATTCAGAGGACATGCGGACCTCTGATCTTACACAACAGGGTCCGCTTCCTCGGCGGTCGCCTCCTCCGGGATTCCCATCAGGTTGGCCTGCTTCAGCACACGCGGGACGCGGTCGATCGGCTCGGCCGCCGGCAGGTCTTCGCCGGTGGTGACCTTCAGGTCCTTCAGCTTGCGCGCGGTGACCAGCATGCGGCTCTCGAGTGAGGCCGCCGCCTGGTTGTACGACTGCACCGCGCCATCCAGCTTCTTCCTCACATCGTCAAAATACTCAGCAAAACGCGCGATTCTGTCGTACAGCTCCTTGCCAAGGTCGGCGACCTGGCGGTAGTTGTCGGCCAGCGCTTCCTGCCGCCAGCTGTGGGCGACGGTGGTGAGCAGGGCGATGAGGGTGATCGGGCTGGCCAGCAGCACGCGCTGCCGCAGGCCGTGCTCGATCAGCCCCAGGTCGTGCTGCAGGGCGGCGCTGAACAGCGTCTCGCCCGGCAGGAACATCACCACCATCTCGGGCGAGTCGTCCAGCGATTCCCAGTACGCCTTGCTTCCGAGCTTGTCCATGTGCTCGCGCACCTGGCGGGCGTGCGCCTGCAGCCTCGCCACGCGCGACGGCTCGTCCGTCGCCTCCTGCGCGTCGAGGAACGCCTCGAGCGGCGCCTTGGCATCGACGACGATCTGCTTGCCGCCCGGCAGGTGGACGATCAGGTCGGGGCGCAGCCGGCCGTTGTCGTTGAGCAGGCTGGGCTGCTCGTCGAAATCGCACCGCGGCAGCATGCCGGCGATCTCGACGACGCGCCGGAGCTGCATTTCGCCCCAGCGGCCGCGCACGGCCGGCGTGTGGAGGGCGCGCGAGAGGGTGTTGGCCGATGCGCCGAGGGCGGCGACCTGCTCGGCCAGCCGCGCGTAGGCGACCGCGCGCTCCCGCTCGGCGTCGCCGAGCCGCGCCTCGACCTTCTTCAGCGTCTCGGCCATCGGCTTCACCAGGCTGTCGATCGCCTGCTGCCGCGAGTCGAGCTGCACCGCGGCCTGCTGCTGCAGCCCTTCGAACGATGTCTTCGCCAGGTCGAGGAAGGCGGCGCGGTTGGCGTTGAGCGCCTCGGCCGCGACCGCCTGGAAGGTATCGCGCATCTGCGCGCGGACGAACAGGGCGGCGCCGACGGCGCCGGCAATCGCGGCGACCACCGCGATCAGGATTTCGATCATTGCGTTTGCGTGTTCCTCGGGCGCGGCAGCCGCTTGCGCGGGAGCAGGTCGTCGCGGTTCGCGGCGTGATAGACGAACGAGGCGACGATGACCGCGTTCTTCATCAGGTCTTCCGGCTGGATGCGGTCGTAGAGATCCATGTTGCTGTGGTGCGAGTGCGTGCCGTACTCGATCGGGTCCTGGATGAACTGGAAGCCGGGCAGGCCCACTTCGTCGAACGGCACGTGATCGGTGGCGCCGGTGTTGCGGATGGTCAGCGTGGTCATGCCGAGGTCGCGGAGCGGCTCCATCCACGCCGCGAAGATCGGCCGCACCGCGTCGTTCCCCTGCAGGTAGACGCCGCGCATCGCGCCGGTGCCGTTGTCCATGTTGAAGTAGGCCGACAGCGTCGCGTGGCCCGGCTTGAGCGCCATCGTGTCGCGATCGCCGAACTGCTCGCGCACGTAGGCGCGGGAGCCGAGCAGCCCCTGTTCCTCGCCGGTCCAGAGCGCCACGCGCACCGTGCGCCGCAGCCGCACCCCGGTCGTCTTGAGGATGCGCATCGCCTCCATCATCACCGAGACGCCGGCGGCGTTGTCGGTGGCGCCGGTGCCGGCGTGCCACGAGTCGAAGTGGGCGCCGAGCATGACCACCTCGCCCGCCTTGTCGCTGCCCGGGAGCTCGCCGAGGATGTTGATCGCGTCGAGCCGGTCGTCGCTGAAGCGGTTCTGGGCGTTGAGCTCGATGCGCACCGGCATGTCGCGCTCGAGCAGCCGCGCCATGCGGTTGTAGTGCTCGGTGGCCACCATGATCTGCGGCAGCGTGGCGGGCACCTTCGGGTCGCGATAGTCGGCGGGCGCGTTGCTCACGAGGATGGCGCCGTGGTCGCTGCGCCCGGTGGCCGGCTGCAGCGTGGCGGCGGCGCCCTCCGCCGCCAGGAACTTCATCAGGTTCGGGATCAGGTTCGCGTTGCCGCCGCCCGGGCCGCCGCCGCGGCGCCCGCGCCCGGCGTTGACCGGCTGCGACTGGAGGTTGTCCAGATCCTGTTCGCTGAGCCGGCGCCCGATCGGGGTGAACAGCGCGTTGACCTGCGGTTGCTGCGCGATCAGCACCACCTTGCCCTTTACCCGGCCGGCGAACTTCTGGAAGTCCTCTTCGCGCGTGACGACCATCAGCATCGCATCGGCGGTGATCGGTCCGCTGGTGCCAGGCGTCCACGCGCGCGGGAAGGCGATCATCGGGAACGGCTGCGGGCTGACGACGTTGGCGGTGAACTTCTCGCTGGTCCAGCCGCGCCCGAACTGGCCCCATGGCGCCTGGCGCACGTTCGCGAGGCCGTAGTCGGTGAGACGGCGGGTGGCCCAGTCGGCGGCGGCGAACATCGCCGGCGAGTTGGTCAGCCGCGGTCCCGAGACGTCGGTGAGGTACCACAGCGTGTCCATGACTTGCGACCGCTGCAGCCCTTCATCCCTGATCGCCTGGATGGCGGCGAGGTCGACCGACTCGCTCTGGGCACCGACGAAGGCGCTGGTGGACAGAACGGCGCCGAGAACGACGGCCGTAAGCCAACGTGTGATCACTCGAGACCTCCTGGAGGGCACACGAAGTGTAGCAGCCATAACCAATCTGTAACGGGCGGTGGGGGCGCCACGCGCCAAAGCGGGTGATTCCGCTAACGTCAGGCCGGTGCGGGGGTTGCACTGCCGGCGGCGTGCCGGCCGGGGACCTCACCGTGTCGCAGTTGCTGGCCCGGCTCGAGAGCCAGCCCGGGACCTTGCCGGTATCGGCTGCGACAGAGCTGCTCGGCGCCATCATCCAGGCGGTGGCGGCCTGCCACGCGCGGGAAGGCGCCCCCTTTCACGGCGCGATCACCGCGGAGCGGGTGATCCTCGCTGCCGACGGGTCCGTGCGCCTGACCGGGGAAGGGGCGGCGCGGGACCTCCAGGCGCTCGCCCTCAACCGCGAACGTCTCTGGCGCGAACATGGCGTCGCGCTGCCACCGTCGGCGAGCCTGCCCCGCTTCGATCAGCGCGCGGACGTGACGCAGGTTGGCGTGCTTGGGGTGGCACTCCTGCTGCGGCGGCCGCTCGAGGCGTGCGACTACCCGCGGGCGATCGAGGATTTGCTCCTCCAGGCGACCTCCGACCCGGGCTCGTCGGCGCTCCGCCTGTGGCTCCAGCAGGCGCTCCAACTCAGGGCCCGCGGCAACTTCACCTCGGCCGTCGAGGCTGCACGCCATTACGCAGAACTGCCCCTCGCGCCGGGATGGTCTTTTCGAAGCCGCCGCCTAATTGGTAGGATGGCGTGCCTTGGGCTGTAACCCCTTGTCCCGCTCGCTGTTGGCGCCGCTGTGCGCCGGGGTGGCCGTCGTGGTGGGCTCTGCCTGCCGGCCGGCGCCCGAGCCGGACGCGCGCGCCTCGCAGCCGGGAGACATCCGGCTCGTCCCCGACAGCACGCGCATCCGGGGGGTCGTGCCGCGCAACACGACGCTCGACGCGCTGCTCCGCGCGCAGGGCATTGCGTCGGGCGCCGTGCACCAGCTGATCTCGGTGGCGCGCCCGGTGTTCGACCCGCGGCGGCTGCGTTCGTCACAGCCGTTCTCCGTGGTCCGCACGCTCGACGGCGCGCTGCGCCTGTTCGAATACGAGATCGACAACGACAAGGTGCTGCGGGTCAGCGCCGACGTGCTGTCGCCCGGCGCCCTGCGCGCCGAGATCGTGCCGATTCCGAAGACGCTCGAGCACGGCCGCGTCTCGGGCACGATTGGCGGCGACACCCCGTCGCTCTACCAGGCGATGGACGCCGCCGGCGAACAGCCCGAGCTGACCATCGCGATGGCCGAGATCTTCGCCGGCGAGATCGACTTCAACACCGAGCTGCAGCCCGACGATCGCTTCGCCGTCGCCTTCGAGCGCTACGTCCGCGACGGGCGGCCGAACTCCTACGGCACGATCAGCGCGGCGGAGTTCGTCAACGACGGGCGCGTGCTGCGCGCCATCCGGTTCACGCCGCCCGGCGGCAAGGCCGACTACTTCGACGAGCAGGGGCGCTCGCTGCGCCGCTTCTTCCTGCGCTCGCCGCTCAAGTTCGAGCCGCGCATCACGTCGCGGTTCAATCCGAGCCGCCGCCATCCGGTGCTGAACACCATTCGCGCCCATCGCGGCGTCGACTTCGCGGCGCCGACCGGCGCGCCGGTCGTGGCGATTGCGTCGGGCACCGTGCTGTCGGTGACGACCGACCGGGTCAACGGGCGGATGGTCAAGCTGCGGCACGCCAGCGGCTACGAGACCAACTACCTGCACCTCTCGGCGTTTGCGCCAGGCCTGCGCGCCGGCCGCCACGTCGCGCAGGGCGAGCTCATCGGCCGCGTCGGTTCCACCGGTCTCGCCACCGGCCCGCATCTGCACTACGCGCTCAAGAAGAACGGCGTGTTCGTCGACCCGATCCGCGAGCACCGCAACCTGCCCCCGGGCGACCCCGTGCCCGCCTCGGCGATGGACGCGTTCTCCGAGGCACGCGACCAGGCCTTGCGCGACCTCGCCGCCGCCGCGGGCGCCCCCGAAGCCGTCACGGCGTCGCGCTGAACTTCCGCCTGAAGGCGGAAGCCACGTCGGGCCGCGCCCTCGCACCCCTGAGTGCGACGTATAATTTCCTTTTCACATGGCTGTCATTGCTCCCTTTCGTGCACTCCGTCCCACCCCTGCGTCTGCCGCCCGCGTTGCCGCCGTTCCTTACGATGTCGTCAACGCCGAAGAGGCGCAGGCGCTGGCCGCCGGCAACCCCCTGAGCTTTCTCCACGTGTCACGCGCCGAGATCGACCTCCCGTCCGACACCAACCCGTATGCGGATGCGGTGTATGCGAAGGCGGTGGAGAATTTCGCGGCGCTGAAGCGGCAGGCGCCGCTGGTCCAGGAGGAAGAGCCGTCGCTCTACGTCTACCGGCTGCGCATGGGGAACCACGTGCAGACCGGCATTGCCGGCACGTTCTCGATCGACGAATACGACCGCGACGTCATCAGGAAGCACGAGCGGACGCGCCGTGACAAGGAAGACGACCGGACGCGGCACATCACGGAGCTACGTGCGCAGACCGGGCCGGTGTTCCTGACCTATCCCGGATCGGCCGCCGTCGACGCGGTCGTGACGCAGGTCACCGCCGGCCAGCCGCTCTTCGACTTCACGGCGCCCGACGGCATCCAGCACACCATCTGGCGGGCCGGCGCCGAGGCGACACAGCGCATCGTCGGCGGTTTTGCGGCGATCCCGGCGCTCTACATCGCCGACGGGCACCATCGAGCCGCAAGCGCGGCTCGCACCAGGCAGGCCGCCTTCGCGAACGCTTCGGCGGGCCAGGCGGCTGATTACTTCCTGGCCGTGGCGTTTCCCGACAGCCAGATGCAGGTGCTGCCGTACAACCGCGTCGTCAAGGACCTGAACGGCCGGACGCCGGCAGCGTTCCTGTCGGAGCTTCGCGCCGCCTTTGCCGTCGTCGAGGGACCAGCCGTTCCGACGCGCAAGGGTGAGGTGGCGATGTTCCTCGATGGCCGCTGGTACACGATTCCGCTCGGCGCGGCGCCGGCCGGACTCCCGGCTGCCGACGCGCTCGACGTCAGCCGGCTCCAGGACCTGGTGCTCACGCCCATGCTCGGGATCGGCGACGTCCGCAGCGACAAGCGGATCGACTTCGTCGGCGGCGCCCGCGGCACGGGCGAGCTCGAGAAGCTCGTGCAGTCGGGACGGTTTGCGGTGGCGTTCTCGATGTACCCCGTCAGCGTGGCCGACCTGATGCAGATCTCGGATGCCGGCGGCATCATGCCGCCGAAGTCCACCTGGTTCGAGCCGAAGCTGCGCGATGGCCTGTTGAGTCACGTGATTTGAAGGTTCTCATCGCCGACGCGTTCGAACGGTCAGGGCTCGATGGCCTGGCGGCGATCGGATGCGAGGTGGTGTACGACCCGGATCTGTCGGGCCCGGCGCTGGCCGGCGCGATTCGCCGCGAGGGCGCGCAGGCGCTCGTCGTCCGCAGCACGCGCGTCGATGCGGCCATGCTCGACGGATCGCCGCTCGGCCTCGTCGTCCGGGCTGGCGCGGGGCTGAACACGATCGACGTCGACGCCGCGCAGCGCCTCGGCATCCAGGTCGCCAACTGCCCGGGGCTCAACGCCATCGCGGTCGCCGAACTGACGATCGGGTTGATCCTCGCGCTCGATCGGCGGATTCCGGAGGCGGTGGCGGAACTGCGCGCCGGCCGCTGGAACAAGAAGGAGTTCTCGAAGGCCCGCGGGCTCTACGGGCGCACGCTCGGGGTGCTTGGCTTCGGCAAGGCCGGCCAGGAAGTGGCGCGGCGGGCCCAGGCGTTCGGCATGAAGGTGCTCGTGTGGGGCCGCAGGTTCCTTCCGCCTGAAGGCGGAAGCCACGAGCGAGTGACGGTCCCGAACGTCACGATTGTGGAGTCGCCGGCACAGTTGGCAGAGCGGAGCGATGTGCTCACCATCCACGTCGCGCTGGCGCCCGAGACGCGCGGCCTCGTGGGGCGCGAGGTGCTCGGCCGGCTGCGGCCGGGTGGGCTGCTCGTGAACACGGCGCGCGCCGAGGTGATCGATCAGCAGGCCCTGGCCGAGGCGATCCGCGACCGCGGGCTGCGAGTCGCGGTCGATGTTTACGCGGCGGAGCCGCCGCAGTCACAGGGGCCGTTCAACGATCCGCTGCTGGAGCTGCCGGGTGTCATCGGCACGCACCACATCGGCGGGTCCACCGAGCAGGCCCAGGAAGCGATCGCGCAGGAAGTCGTCCGGATTATTCAGCACTGGAGAAGCCATGACCACCACGACCCGAATTCATAACTTTTCAGCCGGTCCCGCCGTGCTGCCCGTCGCCGTGCTCGAGGAGGCGCAGCGCGACCTGCTGTCGCTCCCGGGCGTGGGCATGTCGGTGATGGAGATCAGCCATCGCTCGAAGGCGTTCGAGGACATCCTGAACAAGGCGGTCGAGGACATTCGGGCGCTGGCCGGCATCCCGGCCAACTACAAGGTGCTCATGCTCCAGGGGGGCGCCAGCACGCAGTTCTCGATGGTGCCGATGAACCTGCTCGGCGAGGGCCAGACCGCCGACTACATCGACACCGGGTCATGGGCGGGCAAGGCGATCAAGGAGGCCAAGCGGGTCGGCAAGGTCAACGTGACCGGCTCGACCAAGGCCGAGAACTACAGCCGGCTGCCGAAGGCGAGCGAGATCTCGCTGACGCCGGGTGCCGCCTACGTGCACGTCACGACCAACAACACGATCGAAGGCACGCAGTGGAAGGCCATGCCGGCCGCCGGCGACGCGCCGCTCGTCGCCGACACCTCGTCGGACATGTTCCACGGGCCGATCGACGTCTCGACGTTCGGGCTGATCTACGCCGGGGCGCAGAAGAACCTCGGGCCGTCGGGGGTGACGCTGGTCATCATCCGCGAGGACCTGCTCGCCCGCTCGCAGGACAGCCTGCCGACGATGCTGAACTACAAGGTGCACGCGGAGAACGACTCGCTCTACAACACCCCGAACACCTTCGGCATCTACATCCTCGGGCTGACCATGAAGTGGCTGCGCAACAACGGCGGCCTCGAGGGGATCGCCCGCGCCAACCAGCGCAAGGCGGGCAAGCTGTACGCGGAGATCGACCGCACCGGGTTCTATCGCGGCACCGCGGAGAAAGAAAGCCGCTCGTTGATGAACGTGACGTTCCGGCTGGCGACCGAGGAGCTCGAGAAGCTGTTCGTGAAGGAGTCGACCGCGGCCGGCCTCGACGGGCTGAAGGGCCACCGCTCGGTCGGCGGCATGCGCGCCTCGATCTACAACGCGTTCCCCGAGGAGGGGATCGACGCGCTCGTGGAGTTTATGCGCGAGTTCGAGCGCAAGCGGGGATAGGGGCTCGATAGTCGGTGGTCGGTGGTCGATAGTCGGTGGTCGGGGGTCGGTGGTCGATAGTCGGAACCACCACGACGACCATCTACCACCGACCATCTACCACCTAGACAGGCGCCCGCGGGCCGCGCCGGCGTCTCCGCCGCCTGCGCCGGCGTGGTGGCAGGTCGGCGGGGGCGGCTTCGCCCTCTACGGGCTCGAAGGTCTTGGCGGCTTCCATGAAGCCGCGCCAGTGCTCAAGC
This sequence comes from Vicinamibacterales bacterium, assembly GCA_050247255.1. Taxonomy (GTDB): domain Bacteria; phylum Acidobacteriota; class Vicinamibacteria; order Vicinamibacterales; family UBA2999; genus JBFWUM01. Next base: position 30,419 of record JBFWUM010000035.1, on the reverse strand, counting down.
GCCTCGGGGTGATTGCCGTGGAGTTCCAGCCAGGTCAGCGCCTCCTGGAACGGGCCGCGGTGCATCAGGGCGCGGCGCGCTTTCGGCGACAGCGTCAGGTCGGTCATCCGGCGCTGCAGCAGCAGAATGTGCCGCAGGCGTTCCACATCGCGCCGCGCCAGCGGCAGCATCCCGAGCGCCAGCTTCGGCTCCTTCGGCCGCTCGCCTTCGGCCACCGGTGGCGGTGGCGGCGACAGGGTTCGAATGTTGTGGCCGAGCGGCACGAGCAGCGATCCCAGCAGGACCGCGTTGGTCAGCGTCTCCGGCGTCGACTCGAATCGCTTGCGATACTCGTCGACCGCCGCGAGCGACCGCCACAGCGGCTCCTTCGCGCCCTCCTGGAGCTCTGACGCGATCGGCGCCAGCAGCCGGCGCCCGGCCATCATCCGCAGCGCCTTCTCCGACGCCCCCGTCCGCAGCAGCTTGTAGAACTCCTCGATCAGCCGCGCCGGCGCGCTGCGGGCAATCTCGGCGCCGTGGGCCTCGATGGCGCGATCGATCGGCGGATCGATCGTGAAGTCGAGACGCGCCGCCATCATCACCGCGCGCATCATTCGCACCGGGTCTTCCTGGAAGCGCTCGGTCGGGTCGCCGATGCAGCGGATGATCCGCGCCTCGAGATCGGCGAGGCCGCTGGTGTAGTCGATGATCGAGAACGTCCCGATGTCGTAGAACAGGGCGTTGATCGTGAAGTCGCGCCTGAAGGCGTCCTCCTCGGGCGTGCCGAAGGTGTTGTCGCGATGGATCAGCCGATCCTGCGCCTCGCCGTCGGCGGCGAGCGGGATCCCCGCGGCCGGCTCCGTCGCCACGGAGCCCGGCACTTCAGTGCCGGCCGCGTCCAGCTCCGCCTGCGACACCTGCCGGCGGAACGTCGCCACCTCGATCGTCTTCATCCCGAAGCGGACGTGCGCCAGGCGGAAGCGCCGCCCGATGATCCAGCAGTTCCTGAAGAGCCGCTTCACCTGGTACGGGTGCGCGGAGGTGCCGATGTCGAAATCCTTCGGCCGCCGCCCCAGCAGCAGGTCGCGTACGCTGCCACCGACCAGGTAGGCGGTGTAGCCGTTCTGGTGCAGCCGATACAGGACCTTGAGCGCGTCTGGGTCGATCAGGCGGCGGGAGAGGCTGTGCTCGGAACGCGGTACGACGACGGGATCGCCCATCGACCGAATTGTACCAGTGGTACGATGAGCCGGATGCGCCCCGGCTGGCCGACGCTCGTGTTGATGCTGGTCCTGGCAGCCGTGCCCGCGGCCGCGGCGGAGCCGCCGTCGCTCGCGCGCGCCCGCGCGCTCTACAACGCCGCCGACTTCGACGGCGCCATCAGCGCCGCCGCCGTCGCCCGGCAGATCCCGGATGCCGCCGACGCGGCGTCACTGGTCCTCGCCCGCGCCCACCTCGAACGTTACCGCCGCAACGCCAACGCCGACGACCTCACGGCGGCCCGGACGGCCCTGGCCGGCGTTCACGCCGACGTCCTGACGCCGCGCGATCGCGTGGATCTGCTCGTGGGCCTCGGCCAGTCGCTCTTTTTCGGCGAGGTCTTCGGCGCCGCCGGCGAGCTCTTCGACACCGCGCTCGGGAGCGGCAATCTGCTGCCGGCGCGCGATCGGCTGATGCTGCTGGACTGGTGGGCGAGCGCCCTCGATCGCGAGGCGCAGCTGCGCGAGGCCGAGCGGCGGGCGCCGCTGTTCGCCCGCATCCTCGATCGGATGGAGCAGGAGCTGCGCGCGGACCCCGGGAGCCACCCGGCCAACTACTGGCTGGCGGTGGCGGCGCGCGGCATGGGCGACATCGATCGCGCATGGAACGCCGCTGTCGCCGGCTGGGTGCGCGCCCCATTGGCGGCCGACACGGCCGCGGCGCTGCGTGCCGACCTCGATCGCCTCGTCACCCAGGTGCTCGTTCCCGAGCGCGTCCGCCCGCGGCCGGCCGCCGAACAGGAAGCCGCGACGGCGACGGTGCGCGCGGAGTGGGATCTGGTGAAGGGGCAGTGGCCGTAGGCGACGCTCGCCGTTCGCCGTTCCCTGTTCCCAGTTCCCAGTTCGTGTTCAGGTTCGCCTGACGCACGATTCCACAAGATGCGCTGTGGGCCGGGTGTATATTCGCCCGCGAGGCTTCCAGCGTGCCGGCACTACCGCGCCGCGTGTTCCTGGCCAGGACTGGCCAAGCAGCTATTGGCCTCAAGCTGCTTTCATGGCCTGGGTGCTCGCGGTCGCCCGAACGGGACGGCTCGGCGGCGAACGACTCGCTCGCCGGGTTGACCTCTTACCTTGAAGCCAATGTTCCCGCGTTGCTTGCGGCCGCACGCGTGCCGGGTCTGTCGCTTGCGCTCGTCAGCGACGGTCGCGTCGCGTGGGGCCGAGGCTTTGGGGTGACGGACAGCGTCACGCAGCGGGCGGTGTCGCCGGACACGCTGTTTGAAGCGGGGTCGGTCAGCAAGACAGTCTTTGCGTATGCGGTGATGAAACTGTGCGAGCAGGGCCGGCTCGCCCTCGATTCGCCGCTCGTCAGCTACGTCGCCGATCGGTGGATCGACGGCGATTCGCGCTTCGGCCAGATCACGGCGCGCCATGTCCTGTCTCACACCAGCGGGCTGCCGAACTGGCGCTCGAACGACGATCCCCTTCGCATCGCGTTCGAACCGGCTCACGGTGGCAATACTCCGGCGAGGGCTACAGCTATCTTCAGCTGGTCCTCTCATCCGTTGCCGGCCAGGTTGACCGGGAATCCTGCGAAACGATGTTCGATGGACTGACAGTCTGCGCCACGGATATCGACGGCTATTTGAAAGCGACGATCCTGAAACCGTTTGGCATGACTGCCAGTGGTTACCTGTGGGACGACGCCCTGGCAGACCGCATGGCGGTCCCGCACGACGCGGATGGCGCTCCGATCGTCAGGCCGAGAACCACGCCAATTCTGGCCGCGCGCTATGGTGCAGCTGGCGGATTGATCACGACCGCCGCGGAGTATGCGAAGTTCATGATCGAGGTCATAGCTCCGAGGCCGGCCGACGAGGCGTCCTCATGGGCCCTGGGCTGGCGCGTGTCGCGCCAGAACGGTGAGCAGGTCATCTCGCACGGCGGCGAGAACCCCGGCTTCCAATCGTTCGTGCTGGCGTCGCCAGAGCGCAAGTCCGGCTATGTGATCCTCACCAACGGTGACAACGGTTTCGATGTGATCGCCAAGCTGGTGAACG
>JBFWUM010000035.1:22561-27081 GCA_050247255.1 Vicinamibacterales bacterium | reverse complement strand
ATCTCGCACGGCGGCGAGAACCCCGGCTTCCAATCGTTCGTGCTGGCGTCGCCAGAGCGCAAGTCCGGCTATGTGATCCTCACCAACGGTGACAACGGTTTCGATGTGATCGCCAAGCTGGTGAACGGCGACACTCCGTTGAACCGCTTTGTGACAGGCGTTGAACCTGAGATCCGAACCTGAACACGAACTAGGAAGCGGGAACAGCGAACTCGGAACCACCAGGATCAGCTACGGCTTTGCGTCCTTCCAGTTCTCCCCGACTCCCACATCCACATCGAGCGGCACGTCGAGCGCGACGGCCTTCTCCATCTTGTCCCGCACGAGCGCGGCGGCTGCGTCGGCTTCCTCGCGCGGCGCCTCGAACAACAGCTCGTCGTGCACGGTGAGGATCATCCGCGTGCGCAGGCCCCTGGCAGGGAGGTCGCGATGGAGGTCGATCATCGCCCGCTTCAGGATGTCGGCGGCGGTGCCCTGGATCGGCATGTTCACGGTGACGCGTTCGGCGGCCGCGCGGATCTGCCCGTTCCGGCTGTTCAACTCCGGCACCAGCCGCCGGCGCCCGAACATCGTCTTGACGACGCCGGTGGCGCGCGCCTGCTCGAGCGTGCCGTCGATGTAGGCGCGCACCTTCGGGAAGCCGGCGAAGTAGGCGTCGATGAACTCCTGCGCCGCCTCCTTGGTCACGCCGATGTCCCTGGCCAGCGTGAACGCCGTCTTTCCGTAGAGCAGCGCGTAGTTGATGATCTTGGCGCGCCGGCGCAGCTCGTGCGCGCTCAGGCCGCTGTCGGTGCCGAACACCCGGGTCGCCGTCCGGTCATGAATGTCCTCGCCGTTGCGGAACGCCTCGATCAGCGCGTCCTCCTGCGCCAGGTGGGCCAGCACGCGCAGCTCGATCTGCGAGTAGTCGGCGGAGATCAGGACGTGGCCCGGATCGGCGACGAAGGCGCGGCGGATTTCACGTCCCAGGTCGGTCCGAATGGGAATGTTCTGCAGGTTGGGATCGGAGCTGCTCAGGCGCCCGGTCGCCGCGACCGCCTGGTTGAAGCAGGTGTGCACGCGCCCGGTCTGCGGGTGGACCAGCTGCGGCAGCGCGTCGATGTAGGTGCTCTTGAGCTTGTGCAGGCCACGCCACTCGAGAATGAGGCGCGGCAGCTCGTGGCCGAGCGCCAGCTCCTCGAGCACTTCGACCGCCGTTGAATACGACCGCGTCTTGCCGGTCTTCTTCAGCGCCGGCAGCTTCAGCTTCTCGAAGAGGACCTCGCCGAGCTGCTTCGGCGAGTTCACGTTGAACACCTCGCCGGCCAGCTCGAAGATGCGCGCCGAGTAGCCGGCCAGTTCCTGCTCGATGTGCTGCGACTGCGCCGCCAGCGCCGGGCCGTCGATGCGAATGCCCGCCTGCTCGATATCCGCCAGCACCGGCACGAGCGGCATCTCGAGGGTGCGATAGACCTCGTCCAGCCCGTCGGTCACCAGCAACGGCGCCAGCCGGCTGGACAGCTGCCGCGCGAGATCGGCGCGCTCGCCCGCGAAGTTCAGCGCGGCCTCGGGCGACAGGCTCGCCAGGGGCATCGCCTTCGCGCCACGGCCGCACACGTCTTCCTCGGTCAGCGCCTTGTAGCCGAGATGCTCGAGCGAGGTCTCTTCGAGCGGATGCCCGGGTCTGGTGGCGTCGAGCAGGTAGCTGGCGAGCATCGAATCGAACTCGATGCCGGCGAGCGCAATGCCGTGACGCGCCAGGACCTCGGTGTCGAACTTGAGGTCGTGCCCCACCTTCCTGACGGCAGGATCTTCCAGCAGCGGCTTCAGCCGTTCGAGTGCCGCCGTCCGCTCGAGTTGCTCCGGGGCGCTTGCCGCCGACAGCAGGTCGCCCGCGGTGTCGCCGCCCGTGTGCCCCAGCGGGATGTATCTCGCCTGCCGATCGGCGGTTGAGACGGCGATGCCAACGATACCTGCCAGCATGGCAGCCGGCTGATCGGGGATGACGCGCAGCGAGAACTCGCCGGCGGCGCGCAGGGCGTCGAGCAGGGCGTCGAGCTCCGCCGGCGTGCGAATGAGGGCGTAGTCCTTCTGGATGGTGTCGGCGGTCGGCGCGAACTCGTTGACCAGCGTCCGGAAGGCGAGCTTCGAGAACAGCTCATAGCAGCGCTCCCGCGAGGCGCCGCGGTACTTCAGCGACTCGAGCTCCACCTCGATCGGCACGTCGGTACGGATGGTCACCAGCTCGCGGCTGCGCAGCGCATCCTCCCGGTGCGAGGTCAGCGCCTCTTTCTGCTTCGGCTTGAGCCGGTCCGTCTGCTCGAGCAGCCCGTCCAGCGAGCCGAACTGCGTGATCAGGTCGATCGCGCCCTTCTTGCCGATGCCGGGCACGCCGGCGACGTTGTCGCTGGTGTCGCCGACGAGCGCCAGGACGTCGACGACCTGCCCCGGCTGGACGCCAAACTTCTCGACCACGCCGGCGGCGTCGAACCAGGCGCCATCCTCGCGCGGGTCGTAGACGCGAATGCCGGGGCGGACCATCTGGAAGAAGTCCTTGTCGATCGACACGATGGCCACGTCGAAGCCGGCGGCGGCCGCGCGAATCGCCAGCGTGCCGATGACATCGTCGGCCTCGTAGCCCTGGGCGGTCACGATCGGCACGCCGAGCGCTTCGCACGCCTGGTGGACCCAGTTGATCTGCTCCGCCAGGTCGTCGGGCATGGCGGCGCGGTTCGCCTTGTAGTCGTCAACCAGCTTGTCGCGGAACGTGGGGCCGGCCAGGTCGAACGACGCCGCCATGTAGGCCGGCGAGTGGTCCGCGATCAACTTCCGCAGCATCGTCACGAAGACGTACACGGCGTGCGTCGTCTGCCCCTCCTGGTTGGACAGCCCCTTGCCGCGGAACGCGTGGTACGCGCGGTACATCTGCGAGCTGCCGTCGATGAGGAACAGCGTCTGGCTCATTTTGGTCAGGATATATCATTGAACTTCATGCGACTTGTGGCGCTCGTCGCCGCCATCTGCCTCGCCGGCTGCAGCAGCAGCGGCGGCGGCGTGTTCAAGCCGGCGTACGAGTACGAGGAGGAGCTCTACCTCGCGCTCGACGGCACCGCGACGCTCAACGTCAATGCCTCCGTCGCCTCATTGGTTGCGCTGCGGGGCGTCGACCTTCCGGTCGATCCGCGCGCCCGCCTCGATCGCGAGCAGGTGCGCGCGCTCTTCGAGGGGCCTGGCGCCGAGGCGATCGTCAGCCTGTCGCGCCGCGACGGCCGCCGTTTCGTGCACGTCAGCGTCGATGCCACCAGCCTCGATGCGCTGGAGCGGCTGGCGCCGTTTGCGTGGTCCACCTACCGGTTCGAGCGCCGTGGCGACTCGTTCGAGTACCGTCAGGACGTCGGCAAGGCCGCCGGCGGGCCGGTGGGCGATGTCGGCTGGATCGGGAACGAAACGGTCGTCTTCCGGATGCACGTCCCCAGCCGCATCGACTTCCACAACGCCCCGTCGCGGACGGTCGAGCGCGGCAACATCCTGGTCTGGGAGCAGTCGCTGGCCGACCGGCTCGAGGGCGAGCCAGTCGAGATGCGGGTGACGATGCAGGCGCAGTCGATCCTGTCGAGCACGCTGCTGCTGTTCGGCGGGACGATTGTCGCGGCCGCGCTGGTGTTCGCCCTGGTGATCTGGTGGGTCGCCAGGCGCGGCCGCGAGACGGCCTAGATCCGCTCCATCTCCTCCCGCGCTTCGGCGTTCGTCTTCAGCGCGATCTCGATCGGGCCGAGCGACAGAAACGAGCCGGCGATCGAGCGCGCCAGCGCCCGCTCCACCTCGCTGTTCACGACCCCCTCGAGCGTCACCCGCCCGTGCTCGACGATGACGTGGACCGGCGGGTTGGCGCGGTGGCCGTAGCCGGCGAAGTGCGGGTTGCCGTAGATGGCGCGGGCGATCTGGATGCGCAGGCGATCGTCGAACTGCGACACCGGCAGCACCTCGATGCGGTTGACGACGCTGCGGATGCCCGCCGCGCGCGCGACGCGCCGCTCGAGAGCGGTCCGCTTGTAGGGCATGGTGACCTTGCCGGTGAGCTCCACCACGCCGTTGTCACCGACGCGGGCGTGCACGCTGTCGAAGATCCCGAACTGCGAGTAGCCGAGGACCTCGCGCTGCGCCGCCTTGAACAGCGCCAGCCGGTCGTCCTGCGACAGCGTCTGCGCCGTCGCGGTGCCCGCCATCACACCAACCCCCAGCACCGCGGCCAACGCGATCGTCAAGAGTCTGCGAGTCATTGAGAGAACCTCCGCTGGGAGGCAGCGGCAAAGACTTTGCCAACAAGAGCACGCGGCCCAATCGCGAATTCGGAGCAGCGACTGTCCTGCCTCGTGGACGGAGATCTCGGAGGTCACGGCTTCACAGCGGAGCCACGAAGGCACGGGGATGCGCAGAGGCAGAGCCGTTCGACGGCTGCCGCAGGCAGCCCCGGACACAACGAGAGGGCCGGATCAACAAGCCTCACAGCGCTCTCCATCGGCTTGTTGAATCCGGCCCTC
>JBFWUM010000035.1:8802-22461 GCA_050247255.1 Vicinamibacterales bacterium | reverse complement strand
ACGAAGGCACGGGGATGCGCAGAGGCAGAGCCGTTCGACGGCTGCCGCAGGCAGCCCCGGACACAACGAGAGGGCCGGATCAACAAGCCTCACAGCGCTCTCCATCGGCTTGTTGAATCCGGCCCTCGTGTCTCCGGTGTGAAGCCGTGTGCTCCGAAGGTCTTCGGGCTCTCAGATCACCAGCATCGTCGCGATCCCGGCCGCGATCAGCAGGATCTGGCGCAGGGAGCCGGCGTCGGTGCGGCCGCGGTGGAGGCCGGGGATCAGGTCGGCCATCGCGACGTAGAGGAAGCTGGCGGCGGCCAGGACGAGGAAGTAGGGCAGGGTCATGGGGATGACGTCGAACGCCACGAAGGCGGCCACGGCGCCGGCGGCACTGGCCGATGCCGACAGCACGTTGAGCAGCAGCGCCCTCGCCCGCGAGTAGCCGGCGTGCAGCAGGATCGCGAAGTCGCCAACTTCCTGCGGGATCTCGTGCGCGGCCACGGCGACCGCCGTGCTGATGCCGAGCGGCACCGAGGTCATCACCGCGGCGGCGATGACCGCACCGTCGACAAAATTGTGGAACGCGTCGCCAACCAGCACCGGCAGCACGGTGCCGTCATGCACCTCGCAGTCGTGCGTGTGGCAGTGCCGCCAGAGCACGAGCTTCTCGAGGACGAAGAACAGCAGGATGCCGCCGAGCAGCGTGGCGAACACACGCGAGGCGTCGAGCTGCTCGAGGGAGTACGGCAGCAGCGACAGCATCGACACGCCGAGCAGCGCGCCGACGGCGTAGCTCACCAGCCACGGCACCAGCCGGGCGCGCACGCTGTCGCTGAAGAGCAGGATGGAGGAGGCGACGAGCAGGCCGCCGAGGCCGCCCAGAATGCTCAGCCCCAGCGCGATGGCGAAGGTCGACACGCAATGGAATCATAGCAATGCCCAAGGCCCAAGGCTCACTGCTCAATGCCAAGACCCAGCTGCCTCGGAGCGCATAGCGCCCCCTTTACGTGCCGAAAGGGGAAGACGTGATGTCAGTACGTGGCGCGGGAGCATTGAGCATTGAGCATTGCGCCTTGTTAAGACGCCACGTACCCCCTGCGCGCGCGCACGTTCAGGCGCCGATCCTTCACCTCCACCTTGATTGTGTGCCACTGGCCGTCTTTCTTCCCGGTGCTCGCATAGCCCAGCGAATACTGGCGGCTCAATTCGTCCGCCAGGCGCTCGGCCGCCGCGTCGAGATCGCCAAAGCCGCGGATGATTTCGGTGCGGCCGCCGGAATCGTCGGTGATCTGCCGCAGCGCGTCCTCGTTCACCCGCTCCCCGGCGCTGCGTGTCCAGGTGCCGTTGCCGCCGCCGATGGGCGGCGGGACGGGCAGGCCGGGGCGGCGCCGGCCGCCGCCGGGCATCGGGAACGGAAACGGGATCTGTACGCGCGGCGCGCGCCGCACCATCGTGGCGCTGCCGTCGACGCCGAGCGCGTAGACCATGACCTCGCTCTCGCGCACGATCTGGCGGATGTCGTAGGCGGTGAACTGGCTGTTGGTGTCGTTGCCGTCCGAGATCACCAGCACCGCCTTCTTCTGGTGCTTCCCCTCGCCCGCCAGCGGAATCGCTTCGGCGATGGCGTCGTACATCGCCGTGCCGCCGGCCGGGTCGACCCGCGAGACCGCGCGGCTGATGGCGCGGCGATCGGTGGTCCACCCCTGGCGGATGCGCGGCGTGGTCGAGAACTCCTCGAAGAACAGCTCATCGTCCGCGCCCAGCTGGTCGAAGATCAGGCGATCGATCGCCGATCGCGCCCGCGACATCTTCTCCTCGGTCATGCTGCCGCTGGCGTCGAGGACGAGACCGAGGCTGACGGGGACGCGCTCGCTGGAGAAATGCGAAATCTCCTGGAGGACGCCGTCTTCGTACACTGTGAAATCGTCGCGGGTCAGGCCGTCGGCGAACCGCCCGTCATCGTCGGTGACGGTGGCCGTGACGTTGATGAGCTCAACCCCGCTCGAGAACCGGGCGCCGTCCTGCGTTTGCGCCCCGAGCGCACCGGCCGCGACGCCGGCCAACGCCGAAGCGAGAGCGAACCGGGGGAGGGCATGGTGCATGGTGCGCCTTTCGGGCAAAAGTCTTGCCTCGGCTACGGGGCGCGATCCCTCAGGACTTCAGCCCCTCCGTGAACGTGAGCCCCTCGAGTTGTCCGACGACGCGGACAGCGCGAAAGCCGCCCGCCTGCAGGACGGCCAGGGTGCCGCCGGCCGCCTCGTACGCCGGATCGGGCTCGGCGCCGCCGCGGAACAGGCCGGCCAGGCCCGATCGCGGCCCCGGCTCGATGGCCACGACCCGGCCGCCGTGGCGCAGGACCCGATGCCACTCGCCGGCGGCCGCCGTGCGCGTCCCGGCGGCCAGGCGCGGCAGCAGCCCGCGCGAGCCGTGCACGACCACCACGTCGAACGACCCCGCGTCGAACGGCAGCCGCTCGAGCGGGCTGACCTGGACGTCCACCAGCACGCCGGACTCGAGGGCGCTGCTGCGCGCCTGCGCGGCGAGCTCCTCGCTGTCAACGGCGGCCGCGGCGCTGCCACTGAGGCCGACCTTTGCCGCAATCGCGCCGGCGATCGCCGCATCATCGAGCCCCACCTGCAGCAGCTTTTCTCCCATTCGCACGCCGCTCATCGTGACCGGCACCGGCTCGCGGCGTTTCGCTTTGCGCAAGAACACGTCGACCACCCACCATCCACCATCCGGGTGGAAACTCGCGAATGATATAGTGTCCGATTGTGAGTTCACCAGTTCAAATCGCCCCTGCAAAGGGCAAGTTAGGCGTGCTGCTCGTGGGGCTGGGCGCCGTCGCGACCACCACGATTGCCGGCGTCTTCGCCATTCGCAAGGGCATCGCCCCGCCGATTGGCTCGCTCACGCAGATGGGGACCATCCGCCTGGGCAAGCGTTCGGAGAACCGCTCCCCGAAGATCAACGAGTTCGTTCCGCTCGCCAGCCTCGACGACATCGTCTTCGGCGGCTGGGACATTTTCGAGGAGGACTGTTATGCCGCGGCGAAGACCGCGGGCGTCCTCGAGTCGTCACAGCTCGATCAGATCCGCGGCGAGATCGAGGCCATCCGGCCGATGCCCGCGGTGTTCGACCAGCGCTACGTCAAGCGGCTGCAGGGCCCCAACGTCAAGAAGGGGAAGAACAAGCGCGACCTCGCCGAGCAGCTGATCGCCGACATCCGCGCCTTCAAGTCGAAGCACGGGTGCGATCGGCTGGTGATGATCTGGACCGGCAGCACCGAGGTGTTCATGAAGGAAGGGCCGGCGCATGCGTCGCTGGCCACCTTCGAGAAGGCGCTCGAACAGAGCGACGACTCGATCCCCTCGAGCATGGTCTACGCCTACGCCGCGCTGCGCGAGGGAATTCCATTCGCCAACGCCGCGCCGAACCTGACCGCCGACATCCCGGCCATGCTGGAGCTCGCCGCGAAGACCGGCTCGCCGGTGGCCGGCAACGACATGAAGACCGGCCAGACGCTGATCAAGACGGTCATCGCGCCAGGCCTGAAGGCGCGGCTGATCGGCGTGCGCGGCTGGTACTCGACCAACATCCTCGGCAACCGCGACGGCGAGGTGCTGGACGATCCCGAGTCGTTCAAGACGAAGGAAGAGAGCAAGAAGTCGGCGCTCGACTACATCTTCCAGCCGCACCTCTATCCGGAGCTGTACAAGGACCTGCACCACGTGGTCCGCATCAACTACTACCCGCCGCGCGGCGACAACAAGGAAGGCTGGGACAACATCGATCTCGTCGGCTGGCTCGGCTACCCGATGCAGCTGAAGATCAACTTCCTCTGCCGCGACAGCATCCTGGCGGCGCCGATCGTGCTCGACTCGGCGCTGTTCCTCGACCTGGCCAGGCGCGCCGGGATGTCCGGCATCCAGGAGTGGCTGTCGTTCTACTTCAAGGCGCCGATGCACGCCCCCGAGGTCTACCCGGAGCACGATCTGTTCATCCAGCTGATGAAGCTGAAGAACACGCTGCGGTTCATGATGGGCGAGGAGTTGATCACGCATCTGGGGCGGGAGTACTACGACTGATCCCCTCAGGGGGAAATTGTTGGGGGGAAGGGGGAAGGGGGAAGGGGGAAGGGCTGGGCCAGGGATCAGTCCTTCAGGATGTGGGGGCCGGCTTCAGCCGGCCCTTGCCGCGTACAGCCCTAGTGGAACGGGATGCGCGCGCTGAGTACGCGCGCGAGCGCTGACGTCGAGAACGGCTTCACCAGAATTGGCGTCCCCGTCGGCTCGATCGGTACCCCCGGCGCCATGAAGACGACGAGCGCGGAAGGCGCCAACGCAGCGATGAGGGCGGCGATTTCGCGGGCGTTCGCGTCGTGCAGCCGGATGTCAATCAGCACGGCGTCGAAGTGCCCGTGGGCATCGAGCAGACCGATCGCTTCTTCGCCGCCGGAGGCCGGAAACGCCTCCCAGCCCAAGTCCTCCAACTGGGTATCCACGGCCAGCCTGACCATTGGATCGGCATCGACGACGAGCGCGCTGCGGCGCGGCCTCACCAGACGACGATGGACCTGTGCTCGTGGGAAGTCAACCTAAACATCCTATAGATAGGATATATATAGGGTTTAGACCCGAAACCCGGGTCGCCATACTGCCTGCCGGAGGTGTCGCGGGTGACAGACCTTCGCGGGCGGGTGGGTGCCCGTCTCAGGCAGCTGCGTCAGGCGCGGCGCCTGACCCAGGAGCAGCTGGCCGAGCGCGCCGGACTCAGCTACAAGTTCATCGGCGAGGTGGAGCGAGGGCGCGGTAATCCCACGCTCACGACCCTGGCGGCGATGAGCGAGGCGCTGGGCGTTGGCCTGGGCGACCTCCTCGGACTCGAATTGGAGCGGCCGCGCCTCACGTCGCGGCAGGTCTCGCAGGTCCGCGATGCCCTCGCGTCGCTCGAGACGCTCGTCGAGTTGTCAGCCGCGCCCGAGACGGGGAGGAGCGCACCGGCCGGACCGGTAAAGCCGCGAAGACGTTCGGGGCGGCGTACCGCCGGTGGAAGAAGTTAGGGGGAAGTTGTTAGGGGGAAGGGAGAAGGGCTGGGCCAGGGATCAGTCCTTCGGGATGTGGGGCCGGCTTCAGCCGGCCCCTGTTGCGTACAGGCAGTAGTTGCGAGGCGGCTGGGTGTTCCGGCGCGCAGTCTCTGCGACTTCCGCGTTCCCCGCTCACGATCCCCTAAGTAATCGCTCTGGCGACCGCCATGCTTCCCTCGCGGGCATGGCCAAGCTCACCTCATTTCGAGAACTGCTTGTCTGGCAGAAGTCGATGGACCTCGCCGACAGGTGCTATCGCCTCACGCGCCGCTTCAGGCGCGACGATCAGCCGGTGCTCGGGTTCGAGATCCGGAAGTGCGCCGTCTCGATCCCCTCGAACATCGCCGAAGGCTTCGGCCGGCACCACACCGGCGAATACATCCATCACCTGCGCTACGCGAACGGATCCGGCAGCGAGCTTCAAACGCAGCTGGAACTCGGACGGCGGCTCGAGATCGTCACCATCGATGAAGCCGCAATCCTGATTCGCGATGCGGAAGAAATCGGCCGGATGCTGCACGGTCTGATTCGATCCCTCGACCGACCGACGCGCGGCTGAAGGCTTTACCGAGCGGCTTCGAACAGCTCCCGCACGAAGACGGGCTCCGGAGGCTCGCTGAGGCGGGCAGACACGCCGAGGAGTTCGCGCCGCGCGGCCCTTCCCCCTTCCCCCAACCCTTCGCTCTACGGTCGTCAGTGCAAAGCATGCTTTACATTCAAGCTATTCGAGTGTACATTCCGCCTCCCGGACACGACTCCGGTCCACGGGAGAGGTCATGATTCACGTCGAACGCACCGGCCCGGCGGTTCCCATTCTTCTCGGCAAGATGTCCATCGGCGTCGCGTGGTTTGCTGCGGCTTCGTACGCCGCTGGCATTCTGTTGCGGAGCTCACCGCGGCATCAGGACGTGTTCGCCGCGCTGTTCCTGGTAGTGGCGCCGTTGGTGTGGTGGAGCGCGAAGTCCGCGGCGATGGGACGCGCCGACGAGATGCACCAGCAGGTGGCGACACGGGGGCTCTTGCACGGGCTCATCGTCGCCAATCTGTGGGCGGGCCTGATGATCGGCGGCAGTGCTCTTTCGTCGCTCTTCCTGGGGGACGGCGAGGTGAATGTCTCCGGCATGATGCAATCAGCCGTCGTCTTCGTCAGCCTCCAGCCCGCCACCGCGTTCCTGCTGAGCGAAACCACCGCCTTCGGCATCCTGAGGGGCTACGCCAAAAGGGAGGGATGAAGAACCGGGTCCGCCAATTGCGAACCGAGCAGGGTTGGACGCAGGCCGATCTCGCACTGCGCCTCCGAGTGTCGCGCAATTCCGTGAACGCGATCGAGACCGGTCGCTACGAACCTTCGCTCATGCTCGCGCTCCGGATCGCGCGTCTCTTTGCTCGGAAGGTCGAAGACATCTTTCTGGATGCATCCTGACTCGAACGGGCCTCGGTCGCTTGCAGCGTGCCAGGTGGGGCGGTCGTTGACGAATCCGATCGTGGGGAACTTGCACCGCGCGTGTGATGCCCATCCTGCATCCTTGGCGTCCTCCCCCCTGAGACAGCCCTTCCCCCTTCCCCCTAACCCCTTCCCCCTTCTATGCTGGCGGCATGTCGAAACCGCCCGCAGACATCGCTGACCTCCTCCAGGAAGACCGAGCGTTTCCGCCGCCGCCCGAGTTCAGCACGCGCGCGAACGTGAACGATGCGGGCGTCTACGACCGCGCGGCCCGCGACCCCGAAGCCTTCTGGGCCGGCTTCGCCAGGGAGCTCGACTGGTCGACCCCCTGGACGACCGTCTGCGAGTGGCATCCGCCGCATGCGAAGTGGTTCGTCGGCGGCACGCTGAATGCCAGCGTCAACTGCGTCGATCGCCACGCCCGCGGGGCGCGGCGCAACAAGGCGGCGATCGTCTGGGAAGGGGAGCCGGGCGACCGCCGGACCCTGACCTACTTCGACCTCTATCGCCAGGTCAGCCAGTTTGCCAACGTCCTGAAATCACTGGGCGTGAAGCGCGGCGATCGGGTCGCCCTCTACCTGCCGCTCATCCCGGAGCTGGCGATTGCCATGCTGGCCTGCGCGCGCATCGGCGCGGTGCACTCGGTGGTGTTCGGCGGCTTCAGCTCGGAGTCGCTCCGCGATCGCATCAACGACGCGCAGGCGACGCTGCTCGTGACGGCCGATGGCGGCTGGCGCCGCGGCCAGGTCGTCCCGCTCAAGCAGATGGCCGACGAGGCGCTCAAGGACACCCCGTCCATCCGCAATGTCGTCATCGTCCAGCGGCTGCACGGGTCGCCGGCGCCGGTCCACGTGAAGGAGGGGCGCGACCACTGGTATCACCGGCTGATGCTCGACGCCTCGTACGCCTGCGAGCCCGAGCAGATGGATGCGGAGGACATGCTCTACATCCTCTACACGTCAGGAACGACGGGAAAGCCGAAGGGGATCGTCCACACCACCGGCGGCTACATGGTGGGCTGTTACGCGACCACGAAGTGGGTGTTCGACCTCAAAGACGATGACGTCTACTGGTGCACGGCGGACATCGGCTGGGTCACCGGCCACAGCTACGTGGTGTACGGGCCGCTGGCCAACGGCGCGACGGTGATGATGTACGAAGGCGCGCCCGACTGGCCCGACCGCGATCGCTTCTGGCAGATCGTCGAGCGGTACGGCGTGACGATCTTCTACACGGCGCCGACCGCCATCCGCGCATTCATGCGCTGGGGCACGGAGTGGCCGCAGCGGCGCGACCTGTCGAGCCTGCGGCTGCTCGGGTCAGTGGGCGAGCCGATCAATCCCGAGGCGTGGGTCTGGTATCACCGCTACATCGGCGGCGAGCGCTGCCCGGTGGTCGACACGTGGTGGCAGACGGAGACCGGCGCGATCATGATCACGCCGCTCCCCGGGATCACGACGACGAAGCCAGGTTCCGCCACGCGGCCGTTCCCCGGCGTCTCGGCCGAGATCAAGAACGCGGCGGGCGAGACGCTGGCGAGCGGCGGCGGCCTCCTGTGCCTGACGCGCCCATGGCCGTCGATGCTGCGCGGCATCTACGGCGATCCGGGGCGCTACGTCACGCAGTACTGGAGCAAGTGGACGCCGGACATCTACTTTGCCGGCGACGGTGCCAAGCTCGATCAGGACGGCTTCTTCTGGCTGCTCGGCCGCGTTGACGACGTGCTGAACGTGGCCGGACACCGGCTCGGCACCATGGAGGTCGAGAGCGCGCTGGTCGATCACCCGAAGGTCGCCGAAGCGGCGGTGGTCGGGCGGCCGCACGAAATCAAGGGGCAGGCGGTCGCGGCGTTCGTCACGGTCAAGGAAGGCACCCGCGGCACGGAGACGCTGGTCGCCGAATTGAAGGAGCACGTGGTCAGGAAGATCGGCGCCATCGCGCGCCCGGACGACATCATCTTCGCGGCCGACCTGCCGAAGACGCGGTCGGGCAAGATCATGCGGCGGCTGTTGCGGGATATCGCCGAAGGGAAGGCGCTGGGCGATACGACTACGCTTGCCGACCCGGCTGTCGTGGCGAAGCTGAAGGCGCAGTACGAGGAGGAGCAGTAGAGCGCACCTCGACCTGCTCGACGCGGTTACGGCCGCCCTCCTTCGCCCGGCGGACGGCGGCTTCGACCTCCTGCATCAACTGCTCGGCGGTCATCGCCGCGTCGACCGATGCGGCGGCCAGCACGCCCACCGAGACGGTGACATCCACCTGCTGCTCGGTGATGTGGTTGCGCAGCGCCAGCCGTTCCTGCACCGTGGCGCGCAGCCGTTCGGCCAGCGTCGCCGCGTCGCGCCCCTCTGTTTCCGGCAGCAGCACGGCAAACGCATCGCCCGAGCAGCGCGCGACCCAGTCCTGGTCGCGGAAGAAGTTCGTGATCAGAAAGCCGACGCGCTCGAGCAGCCGATCGCCCAGGCCGTAGCCGTGCTCCTGGTTGATGCGGCTCAAGTGGTCGACGTCGAACAGGATCAGCGCGAACGGATGGCTCAACCGCTCTGACCGCTGGATCTCCTTGTCGATGGCCGCGACCAACACGCCGCGGGTGTGGAGGGTCGTCAGCGAATCGTTGAGCGCGCGGGCCCCCGGCTCGCGCATGCCGCGGTCGGCAAAGGCGGCCATCACGTCGAACGAGGCGCGGCGCACCATCTGCGTGACGGCCGGCCACGGTTCCGAGGTCGTCCCAAAGGACTCGTCCAGTGCCAGCTCGTCGATCGCCGAACGCTCGACGAGGTAGGCGAGCGAGAAGAGCTGACCGACGCTCAGGCTGTTGACGGCGGCCAGGCGGTGCAGGTCGGCGACCCGCGGTTCGCGGGAATCGAGCTCGCCGTTGCGGGTGGCGGAAATCAGCAGCTGGGCGAGGAGCGCGCCCAATTCGGGGCCCTGCTCGGGGTCCAGGTGCTCCAGGCCGGCGAACGGGAAGACGCCGAGGGCGTCGTTGACCACGATATCGACGCGCTGTTCGAGAATGCGGGCGATCTGTTCCCGGGGCTGTGCGGCGTCCTGCACGCCGGAAGTATCGGCCTGTTCAGGCCGTCTCCATACCCCCGGATTACAATTTTCGCAGGTATATACTGGCAGTTTGCGCCCGGGGGCTCTACCGTTTCGCGGCGCAGGCGCCGAAATGCAGTAAGGTCCGGCCGCGCATGGGTTACCCAGGAGCACTGAGCATTGCGTAAGAAGATCGGTGAGTGCCTCGTCCAGGCTGGCCTCATCACCGAAACCGATCTGCAGACCGCGCTCGTCGAGCACAAGCGGTCGGGCGAGCGGCTCGGCGCAGTGCTCGTGCGCATGAACCTGGCGACCGAACGCCAGATTGCCAAGGCGCTCGCCTACCAGCTCGGGTTCGCCTACGTGAACCTGGCCGAGAACCCGCCCGATCCGACGGCGGTCATCCTGATTCCCAAGGACGTCGCGCTCAAGCGCACGTGCGTCGCGCTGGCGCTCGAGAAAAACCTGCTGACCGTGGCGATGTCCGACCCGCTGCTGTTCACGCTGGTCCAGGACCTGGAGTTCCAGACGGGCTACCGCATCAAGCAGGTCGTCTCCACCCGCGGCGAGATCATCGAGGCAATCCATGCCTCCTACCCGGACAAGGCGCTGACGCGCGTCAGCCAGCCGGGATCGGGCATTGCCGTGCAGGTGACGGCGCGGACCCGCCCTGCCGGCGACGAGCAGGCCGGCGGCATGCTCGCCGCGCTCGGCGACACCGCTGCGCTGCCGGCGCGGCGCGGCGCCGAGGACGAGATCTTCGAGCAGGCGACCCCGCGCGGCGGCACGCCCGAAACGGCGCCGATCATCGACCTGGTCGATCTGGTCATCAAGAGCGCGCTGAAGAGCCGCGCCAGCGACATCCACATCGAGCCGACCGAGCACAACGTCATCGTTCGCCACCGGCTGGACGGGCTGTTGAAGGAAGTCATGGACCTGCCGAAGTGGGTCCACGAGGGGCTCGTCGCGCGCCTGAAGATCATGGGCGGCATGGACATCGCCGAGAAGCGGCTGCCGCAGGACGGGCGCATCCGCACCCAGGCCGAGGACGGCCAGGACGTCGACTTCCGCGCCTCGACGCTGCGCACGATCTTCGGCGAGAAGTTCGTGCTGCGCGTGCTCGACCACCGCAAGGGCGTGCCGCCGCTCGAGGAGCTCGGCTTCTCGGCCGCGGCGCTCGAGCAGCTCCGCTTCTTCCTGCGCCACCAGCACGGGATGATCCTGGTCGTCGGCCCGACCGGCTCGGGCAAGACGACGACGCTCTCCTCGGCGCTGACCGCCGTGCGCTCGGAGCGGACGAACATCATCACCATCGAGGACCCGGTCGAGTACCAGATTCCCGGCGTCAACCAGACCCAGATCAACGACAAGATCAAGCTGACGTTCGCCAGCGCGCTGCGCTCGATCCTGCGCCAGGACCCGGACGTCGTGCTGGTCGGCGAGATCCGCGACCAGGAGACGGCGCGCATTGCCATGCAGGCAGCGCAGACCGGCCACCTCGTGCTCTCGACGCTGCACACCGACGATGCGCCGTCGTGCGTGACGCGGTTGACCGACATCGGCATCGAACCGTACGTGGCGGCGTCGGCGCTCATCGGCGTGATCGCGCAGCGGCTGATGCGCCGCCTCTGCACGCACTGCCGCCGCCCCTACACGCCCGATCCCGAGACGCTGCGGGCGATGAGCGTGGGCGAGGCGGACGCGGCGTCGCTGACGTTCTACCGCGCCGTCGGCTGCGACCAGTGCAACCACACCGGCTATCGCGGCCGCGTCGGCATCTACGAGGTGATGCACGTCAACGACAAGCTGCGCCGGCTGATTGCGCAGCGTGGCAACGAGGCGCAGCTGCGCGACACGGCCGTCGAGGGCGGCATGATCACGCTCGGCGAGGACGGGCTGGCCAAGGTCAAGGCCGGCGTCACCACGCCCGACGAGCTGCTGCGCGTGGTCACCGAGGTGCGCGAGGCGAAATCGGCGTGCCCCGGCTGCGGCGAGGCGGTCTCGCACGACTTCGTCGCCTGCCCGTCGTGCGGCTATCGCGTCGGCGGCGGCTGCCCGCACTGCCATCGGCCGCAGCAGGCCGGGTGGAAGTTCTGCCCGTACTGCGCGAAGAGCACCGAGGTGAACCGCAAGGGGGCGCGCCGGCTCAATCGCAAGAACGAGGTGCGTGAGCTGCCGGCGGCCAACGTCGCCGAGTTCAAGAAGTAGTGAAGAGCTACTACGACATGCTGGAGGTGCCGCCGTCGGCATCGACAGACGACATCAAGCGCGCCTTCCGGCGCGAGATCGCCAAGTACCATCCCGACAAGGTCCAGCACCTCGGACGCGAGTTCCAGGAAATTGCCAGCGTCAAGGCCGCGGAGCTGACACAGGCCTACAAGACGCTCTCCGACGCTGCGCTGCGCGCGGACTACGACGCGCTGCTGGATGGGGGCGACGAGCCGGCACCGGGGCAGTCGCGGGGGCCGGCCGCCGGCGGCCCGTCGCCTGCGCGCCCGTCTCCGCCGCCGCCACCCGCCCCTGACCCGGAGCCGGCCAGCGGCCCGTCGACGATCTTTTCGCAGGAACGGGCTGGAGCGTCGCAGCTGGTGCGCCGGGCCGCCGTCATTCGCTTCCGGCAGGTCGTGGAAAGCGAGTTCGGGAGCTACGAGGAGCGGCCGATGGCCGGGTTCGACCTGGTCGCGGTGCCGAAGCCGGCCTTCTTCAGCCTGCGGCTGCCGCCGCGCGTGCTCGGCCGGTTCGTCGACCATGTCGACGCCCCGGCGCTGGGCGAAACGTGGAATGCCGCGGCGCGGATGAAGAAGGACGCCCAGCGCGACCTGGTCGTCTTCCTGATGGGGCCGTCGGTGGCGCCGGCGGGAGAGCTCGCGGCGGCCATCGCCGACCAGCGGCGCCGGCCGATGAACGCCGGCGGCAAGCTGCACATGGTGCCGGTCAACACCCGGAACTGGCAGGCGCACGTCCCGGCCGACGCCCACCCGGTCGTAAAATCCCTCGTGAATCGGCTGCGATCAGCGTAGCTGCGGAACTTCAGTTCTGCCTCTCGCGTAAGGAACGGCATGGCGCTCATCGAAACGCGCGACCTCTGGAAGACGTACGTCATGGGGTCGGAAGAAATTCATGCGCTGCGCGGGGTTTCCATCGAGATCCAGCGCGGGGAGTACGTGGCGATCATGGGGCCGTCCGGGTCGGGCAAGTCGACGCTGATGAACCTGATCGGCTGCCTCGACACCCCGTCGAAGGGGAGCTACCTGCTGAACGGCAAGCAGGTGAGCCAGATGAACGACAACGAGCTCGCCCGCATCCGGAACGAGGAAATCGGGTTCGTCTTCCAGACGTTCAACCTGCTGCCGCGCGCCTCGGCGCTCCACAACGTCGAACTGCCGCTGGTCTACGCGGGGGTGTCGGCGGCCGATCGCGCGGCGCGGGCGAAGGCGGCGCTCGACAAGGTCGAGCTGTCGCAGCGCATGACGCACCGGCCCAACGAGCTGTCAGGCGGCCAGCGCCAGCGCGTGGCGATTGCCAGGGCGCTGGTGAACAACCCGTCGATCCTGCTCGCCGACGAGCCGACCGGCAACCTCGACTCGAAGACCGGCCACGAGATCATGGCGCTGTTCGCGCGCCTCCACGAAGCCGGCAACACCATCGTCCTGGTCACGCACGAAGCCGACGTCGCGGCGTTCGCGCATCGCGTGATTCATATACGGGACGGGCAGGTGGAGAAGGATGTGAAAGCTGCGTAATTCAAAATGCAAAATTCAAAATGCAAAATGAACCAGCTGGTTGCTGGGCCAGCGCCCGGAATTTTGAATTTTGCATTTTGAATTCTGAATTTGCTAAATCGCCGCCCAATGCCCAGCGGCGATTTCGCGTAGTCCCGCTTCCCGATCGAATGACGCCGGATCGAGCTCGATGCGCTGCTTTGGCGCATCGGGGTCGAGCACCGGAATGGCGCTGAGCAGCGCCTTGGTGTAGGGGTGCGTCGGGTTGGCGAAGAGCGACGCGGTATCGCCCATCTCGACGATCCGCCCCAGGTACATCACCGCGACCCGGTTGCAGATGTGCTCGACCAGCCGCAGGTCGTGGGCGATGAACAGGTAGGTGAGCT
>JBFWUM010000035.1:6414-8702 GCA_050247255.1 Vicinamibacterales bacterium | reverse complement strand
GTCGGGTTGGCGAAGAGCGACGCGGTATCGCCCATCTCGACGATCCGCCCCAGGTACATCACCGCGACCCGGTTGCAGATGTGCTCGACCAGCCGCAGGTCGTGGGCGATGAACAGGTAGGTGAGCTTCAGGCGCGCCTTCAGCTCCATCAGCAGCGCGACCACCTGCGCCTGAATCGAGACGTCGAGCGCCGACACCGCCTCGTCGGCGACGATGAGTGCGGGGTTGAGCGCCAGCGCGCGGGCAATGCCGATGCGCTGCCGCTGCCCGCCGCTGAACTCGTGCGGATAGCGCGTCAGGTGTTCGGCCTCGAGTCCGACCAGCTGGAACAGCTCCGCGACACGGTCGCGCCGCTGCCGGCGATCGCCGAGCTTGTGGATGACGAGCGGCTCCTCGACGATGTCGCCGACGCGCATGCGCGGGTTCAGCGAGGAGTACGGGTCCTGGAAGACGATCTGCATGTCGCGCCGCGCCGCCTGCATGCGCGCGCGCGAGAAGCCGAGCACGTTCTCGCCGCGGAACCACACCTCGCCTGACGTCGGTTCGATCAGCCGCAGGATGCAGCGCCCGGTCGTGCTCTTGCCGCTGCCGGACTCGCCGACCAGCCCGAACATCTCCCCCACGCCAATCGCGAACGACACGTCGTCCACCGCCTTGACGATGGACGGCCTGGCGAAGAGCCCCTGGCTCCGGGTGAAGTGCTTTACGAGGTGACGGACCTCGAGCAGCATCATCGCTTCCCCAGGCCCGGGACGGCGGCGAGCAGTCCCTTCGTGTAGTCGTGCTGTGGCGCGCGGAGGATCTGCCGCACCTCGCCCTGCTCGACGAGCTTGCCCTTGTACATGACGGCGACGCGGTCGGCCATCTCGGCGATGACGCCGAAGTCGTGGGTGATGAGCAGCAGCGCCAGGTTGAAGCGCGCCTGCAGCTCGCGCATCAGCTCCAGCACCTGCGCCTGGATGGTGACGTCGAGCGCGGTCGTCGGTTCGTCCGCGATGACGAGCGGCGGCCGGCAGGCGAGGGCGATGGCGATCATCACGCGCTGCCGCATGCCGCCCGACAGCTGGTGGGGATAGTCGCGCACCCGGTGCGCCGCGTCGGGAATCCTGACCGCCTCGAGCAGGTCGATGGCCCGCCGCTGCGCCTCGGCGCCGGAGGCGATGCCGTGCACCGACAGCGCCTCGGCGATCTGGGCGCCGATGCGCATCACCGGGTTCAGCGCCGTCATCGGTTCCTGGAAGATCAGCGAGATGCGCGCGCCGCGGACGGCCCGCATCTCCGGCTCGGGGAGCGCCAGCAGGTCGCGTCCCTCGAAGAGCACCTGCCCGCCGGTCACGCGCCCGGGCGGCTGCAGCAGCCGCAGGATGGCGAACGCGGTGACCGACTTGCCGCTGCCGGACTCGCCGACGAGCCCGAGCGTCTCCCCCGGCGCAATCTGGAAGCTCACATCGTCGACGGCGGTCACGGTGGACCGCTCGCCGGCAAAGGTCACCGTGAGGTGCTGAACGTCGAGAAGGGGCGCATCCATTCGGGGCTGTGCGATCAGGGCTGCGTGCTGTCCTGATGTTCGCCGAAAACGGCGCGAAGCGTATCGGCAATCTCGCCGAGCGTGGCCCGCTGCTCGGCGGCCGCCACGATCGGCGGCACCAGGTTGTCGCCGCTGCGGGCGGCGGCGCCGACGGCAGCGAGCGCCGCGCGCCAGCCGTCGCCGCGTCCCGCCCGGAACGCGGCCAGCCGCGCGATCTGGCGCGCCTGGACGGCGGGATCGACCTGGAAGACGTCGATGGCGGGCTGTTCGGCCGCGAACCGGTTGACGCCAACGACCACGGCATCGCCCGAGTCGATCGCCTGCTGCGCGCGGTAGGCGGCCTCCTGGATCTCACGCTGCACGTAGCCGGCCTCGATGGCGGCCAGTGTTCCTCCCATCGCCTCGATGCGCTCGAGCAGCACATCGGCCTCGCGCTCGATGGCGTCCGTCTTCTCCTCGACCGCCGCAGCGCCGCCGACCGGGTCCGCCGTGTTGGCGACGCCGGTTTCGTGCAGCAGGATCTGCTGCGTGCGCAGCGCGATCGTGGCGGCCTCCTCCGTCGGCAGCCCGAGCGCCTCGTCGCGGCCGTTGCAGTGCAGCGACTGCGCGCCGCCAAGCACCGCAGCGAGCGCCTGCAGCGACACGCGGACGATGTTGTTGTCCGGCTGCTGCGCGGTCAGCGTGCTGCCGGCCGTCTGGGCGTGGAACCGCAGCTGCTGCGCGCGCGGGTTGGTCGCCCCGAAGCGGTCGCGCATCCGCC
>JBFWUM010000035.1:0-6314 GCA_050247255.1 Vicinamibacterales bacterium | reverse complement strand
GGGATCCATGAAAGTGGCGATTCTACTGCAAGCCCTTGTGGGTCAACGCTTAAGTGCCCCTGCATGTTGAGGCAGGCGAGTCGTCTGTTCGGAAGTGTCGAAAAATGGCCGAAAAACGACGGTTTGTTGACACTTGATCGGGGTGTCTCTACAATGGCCAATAGCCTCGCTGAAGGCTAACTCCCTATAAATGAACACTTTTGGCGCCCAGTCCCTGCCAGATCTCCCCGGTCGAGGCGGGTTCGGATTGGGAAACGCCCCGGATCCCGGCCCGGCGGCGGTGAAGGAGGACCGAAAATGGATGACGTCGTGAACCGGTTCGCCAAGGAACTGGCCGACGCGATCGCCGCTGCCGTTGCCGAAAACCCGCAGGTCGAGGCCTGCCGCGCCAAGGCGCGCGAGGCCGGGTTCGACATGCGCGTCACCCTCGAGGCCGTGGTCGGCTTCGTGAACCGGACCAACGGGACGGCGGTGACGAAGATCACGACGCCGGCGCGCCTCCTGCCGGCGACGCGCAGCTTCGACCTCACCGCCAACGACCGCCGCTTCCTCCGCTCGCTGCGCATCGGCGCGGAGGACGCGAAGGAAGCGGTCGAATAAGGTCAAAGGTAGAAGGTTAAAGGTCAAAGGTAGGGCGCCGGCTTTGCCTTTGACCTTTTACTTTTGACCTCTAACCTCTCTTCTTCCCCTGATTCGCCACCGCCTCCGCGGCGCGCTTCACCGCCTCCTGATCCCCCAGGTAGTACTTCTGTAGCGGCTTCAGATCTTCGTTCAGCAGGTACACGAGCGGCACGCCGGTCGGGATGTTCAGTTCGACGATGTCCCGCTCGGACATGTTGTCGAGATACTTCACGAGCGCGCGCAGGCTGTTGCCGTGCGCGGCGAGCAGCACCTTCTTCCCCGCCTTGATGTCGGGCGCGATGCGTTCATGCCAGTACGGCAGGAAGCGGGCGACCGTGTCCTTCAACGACTCGGTGAGCGGCAGCTCGTCGCGCGTGAGATCGGCGTAGCGCCGATCGTGCGACGGGTGGCGCGGGTCTTCCGGCGTGAGCGCCGGCGGCGGGATGTCGTAGCTGCGGCGCCAGATCTTCACCTGGTCGTCGCCGTGCTTGGCCGCGGTCTCCGCCTTGTTGAGGCCCTGCAGCCCGCCGTAGTGCCGTTCGTTGAGCCGCCACGAGCGGTGCACCGGGATCCACATCAGGTCCATCTCGTCGAGCGCGATCCAGAGCGTCCGGATCGCCCGCTTCAGCACCGACGTGTGCGCGAGATCGAACTCGAATTTCTCGGCGGCCATCAGCCGGCCGGCTTCCTTCGCTTCGGCGCGTCCCTTCTCGCTCAGGTCGACGTCGGTCCAGCCGGTGAAGCGGTTCTCGCGGTTCCAGTCGCTTTCGCCGTGGCGCAGCAGGACGAGGCGGTACACGGTCAGCGTCCCGCCGGCTGCGAGAGCTGGCGCAGCGCCGTGCGGCCGGCGTAGACCGCGGCCGCGCCGAGCTCTTCCTCGATGCGCAGCAGCTGGTTGTACTTGGCGATGCGATCGCTGCGGCTCGCCGAGCCGGTCTTGATCTGGCCGGCCGACGTGCCGACGGCGAGGTCGGCGATGGTGCTGTCCTCGGTCTCGCCCGAGCGGTGCGAGATGATCGTCGCGTAGCCGGCGTCGCGGGCGATGGCGATGGCGTCGAGCGTTTCGGTGACGGTGCCGATCTGGTTCAACTTGACCAGCAGCGCGTTGCCCACGCCCTCGGCGATGCCGCGGCGCAGGATCTCGGGGTTGGTCACGAACACATCGTCGCCGACCAGTTGCACGCGATCGCCGATGGCGCGCGTCAGCGCCTTCCAGCCGTCCCAGTCGCCCTCGGCGACGCCGTCCTCGATCGAGACAATGGGGTACTGCCGCACCCAGTCGGCGTACATCTCCACCATCTGGCCGGGCGTGCGGGCCGGCTCGCCCGACTTCTTGAACACGTACGTGCCGTCCTGCCACAGCTCGCTCGCGGCGACGTCGAGCGCCAGGTAGACGTTCCCGCCCGGCGTGAGCCCGGCGGCGGTCACCGCCTGCATGACGACATCGAGCGCCTCGCGGTTCGACTTCAGGTTCGGCGCGAAGCCGCCTTCGTCGCCGACGCCGGTCGAGTGGCCGGCCTTCTTCAGGATGGCGCGCAGCGCGTGGAAGATCTCGGCGCCGGCGCGCAGCGCGTCGCGGAACGACGGCAGGCCGACCGGCATGACCATGAACTCCTGCAGGTCGACGCTGCTGTCGGCGTGGGCGCCGCCGTTGAGGATGTTCATCATCGGCACCGGCAGGACGTACGTGCCGTCGGCCGGCACGCGCCCCGAGAGGCGGGCGAGGTGGGCGTAGAGCGGCACGCCGGCGGAGGCCGCCGCGGCGCGCGTGGCGGCCATCGAGACGCCGAGCAGCGCGTTGGCGCCGAGGCGGCTCTTGGTGGGGGTGCCGTCGAGGGCGATCAGCGCTTCGTCGAGCGCGCGCTGATCCAGCGCCGTGCCGACGACCGCCCCGGCAATCTCACCGTTGACGTGCGCCACGGCCTTGCTCACGCCCTTGCCGAGATACCGTGCCTTGTCGCCGTCACGAAGTTCGAGCGCCTCGCGCTCGCCGGTCGAGGCGCCCGAGGGGACGGCGGCGCGGCCGAAGGCGGCGCCCGCCTCGAGGTCCACTTCGACGGTGGGGTTGCCGCGGGAATCGAGAATCTCGCGCCCGTGGACGCGGGTAATGGTCATGTCGCTGCGCCTCCGCGATCGGCGTCGGCTTCGAGCCGAAGCGCCTCCTCGCTGACGGGACCGATGAGCGGCTCGTCCTCGGCGGTCACGATCACGATCCCGTTCTCGGTGACCGCGTGGCGGCGGCGGTCTTCCTCGAGGTCGTAGCCGATGAGCGCGCCGCGCGGGATGAGCACGTCACGGTCGATGATCGCGCGCCGGATGCGCGCATGCCGCCCAACGCGCACGTTGGGCATGAGAATCGACTGCTCGATGTCGCAGAAGCTGTGGACGCGCACGTTGGGGCAGAGAATGCTCCCGCTGACGCGGCTCCCGGAAATGATGCAGCCGTTCGAGATCACGGAATCGAGCGCCTGGCCGCAGCGCCGGTTCTCTTCCGCGAACACGAACTTGGCCGGCGGCGCCTGCGGCTGGTAGGTCCGCAGCGGCCACTCGGGATCGTACAGGTTGAACTCGGGGTTCACCTGGCAGAGGTCCATGCTGGCCTCGAAGTAGGCGTCGAGCGTGCCGATGTCGCGCCAGTATTTCGCGGCCTTCTTGTTCTCGTCGTGGAACCGGTACGAGTAGACCGGCGCCCGGTGGATCATCGACGGGAGGATGTTCTTGCCGAAATCGTGCTGGCTGTCGGCGCGGGCGGCGTCGGCCTCGAGCTCGCGCTCCAGCACGTCGGCCTTGAAGATGTAGATGCCCATCGACGCCAGGGCGACGTCGGTCGTCCCGGGGATCGGCGTCGGGGTCTGCGGCTTCTCCTGGAAGCCGGTGACGCGGTCCCGCTCGTCGATGCTCACCATGCCGAACCGCCGGCCGTCGGCCACGGGCACTTCGATGGTCGCCAGCGTCGCATCCGCGTCGCGCTCGATGTGGAAGCGCAGCATCTTGGCGTAATCCATCTTGTAGACGTGGTCGCCCGACAACACGATGACGTGGCTCGGCGTTTCGCGCGAAATCGAATACAGGTTCTGGTAGACGGCGTCGGCGGTGCCGAGGTACCAGTGCTCGCCAACCCGCTTCTGCGGCGGCAGCATCTCGATGAACTCGCCGAGCTCTTCCGACACCACGTTCCATCCCATCCGGATGTGGCGATTGAGCGACAGCGACTTGTACTGCGTGGCGATGAAGATACGGCGCAGCCCGGAATTGATGCAGTTACTGAGCGTGAAGTCGATGATCCGGTAGGGCCCGCCGAAATAGACGGCCGGCTTCGCCCGTTCCCTGGTCAGCGGAGACAGCCGCTCACCGACGCCGCCGGCGAGCAGGATGACCAGGATGTCGTCGAGTTCCATGGGCCGGACGGCGATGATAGCACGCGGTGTCGGCCGGCCAAGCTCGGCAAATCGGCGATATCCGGCCCATTTTGTGCGGTTTGCTGCGTTGACGGGGGGTTGTCCGGACGCCTATGATCAGTCGATTGACACTCCGCGGCCAGCGCTCCCGTGTCGCCGCGACTTCGACTGAGAGGCTTCAATGATGATTCGTCGCGTCCTCCTGCTGTCCGTCGCCGCCGCGGTCCTCGCCACCGGATCCCCGGCACTCCTGGCGCAGCAGGCCGCGCAGCAGGGTACCCAGGGCCGCCGCTCCGAGCAGCAGCAGGCGGACGTGAACGCCCTCGTCGGGCTCGTCGACCAGGTGAGCGCCGCCGATCCCGCCGGCTCGCCGAACGACCAGACCCAGGGCGAGGTCGCCGTGACCTGGAACTCGAACCACTTCATGCGCGGCCAGGACGGTTCGACCTACGTGCCCTTCACGGTCACCGTTGAGCGCAGCGCGCTGACGACGCCGAACGCCGCGCTCTACATCCGCGCCGTGTCGAAGAGCGCGCCGGCGGCGCCTGCCGCTGCGCCGGCTGAGAACAACCGTGACAACGCCCAGGCCGCGCGCCCGACGTACGCCTGGGAAACGGTGGCCTTTCCGACGATCCGCGAGGGCGGCCAGCTGCAGCGCGCCATGCAGCTGCCGGGCGGGGAGTACGACGTCTACATCGCCGTCAAGGACGCCACGACCAACCAGCGCAACCAGCCGATGGCCAAGGCCGGCCTGCTGCGCAAGCGCCTCGTCGTGCCGGACTACAAGGCGGAAGATCTGAAGACCAGCAGCATCATGATCGGCAGCATCGAGCCGCTGGCGCAGCCGCTGCCGGCGGACCAGCAGCCGGAGAACCCGTACGTGTTCGGCACGATGCGGATCGTGCCGCTGACGGCGCCGGCGCTGAGCAAGTCGGGTGAGCTGTCGCTGCTGTTCTGGATCTACGGCGCGCAGGTCGATGCCGCGACGCGCAAGCCGAACGTCACCATCGAATACAACTTCTACGTGACCGAGCCGGGCGCGGTGGAGCGCTACTTCAACAAGACCGCGCCACAGGATCTGAACGCGCAGACGCTGCCGCCCGACTTCGACCTCGCGGCCGGCCACCAGCTGCCGGGCAGCCTCGGCGTGCCGCTGGCCAGCTTCCCGGTGGGCGCCTACCGGCTCGAAGTGAAGGTCACGGACAAGGTCTCCGGCAAGACCTTGACCGAAAACGTGAATTTCACGGTGGCTGCCTAGTTCAGGCGTATGATTGGCGCCAGATGACCCGGCTCCCCGTCGCCCTCTCGGTCGTCTCCTGCCTGGCCGGCGGCCTCGTCGCCGCGGCCCCGGCCTGGGCGCAGGTGTCGCTGGCGGGCGCGCTGGCGCGGTCGATGCCCCAGGGGGCGGCGGTCGGCCAGCTGGCGGCCGGCGTCTCGCAGGGTGACCTCCGTGGCACGGTGCTCGACGAGTCGGGCAAGCCGCTGGCCGGGGCCGTCGTGTCCGCGGTTGGCGCGACGAGCGTCTTTGCCGTCTCGGGCGAGGACGGCAGCTTTGTCCTGAAAAACCTTCCCGCCGGTCCGTACCTCCTGCGGGCGCACCTCCAGGGCTATGTGCCGGTTCGTGGCCGCCTCGTGGAGGTCAACGCCCCGTCCCGGATGCTGGCCGCGATTTCGCTCACCAGGCGCGGCTCGGATACCGAGCCTGCCCGCGAACCGCAGGTGCTCGAGGCGGGCGTCGGCAGCCTCGCCGAGCCGACCTCGGGCGAAGCGCCGGCTCCGGCCGAGGGCGATGCGCACGATCACAGCGAAGTGGCCTGGCGCCTGCGCCACGCCAAGCGCAGCATCCTGAAGGAGGCTGAAGCGGCGTTGCCGTATGCCGGCGACGGCCTCGACGGCGGGCCGATGGATGGCCTGGGCCGCGCCGTCGGCTCGTCGGCGCGGTTCGCCTCGGCGCTGTTCGCCGATCTCTCGCTCGACGGCCAGATCAACCTGCTGACCCGCACGTCGTTCGACCGCCCGATGGACCTGCTGTCACTGGACGGCGCGCCAAGCGGCATCACCTACCTGGCGCTGTCGGCGCCGACGGTGGGCGGCGAATGGTCCATGCGCGGCGCGATGACGCAGGGCGACCTGTCATCGTGGATCCTGTCCGGCGCGTATCGCCGTAATCCCGGCGCGCACCAGTACGAGGCGGGGCTGTCGTATGGGACGCAGCGCTACGTCGGCGGCAACGCCGATGCGCTGGCGGCGGTCAGCGGCGGCAGCCGCAACGTCGGCGAGGTATTCGCCTACGAC
>JBFWUM010000034.1:17172-46160 GCA_050247255.1 Vicinamibacterales bacterium | reverse complement strand
GGGACGACGCTGCTGGTGCTGTTCCTGGGTTCGAACATCGGCAACTACGACCCGGCGGGCGCGGCGGGGCTGCTGCGGCGGATCCGCGCCGCCCTGCGCCCGGGGGACGCGCTGCTGCTTGGCAGCGATCTCGTGAAACCCGAGCGTGAGCTGCTCCTCGCCTACGACGACCCGCTGCTGGTGACGGCCGCGTTCAACCTCAATCTGCTGCGCCGCATCAACGACGAACTGGGTGGGGACTTCGCGCTCGACGGCTTCGACCATCAGGCGCGCTGGAATGCCGCCGCCCGGCGCGTCGAGGCGCACCTGGTGAGCCGCCGGCGACAGCAGGTCACGATTCCGGCCGCGGCGGTGTCGATCGAGCTCGCCGAGGGCGAGGCCATCTGGACCGAAAGCTCCTACAAGTACGAACCCGGGCAGGTCGTGGAGGAGGGTCGCCGCGCCGGCTTCGGCGAGGCGGCGCAGTGGATCGATCGCCAGGCCGGCTTCGCCCTCACGCGCTTCACCGCGTGATAACCTTAAGGATTCCTTCTTCTACACGCAGGGCGCCCCTTGACGGGGTGCCTCGACGGAAACTGCAGGATTCATGACTGATACAGCGTCCCAGGCTCCGCTGGGCGTCGAAGGGTTTACGTACGCCGACCTGCACCTGCCGGCCCGCCTTCGCGATCTGTACGAGACGTTTTGCCGCGACGTCGCGGCGCGCGACGCCGCCCTGTGGGCCGAGTGGGACGCCTACCGGCAGGCGCCCGATGCGCCGCGATCGCCGATCGAGATCTCGGATCTCGTCGTCCGCATGGCGCCGCACGTCAGCCGCTTTGTCGCCACGCTCTTCCGTATAGACGAGGCGGCGGCGGCGATTGCCGGCCGGACGCGCGAGCTCGAGGCGCTCTTCCGCTTCAAGACCGACTTCGTGCGCAAGCGCGCGCTGCCGCTGGTCAAGGGGCACGCGCACGTGGCGCTCGAGCCGGGTGACGACGAGATCGTCGAGCGGCTGGCCGGCGCCTCGGCCCAGGTGGACCGGGAGCTGGCCATTGCCCTGGCCGGCTGCACCCTGCTGGATCGGGAGGCCGCGGCACGCGCCGGCGGCGACGAGGCCGCCCGGGCCGAGGTTGCCCGCGAAGCCGACGCGCTGAAGCGCTGGTGCGCCTCGCGCCTGCACGACCCGGCCTACAAGGAGTGGGTCGTCCTCCGCTTCCCCGAGACGCTCGACTACCAGAACCTGGTGCAGGTGCAGCGGCCGCGCGCCGACGTGCCGGAGGCGATGCTCGGCCCCGACGCCACGCTGCGGCGGCGGGACGGCTTCAAGCTGACCGATTCGCGCTGGACGCCCCGCGAGGTGCTGAGCGAGATCCACTACTGCGTGCTCTGCCACGAGCGCGACAAGGACTCCTGCTCGAAGGGGCTGCGCGACAAGGAGGGGAAGATCGCGCCGAACCCGCTCGGCGTGCCGCTGCCCGGCTGCCCGCTCGACGAGAAGATTTCCGAGATGCACATGCTGCGCAAGGGAGGCGATGCCATCGCCTCGCTCGCCATCATCGTCATCGACAACCAGATGGTGGCCGGCACCGGCCACCGCATCTGCAACGACTGCATGAAGGCCTGCATCTACCAGAAGCAGGACCCGGTCAACATTCCGCAGATCGAGACCGGCGTGCTCACCGACGTGCTGCGGCTGCCGTACGGTGTCGAGATCTACGGGCTGCTGACGACGTGGAACCCGCTCAACGTGCGACGCCCGTACGCGCTGGAGTACAACGGCAGGAACGTCCTCGTCGTCGGCCTCGGCCCGGCCGGCTACACGCTGGCGCACTACCTGCTCAACGAGGGCTTCGGCGTCGTTGCCATCGACGGGCTGAAGATCGAGCCGCTGCCCGAGCCGTGGACCGGCACCGGCACGTCGGCGCCGCAGCCGATCGAGCGGTGGGACGACATGTACCGCGCGCTGGACGAACGCGTCCTCGAAGGATTCGGCGGCGTGTCCGAGTACGGCATCACCGTCCGCTGGGACAAGAATTTCCTGACGCTGCTGCACCTGCTGCTGGCGCGGCGTCGCAACCTCCGCATCTACGGCGGCATCCGCTTCGGCGGCACGATGCCGATCGAGGATGCGTGGGACTTCGGCTTCCACCATGTCGCGATCGCGGCCGGCGCCGGGCGCCCGACCGTCATCGACATGAAGAACAATCTGGTGCGCGGTGTCCGCAAGGCTAGCGACTTCCTGATGGCGTTGCAGCTGACCGGCGCCTTCAAGCGCGAGGCGCTGCCGAACCTGCAGGCGCGGCTGCCGGCGGTGGTCATCGGCGGCGGGCTCACCGGCATCGACACCGCCACGGAGCTCTTCGCCTACTACCCGATCCAGGTGGAGAAGACGCTCGATCGCTACGAGGTGCTCTGCGCGGAGCGGGGCGAGTCCGCGGTTCGCGCGATGTACGACGCCGAGGAGCAGGCGACGCTCGACGAGTTCCTCGAGCACGGCCGTGCCGTGCGCGCGGAACGGGCACGCGCGGCACGCGCCGGCGAGGCGCCCAACTTCGTCCCGCTCGTCCGGCAGTGGGGCGGCGTCACGCTGGCCTATCGCAAGCGCATGGTCGATTCGCCGGCGTACCGTCTGAATCACGAAGAGGTGATCAAGGCGCTCGAGGAAGGCATCTGGTTTGCCGAGAACCTCGACCCGAAGGAAATCCTCGCCGACGACAAGGACCACGCCCGCGCCATCGTCTTCAAGGCGTCCGACGGCCGCAGCGTCGAGCTGCCCGCGCGCACGGTGCTCGTCGCCGCCGGGACCACGCCGAACATCACGTACGAGAAGGAGCAGCCGGGCACCTTCGAGATGGACGCCAGGCGGAAGTTCTTCCAGGGCTACCGCGCCGAGCAGGCCGATGGCGCGTTGACGCTGGTGCCCGACGCGAAGGGCTTCTTCACGTCGTACAACAAGGATGGACGCCTCGTCTCCTACTACGGCGACAACCATCCGCAGTACGCCGGCAACGTCGTCAAGGCGATGGCGTCGGCCAAGCACGGCTATCGCCACGTCGTCGCGCTCTTCGCCGGCGAGCTGACCGGGCTCGACGCCGCCGGCCAGGCGGCGCGCGACTCCGCCTGGCAGTCGCTGGTGTCGCGCCTCGACCACGAGCTGCTGGCGACGGTCGAGAGGGTCGAACGGCTCACCGAGACGATCGTCGAAGTGGTCGTGAAGGCGCCGGCGGCGGCGCGGCACTTCCACCCCGGGCAGTTCTATCGCCTGCAGAATTTCGAAGCCCTGGCCGCCCGCGCCCGTGGCTTCCGCCTTCAGGCGGAAGAGGCAACTGGTGATACCCCGCTGCTGATGGAGGGCATCGCCCTCACCGGCGCGTGGGTCGATCGTGAGAACGGGCTGCTGTCGCTCATCGCCCTCGAGATGGGCGTCTCGAGCCGCCTGATTGCCTACCTCAAGCCGGGCGAGCCGGTGGTGGTGATGGGGCCGACCGGCACGCCGACCGAGATTCCGCGCGGCGAAAGCGTGCTGCTGGCCGGCGGCGGCCTCGGCAACGCGGTGCTCTTCTCGATTGCCAGGGCGCTGCGCGACAACGGCAACAAGGTGATCTACTTCGCCGGCTACAAGAAGGGCGAGGACCTCTACAAGCGCGAGGAGATCGAGGTCGCGACCGACCAGGTGATCTGGAGCACCGACACCGGCGCCGAGATCGCGCCAGGGCGGCCGCAGGATGCGCACTTCCGCGGCAATATCGTGCAGGCGATGGTGGCGTACGCCAACGGGCAGCTGGGCGATGTGCTGGTGCCGCTGTCCGATGTGTCACGCATCATCGCCATTGGCTCCGATCGGATGATGGCGGCCGTGAAGGCGGCGCGCTACGCCAGCCTGGCGCCGTACCTGCGCAAGGACCACGTCGGCATTGCCAGCATCAACTCGCCCATGCAGTGCATGATGAAGGAGGTCTGCGCGCAGTGCCTCCAGAAGCATGTGGACCCGGCCACCGGCCGCGAGGAGTTCATCTTCTCGTGCTTCAACCAGGACCAGCTGATGGACCACGTCGACTTCCCGAACCTCAACGCCCGCCTGCGGCAGAACACCGTGCAGGAGAAGCTGTCGAACCGGTGGCTCGACCACCTGCTCGACACCGTGGAGCTGCCGCATGTCTAAGGGTGTGCCGATGGAGCTGGACGTCGAAACCGTCCAGCTGATCCGACAGATGCTGCATCGCGGTCCCTCCGGGGCCGACGATGTGACCAAGCAGCGGTATCACGACGTCATCGACACCTTCTGCGATTCCGTGGTGGATCTGCTGAAGATGATCGAGCTCGCCGCGGAAGAGGACGACGACGATTGACGTGGCTTCCGGCTTCAGCCGGAAGTCTTCCGCCTAAAGGCGGAAGCGACAGTGGCCGATAAGGGAACAGGTTTCCTCTATCCATGCCGCTGCTGAGGCCCCTTCCGCGGGCGGTCACCCGCCCGGTTTCCCTCCTGGTCGTCGTCGCCTGGGCCGGCGTGATGGGGCTGCTCGTCCACCGCTCCTACATCGCCTCCGCGTCCGTCAACCTCGCCACCGATCTCGCCCGCTACGGCTCCGGCGCCACCTGGCGCGGCATCTACTACCGGGGCGACAAGGTCGGGTTCACCGTCAGCGAAACCGTCCCCACCGAGGCCGGCTACGAGCTGCACGAGGACGGCCGGCTGCAGATGAACCTGCTCGGCCAGACCTCGCCGGCAGCACTGCGGACCACGGCTCGCGTCGACCGCGAGTTCGCCCTGCAATCGTTCGAATTCTCGCTGGACCCGGGTACCGGCGCCGTCAAGGTCAGCGGCGTGGTGCAGCGCAGCGACGCCGGTCGGCCTCGCCTCGCGCTCGCCATCACGACGCCCGGCGCGCCCCCGCGCACCGAAGTGCGCGACCTGGATCAACCGCCGATGCTGTCGCTCAACCTGTCGCGGTTGCTGGCCAGCGGCCGCCTGGTGGAAGGGACGACGCATCGCCTGACGCTCTTCGACCCGGCCACGCTGCGCAACGCCCCGGTGACGGTCACCGTCGGCAACCGCGAAATCGTCCGCTCCGACGATCGCACCGTGCCGGCATTCCGCGTGTCGATGGAGTTCCAGGGGCTGGAGACGGTGTCCTGGGTCACCGACACCGGCGAGGTCGTGCGTGAAGAGAGCCCGCTCGGCCTCATCTCCGTCGTCGAAGACGCGGCCCGGGCGCAGAACTTCGTCGTCTCGGGCCGTATGCGCTCCGATCTGCTGACGGCGGCCGCAATCGTGCCGGAGATGCGGTATCGCATCGACGAGCCGCGCGATGTGACTGGTCTGACCCTTGCGCTGTCTGGCGTCGATCTGTCGCAGTACGACCTCGACGGCGTCGGCCAGTCGCTGGCGGGTCGCGTGCTGACGATGACCGATCCGCGCGATGCTGTCGCCGGCGCTGAACCCGTCTCCATCGACGCGTATCTTGCGCCGGAGCCGTTCATCGAGAGCGACGCGCCGGAGGTGCGGCAGGAAGTCGAGGCGGCGCTGGCCGGTGCGCCCGCTGACGCCCGCGCCCGTGCTGAGCGGCTGGTCCGCTACGTGAACGCGCTGCTCGAGAAGAAGCCCACGGTCAGCCTGCCGTCGGCGCGCGAGGTCCTGCGCACCCGGGTCGGCGACTGCAACGAGCACACCGCGCTCTATGTGGCGATGGCGCGCGCCGCCGGCATCCCGGCGCGGATCAACGTCGGCCTCGTCTTCATGCGCGGCGGCTTCTACTACCACGCCTGGCCCGAAGTCTTTATCGCGGATCTTCCGCCTGAAGGCGGAAGCCACAGCGCCCGCGGCTACTGGCTGCCCGTTGACCCGACGCTCAACGAGTTTCCGGCCAACACGACCCACGTGCGGCTGCTGCGCGGCGGGCTCGAACGCCAGGCCGACATCCTGCCGCTCATCGGCCGGCTGAACATCGCCGTGACCGACGTCCAGTTCGCGCCCGGGACCGTGCCGGTGCTCGTCGGAGGGGAACAACCGTGATCCAGGTGCAGTCGCTCGTCAAGGAATACGGCCGGTTCCGCGCGGTCGACGGCGTGAGCCTCGACGTCCAGCCGGGCGAAATTCACGGCTTCCTCGGCCCCAACGGCGCCGGCAAGACGACGACGCTGCGGATGATTGCGGGGCTGTTGAAACCGACATCGGGGCGCGTGCTCGTGAACGGCCACGACATGGCCGCCGACCAGGAGCAGGCCAAGGCATCGCTCGGCTTCATCCCCGACCGCCCCTTCATCTACGAAAAGCTGACGGCGGGAGAGTTCCTGCGCTTCCACGCCGGGCTGTTCGGCATGAACGGCGGCACCGTCCCGTCGCGCGTCGCCGAGATGCTCGAGCTGTTCGAGCTCCAGCGCTGGGAGAACGAGCTGATCGAAAGTTTTTCCCACGGGATGAAGCAGCGCCTCGTGATGGCCGGGGCCTTCCTGCACCGTCCGCGCGCGGTCTGCGTCGACGAGCCGATGGTCGGACTGGACCCGCGCGGCGCGCGGCTGATCAAGGACGTGTTCAGGCGGATGAGCGAGCGCGGCGTGGCCATCCTCATGAGCACGCACACGCTGGAGGTGGCCCAGGAGATGTGCCACCGCATCAGCATCATCCTCAAGGGGCGGATCATCGCGACCGGCACCGTCGACGAAGTCCGCGCGCTCGGCGGCGGCATCGATGCGCAGCTCACGGAGGTGTTCCTGAAGCTCACAGGCGGGACCGCATTACAGGAAATAGACGAGGCCGTCTGATGACGCCGGCGTTTCCCTACCTGCTGCTGCCGCACCTATGGGCATCGCGCAACCGTGCCGCCAGGCGCGACCGCGGGGACGTCGCGCGCGCGCTGCTCTTCGGCGGTGTCGGCGTGGCGGTCGCGTGGGCGCTCTTCTACGGGGCGTACTGGGTCACCTCGCAGCTGGCCGGCTGGGAGGAGCTCGGCGGATACCTGATCCGGCTCGGGCTATCGTGGCTGTTCCTCACGTTCCTCGCCTTCCTCGCCTTCAGCGGCGTGGTGACGTCGCTGTCCACGTTCTTCCTTGCCGACGACCTCCGGCTGCTGCTGGCGGCGCCGGTCGCGACGCGGCGGCTGTTCTACGCGCGGCTCCTGCGCACGGTCGGCCAGTCGTCGTGGATGGTCGTCATCTTTCTGGCCCCGGTGCTGGCCGGCGTTGGCGTGGCGCGGGGCGCGCCGCCGTCGTTCTACCTGGCGGCGCTGCTCATCGTCGTGCCGTTCGTCACCATTCCCGTGGTCGCCGGCACGGCGTGCACGCTGGTGCTGGTCAACGTGTTTCCGGCACGGCGAGCGCGCGACCTGCTCATGCTGATGGGGCTCGTCTTCGCCGGCGCCATCGTGCTGCTGCTGCGGTTCATCCGCCCCGAACAGCTGCTGCGGGTCGACAACCTGCCGGATGTCGCCGGCTTTTTCGCCACGCTGCAGTCGCCGATCACGCCGATGCTGCCGTCGTTCTGGGCCGGCGAGGCGTTGTTCGCCAGCCTGAACGGCGGCATCGACTGGCTGCATGCCGGCGCTCTCTGGTCGACTGCGCTGGCGACGTCGGTGCTGTTAGGCGCGGCGGTGGAGCGGTGGCACTTCGCCGGCTACAGCCGGGCGCAGGAGGCGCCCAAGGCGCGTTTCACGCAGCTGCGCATCGTCGACGTGCTCGGCCGGGTGCTGCCGCTGACGCCCGTGCGATCGCAGTTCCTGGTCAAGGACCTGAAGATCTTCCTGCGCGACGTCAGCCAGTGGTCGCAGCTCCTGCTGCTGCTCGCGCTCGTGCTCGTCTACCTCTATAACTTCCGGGTGCTCGATCTCGATCGGATCCCGTTCATGAGCGGCTTCGTGAAGAACGTCTATGCGTTCGTCAACCTCGGGATGGCCGGGTTCGTGATGGCGACGGTGGCCGTGCGCTTCGTGTTTCCGGCCGTGTCCGCCGAGGGGCACGCGTTCTGGATCATCCGCACCGCGCCGATCTCGTTCCGCGATTTCCTCTGGTCGAAGTTCTGGATCGGGCTGCTGCCGGTGATGCTGCTGACCGAGGGACTGGTGACCGCCGCGAACCAGTTTCTTGGCGTCGATCCGTTCCTGAAGGTGGTGGCTGCCGCTGCCATCTTCTGCCTCTGCTTCGCGCTCGTCGGGCTCGCCATCGGACTCGGCGCGCGCTACCCGCGCTTCGGCGCCGATGCCAACCAGGCGGCCGGATCATACGGCGGCATCGCCTTCATGATTCTCGCGGTGCTGCTGGTGATCGTGATGATCGTGCTGGTCGGCTGGCCGTCATCGATCTACATGGTGCGGACCATGCGCGGCACGCTCCGCCCGGAGCATATCGTGCAGATCGCAGCCGGCTATACGCTGGCCGCCGCCTTGTGCGCAGCCACATGGTGGTACGGCATGAGGACCGGCGTCCAGGCACTCGAGGACATGAGCGCCTAGGAAGCCTGGCTGCTGAGCGAACGTTGCAGCAGCGCCCGCGCTACGCTGACAGCTGCTTCATCGTACGGCTCGTACTGCATCCCCGTGGACGCCTGCCGGCCGACCATGACCGGCGCCACGCCGAAGTCGCCGATATCGAGCCCGCGCAGTTGATTGAAGTAGACGTGCTCGATCGAGATGCTGTTCGGTTCGTCGACCTGCCGATACGACCTGAGCAATCGGGACTCGAACAGATCGCGGCTGCACTTGAAGAAGACGGTGTTGGCCTTCGACGCCTTGCCGATCCGCCGCTCCTTCAGCCGGAAGGCGTCCGGTTGCGGGGTCGCCTCGCTGACACGATCGAAATTCCTGACGAACAGGCGGCCGGTGATCTTGTAGAAGCTGTCACCCTGCTGGAGCAGCCGGCTGTGACGGAAGACGTGCTCGAGAATGGCCCCTTCGCCGAATCCCTTGCCGAATTGCGCCGCCTGAGTATTGCCGTCGAAGACGAGGACTTCGACCTGTTTGCCCGCAGCTTCCAGGTGACTGATGACAGGCGAGAAGTCGAAACGCGTGTTGCTGTTCTCCGCGAATACGAGGCGGCGGACGCGCCGTGTCCCTGCCCACGACACCAGCGCGCACAAGTACTGCTCGATCCGTTCGTCTTCCCGGTGGATCGCGACGGTGGGCGTGTTGCCCGGCCGGAACGTGGCGGTGAGGACGAGGGTTTCGTCTGCCGGTATCGACGCGGGCGCCGCGCGTCCCACCCGCCGTGGCCGTGTGCCGAGATGGGCGGCCTCCTCAATGGCGTTGACCACGAGCGGCGTAGCGGGAGCATCAATGCCGCGGGGCCTGACGAAGCGCTCGACGAAGGCCCGCATCCCCGCGGCATCGTTGCCGCCCTGCAGCGCCTGGGCCACGTGCGCGGCGTGCGAATCGAACGACGCGGCCTCGCGCAGCGGACCGCCACTGGTCGATCGCAGGTGGCGGAAGTGCGGGGCGTCGGACTGGCCGCCCGCAAATTCCCCGGTGAGGAGCGTCAGCACCGGCGTGCCGGCGATGGCCGCTTCGATCATCGCCCCGGTGTTGATGCCCACGGCCGCCGCGGCATGGGCGAGCGAGTCCCGCAGCCCCTGGTCGCCGCTCAGCGCCTCGGAATCGGCCCAGACGGCAACGTGTGGAAAGCGCGACAGATCGGCGTTGCGCCACTGCTTCAGGAACCCGGGGTGCGGACGGACGAGGACCCCGCAGCTGCGCACTGCCACATCCGCCGATGCCCGGAGCTGCTCGATCCACCGCGGCACGAACTCGACTTCCCGAGGCGCGACGAACTCGGAGGAGCAGAGATACAGGAGATACGGTCTTGTCGAATCGAGTCCCGCCGCTGCGCAGAACTGCTCCCGGGTCATGACAGGCCGGGCGGCGATGAAGTCGTCGAACCGCCAGGCTCCCGTGACGACGATGCGCGAGGAGGCGATGCCGTGCAGCTCGACCGCCTCCTGCTTCAGCGCTTCGTTCCAGACCAGCACCCGCTCGGGTTCGACGTGCACCAGGCCGTGGTTCGTCAGCGAGTCCCAGCTGGATGGCAGGAAGACGACGGGAACGCCGATCCGCCGGGCGCTCTTCACGTAGTCGGTTTGGTACGACCCGAAGCTGACCAGCGGCGTGACGACCACGACGTCCGGCTGCTCGTAGGTCAGCCAGAGGTCGAACAGCCGCTCGCTTGGAATCGCCCGTTCGGCCAGCGCCAGCAGGCGCTGAGCGAGCCGCCACTGCGACGAGACCCAGGGATGGCGCTCCAGGAACGGCAGCCAGCCGGTCGGCGCATGGGCGGCGGCGCGCCGCTCGTACTTGCCGGCGCGTGCCAGTCGAGGGTCGCGATAGCGGAGGTGGTCGCGCGCCTGCCGAAGCGCCGGCGCCGCGCCTGCCCACCGGTCGATCCGGTGGGAGGGGCAGGCGGTCAGCTCGATGCGCCCGGGCAGGCCGCGCTCGGCGAGGGCGTGATTCGCCAGCGTCAGCGCCTTGGGCAGCGTCAGCGAGCGATGCGACGGCCGCGCGGTGGCAATGACGACCGTATGCCCGCGTTCGGCCAGCGACTGCAGCAGGCGCTCCAGGTGCGACATCCTCGACAGACTGTCGACGAAGAACAGGACGCGCATGCGACTGGCCATTGTATCCCCACGCGTCGGCCCGGCTCCGGCGCGTGGTTGCCGGTAAGATGTGGCGATGACTGCGGCAGCGAACCGCCGGTACTGGCTCATGAAGTGTGAGCCCTCGGCATACACCATCGACGATCTCGAGCGGGACGGGACGACCAGCTGGGAAGGCGTGCGCAACTTCCAGGCACGCAACTTCATGCGCGACCAGATGCAGGCGGGCGACGGCGTGCTGTTCTACGCCTCAAACGCCGAGCCCTCGGGCGTCACGGGTATCGCGAAGATCGCCAAAGCCGGCTATCCCGACCACACCGCCTGGACGAAGGGGCACAAGTACTTTGACGAGGCGACGAAGAAGGGTGCGCCCACCTGGTACATGGTCGACATCGCGTTCGTCAGGAAGCTCCCTGAGATCATCCCGCTCGAGACGCTCAAGAAGACGAAGGGTCTCGAAAAGATGATGGTCGTCCAGAAGGGCAGCCGCCTCTCGGTCCAGCCGGTGACGAAGGAGGAGTTCGACGTCGTCGTCGGCCTCGCCCGGCGGGCGCGTCGTTAGAGGCGTGACGCCGCGACGGCAGCCCCCAGCAGCCCCGCGCGCTGGTTGAGGATTACGTAGACGGGAATGCGCGCGACGAGGTCCTCCATCGGCGCCTTGTCGAGGAACGCGCGCATGAAGCGGCCGTCCTGCAGCGCCGGCAGGATCTTCGGCGCGATGCCGCCGCCGACGTAGACGCCGCCCCGCGGCAGCGAGCGGAGCGCGAGGTTGCCCGCCTCGGCGCCGTAGGCCTCGACGAACATTTCCAGCGCCCTTGTGCACGACGCGCAGGTGCCGTCGAGGCCGGCGCCGGAGATCTGCGCCGGCGCGTCCTCCGACTCGAGGTCGTGCACGGCCGCGCACGGGCGATCGCCGTGCGTCAGGCGGTGCAGGTGCACGAAGCCCTGGCCGCTCAGCACGTGCTCCACGGTTGCGCGCCCGAAGCGGTAACGAATCTGCCGCACCAGCGTCAGTTCGTCGTCGCTCCGCGCCGCGAAGTCGGCATGGCCCGATTCGGTCGCCGCCGGGATCAGGTACCGCTCGCCGCGCTGCAGGAGGGCGACACCGAGCCCGGTGCCCGCGGCGATCACCGCGGCCCCGCCGTTTGCATCCGGTTGTCCCTCGTGGAGGGTCACGAGCTCTGACTCGTCGAGCGAGCCGACGCTGGTGGCAATCGCCGCGAGATCGTTGAGCACCAGCACGCGCGGCAGGCCCAGGTGCGTCGCCACCTCGGCGCCGTCGACTGCCCAGCCGACGTTGGTCAGCAGCGCCTGGTTGTCGAGCACGGGGCCGGCCACCCCCATGGCGGCGCCGCGCACGCGCAGCGGCCCGGTGTCGCCGGCAAACCGGTCGAGCATGGCGGGGAAGGTCGTGAAGTCCGTGGTCGCGTACTCACGGACGACCGAGGCGTGCAGCCGTCCGGCGCGATCGTCGAACAGCCCGAGCAGCGTCTTGGTCCCGCCGACGTCGGCCGCAAGCCACATCACACTGGATTATATTGAGGACGCGTGGCGACCACCGGTCCAGCGTCGAGCTCGCGGCGGCAGGTTGTCGACCGCTACAAGCACGTGCGCGAGGATCACCTTCGCTACATGGAGAAGTGGGGGCTGATCAAGCCGCAGCCAGGCGGCGCCCCGCAAGGAGGCGCCCTACGCCACGCGGATCCTCAGTATGGGTTTGCCGACCTGCAGGTGATTCGGCAGGTCGATGCGGACCTCGCCGACGGCAAGCCCTTCCGGACCGTCCTCAAGAACCTGCTGGCGTCGCGGTCGGGGCAGCTTGCCTTCGACTTCCGGCTCGACGCGCAGCCGGCCAAGATCCTGGAGTTGAAGCGCCGCGAGCCGCCGCCGATGACGGCGCTGCTCGACCCGAGTCCGGCGCCGGACGACACGTCCTCCGCCGAGCAGTACTTCATGGCGGCGTCGATTCTCGACAACGGCGACCCGGCGAACGCCGAGGAAGCCTCCACTGCCTACCGCCGCGCGCTGGAGCTCGATCCGTATCTCGTGCCGGCGCTGATCAACCTGGCCAACCTGCACTATGCGCGCGACGAGATCGCCGAGGCGCAGGCGCTGTACGAACGCGCCATCTCCCTCGAGCCGGAGGTCTTCGAGGCGCACTTCAACCTCGGGAACATCTTCCACGACCTCGGGCGCTACCCGCGGGCGCAGGCCTGCTACCGCGAGGCGTTACGGCTCAACCCCGCCTACGCGGACGCTCACTTCTACCTGGCAGTGACGCTGGAGAAGAACGGCCAGTCGCCGGAGGCGCGTCCCCACTGGCGCGCGTATCAGCAACTCGCCCCGAACGGGGAGTGGGTGGCGCTGGCGAAAGAGTTCTCAGATTGACGAAGTGACGAATTGACGAATTGACGGATTGTATTGAGCAATCCAATTCGTCACTCCGTCAATTCGTCAATTCGTCAATAGGTGTAGTCGTCGGCCGGGTTGCGCTTCTTCGGCGAGCGCCGCAGCTTGTAGTGCTGGCAGTCCGGGCACCAGGCATCGGCGTCGAAGCCGGTTGTCCCCGCGTACGGCTTCACCTCGCGGTGGGTGCAGTACTCGGTGTCGTGTCCTTCTTCCTTCGGCTGCTGCCAGCGGCACGAGCGGAAGCGGACGAACGCCGCCGACTGCGGCACGTCGGACGTGGCCGGGCCCTCGCCCGCGCGCACGGCGGCCGGGGACACGGGAAGTGGGGACGTCGGGGCCGGCGAGGACGCCATCGGCGTCTCGCGGTCGTCGGCCGTCGCGCGCGGCGTGTCGTTATTGAAGTTGTACGCCAACGGCTTTCTCCAGCGCCTTGAGGGCGCGCAATTCTTCGGGGGCGACCAGCGTCAGCGCGCTCCCGGTTGATTCCGCGCGGCCGGTGCGGCCGACGCGGTGCACATACGCTTCGGGTGTATCCGGCACCTCGAAGTTGACCACGTGCGCGATCCCGTCGATGTCGAGGCCGCGCGCGGCGACGTCGGTGGCGACCAGCACGGGATACGCCCCCGTCCGGAACCCTTCCACCGCCGCCTGTCGCTGCTGCTGCGTGCGATCGGCGTGCAGCGCCGCCGTGCGGATGCCGAAGCCGCTCAGGCGGCTCGCCAGCTTGTCCGCGCCGATCTTCGTCCGGCAGAACACGAGCACCGGGCCGGTGGCCTCTT
This sequence comes from Vicinamibacterales bacterium, assembly GCA_050247255.1. Lineage (GTDB taxonomy): Bacteria > Acidobacteriota > Vicinamibacteria > Vicinamibacterales > UBA2999 > JBFWUM01. The sequence goes on along the minus strand of JBFWUM010000034.1, from coordinate 32,417 downwards.
CGCGCAGCCACTTCGCCAGCCACTGGGCCTTGTCCTTCGCCGGGATCTCCTTCATCGCGTGCGTAATCGTCGCCGCCGGGCCGCCGCGGCGGCCGACCTGCACGAACCTCGGCTCCTTCAGGAACTCGCGCGTCAGCGTCAGCACCTCGCCGGCCATCGTCGCCGAGAACAGCAGCGTCTGCCGCGGCGAGGGGAGCGCCGAGAGAATGCGCTGCACGTCCGGCCAGAAGCCCATGTCGAGCATCCGGTCCGCTTCGTCGAGAACCAGCACCTCGAGGCCGCCGAAGTTCACCGAGTCGTGGCGCATGTGGTCCATCAGCCGCCCCGGGGTGGCGACGACGATTTCGACGCCCGCCTTGAGGGAACGCTCCTGTGGCCCCATCTCGACGCCGCCGTAGACCGCGATGCTCGACGTGTGCGTGTGATAGGTCAGCCCCTGCACCTGGTCTTCGATCTGGACGACGAGCTCGCGGGTCGGGGCAAGGATGAGCGCGCGCGTCCCCGACGTCTGTCCCGAAGCCGGGCGCTGCCACGGCCCTTCGATCATGAACCGCTGCAGGATTGGCACGAGGAACGCCGCGGTCTTGCCGGTCCCGGTTTCCGCGCAGGCGATGACGTCGTGGCCGGCCATGGCCAGCGGGATGACGCCGCTCTGGATCGGGCGCGTGGCGTCCCAGCCGAGATCGCGGATGCCGTTCAGCAGCCGCGCGTCGAGCGCCAGCTGCTCGAAGGGGATCGGCGCCGGATCGAACTCGATCGGCTCGTACATCGACGCGGCCGGCACGGGCGCCGGGCGCGGGGCCGGGCTCTGGCCTCCGCGGCGCGCGGGGCGGCGGCGTCGGGGTTTGTGTGTGGAAACCGTGGAGTCTGAAGCCAAGACCTGGTGCTTACCTGGCGCGGAACGTGATGATGCCGCGGACCGGATCGTAGGGCGAGACGCCGACCGTCACGCGATCGCCTGGCACCACCTTGATCCGGAAGCGGCGCATCCGGCCGCTCAACTGCGCGAGCACTTCGTGCCCCGCATCGCACTGGACGCGATACAGCCCGCCGGAGTGGACTGCCACGACCGTCCCTTGCATGTCTATGAGATCGTCTTTGCTCAATAGCTCATCCTTTCACCCTGAACCAGCAATCAGTGTGCCATGCACCGTGATAGCGCGCAAGTTCCTGATCCGCCATCACTTGCCGCAATCACCGCAACGCCGTATAGCCGCAACAAGTTAACGCCTGCCACCCACGCGTGCCCCGAGTAGCGCACGAACTACGTACCCGAGATGCATCGGCCACCGAGGCACCGAGAGATCAGCCACAAAGGGCACAAAGGTCACAAAGGCGCCCGGACACGGGAGTCAAGAACCTTCTTTGTGATCTTCGTGATCTTTGTGGCTAAACCGTCTTCGTGATCTTCGTGGCGACCAGGCGTGGGATTTCGGCGGGACTGCGCACGACGTGCCGCGGCGAACACGCCAGCAACTGTTCGATGGAGTGGTTGCCCCAGGTGACCGCACAGGACGCGACGCCAGCGCTGGAGGCCATCTGCAGATCAACCGTGGCGTCGCCAATCATCACGGCCGCGTCCGCGTCGTGGCCGGTGTCGGCGAGGACGCGCAGCAGCAGGTCGGGGTGCGGCTTCGGGTTCGCGACGCTCTCGGCGCCGACGATCACCTGGAACAGCCGCGAGAGGCCGAGCCGATCGAGCGTGGCCCGTGCCGGCCGCGAATGCTTGTTGGTGGCGATCGCCAGCCGCACGCCGGCGGCAGCAAGCGCCTCGAGCGCGTCGATCATCCCGGGGAATGCAAAGGTCAGCTCGGCATCGAGTGCCGCGTAGTGGGCACGGTAGGCGGCGATGATCGAGTCGACGTCGGCGTCGTCAACCGCGCCGCAGGCGGATCGAATGATGGCCTGCAGCGGCAGGCCGATCCATTCCTTGCGGATGCCGCCCGCCACCGGCAGGCCATGCGCCTCGAGCGCCCGCGCCAGCGACTGCCGGATGCACGCCTCCGAGTCGACCAGCGTCCCATCGAAATCAAACACCGCGAGCGAGTAGCTCACAACGCTTTCACCCGCTCCTCGACCTCCTTCGCCAGCGCCGCGTAGTCGTCGCCGTGCAGCCGCATCGGCGCGCCGAACGCAACGCGCACGCGCCCGGGGCGCGCCATCTTGTGCTGCATGTGGAGGATCCTGTCGACGCCGTCGAGGCGCACCGGCACCACCGGAATGTCGAGCCGCGACGCGATCATGCCGATGCCGCCGCGGAACGGCTTGATGTCGCCGGTGTCGGCGCGCATCCCCTCGGGGAAGATCAGCACCGACCATCCCTCGCCGGTCAGTTCGCCGATGTACTTGAGCGTCTGTCGCGCCCCGGCCTCGCGTTGCGGCAGCGGGAACGCGTTGAAGTAAAGCGCCGCCAGGTAATAGTTCAGCGTGTTCGTGAACCACTGCACCCGCGTGTGCTGCTCCGGGAAGAAGTGCGCCTTGAAGAACTCCTTGGCCATCGCCGGCGCCACCCGCGCGCGCACGCGGCCGGGTAGCGCCGCGAGGATCACCGGCACGTCCATGTGGCTCTGGTGGTTCGACGCGAAGATCACCGGGCCGTCGATGCCGCGCAGGTGCTCGCGCCCCTCGATGGTGGCCCACGCGAACAGCCGCCCGAGCGGCAGGATCCAGGTCGCCTGCGACAGCCGGCGCACCGCCTGCACCGGCCACGTCCGGTTCCATCGCGGAAACGCCACCGGCTCCTCGGCCTCGTCCACCGGCGCCGGCGCCTCGAGCAGCTGCTTGAGGTCGGTCACGCTGGCCGCCTGCGCGAAGCGCGATTCGTCCACGCGCGTCTGGAACCGATCCTCGAGCGCGACCATCAGCTCGACCCGCTCGAGCGAACTGAGCCCCAGTTCCTCCAGCGTCGTGGCGCCGCTCACGTCGCGGCCGCGGGCGAAGCGCGCGATCAGCGCCTCCACGCTGTCGCCGGCCGGCGCCTCGGCCGGCCGCCCGCCGGACGCCACCCAGTCGCGGATGGCGTGCCGTTTCAACTTCCGTGTCCCTTCGGTGCGCGGCAGCTCGCCCGACGGCCACATCGACGCGCCGCGGATGCGCTGATGGTCCTGCAGCCGGGCGTTTGCCTCTCGCACGACCGCATCGCGATCGCCGCCAGGCTCGAGCACGAGCACCGCATGGACCCGCTCCTCGGCACCCTCGGCCACGCCGACTACCGCTGATTCCTTGACGCCGGGGAGATCGTCGAGCACGCGCTCGACGTCCTCAGGAAAGACGTTCAGCCCCTCGGGCGTCACGATCATTTCCTTCTTGCGCCCCTTGATGAACACCCGCCCCTGTTCATCGCGCTCGCCAATGTCGCCCGTGTGCAGCCACCCCTCTGCATCAACGGCCCGTTGAGCATTGGGCATTGAGCCTTGAGCATTGGGCATTTCGTAATACCCGGTCGTCACGTTCTCGCCCCGAACGAGAATCTCCCCGTCTTCGGCGATTTTCATCTCGACGCCGGCGATCGGCGTGCCGACCGACCCCTTGCTCGTCTTGAACGGATGGTTCAGCGTGACGATCGGCGCCGTCTCCGTGAGGCCGTAACCCTGGATCACCGCAAAGCCCATGCGCCGCCAGAACTCTTCGAGGTCCGGCGGCAGCGGCGCCGCGCCGACGACGAACGCCCAGAACTTCAGGCCGAGCGCGCGATGCACCCGACGGTAGCGCCACCATCGTCCCGGAATGGAAATCCCGGCCGGCGGCGCGTCCCCCGCCTCGGGAAACGCGCGGACGACGTACTCGCGCAGGACGTCGAGGATCTTCGGCACGCACACGAGCACGGAAACCCGGCGGGCGTGAATCAGGTCGATGATCTCGTGCGGGTTGAATGTCTTCGTGAAGATGACCGTGCCGCGCACCATCGGCGGCACGTTGGTGGCCATCGACTGGCCGAACATGTGGCTGAGCGGCAGCAGGTTGACGAACCGCAGCGGGTGGAACGGCTTCCCGTACGTGCGGTACTTCAGCACCTCGCGCTCGACCGGCACGATGTTGGCCAGCACGTTGCGGTGCCGCATGACCACCCCCTTCGGCTCGGCGGTGGCGCCGGAGGTGAAGATGATCTGGATGATGTCGTCGCGCGAGATCGCCACGCCGGGCATCGGCCCGTCGGCGTGCCAGTCCAAATCGCGGAAGTAACGGATCTTCCGGCTGAAGCCGGAAGCCACAGGTACCCCTTCGTGGCTTCCCCCCCCACTGGCGTGGCTTCCGCCCCCACCGCCGTGGCTTCCGCCCCCACCGCCGTGGCTTCCGCCTTCAGGCGGAAGATCCACGTCATCCCCGAGCAACAACAGCTTCGCGTCGACCAGATCAGCCACGCGCGAGACGAACTCGGCCTTCGAGCGGTAGTCGATCGGGACGACGACGATGCCGGCGAGGAGGCAGCCCCAGTAGCAGGCAATCCACTCCGGCCGGTTCTCGCCCCAGAAGACGACCGTGTCGCCCTTCTGCAGCCCGGCCGATGCGAGCGACGCGGCAAATCCCCGCGCGGCGCGCGCGACCTCGGCGTAGCTGTGGCTCCGGCGCCGGTATCCATCGTCGTAGACGAGGAACTCGCCGCGGATCGCCGCCAGATCGGCGAAGAAGTCGATCAGCGTGTCGCGCGTCACCACTGAATTATGATCCAGTCGCCGGATGTCGCTGACTCCAGATCTCGCCGTCGGTGCGCTCTACGACAGCCTGCTCGAAACGGCGCTGCGGCAGTTCTTCGACCGCGCCGCGCTCGACTCGGCGTCGCTGCCGCCTGTCTCGGGTGCCCCGAGCTTCGCCATCGAGCAGACCGCGGAGCCCGCCACGATGCACATCCGCTGGTTCGGCACGCGCTACACGCTGCGCGCGCGCGGACGCTGGCCGTTCACCGCCCATGAGCAGCGGCTGGCGCGGGCCATCGGCGGCGTGCTGGCGGCGCGGTATCGCGCGGTGTTGAACCCGCGCATTGTCGCCGAGCGCGGCGACCTGTTCCGCGGCGCCATCGAGGACCGCTATGTGGGCGCCTTCCTCGATCGGGTGGAGTACACGATCGAGGCGCGCGAGGCCCGCGCCGACCGCATTGCGTCGATCATCGAGCTGCTCCGCGTGGCCGCGCTCTCCAGCTACGAAAGCCTGCCGATCTCCACCGGCCTGCTGCTGCTCGGCACCGCCGGCGACCCCGGCCGCGGCGGCCGCGGGCCGTCGGTCGCCGCGCCGACGTACACCGAGTCGCTCGCCTCGATTAAGAGCTTCTTCCGCCTGGCCGATGGCGTGCGGACCGTGTTCCTCGCCAACTGCGACGGGCAGCTGCTCGACATCATCGACATTGCCGCCTGGGCGTCGCAGCTGCCGGGCGGACGCGACTCGGCCGTGTCGTGCGCGACGGCGTTCGAGCACCATGCCCGGGCGACGCTGCAGGACGGGCACGTGTGCGCCGTGCTGTCACCGTCGCGCGAAATCAAGGTGTTCGCGGAAGGGGCGGAAGTCTTCACCTTCCGCGGGGCGGCCTGGCACCTGCTGGATTTACAGGCGAAATACGAGGTCTGGGCCGAGGCGGTCGGCAATCCGACGCTCGCGTCCTGCCTCTTCCAGGCGGCCCTGAACCTGGCCGATGCCCGGGAGGGCGCGCTGTTCGTGGTGCTGCGGGAACCGGCGGAGCACATCAGCCGGTTGGTGGCTGCCGCCGACCGGCTCGACACGCCGGCGCGCAACGCCGTGCCCGCGAGCCGCCCGTCCCGCCGCGACCTGCTGCACCTGCTCGAAGGGCGATCGGTGATCGACATGGACTCGAGCGTGCTGGCCGCGCTCGCCTCGCTCGACGGCGCCACGGTCGTCGACACCAACGGCCGGTTGCTGGCCGCCGGCGCGATCCTGCGTCATCCGCCGACCGACGAGATACAGGAGAGCAACGTCATCGAGGGCGCGCGGACGACGGCGGCGATCACCAGCAGCCGGTTCGGACCGGTGCTCAAGGTCAGCGAAGACGGCGTCATCACGTTCATGGATCGCGAGCAGATCTGGGAGATTTGAGAGGAGCCCGCCCCAAGGAGCCCGGCACTTCAGTGCCGGTTTGTATGTTGGGCGTTTCACCAACCACGGCCGTTGACGGCTGGGGACACTCCTCAGGTGAAGCGACTACAATAGGCAACTCGCGATGCGTATTTTTCTGACCGGGGCGACCGGATACGTCGGATCTGCGGTGCTCGACGCGCTGCTGCGGAATGGACACCAGGTGGACGCGCTCGTTCGCACGCCGGGCAAGGCAGAGGCCATCTCGTACGGCGCCGTGCGGCCGATCGTCGGTGACCTCGCGAAGCCCGACACGTACGCCGCTGCCGCGGAAGAGTGCGACGCGATCATCCACGCGGCGTACGAACCGAAGGCGGCCGCTGCGGTCGATCGCGCCGCAATCGACACGCTCCTTGGCGCCGCATCACGTCGCGCGGCGGCGGGTTCGCCCGCGACGCTGATTTACACGTCGGGCGTGTGGGTGCTCGGGCACACGCAGGGTCAGGCTGATGAAGATGCGCCCATCGATCCGCCGGACCTCGTGCGCTGGCGCCCCGAGCACGAGCGGCTCGTGCTCTCGGCGTCAGGCGGCAAGTCCTTGCGTACCATAGTGTTACGGCCAGGGATCGTATATGGCGGGGCGCGCGGGATCGTCGGCGACCTGATCAAGGACGCGCTGAACGGCCTGGTGCGTGTGGTCGGCACCGGCCGCAACCACTGGCCGTGCGTGTACGACCGCGACCTTGCCGACCTCTACGTGCGCCTCGCGACGCATCCCGACGCGGTCGGCACGTATCACGCCAACGACGAAGCCGACGAGCGCGTCGACGACATCGTCGACGCGATTGCGCGCCACGCGAAGATGCGGCCCGACATCCGCAACGTGCCCATCGAGGAGGCCCGCGCCAAGCTCGGCCCGCTTGCCGATGCGCTCGCCCTCGACCAGGTCGTGCGCAGCCCGCGCGCCCGCGCGCTCGGCTGGGCGCCGACGCTGCATTCGGTGGCGGGCAACGTGGCGCGGCTGCAGGAAGAGTTCAGGACGGCCAGGGAAGCGGCTTAGCTGGCAATAATGCAAAAGGCCCAATGCTCAATGCTCGATGGCAAACGGAGCAGAGGTGTGTCATTGGGCCTTGTGCACTGAGCATTGGGCATTGATCTGAACTACGTCGGCACAATCCCGTCGATTAACCCGTAGTCCAGCGCCTTCTTCGCATCCAGGTAGAAATCGGTCCGCTTGGTGTCGCGGATGATCTTCGCCAGCGGCTTGCCCGAGCGGTTGGCGAGAATCTCGTAGATCTGCGACTGCATCTGCTTCAGCCGATCCAGGTGCTGCGCCGCGGCGGAGGTCGACTGCCACCCGGCCCATTTCGCCGGCTCATGGATCATGATCCACGAGTGCGGCTGCGCCAGCCGGCGCCCGTGGCTGGCCGCCTGCAGCACGATCGAGCCCATCGAGTAGGCCATGCCCTGCACGACCGTCGTGACCTCGATGCCGCGGTGGACGATTTCGCGGATCGAGTCGTGAATGGCGAGGCCGTCGGTCACGTTGCCGCCGGCGCTGTTGATGTAGAGGCTGATCGGCCGCCCGTTGTCGTTGGCCAGCTCGCGCAGCCGCTCGATGACGCCGCGGGCGATGTCTTTCTCGATGTCGCCGATCAGGTAAACGTCGCGCAGCCTGTCGGAAGATTCTTTCCGGAGGATCCCCTTCACGGCCTCGACGAGCTCAGCCACGAGGCGGTCGCTCAGCGCGGGGGCCGGGGCGAATTGGGCGATTTGTCCGCGTTCCTGATCGCCTGGCGTAGCGGTCGAATCCGGCACGGGCTCATGGGTTTGCAAAGCCGATTCCGGGCGCATGCGCTACACTTTTCACCCTATGCAGACGAAGTTCATGGCCGCGCTGGCGGTGTGTGGGTCGCTCCTGGGCGTGGGGCTGACCCGCTCGGTGGTCCTGGCCCAGGGCGCGCAAACGGTGTGGTCCGGGATCTACACGGCCGAGCAGGCGGCGCGCGGGAAGGAAAAGGCCCTTGCCGAATGCGGGCAGTGCCACGGCGAGATGATGGAAGGCGCCCTCGCGCCGACGCTGAAGGGCGACGACTTCATCGGCCACTGGTACGACGCCAAGCTGCGCGAGCTGTCGGACAAGGTGACGATGACCATGCCGCAGCAGGCGCCCGGCAGCCTCTCGCCCGAGGACTACGCCGACATCATGGCGTATCTGCTGGAGCTGAACGGCTTCCCGGCCGGCCAGACGGCGCTCAGCCTGACCCCGCCGGAAGCACTCGACGCCATCACGATCACGAAGCAGCAATAACTGGCGTGGCTTCCGCCTTCAGGCGGAAGAACGGAGCAGGCCATAATACGCACCTATGCGTATTGCTGGCCTGCTCTCCGCCGCCGTCGCCCTCGCCATCGTCGTTGCGCTGTTCGCGCAGGACCGTCCCGGCGACGCCCGCCGGCCGTCGACGTCCCGCGGCCCCGTGCTGGACGAGATCCAGGGCGATCAACTCGCCGCGCACGTCAGGTTCCTGTCCAGCGATCTGCTCGAAGGGCGCGCGCCCTCGACGCGCGGCGGCCAGCTCGCCGCCGAGTACCTGGCCGCGCAGCTCGCCCTGGCCGGCTTCGCGCCTGCCGGCGACAACGGCACCTACTTCCAGGACGTGTCGGTCGTCGAATCGGTCGTCGACCCGTCGTTCACGCTGTCGGTCGGCAGCGGGGCGCCGTTCCGCTACAACACCGAGGTCGTCGCCTTCAGCGGCTTGCAGGATCCGCAGGTGCGCGTGGCAGGCGAGGTCGTGTTCGTCGGCCACGGCATCGTCGCGCCCGAGTTCAACTGGAACGACTATGAGGGCGCCGACATCGCCGGCAAGATCGCGCTGATCATGGTCAACGACCCGCCGGCCACGGCGGACGAGCCGCAGCTGTTCGGCGGCGACGCGCTCACTTATTACGGCCGCTGGACCTACAAGTTCGAGGAGGCGGCGCGCCAGGGGGCGGCGGGCGCCATCCTGATCCACACCGACGAATCCGCCACCTATCCATGGACCGTGGTGCAGAGCGGCTTCACCGGCACGCAGTATTCGCTGCCGCCGGTGGCCGGGCAGCCGGCGCTGGCGCTCAAGGCCTGGGTGACCGACGCGGCGGCGCGGCAGATTGCCATGCGCGGCGGCCAGGATCTCGATGCGCTGCGCCGGGCGTCGGCGAGCCGCGGCGCGAAGCCGGTGCCGCTCGGGGTGCAGGCGTCGGCGACGATTGCGCAGCGGGTGGAGCAGAAGACGTCGCCCAACGTCATCGCGGTGCTGCGCGGCAGCAACCAGGGCGAAGGCGTCATCTACACCGCGCACTACGACCACCTCGGCATGCGCGATCGGCAGCCGGGTGAAGCGGCCGATGTCGATCGTATCTACAACGGCGCCACCGACAACGCGTCCGGACTTGCCGGCGTGCTCGAGATCGCGCAGGCGCTGGCGCGCAGCGGCACGCAGCCGCAGCGCTCGATCTACGTCCTGTTCACCACGGCGGAGGAGTCGGGGCTCCTCGGCGCCGAGTACTTCGCGACGCGGCCGGTGCTGCCGGCCAACGCCTGGGCGGCCAACATCAACATCGACTCGCTCAACCTGTTCGGCCGCACGCGCGACATCGTGCTGCTCGGCGCCGAACGCTCCACGCTCGGCGAGGCCGCCAACGAATCGGCGCGGCGGTTCGACAAGGTCGTCGGCGGCGATCCGGAGCCGGGTCGTGGCTACTTCTTCCGCTCGGATCACTTCCCGCTGGCCAAGGTCGGCATTCCGGCGCTGTCGCTCGCGGAGCCGACGCAGTACGTCGGCCGCGATCCCGAGTTCGCGAAGAAGCTGAGCGAGGAATACAACAACGTGAACTATCACCAGCCGAGCGACGAGTTCCGCGACGACTGGGACTTCAGCGGCGCGGTGGACGACATGCGGGTGCTGGCCGACCTGGGGTGGCGGCTGGCCAACGACGCGCAGATGCCGGCGTACCACCCGAACGAGCAGTTCGCCCGCCCGCGGCAGTGACCTCGCTCGACGATGTGCGCGCTGCGGCGGCGCGCATTGCGCACGTCGCGCGGCGGACGCCGATCCTCGACGTCGAAGACCCGGCAACAGGGCGGACCTTCGCGCTGAAGTGCGAGAACCTGCAGCGCACCGGCGCCTTCAAGCTGCGCGGCGCCTACAACATGCTGGCGCAGCTGCCCCCGGCCGCCCGGTCGGCTGGCGTCATCGCCTATTCCTCGGGTAACCACGCGCAGGCCGTCGCGTACGCGGCGCAGCAGCTCGGCATCCGCGCCACCATCGTCATGCCCGAGCATGCGACGGCGGTGAAGGTGGCCGGCACCCGCCGCTTCGGCGCCGACGTGATCTTCGCGGGGCGGACCTCACTCGATCGGCAGCTGCGGGCGGAGCAGGAGGCGGCGGCGCGCGGGCTCACCATCGTGCCCCCGTTCGACCATCCCTGGATCATCGCCGGCGCCGGGACCACGGGCCTGGAGATCCTCGAGCAGTGCCCGAACGTGGCGGAGGTCTACGTGCCGATGGGCGGCGGCGGCCAGATCGCCGGGGTGTCAGCGGCCATCAAGCAGACGCGCCCGTCAGTGCGGATCGTCGGTGTGGAACCCACCGGTGCGGCGCGCATGACCGCTTCGCGTGCGGCCGGCCGCCCCGTGACGCTGGAGCGCACCGAAAGCATCGCCGACGGGCTGCTCACGCTGACGCCCGGCACCGTCACCTTCGCCCACGTGCAGGCGTTCGTGGACGATGTGGTGACGGTGGACGACCGGGCGATTGCCGAGGCGCAGCGCTGGCTGTTCGAGGTGGCCAGGCTGGTCGCCGAGCCGAGCGGCGCCGCCTCGGTCGCGGCCGTCCTCGCCGCCACCGGCCCTGTTCACCGTTCGGTGGCGATCGTCTCGGGCGGCAACGTGGGAACCCCACCGGCCGCATCCGCGTAAGATCTCGGCGAGGAGGCCACAGTGTCCGGATTGCTTGGCTCGGTGAAGTTCCTGTTCACGGGACCCCTGATCCTGGCGTTTCTGTTCGTCATCAACCTGATGACGTCTCCCGGTGACTGGTGGGTGCAGTGGGCCGCGCTCGGCATCGGCATCGCCTGGTTCATCAACCTGTTCCGGGTCTTCCGCGCCGTCGTCCTCGCGGGTGGCCTGGCGGCGCTTGCGGCGTACCTCGCTAACCGTCGCTGAGCGCGCGGGCGGCTTCGATCGCCTCTTCCTGCGTGGTGATGACGCCGTCTAGTTGCCGCTCATACACCTGCTTCAGGATCTTGCCGACGCGTGGCCCCGGTGCCACGCCGAGCGCCAGGACGTGGCGCCCGAGCAGGAGCGGCGCCGGCGGCTGGTGCTCGACGCCGAGTGCGCGGGCGCGGTCGAGGAACCAGTCCATCGCCGAGCAGTCGAAGTTGCCGGTGCGCCCCAGGCAGTCGGCGCGCGCGACGCGCGCCAGCAGTTCCAAATCGACCTTCTGCGCCAGCCGCCGAAACGCGCCGTCGCCGACGTTGCCGGCCTTGGAGAACATGCCGGGCTTGAGGTGATCGGCGACGAGCGCCACGACCTGCCGCCGCACATCGTAGCCGTCGATGGAGTGCAGGTTCAGCCGATCGAGCAGCCGCTCGGTCGGTTCGACCCCTGACTGCTCGTGGTCGAGTGAGCGAATCCGCCCGTCGATGAACGCCGTGGTCGCCGGCTTGCCGAGGTCGTGGCAGACGGCTGCGAGCATGACCGTGATGAGGCGCGGCCGATCCAGATCGGCGTTCAGCGCGCGCGCCTGGTCGACGACCATCAGCGTGTGGATCCAGACGTCGCCTTCGGGATGCCACTCCGGCTCCTGCTCGCAGCCGATGAGCGCCTGGATCTCCGGAAACAGCCGTTCGACCACGCCAAGGTCGCGCGCCACTTCGAATCCGATCGACGGCCTCACCGCGCGCAGCAATAGCTTCTCGACCTCGCCCCACACGCGCTCCGCCGGTAGATCGTCGAGCGGAATGCGACGGCAGAGATCCGCAGTCGCGGGATCGAGCGTCATCGCGAACCGTGCAGCGAACTGTACCGCGCGCAGCACACGCAGACTGTCGTCGCCGAACGTTGCCGGATCGACCGCGCGCAGCACACGGCGTTCGAGGTCGGCGCGGCCGTCGAAGGGGTCTTCGTAGTCGCCGGTGAGCGGATCCCAGGCAATCGCGTTGATGGTGAAGTCACGCCGCCGCGCCGCTTCGTCTATCGACATTGAAGGGTCGCCCTCGACCACGAAGCCCTTATGGCCGCGCCCCTGCTTGGACTCGCGGCGGGGCAGGGCGACGTCGAGTTCGAGCCCATCTGACGCGATCAGCTTGTAGACGGGAAAGCTCTGCCCGACCGGCTCGACGCGCCCGAACGGCGCCAGCAGCGCCGGCAGCGCCTGCTGCGGAATGCCGAACACCTCGACGTCGACGTCCTTCGACGGCTCGCCGCGGAGGCGGTCGCGGACCCAGCCGCCGACGACGAGCGCGCGCCCGCCGGCAGCGCGCGCCGCGGCAGCGAGCGCGTGCACCGTGTCAGTGCTCACGTCGCGATTATGACTGGAATTGAAAAGAGGCTTGGCCCGCCGAAGCGCATGGCGCGAAGGCGGCCGGGCCTGACAGGCCCGGCCCACAGAGTGCCGTAGCTTCCGCCTTCAGGCGGAGAGTCGTGGCTTCCGCCTTCAGGCGGAGAGTCGTGGCTTCCGCCTTCAGGCGGAAGATGATCAGGCGACGCGGCGTTCCTGCACGAGCGGCATCTGGACGACGCGCGACTCGCGCCCGGCGGTCCGCGCGAGCGCGCTCCCCTTCAGGTCCCAGCCGGGCGTCTCGTACCCGCACGACGTGCACTGCAGCGACATCCGGCCCTGCTCGAAATGGAGCAGCGCATCGTGGCCGTGAAGGCCGCAGACGACCTGCCTGACCTGTCCGAGGGCGCGCGCGAAGATTCCGGTCCGCATCCCGTTCTCCCTTTCTAGTCTCCCCATGCCGGCATCTGCTATTACGACGCCCGGCGGGCACCCTGCGATGCAGGGACGGCCCGGCCATTTCAAGACCGGTGCCACGGCTGAGGAGTGGCGAAAGGGCGGGATTCGTGCCCGCTATGTAGGCCGCGTCCCACGGTGGGCAACCGGGGGCTCACTTACGGCTGAGTTTTCCCCGTTTCAACGCTCACGGGCGAGTGACTTGAGAACGAACGTCACGTTCGCCGGCCGCTCGCCGAGCCGGCGCATGAAATACGGGAACCATTCCCGCCCGAACGGCACGTACAGCCGCAGGCGATAGCCCTCGGCCACCAGCGCCCCCTGCAGGTCGCGGCGGATCCCGTACAGCATCTGGAACTCGAACCGCTCCGGGGCAATGCCGCGCTCGCGCGCGTACGCCTTCGTCGCGTCGATCAGCGCCGGGTCGTGCGTCGCAATCGCCGGATACGTGCCGGCGTCGAGCAGCAGGCGCATCAGCCGCACGAACGCGGCGTCGACGTCCGCCTTCCGCTGGAACGCGGCCTCGGCCGGCTCCTTGTACGCCCCCTTGACCAGCCGCACGCGCGCGCCGAGCGTCATCATCCGCTGCACGTCCTGCCCGGTGCGGTGCAGCGCCGACTGCAGGACGATGCCGATGTTGCGGTACTCCTGCTGCCAGAGCGTCTCGAAGACGTCGAGCGTCACATCGGTCCACGGGCTGTTCTCCATGTCGATGCGCACGAAGAAGCCGTGGCGCCGCCCGGGTTCGAGGATGCGCCGCATGTTGTCGACGCAGGTCGCGCGGTCGATGGTCACGCCAAGCTGCGTCAGCTTGAGCGAGATGTTCCGCTCGATGCCGGCGGCGACGATGACGTCCATCAGCCGGACGTACTCGCGTGTCGCCGCGTCGGCCGCCGCCATCGAGGTGACGCTTTCGCCGAGGTAGTCGAGGGTCAGCAGCATCCCGTGGGACTGCAGCTCGCGGCCGATGGCCACGGCTTCGTCCACCGTCTCGCCGGCGATGAACCGGCGGGCGAAGCCGTCCGGGGTCATGCCGTAGCGAGAGGCCAGCCGCTTGAGGGTCCGGCTGCGGGAGAGGGCGTAGAACAGCCCCTTCGCGCCCGAATACATCAGTGGGTTCTGCGCGAAGGTGAGGCCAGGAGGTGGTCGAGGGTGCGGGCGTAGTAGCGCAACACGTTGCGCTCGCGCACCCGCACGCGGCCGCGTTCGACGACGATGGTGCCGCGCTGCTCGAGCGGCTCGAGCCCGAGATCGAGCGCCTCGGCGCCGCTCTCGACGCGCAGGTTGGCCCCGGCGGCGCGCAGCGTGTCGAGGATGGCGTCGGCGCGCGCCTGCAGGTCCTTGCGGGTGATCGACGGCCGCATCGCGCTGGCGACCAGCGCCGTCGGCAGCACCTTGACGACGCGCCCCACCTGGGCCATCACCTTGTGCGTGAACTCCAGCACCTCGGTGCGCGAGTTGGCGTCGATGCCGTCGGTCTGCATCGGCTTGCCGAAGGTGACGAACGCGCGCGAGCGGTAGCCGACCGCGTAGCGGACCATCTCGGCCAGCTCGCGGCTGAAGGGGCGCTGCGTCCGCTTGACCCGCTGCCGCGCGAGGACGTGATCCTCGAGCACGAGGTCGTAGGCAATGGCCGTCGGCACCACCACCAGGCGCGGGTGCTCGGCCTGCAGGGCCGCGTGCATCAGGCCGGTCTTCGGGTTCTTGATCTCGCCGCTGTAGCTGCGCCCGCCTTCCGGGTAGAAGAAGAAGTCGTGCTTGCGGAGCATCTCGGCGACGTACGCCTTGAGCGTGATCAGGTACGCCGGATCCTTGGCATTGCGCCGGATCGGGATCGCCCCGGTGACGTGCCGGTGGAGCAGCCCGAGCGGCCCGCCAAACAGGTTGATGCCGGCGGCGATGACCGGCGGGCGGATGCCGTTGTCATCGAGCACCAGCGGCTCGACCAGGTAATCGGTGTGGCTCCGGTGGTTCGACGCATAGACGACGCGGCCGCCGCGCGTGGCCGCCTTGACCGCGTCCACCTGCTCGCCGATGCGCTCGATTTTCCGGAGGATCGGGTAGAGCGGGTGCTTGAGCGCCTTGTAGATGGAATACCGCTGGGTTGTGCGGAGCTCGTCCAGGTAGCTCTGGATCCGCTCGCGCGCGGCGTCGCCGTGGCTGCCCTCGAGGTATCGCGCGACTTCCTCGCGCGCGAGGACCGCCCTGGTGATCTCGTCGAGCATT
>JBFWUM010000034.1:5584-17072 GCA_050247255.1 Vicinamibacterales bacterium | reverse complement strand
CCGGAGCCCGGCTCTTTAGAGCCGGCGGCAGATCGCTTCCGTGAACGCGCTCGTGCTCGCCGTGCCGCCAAGGTCGCGCGTCCGCACGCCGTCGCCGGCCAGCACCTGGTTCAGCGCCGCGACCACGCGATCGGCAATCGCCCCCTCGTCGATGTGGCGCAGCATCAGCACCGCCGACAGCAGCAGCGCCGTCGGGTTCGCCAGCCCTTTCCCGGCGATGTCGGGCGCGCTGCCGTGCACCGCCTCGAACACGCCGATCTCCGTCCCCAGGTTCGCCGCCGGGACGATCCCCAGCCCGCCGACCAGCCCGGCGCACAGGTCCGAGACGATGTCGCCATACAGGTTCGGCAGCACGAGGATGTCGAACTGCTGCGGGTTCATCACCAGGTGCATGCAGGCCGCATCGACGATCCGCTCGTCGCTGGTGATATCGGGGTACTCCGCGGCCACCGCCTTCACCGAGCGCAGGAAGAGGCCGTCGCCGAGCTTCATGATGTTCGCCTTGTGCACCGCCGTGACCCGCTTGCGGCCGTGCTTGCGCGCGTACTCGAAGGCGAAGCGGGCAATGCGCGTCGACGCCTGCTCGGTGATGATCTTCAGGCTCTCGACGACCCCGGGCACCACCTCGTGCTCGAGCCCCGAGTACAGGTCCTCGGTGTTCTCGCGGACGATGACCAGGTCGATCCCCTCGTAGCGCGACGGCACCGACGGAATGGTCCACACCGGCCGCAGGTTGGCGAACAGGTCGAGCGCCTTGCGCAGCCCGACGTTGACGCTGGTAAACCCGCCGCCAACCGGCGTCGTCACCGGTCCCTTCAGCGCGACCCTGGTGCGCCGGATCGAGGCGAGCAGATCGTCGGGCAGCGTCTGGCCGTGGCGCTCGAGCGCCAGCACCCCCGCCAGGTGCGACTCCCACTCGACGTCGAGCCCCGCGGTTTCGAGAATGCGAACGACCGCGGCCGAGACTTCAGGCCCGATGCCGTCTCCGGGGATGAGGGTGATGGTGTGTTTATGTGAATTCAAAATTCAAAATGCAAAATTCAAAATGGGAGTTTTTCGGAGAGCATGGCGGCAACAGCTTCCACGAGCTCCCGATCGTCCGCGGTGAAGGCCGCCTTGCTGTCGCTGTCGATGTCGATCTCGCCCAGTACCATTCCGTCCCGCAGGATCGGCGCGACGATTTCCGACTGTGTCTCGAGGCTGCACGCGAGGTACCGCGGATCGGCGTGCACATCGTCGACGACGATCGTCACCTTCGCGGTGGCGGCGGCGCCGCAGATGCCGCGGTCGAGCGGGATGCGCGTGTGCGGCGACGGCTTGCCGAGGAACGGGCCGAGCACCAGCTCCTCCCCCTCGAGCAGGTAGATGCCGACCCAGGTGTAGTGCGGAATCCGCGCCTTCAACAGCTGCACCGCGGCCACCTGCGCCTTGTAGGCCGGGTAGGGGGCGATGGTGGCCTGGATTTCCCGGGCTATCCGCGCGTAGTCAGCTTTCACGGGCTTCCCAGTAGAGCAGGATCAGCGCGCCGACGATGTTGGCGCTCATCAGGCGGGTGGCGAGCGTGTGCAGGGAGTCGAACTCGAGGCGCCGCGGATCGCCGGCCGGCAGCCGCGACGGCAGCGTGCCGACGGCCGCCTGGATCTCGTCGATGCGGCCGAGCACGACCCACCCCGAGTACATCGCCAGCCCCAGCATGGCCAGCACGATCAGCACGCGAGCGTTGAAGTGCACCGGCTTGGGGCCGAGGATCCGCATCAACGCCAGGGTCAGCAGCAGGAGGCCGCCCGAGACGTAGGCGACCGTGTGGAAGCGCACCAGCGTCGCCTCGAACGCCGCGCCGGCCAGCGCGCGTCCGTTGGCGGCGTCACCGGCCTGCAGCACCTGGAAGATCGTCGGGGCGACGACCGCGCCGAGGACGACCATGCCTCCGAGCCAGACGACGAGGGCCAGCACGTAGACATAGCGCACGGCGATCATCCGCTCATTATAGATGGCGATAGGGCGGCCCCTCGTCCGTAGGGCACCCCTTTACGGGGTGCCGCCTCAGAGCTCCTTCAGTTCCTGGACGAGCACCGCGATCTGGTCCTCGAGCGCCGCTGCCGCCTGGCGCGCGGCCGCGAGGTCGCCGCCCTTGGCCTGCTGCTCGACGGCGAGCGCCGCCTGCATGATCGCGGGAACGCCGAAGTTGCCGGCTGCCCCCTTCAACGTGTGCGCGGCGCGATAGGTGGCCGTCAGGTCGCCCTCATGCAGCGCCTCGCTCAACGCCGCCAGCCGCATCGGCACGTCCTCGAGGAACAGGCCGACGATTTCGCGGAGCACCTCCGTGTCTCCGCCCACCATTTCCAGCAGTTCAGCACGCATGGTCCTATCCTTGTCCTCAGGCGGCGAGGTGCTCATACCGCCGGAATGATGCGCGGATCCGCGCAATCAACAGCGCCGGTTCGAACGGCTTGGCCAGGTAATCGTCGGCGCCGAGCTCGAGTACCCGCTGCTCGACCGCCGTTCCCGCTTCCGAGGTCAGCACCATCACTGGCAGGGTCGCCAGCAGCGGCTGGCGCCGGATGTGGGCGATCGCTTCATAGCCGTCCATCTGCGGCATCAGCAGGTCGATGACCAGCAGGTTCGGCTTCTCGCGCATGGCCAGCTCGATCGCCTGCGTCCCGTTCTCGCCCTCGACGACCTCGTAGCCTTCCTTCTCGAGCAGCAGCCGCACCAGCATCCGCGTCACGCGGTCGTCGTCGACCACCAGCACGCGGCGGTTCGAACGCGCCGCCGGCTCGGATGCCGGCTCGGGCCGGGCCGGGGCCGCCGCTGCTGTCGCCGCCTGCGGCGCCTGGTGATCGGCGGCCAGCACGCGGTTGATCTCTTCGAGGGAGGTGATCCCCTGCGTGACCAGCTCCAGGCCGTAGTCGCGCATCGAGCGGAAGCCGGCGGCGTGCAGCATGGTCCGCAGTTCGGGGCCGGTGGCGCCGCGGGCGATCGCCGTGCGCAGGTGGTCATCGGGAACGAGCACCTCCATCACCGGCAGCCGATCGATGTAGCCGGTGAAGCGGCAGCGCTCGCAGCCGGCGCCGGTCGTCATCGGCACCGTGCGGATGCCGGCCGACCGCCCCTGCGCCAGCGCTTCGCCCGGGTCGTTCCGCTTGCGGCACGCCGGGCAGAGTCGCCGCACCAGGCGCTGCGCGACGATGGCGGTGAGGCTCTCTGCAACCTTGAACGGCTCGAGGCCAAGGTTCAGGAGGCGGGTGATCGCAGAGATCGCGTCCGTGGTGTGCAGCGAGGTCAGCACCAGGTGCCCAGTGTAGGCTGCCTGGCCGACGATCTGGGCGACCTCGGCGTCGCGGATCTCGCCGACCATGATCACGTTCGGGTCCTGCCGCAGCACCGAGCGCAGGATCGCCGCGAACCCGTTGCCGCCCTTGGCATTGACCGGGATCTGGTTGACCCCTTCGACGACGCGCTCGACCGGGTCCTCGACCGAGACGATGTTCGTGCGCCCGTTGCGCAGGTGGTGCAGGCCGCTGTAGAGCGTCGTCGACTTGCCCGACCCGGTCGGGCCGGTCACCAGCACGAGGCCGTCGGGCCGGTCGAGCGCCTGCCGCAGCGCCTCGGTGCTGGGCGCGTCGTAGCCGAGCGCCTCGATGCCCTTCGGCTCGTTGCGCGAGTCGATGACCCGCAGCACGATCTTCTCCCCGTTGATCGTCGGCAGCGTCGACAGGCGGATGTCGATCGCGCGCTCGTTGATCTTCAGCCGGAACGCGCCGTCCTGCGGCCGCGCCTTCACCGAGATGTCGACCTGTCCCATCACCTTGAAGCGGTTGCGGACCGCTGCTGACGCTTCCGCCGGGATGGTCATCACGGTGCCGAGAATGCCGCCGAGGCGGAAGCGGACGACCATGCCCGACTTGCCCGGTTCGATGTGGATGTCGCTGGCGCCCCCTTCCACCGCGCGCGCGACCACGTGGTTGCACAGGTCGATGACCGGCGACTGCGGCGTGCCGTCGTGGCGATCCTCGACCTCGATGCGCGCCTCGGACCGGACCTTGGCGAGCAGCAGCTCGAGGTCGCCGAAGCTCTCGTAGTGGCGGTCGATGGCGGCCAGCAGGTCGGACGGCCGCGCCAGTACCGCGCGCGGCCGCCGCCCCGAGGCGAACGCCAGGTCGCGCTCGGCTTCATCCTGGTAGGGGCGGGAGATGGCGTAGGTGAGGACACGGTTGTCCTCGGTCAGCGGCAGCGCCCGGTGCTTGCGGGCGACCCGCTCAGGCACCAGGCGCAGCGCCAGCGAGCTCGGCACGATGGTCGTCAGGTCGACCAGTTCCATGCCGGTGGCCTCGGCCAGCGCCGCATACACCGCCTCTTCGGTGGCGAACCCGAGCTCGATCAGCGCGTCGGCCAGCGACGCCCGCTCGTGTTCGGAGTGGTCGAGGGCGACCTGCAGCTCCTGCGCGGTTACCGTGCCGCGCTCGGCAAGCAGCGCCGCGAGGCGCGCCGCGTCGGGCGCCAGGTTGCTCCAGGGCGTGTCCGGGCCGGCGACTCCCACGGCCGAGCCGCGGCCCGCAGGACGGAGGGTGGCGAAAGTACTCATGGCTGGACGTCCTTGCCGTCGGTCCGGTCGAGCGCGGCCGCGACCTGCCGGGCCAGGGCGCGGGGCGTGAAGGGCTTTTCGAGGAGTGGCACGGCGCGGTCGAGCAGCCGCAACTGCGCCAGCGAGTCGGCGGAGTAGCCCGACATGAATACCGTCTTCAGGTCCGGCCAGAGCTCGGTGAGCCGTCGCTGCAGCTCGCAGCCGCTGGCGCCCGGCAGCATGACGTCGGCAAGCAGCACGTCGATGTGCGGCAGCTTGTGCTCGATGAGCGTGACCGCTTCCTCGGCGCTGGCGGCGGAGAAGGTGATGTAACCGCGCGCGCTCAGCGTACGCACCGCGAGGTTGCGCAACGAGGTGTCGTCCTCGACCACCAGCACCGTCGCCGGGGGACCCGGGTCGACCGGCACCTCTTCGCGGCACCGCATCTCGAGGATCGCCTCGTCGGTCTGCGGCACGTAGATCGTGAAGGTCGTCCCGGCGCCCGGCCGGCTCTCCAGCGCGATCGAGCCGCCGGCGCGCTTGACGATCTCGAGCACGGTGGACAGCCCGAGACCGGTGCCCTTGCCGCGGTCCTTGGTCGTGAAGAATGGCTCGAACGCGCTGGCCTGCACGTCATCGGACATCCCGCAGCCGCTGTCAGCGACGCGGATGGCGATGTAGTCGCCGGCCACCATGGCCGGGCGCGCGAGCGGGTCGGCGCCGGTGAAGTTGCTGGTGGTCACCGCGATGGTGCCGCCCGCCGGCATCGCATCGCGCGAGTTGACCAGCAGGTTCATCAGCAGCTGCTCGAGCTGCACCGGGTCGATGCGCACGTGCGCCGGGTGCGCGCCGAGCGTCAGCTCCAGCCGGACGTTCTCGCCGATGGTGCGGCGCAGCAGCTGCTGCAGCGAGGCGATGGCGTCGTTGACGTCCACCGGCCGCGCGCCCCCTTCCCCGTGGCGGCCGAAGGTGAGCAGGCGGCGGGTCAGCACCGCGGCGCTGTGCGCCGCCCTGCGGATCTCGACCACGTCGTTGGCGGCGACGTGGCCCTCCGGCAGCGTTTCCTCCACCAGCTCGCTGAAGCCGATGATCGCCGTCAGCAGGTTGTTGAAGTCGTGGGCGACGCCCCCCGCCAGGCGGCCGAGCGCCACCAGCCGCCGCGTCTGCAGGCACTCGGCCTGCTGCCGCTTCTCGCCGGTGACGTCGAGCGTGATGCCGCTCGCCGTACGCTGGCTGCCGTCGGCGTCGAAGTCGACACGGCCGACGCTGCGCAGCCAGCGCGCCGCGGCGCCGTCGCCGATGCGGTAGTCGACGGCGAACGCAGGCGCCTCGGGTGTCGCGTTGTGTATGGCCTGGGCCACCGCCGGCAGGTCCGCCGGGGCGATCAGGCCGAAGGCGGTGTCGACGCGGCCGTCGAAGGTTCGCGGCGCGAGTCCCCACAGCCGCTCGTTGCCCTCCGACCACCAGACGCGTCCCGAGCGGACGTCGAGGGTCCACAGGCCGATGCCGGCCGCGGTGAGCACGTCGTCGACGTGCAGGCGATCGTCGGTGCCGATCACCGGCTGTCCTTCCATTACGGATGTCATGCGATGAGCTCCTGGCGGACGCTGCCGCCGATGACGCGTTCGATTTCCGCGAACAGCTCCTGGCGGCGGATCGGCTTCGAGACGTAGCCGTCCATCGACGCCGCCAGGCAGCGCTCGCGATCGCCTTCCATGGCGTGCGCGGTCAGGGCGACGATCGGGGTGTGCAGGCCGCGGAACTGCTCGATGTCGCGGATGGTCCGCGTCGCCTCGAAGCCGTCCATCACCGGCATCTGCAGGTCCATGAGGATCACGTCCGGCCGCTCGCGGCGGTAGGCCTCGATCGCCGCCGCGCCGTTGACCGTGGCCGTCACGCGGTAGCCCGCCTGCTCGAGCAGCCGCAACGCCAGCCGCTGGTTCACCGGGTTGTCCTCGGCCAGCAGCACGTGCAGGCCGCCGGCGTCCGCGGCCGGCGCGCCAGCCGGCGCCGGCGCCTGCGGCGCCACCGGCCGAGGCGCGGCGCCGAGCGCCCGCGCAGTCGCGGCGCGGAGATCCTGCTGCGTCACCGGCTTCACCACGTAGGCCGCGAGGCCCAGCGCCTGGCAGCGGTGCACATCGTCGGCGCGGTCCGACGAGCTGAGCATCAGGATGGTGCCGCCATGGACGGCGTACTGCTGCCGGATCTGTTCGGCCAGCGCGAAGCCGTCCATCTCCGGCATGTTGACGTCGAGCAGCGTCAGCGCAAACGGCTCGTTGCGCCGCTGCGCGGTGGCCACCAGAGCCAGCGCTTCCGCGCCGCCAGCCGCCAGCGTGCAGCGCGCGCCCCAGTGCACGAACACGTCGTTGAGGATGCGGCGGTTCGTCGCGTTGTCGTCGACGATGAGGACCCGCTGCTCCGTCAGGTTGAGCTCCGCCTCATGCGCCGGCATGTCGCCGCTCGGCGGCAGCTGCGCGGTGGCGAAGAAGCGGCTGCCGACGCCCGGCGCGCTCTCGACCCAGATCCGGCCGCCCATCATGCCGATCAGCTGCGACGAGATCGTCAGCCCGAGGCCGGTGCCGCCGAAACGGCGCGTCGTCGAGCCGTCGGCCTGGGTAAAGGCGGCGAAGATGGCCGCCTGCTTGTCTTCCGGGATGCCGATGCCCGTATCGGCAACCTCGAACCGCACCTCGTGGCCGGCGCCGCGGGAGACCGACACCAGCACCTCGCCGTGCTCGGTGAACTTGATGGCGTTGCCCATCAGGTTGACCAGCACCTGGCGGATGCGTCCCGGGTCGCCGCGCAGGAAGCCGGGCACATCGGGCGCCACGTGCAGCAGCAGCTCCAGCCCCTTCTGCTCGGCGCGGATCGCCAGCGGCCGCGCGGCGTCGGCGACGAGCCGGCGCACGTCGAAGGTGATGCTTTCGAGCGACATCTTGCCCGCTTCGATCTTCGAGAAGTCGAGGATGTCGTTGATGATCAGCATCAGCGAGTCGGCGCACTCCCTGACCGTCTCGAGGTACTCGTGCTGGGGCTCGGTCAGCTGGGTATCGAGCGCCAGCTCGGTCATGCCGATGATGCCGTTCATCGGCGTCCGGATCTCGTGCGACATGTTGGCGAGGAACTCGCTCTTGGCGCGGCTCGCCGCCTCGGCGGCGTCGCGGGCCTGCACGAGCTCGCGGGTCCGTGTCGAGACTTCCTGTTCGAGCCGGTCACCGTGCTCGCGCAGCTGCGCGTCCTGCGCCTGGATCTGGTCGAGCATCTGGTTGAAGTCGTCGACCAGCGTCCCCAGCTCGTCCTCGGTTTCCTTCGTCGCGCGAACGGCGAAGGCCTTCGTCGTGGCGACGCGCCGCGCGGTGCCGGCCAGTTCGAGCAGCGGTCCCGAGATCACCCGCTGCAGCGCCTGCAGCAGCGCGAAGCCGATGACCGCGGCGACGCCGAGGGTGAGGACGGCAATCAGCCCGAACGAGCCGGCGCGTGCCTGGAACGGCTCGCCGCTGGCTTCGACGCACACGGTGCCGATGCGCTCGGCGGCCAGGACGATCGGCCGGCGGACGCGCACGCTGCCTTGCGGGAAGGCGATCTCGGCGCCGTCGGCGGCGAGGCAGGACATGCCCCCCGGGGCGCCGTCGCGCGAAAAGGTCGCAAACGGCAGGCCGCCGTCGTTGAGGATGACCGCCCGCGCGATGCGGTCGTCCGCGACCAGGCGGCCGAGGATCTCCTGCGCTGCCGCCGCGTCGTCGAACGTCAGCGCCGCCGTTGTGTTGCCGCCGACGATATCCATCGTCGTCGTCAGCTCGCCGACGTAGGTGCGACGGAACGTCATGATGTCGTAGGCGAAGAATGCCGTCGACGAGACCAGCAGCGCCACGCCGGTGGCCGCCATGGTGACCATGGTCAGCTTGCGGCGAATCGGCAGGCGGCGGAACGTGGAGGAGAGGGTCATGATCGGCCTCATTGGCCAGCCGCCAGGCTGAGCAGTTGCGAGTTGATGCGCAGGCCGGCGCTGTCGGCCGCCCCGGCGTTGATCTGGAACCGGACGCGGTTCTGCTCGACGAAGAAGCGGACCATGCCCCCCTCGCGCAGGAACGGCACCGTCTCGCCGACGGTCAGCACCGGCGCGCGGCCGAACCGCAGCAGCAGCGCCGGTGTTCGCCGCGCTTCCGATTCGCTGATGTAGATGACGTGGTAGGCGGAGAGGTCGTCCTCGGGGTCGACGCGCCGTACCTGCAGGCTGCGCCCGCCGGCGTTGCGCCCCTTCACGGCATCACGCAGCGGCGCCTCGATCGGCGAGTCGCCGACGATGCCGATGACCAGCGGGCCGCCGGCCTCGGGCCATTGCACGAACTTGACGAAGTTGAACAGGAACGCCGCCTTGACCTGGTATTCGTCGCGCACCGCGTCGTCAGCCGGTGCGGCCGCCGCCGGACCCGCGGCAAGCAGGCAGAGCAGCAGCACCGCGGTCTGCGACAGGCGCCGATGGACGAAACCCAGAGGAGCCATGATCCTCAGAACTTCACCGCGACGGTGCCGAAGAGCGAGCGGCGGATCGCCGCCGCCTCGACATGCGAGACGAGATCGCGATACTCCGGCGCCTCGCGGCGCAGCAGGTTGCGCGCCCCGGCCGCAAGCTCGATGCGGCGGCCGCTCCAGGCGAGACGCGCATCGAAGCGGTTGTAGGCATCGACGCCGACCTCGGCGAACTCGGAGACGTGATAGAAGAGCGCCGATGCCTCGACACCGTGGCCGAGTTCGAACGACGTACGCGCGTGGAACTGGTGCGGCGCGACGGCGCCGTTGTTCGGGCTGTCGGTGAAGGCGTCCTCCTTGTCGACGTCGACGAGCGTGTAGCTGCCGGCAATCTGCCACCAGTCACGCGGCAGCCAGTTGATCGCCACCTCCGTGCCGTTGCCCTTCACGGTGTCGGCGTTGACGAAGCGGATCGGCAGCCGGAGCACGGCGCGTCCCAGCTCGAAGCCGGGCTCGGGCTCGCCCTCCACCGACGCCACCAGGTCCGCGTAGCGGGTCACATAGGCGGTGACATCGACCGAGAAGCGCGGCCGGCTGAAGCGGTAGCCGACCTCATACGCCTTCGCCACCTCCGACCGGATGGCCGGGTTGCCGTCGACGGTGAGGACCAGCGGCAGCGGGGTCGGCGCCGGGATCACGGCGACCGCCAGGTGCATGCCGAGGTCCTGGCGGTTCGGCGTCCGCACCGCGCGGGACGCGGCCGCCCAGACACTCTGTGACGGCGTCGGCATCCACAGTGCGCGCAGCGACGGCTGTGCCTCGAGGCCGGTGTCCCCGTTGTGCTCCAACTT
The DNA here is from genome assembly GCA_050247255.1 of Vicinamibacterales bacterium. GTDB lineage: Bacteria > Acidobacteriota > Vicinamibacteria > Vicinamibacterales > UBA2999 > JBFWUM01. The sequence goes on along the minus strand of JBFWUM010000034.1, from coordinate 7,187 downwards.
GACGCCGGGGATGACGCGGACCGCACGGCCAAGCGCGATCTCATCCTGGACGAAGCCGGTCGCCAGCCGTGCCGGCTCGTCGCCGTCGCTGCGCCAGCTGTAAATCGAGGGAACGTCGTGGAGCAGGGTATAGCGGTACTGCACCCCGCTCACCACGTCGTGCCGCGACCCGAGCGCCCGCCGGTGGCGGATGTCGAGGTCGAGGGAGTGCCAGCGGTTGCCGCTGAAGGAGTTGATCCGCGAACCGCCGCTGTAATACGCCTGCAGGCTGGTCTCGGCGCGGCTGTTGTGGGTGTGGTCCCACGCGAACCGCAGGTGGCCGCTGCGCGTATCGGTCACCCGGACGTGCTCGTCGGCAAACGGCGGCGTGAACGTCGGCGTCGACGCCACCAGCCGCAACGTTCCGCCCTGGACCGAGCCGTCGAGCGAGAACCGGTTGACGCCCCGCTGCCCCCAGTCGAACCGCTGCCGGGCGAAGAACGATTCCGCGCCGTCGGCGTCGTCGAAACCCGCCTGCTCCCCCGGCGTCCGGCGCTGCACGTAGCGCGCACGGGTCACCGAGTAGACCGAGCCGAGACGGCTGCCATAGCTCAGGTCGGTGGTGCCCGGCTCGTAGGTGCTGGTCACGACGCCGACACGCCCGCCCTGTGTGGCGTCCGCGCGTTTGGTGATGATGTTGATGACGCCGTTCACGGCATTGGCGCCCCACAGCGAGCCGCCCGGGCCGCGAATGACCTCAACCTGCTCGATCGTGTCGAGCGGCACCAGTTGCATGTCCCAGTCGATGCCGCCCGTGATCGGGCTGTAGACGCTGCGGCCGTCGATCAGCACCAGGAGCTTGTTGGCGTAGAGGCCGCCAAAGCCGCGCGAGGTGACCGACCAGGCACCCGCGTTCAACTGGCTCACCGAGAAGCCCGGCGCCATTCGCAGCACGTCGGGCAGCGTCGTCGCGCCGGAGCGGCGGATGTCGTCGGCGGTGATCACGTAGACCGCGGCCGCGGTGCGCGCGATCGTCTGTTCCTTGCGGGCCACCGAGGTCACTTCGACCGCCAGCAGGTCCTGCAGCGACAGTTCGTCGAGCGATGGCGTCTGGGCCGCCAGCGGCACGGCGGCCAGCAGGAGGCCGAGGGCGACGCCGATCGGCATGGAGCGCTTCATTCAGTCTGGTCCTTGAGCGGTCGCGCCCCTCGTGGTGCGACCTGCCGAGCCCATGAGCAGCTTGAATGCCAACTGTGCAGGAGGGCATTTTCGGAGAATTCAGTCATAAGAAGGGGGTTACAGTTCGCTCACGAAGGCGCGTGGTGTGCGGCAGGCGCACGATCTGGCGCGCTGGCGCGCACAGCGCACGCCGCTGCGCCCGCCGCGGGCCGGGCGCGCCCGATCTGCTAGACTGGCCCTCCCGACCTTCCCGGAGGAACCTTCCCGTGCCCGTTGAAATTTCCCCGCGCATCGCCGCGCTCAGGAATGCGGCGACGCGCCTGCGGATCGACTCGGTCCGCGCCACCGCGGAGTCCGCGAGCGGCCATCCCAGCACCTGTTTCTCGGCGGCCGAACTCATGGCTGCGCTCTTTTTCGCGGAAATGCGCTACGACCCGGCGCAGCC
>JBFWUM010000034.1:3836-5484 GCA_050247255.1 Vicinamibacterales bacterium | reverse complement strand
GCCGACGATGATCCTGGCGCGCACCGTGAAGGGACAGGGCGTCTCGTTCATGGCCGGCAAGCCCGGGTGGCACGGCAAGGCGGTGAAGAAAGGGGAGGAGCTCGACAAGGCGCTCGCCGAGCTCCAGGCGCAGATTGTGCCCGAGGACGAGCCGCTGCCGGCGCCGCAGGCGCCGCGTCGCGTGCAGCGTCCTGCGCCGAAGAACGCCACCGTCGGCACCCTTGCCTACAAGCTCGGCGACCTCGTCGCGACGCGCGAGGCCTACGGCACCGCCATCGCCAAGCTGGGCGCCGACACCCGCGTCGTCGCGCTCGACGCCGACGTGAAGAACTCCACGTTCAGCGAGCGCTTCGAGCAGCAGCATCCCGAGCGCTTCTACCAGAACTACATCGCCGAGCAGGTGATGATCGGCTCGGCGATGGGGCTGGCCGCGCGCGGCGCCATCCCGTTCCCGTCGACGTTCGCCGCGTTCCTGTCGCGCGCCGCCGATTTCATCCGCATGGCCGCGATCAGCGGCGTCGGCATCAAGATGGCCGGCTCGCATGCCGGCGTCTCCATTGGCGAGGACGGCCCGTCGCAGATGGCGCTCGAGGACCTGGCCATGATGCGCGCCGAGCCGAACATGACGGTGCTGTACCCGTGCGATGCCGTCAGCGCCGAGCGGCTGATCGAGCAGATGGCCTACGCGCCGGGGCCCGCCTACATGCGGACCTCGCGGCCGAAGACGCCGGTCATCTACGGGCCCGACGAGACGTTCGAGCTGGGCGGGCTGAAGATCCTGCGCCAGAGCGCAGACGATGTGGCCACCGTGATCGGCGCCGGCGTCACCGTGTTCGAGGCGCTGAAGGCGCACGACGAGCTGAAGAAGGAAGGCATCGCCATCCGCGTCGTCGACCTCTACTCGCTGCAGCCGATCGACGCTGCGTCGCTCGTGCGCTGCGCCCGCGAGACGAAGGGGCGGCTGATCACGGTGGAGGACCACTACCCGGCCGGCGGCATCGGCGACGCCGTGGCGGCGGCGGTGGCCGGCGACGGCTTCACCGTGACGCGGCTCGCCGTCCGCGAGATCCCGCGCAGCGGCACGCCGGAGGAACTGGTCGACCGCTTCGGCATTTCGGCGCGCCACATCGTGGCAGCGGTGACGGGGAGAGGCTAAAGGTCAAAGGTCAAAGGTCAAAGGTCAAAGGTCAAAGGTGGGTGTCTCGGTGCTTGGTGTTGACCACGATAGCGCCGAGCACTCGCGCGATTTGACGGCATTCATCGAGCAGGGTGGCGCAGAGTTTCGGATCGCCAAGGCCTGCTTCCTGGCAGACTTGAAGCCAGCGAACCGATTCCCGCGCACTGCGCAGGGCGATCTCGTTGTAGCGAACGAACTCCCGCCGCGACGAGCTGGCCGCCGCCTCTTCGCGATTGGCGCCGATTGATCCGGACGCGCCGACCAGTTGTTCGGCAAGCCGCTTGAGGCCCGCTTCGTACTTGATGGTGCGAACGAATCGAATGACGTCGCACGCGAAGCGGAAGGAGCGCTCGTCGATGCCCTTGCCGGACGGCGCGGCAGCCATGCGTGGGCACGAGCAATGTGCTTGCCGGCCGATTTCCCGCGACATCACGCCGCGCACGACGCGATGAACGCAATTGCAGCCACATC
>JBFWUM010000034.1:0-3736 GCA_050247255.1 Vicinamibacterales bacterium | reverse complement strand
GCCCTTTGCCCTTCGCCCTTTGACCTTTGCCCTTCGACCTAGCAACATAACCCCGTGCGGATCGCGCTTGCCCAGCTGAATTTCACCGTCGGCGCGTTCGACGGCAACTTCCGCAGGATCGCGGAGGCCGTCGCGCGCGCCGGCCGCGAGCGCGCCGATCTCGTCGTCTTCAGCGAGCTGGCGACCACGGGCTACCCGCCGCGCGATCTCCTCACCCACGACCGCTTCATCAACCGCAACCTCGAGCTGCTCGAGCGCGTGGCCGCGCTGTCGACCGAGGCGCTCGGCATTCTGATCGGCTATGTCGATCGGAATCCCGTGCCCGACGGCAAGCGCCTGTACAACGCCGTCGCGCTGTGCCACGCGGGACGCGTGCTCGAACGCCGTTTCAAGTCGCTGCTCCCGACCTACGACGTCTTCGACGAGGACCGCTACTTCGAGCCGGCGCACCAGGTGTCCCCGATCGCGTTCAAGGGGCGCCGGCTGGGCGTCAGCATCTGCGAGGACGTCTGGAACGGGCCGACGTTCTGGCCGAAGCGGCTCTACGAGCGCGACCCGGTCGCCGAGCTCGCGGCGCAGGGCGCCGAGATCATGATCAACGTCTCGGCCAGCCCGTTCGAGCTGCAGAAGGCCGACCTGCGGCGCCGCATGATCCGCGAAGCGGCCGTCAGGCACGGGACGCCGTTCTTCTATCTCAACCAGGTGGGTGGCAACGACGAGCTCGTCTTCGACGGCCACTCCATCGGCATCGGCGCCACGGGAGAAGAGGTTGTCCGCCTGCGCGACTTCGAGGAGGACTTCGCCGTCATCGATCTCGCCGGCGACGATCGTGGCTTCCGCCTTCAGGCGGAAGACCTCCATCCCGTGAGTGCCTCGCTCGAGGAGACGGCGTACCGGGCGCTGGTCCTCGGCCTGCGCGACTACGTCCACAAGTGCGGCTTCACGAGCGTCGTCCTCGGGCTGTCCGGCGGCATCGACTCGGCGCTCACCGCCTGCCTGGCTGTCGATGCCCTCGGCCCCGGCCACGTCGTCACCGCCGCGCTGCCAGCCCGTTACTCGTCGCAGCACAGCCTCGACGATGCGGCGGCGCTGGCGCGGAATCTCGGCGTCGACCATCGGGTCATCCCGATCGACGACGTGTTCCAGGCGTACCTGGACACGCTGACGCCGACCCTGGGGCCGGCGGCGGAGGATACGACCGAACAGAACCTGCAGGCGCGCGTGCGCGGAGCGGTGCTGATGGCGCTGTCGAACCGGTTCGGCCACCTGCTGCTGACGACCGGCAACAAGTCGGAGCTGGCCGTCGGCTACTGCACGCTGTACGGCGACATGTCGGGCGGCCTGGCCGCGATCAGCGACGTGCCGAAGACGCTGGTCTATCGCCTGGCGCGTCACATGAACCGCGAGCGCGAGGTCATTCCCGGGTCCACGCTCACCAAGGCGCCGAGCGCGGAGCTCAAGCCGAACCAGACCGACCAGGACACGCTGCCGCCGTACGACGTGCTCGATCGCATCGTCGAGGCCTACGTCGAGCGCAACCTCGACGCCGAGGCGATTGCGGCGCTCGGCATCGATCGCGAAGTCGTGGCCGATGTCATCCGCAAGATCGACGGCAGCGAATACAAGCGCCGGCAGGCCGCGCCCGGGATCAAGATTTCGAGCAAGGCATTTGGCGTGGGCCGGCGCTATCCGATTGCCGCCGACTATCGCGCGATCGAGCGGGCCTTCACGCTTCGATAGCGTCCGGCGCGGACGCTTGGACGGCGCACAACGCGTCCACCGTCTCCGGGCACAACTGCGGGCCGCGACCCTCGGCGATGATCGCCAGCACCCGCTCGAGCGGCAACGCCTCGCGGTACGGGCGCGCCGCGGAGAGCGCATCGTAGATGTCGGCCGTCGCCAGAATGCGCGCGTGGCGCGACAGCGCATTGCCGCTAACGCCGCGGTAGTAGCCCTTCCCGTCGATCCGTTCGTGGTGCAGGCTCGCGTCCTCAGCGAATTCCGAGAACACCGGCACCCGCGCGAGGATCTCGAACGTGTAATACGGGTGCTTGCGGACGATGGCCCATTCGTCGGCGTCGAGGCGATCCGGCTTGTCGAGAATGCGGTTGGGCACCGCCAGCTTGCCGATGTCGTGCAGCAGGCCGGCGCGGCGCAGGCGCGTGAGCTCCACCGGCGGCAGTCCCATCTGCCCGCCGATGGCGACCGCCGCCGCGGCGACACGATCCGAATGACGGTAGGTGAAGCTCGACTTCGCGTCGACCACCAGCGCGAACGCGTGGGCGATGCGATCGAGCCGTTCCTCCCCGGCTGGGATGACCCGCTCCACCGGCTCGGCCGACGCCACGCGATCGGCCAGCGCCTCGGACCGCAGATCGGTCCAGAGCGCGTCGTGCCTGCCGAGCGTGCGGAACGCCTTTACCAGCTCCGGGTCGAACCAGCGGCCGCCCCGTGCCTTCGCCATGTCGAGCGCCGCCTCCGGACCGCCGAGGCCCCAGTAGATCTCGGCGACCTGCGCCGGGCCGATGATGCGCGCGTGCAATGGGATCTGCTCGCGCCGCAGTCCTTCCGGGTAGCCGCCGCCATCCCAGTGCTCGTCCATCGTCCGGATGGCCACGGCGGTGGTTTCGGAGACGCCGAGTTCACGCGCGATGTCGGCGCCGCGGTCGCAGCGAATCGCAAACAGCTCGCGTTCGCTGCGCGGTCCCGCGACGGCGAGCGTCGCCAGCTGGCGGACGCGCTGCAGCGGCGTGCCGCCGCGCTCGGCGAACTCGAGGGCATACGCGAGCTTGTCGCGCCACCGTCGCCAGTCGCGGGTCCAGAGCCCCGCCTTCACTGGCTGATCGTCGCCGCCAAACAGCTGGTAGACGCGCGCGGCGTTGCTCGAGCAGCCGGCGTCCTTCATCAGCAGCGCGTAGAAGAGATCGGATTGGTCGGCGGGGGAGAGGCGCAGCTCGCGGGCGATGCGCATGCCGATCAGGCAGCTGCGCCCGGCGTGTCCCAGCGGCTGCCCTTCCGTCAGGTCGAGGGCATAGGACAGCGCTGACAGGACGGTGGAGAGCTTGACCTCGGACAGGCTGCAGATACTACGTCAGCTGTTACACTGGCGTCGATGGGCGAGCGGCTTCGTCGGACGATGAAGGTCACGTCCTTCGCCGAGGAGGAGAAACAGCGTTCGACGCTGCGCTACTGGCTGTCGCGCCCTGCGGCCGAACGCATTGCCGCAGTCGAGTATCTGCGGAGACAGGTCGATGGAACTGGCGCCCGACTTCGACGAGTTCATCGGGTCCTTGATTGCCCATGGGGTTGAGTTCGTTGTCGTCGGCGCGTATGCGCTGGCGTTCCATGGGCATCCGCGATTTACCGGCGACCTCGATGTTCTGATTCGCCCCACGCCGGCGAACGCCGAACGCGCGTTGGCAGCGTTGGATGCGTTTGGATTCCCATCACCCGGACTCACGCCATATGACGTCGCTGACCGTCGTCGAATGTTGCAGTTGGGCCTTCCTCCGGTTCAGATTCACCTGATGAGTGCCATCTCCGGCGTCGACTGGGAGGACGTCTGGCGCAGCCGAGTGGAGGGGTCCCTCGGTCGTCATGGTGTGACATTCATTGGCAGGGACGCCTTTATTCGCAACAAGCGCGCAGCCGGGCGGCCCAAGGACATCGCCGACATCGACGCTCTGCGCGGCGATGACACCGCCTCATGAGCGGTCCCGCGGCGGATCCGCAGCGC
>JBFWUM010000033.1:37124-47556 GCA_050247255.1 Vicinamibacterales bacterium | reverse complement strand
GCGGGGTTCCCGGCCACCGGTCCGCTCTCGGGCTACATGGACTTCCACTTCAACAAGCTTGAAGGGGCGGATCCGGTCCTCGACTTCCATCGCTTCGTCCTCCTCCTCAATCACAGCTTCACGTCGCGCGTGCGGTTCGTCGGCGAGCTGGAACTGGAGCATGCCTTCGTCGAAGGGCTCGAGGAGTCGGGTGAGCTCGAACTCGAACAGGCCTATCTCGATTTCCTGCTGTCGCGCCGCATCAACCTGCGCGCCGGGATGCTGTTGATGCCGGTCGGCATCATCAACGAGCGCCACGAACCGCCGGTGTTCAACGGCGTCGAGCGGCCGTTCGTCGACACGGTCATCGTGCCGACCACCTGGTTCGACGTCGGCGCCGGCGTGCACGGCGAGCTGCCGCGCGGGTTCCGCTACCGCGCCTTCGTCGCGGCGCCGCTCAACGCGCTCGCGTTCAGCGCCGACGAGGGCATCCGCGGCGGCCGGCAGAAGGGCTCCGCGGCCAACGTCCGCAACATCGCCTACACCGGGCGGCTCGAGTACCTCGGCGTGCGCGGGCTGACGGTTGGCGCCAGCTTCTACACCGGCGAATCGAGCTTCGCGCTGCCGCGGCTCGACACCAGCGTGACCATCGGCGAGGTCGATGCGCGGTACCGGCGGGCGCAGCTCGAGCTGCGCGGGCAGTTCGCGCACGTCTCGATTGCCGATGCCGGCCGTCTCAACGACAGCCTGGCGCGCACCATCGGCGTGTCGCCGAACATCGCCAGCGCGCTGCGCGGCTTCTACGGCGAAGCGGGTTACCGGATCTGGAACAGCGGCGCCCCGCGCGACATGGTGGTGTTCGCCCGCTACGAGAACTTCGATACGCAGTTCCGCATGCCGCCGGGCTACCTGCCGCTCAAGCAGTTCGACCGTGATGCCTGGGTCACTGGCGTGACCTACTACCCGGACCCGGACGTTGCGGTGAAAGTCGATTACACGCGGCTGCGCAGCCAGGGCCTGCTGGAGCCAGACCGCAACCTGCTGAACATCGGCCTGGGATGGTGGTTCTGATGCGTGCCTTCAGTGTCCGCACCGCCGCGCTGTTCGCGCTCGTCACGCTGGCCGCCGTGTCGCCGGGAGCCGCGCCGGCGCAGCAGGGCCCGGCGCCTCGAGTCATCGAGATCACCGCCGAGCGCTTCGAGTTCTGGCCGTCGGAAGTCGTTGTCGCCGAAGGCGAGGAGGTCGAGCTCCGCATCCACAGCGAAGACACGCTGCACGGTTTCCGCCTGGTCGGCGGCGGCGTCAACCTGCTGGTGCCGAAGCGCGGCAAGGGGGTCGCGGTGGCGCGCTTCACCGGGACCCGGCCGGGGCGCTACACGTTCGAGTGCAGCCGCATGTGCGGCGCCGGGCACCACTTCATGCGCGGCGAGTTGATCGTGCGATGACACGCAGCCTCTGCGCGCTGGCCGCGCTCTGGATGATCGCCGCGGTACTCTCGGCGCAAGGCCAGGCGACCGCTGTGGCCCCGGGGTCGCCGCTCCCCGGCATCACCGCGCCCGAGTTCAGCGAATTCCGCCTTGGGCTCGACGACTTCATCGAGGTCGAATCCGCGGAGGAAGGACTCGGCCCGGCGTTCAACGGCACCAGTTGCGCCGTCTGCCACAACGTGCCGGCCATCGGCGGCGGCGGCGTCATCCTCGAGGTGCGCGCCGGCTACCGCAGCGGCGCCGGCGTGGCCACGGGCCTCAACGAGGCCGACGACACGCTGATTCACATGCTGTCGACGCCGTCGCACGGCTGCCAGCCGGTGATTCCCGACGATGTGGACGTGATTGCGCATCGCGCGCCGATTCCGCTCTTTGGCGCCGGCCTGGTCGAGGCGATCCCCGACGACACGCTGCTGATGCTGGAGGACCCGGACGATCGCAATCGCGACGGGATCAGCGGCCGCGCGGCGCTCGTCGTCGACGCGGCGACGGGGGAGCGGCGTGTCGGGCGCTTCGGCTGGAAGGCGCAGCACGCCACGCTGCTGACCTTCGGCGCCGATGCCTATCGTAACGAGATGGGCATCACCAACGACATCTTCCCGAACGAATCGGCCTTCGGCGTCGACGAGGCGCGGATGCGCCGCTGCGACCCGTTCCCGGATCCGGAGGATCGTCCCGACCCGGCGACGCGCCGCCGCGGCATCGACAACTTCGAATCGTTCATGCGGTTCCTGGCGCCGGTCGGCCGCGGCGACATCACCGCGGCGGTCCAGGAGGGCGAGCGCGTGTTCGCGGCCATCGGCTGCGCCTCGTGTCACGTGCCGGCGCTGACGACCGGCCCGAGCGCCAACCCGCTCTTCCACCGGCGCACGGTGCCGCTGTTCTCGGATCTGCTGCTGCACGACGTGGGAACGGGCGACGGCATCCGCCAGGCGGCGGCCGGCGCCGACGAAATCCGCACGCCGGCCCTCTGGGGACTTCGGTTCCGGCGGCCGCTGCTGCACGACGGCAGCGCCGCGACGATTCCCGCGGCCATCGACAGACACGGCCGCGAGGCCGCGGCCGCGCGCGCCGGCTACCAGCAGCTCAGCGCCGCCGACCGCGCCAGCCTGCTCGCGTTCCTGCGTTCGCTATGAACCGGATGTCAGCGGCCGACGACCACCAGCAGCTTCGACGCGGCGCGCGCGCCGATCGTCAGCGCCTCGTCGCCGTCGCGCCGCAGCGCGACGCTGTCGGACGCGGCGTCCCGCTGCTCGATGGTGACCGTGCTCCCCGGCTTCAGCCCCTGGCTTTCGACGAAGCGCAGGAACTCCTTGCCCTGGTCGATGACGCGGGTCACGGTGACCGGGGTGTTGATCGGGCAGGTCATCAGGCTCTGCACCGGCTCCTGCGTCAGCGCCCCTTCGGCGCTCGGGATCGGGTCGCCGTGCGGGTCGGTGGCCGGGTGGCCGAGCATGTCGTCGATGCGCTCGATCAGCCGGTCGGACACCGCGTGCTCGAGATGCTCGGCTTCATCGTGGACCTCATCCCAGCCGAAGCCGAGGAACTGCACGAGGAACAGCTCGATCAGCCGATGCCTGCGGACGACGAGCGCGGCGAGCTTCTCGCCGGCGCTGGTCAACGACACGCCGGCGTACGGCTCGTAGGCGACCAGTCCCGACTCGGCCAGCGCCTTGACCATCGTCGTCGCCGTGCCGGGCGTGACGCCGAGCGTGGCGGCGAGCTGTCCCATGGCGAGCAGGTGCCGCGGCTCGTGCGCCCCGGACACGCCGAGGTAGATCGCCTTCAGATAATTTTCGACGGTGCTGGATGCCAGCATCGCGCAAAAGTGTACCTGAGACCGTGAGCACCGAGCAGAAGCCGCGCGGGTGGGCCCGTCAATCGACCTCGGTCAGCCTGCCCGAAGTGCACGGCTCGATCGCCGTGCCGCACGATGCCGGCTTCTGGCGGAAGCTGATGGCGTTTGCCGGTCCCGGTTACCTCGTCGCCGTCGGCTACATGGACCCCGGCAACTGGGCGACCGACCTGGCCGGCGGCGCGCGCTACGGCTACACGCTGCTCAGCGTGATCCTGATCTCGAACCTGATGGCGATCCTGCTGCAGGCGCTGGCCGTGCGCCTCGGCATCGGCACCGGTCGCGACCTCGCGCAGGCGTGCCGCGACAGCTACTCGAAGCCGACGACGTGGGTGTTGTGGGTGCTGTGCGAGATTGCCATCGCCGCGTGCGATCTGGCCGAGGTGATCGGCGCCGCGATTGCGTTGAACCTGCTGTTCGGGCTGCCGCTGATCTGGGGCGTGTGTCTGACGGCGCTCGACGTCATGATCATTCTCTTCCTGCAGAATCGCGGTTTTCGCTACGTCGAGGCGCTGGTCATCTCGCTGATCGTGGTGATTGCCGGCTGTTTCGCCGTCGAGCTGCTGCTGGCGCGACCGGCCGTCGCCGAAGTCGCTGCCGGGTTCATCCCGCACACCGAGGTGGTGACCAATCCAGAGATGCTCTACATCGCGCTCGGCATTCTCGGCGCGACGGTCATGCCGCACAACCTGTACCTGCACTCGTCGATCGTGCAGACGCGGCGCTACGTCGATACGCTCGCGAGCAAGCGCGACGCCATCCGCTTCGCGACCATCGACTCGTCGGTGGCCCTGATGTCGGCGCTCTTCATCAACGCCGCCATCCTGATCACCGCGGCCGCTGTCTTCCACGGCACACCCAACGAGTCGGTGGCCGACATCGGCGATGCGTATCACCTGCTGTCGCCGGCGCTGGGCACGACGGTCGCCGGCCTCGTCTTTGCGATTGCACTGCTCTGTTCGGGCCAGAATGCGACGCTGACCGGCACGCTGGCCGGGCAGATTGTGATGGAAGGGTTCGTCAACATCCGCCTGCGGCCGTGGCTGCGGCGATTGATCACCCGGCTGGTGGCGATCGTGCCGGCGGTGATCACGATCGTCGTTTACGGCGAGGACAGCACCGGCGACCTGCTCGTCCTCAGCCAGGTGATTCTGAGCCTGCAGCTGTCGTTCGCCGTGTTTCCGCTGGTGATGTTCACCGGCGATCGCCACCGGATGGGACCGTTTGTCGCCCCCGTCTGGATGCGCTCGCTGGCGTGGCTGGTCGCCATTATCATTGGCGGGCTCAACGCCTGGCTGCTGTTCCAGACGTTCGCAGGTTGAGGCTGTGTACAAGCGCATTCTCGTTGCCGTCGAGAACTCCCCGGCTGACGCCGCCATCCTGACGCACATCGTGCCGCTGGCGAAGATGACCGGCGCCGAGCTGCTGCTGGTGCACGTGGCCGATGGCTTCGCTGCGCGTCACTTCAGGGACCTCGAGCTGCGCGAGTCGGAGGAGATCACCGCCGACCGTGCCTACCTCGCCAGGGTGGCCGACGGTTTCTCCGCGCAGTCGATTCCGGTGGCGACCGAGCTGGCGATGGGCGATCCGGCAACGGAGTTGATCCGGCTGGCCGAGGAACGCGGCGCCGACCTCATCGCCATGTCGACGCACGGCCACCGCTTCATCAACGACGTCATCCACGGGTCGACCGCCAGCCGCGTCCGCCACGCGGTCCGTATTCCCGTCCTGCTGCTGCGCGCGCCGTAACGTGGGGCTGCGCGAGGCGATCGCGACGCCGGAAGGAAAGCGCCGCTACGTCCGGCAGCTGTTCGCCACCATCGCGCCTCGCTACGACCTGATCACCCGTCTGCTGTCCTACGGTCAGGACGCCCGCTGGAAGCGCCGCCTCCTCCAGTTAGCCGACATCGGCCCGAACGACCGCGCCCTCGACCTCGCCTGCGGCACCGGCGACCTCACCGTCCATATCGGCGTAGACGTGACCATGGAAATGCTGCAGTTGGCGAAGGAGCGAACCAGAACCCCGAACCCCGACCATCGACCACCGACCACCGACCACCTGGTCCAGGCCGACATGACGCATCTTCCGTTCGCGTCGGCGTCCTTCACCCTCATCACCACCGGCTACGGCCTGCGCAACGTGCCGGACCTGCCGGCCGCCATCGCCGAGATCCACCGCGTGCTCGCGCCCGGGGGGCGGATGCTGTCGCTGGACTTCAACCGGCCCGAGCCGCGGCTGCTCCGCGCCGCGTATCTCGCGTACCTGACGGTGGTGGGATCGGTGCTGGGATGGATCCTGCACGGCGACCCGGACACGTATCGCTACATCCCCGAGTCGATCCGGAGGTACCCCGGAGCCCGCGGAGTGGCGAAGCTACTTGAGGAGTGCGGCTTTGACGAGGTGCAGGTCGTGCCACTGCTCGGCGGCTTGATGGCGATCCACACCGCGCGCCGCCACGAAGGCACGAAGATGGATTAGCCACAAAGGACACAAAGGTCACAAAGGTACAAACCTATTGAACCTCCTTTGTGTTCTTCGTGTCCTTTGTGGTGAAACGTCTCCGTGGCCTCCGCTCCGCGGCCTCCGGTAGCTACTTCTCCAACCACGGCGCCAGCACATCGAGCAGGAAGTCGAGCACATCCTCTTCGGTGAGGGTGGCCGGCGTGGCCCCCTCCTGAATCGGTCGCTCGCTCTCGAGCGTCTGCGAGCCGCGGGTGCGGACGACGCGGCCGAGGACCTGGGGCGGGGTGGCCTCCGTGTCGAGGGCGAACTCGACGTAATCGTCGCGGCCGCGGTCGGACGCCAGCCGCAGGCCGCCGCCCGGGGTGAAGACCGTGAAGGCGAACCCTTCCACCTTCAGCGCGTTCTGGACCTGTCGGGTCACAGGGGTGGCGATATTCTCGAGGAACGCCGCGTAGTCGCGCTCTGCCTCGGCCGTAGCCGCCCGCCGCTGCTGGGCTCGCTCGCGGGCCCGATCGATCGCCGTTCTCAGCCTTTTACGGACCTGGGAGACTTCCACGTCGATAATTGTAGGTCGGGCGTCTAAGTACTTGCCGCGCCCTGGAGACTGTCATGCGCCACCTGCTACCGCTCGCCCTCGTCGTGCTCCTTCCCGCCGCCGCTGCCGCGCAGCAGCCGTCCGCCCGCGCCGAATCGGTGGTCATCACCGCCGGCGAAGGGGTCGTCAACGCCGTGCCGGATCGGGCGTGGATCTCGATTACCGCCGAGTCGCGCGCCGGGAACCCGCGCGATGCGCAGCGCCGCAATGCCGAAGTCATGCGTCCCGTGACCGACAACCTGCGCGGCGCCGGCCTGCCGGCCGATGCCATCCGCACCGGCGGCTACGACCTGCAGCAGGAGTTCGACTTCGTCGATGGCCGGCGCGTGTCGCGCGGCTTTGTCGCGCGCAACACCATCGAGGTTCGCGTCGACGACATCGACCGGGTGGGGGAGTTCCTCGGCATCGCGGTCGGCTCGGGCGCGACCTCGGTCGGCGGCCTGCGCTTCGACCTGAAGGACCGCGCCAGGGTGGAGCGCGAGGCGCTGCGCCTGGCCGTGGCCGACGCGCGCGGGCGGGCCGACGCGCTGGCTGCCGCCGCCGGCCAGGCGATCGACCGCGTCCTCGAGATCCGCGAGCAGGGCGTCTCGGCGCCGCCGATGCCCGATCGCGCGTTCGCCATGCGGGCCGAGGCGGCGCAGGCGGCCCCGGTGATTTCAGCGGGCGAGATGGAGATCCGGGCGCAGGTGACGCTGACCGCGTCGCTCAAGTAAGCTCGCCGCTTCATGTCCGCGACCGACTACGCCCGGGCCACCCGCCTGCTGTCGCGGCGCGACCCGGTGCTCCGGACGCTCGTCCGGAAGTACGGGCCGTGCCGGATGGCCTCGCACCAGCACACCGAGCCGTTCCAGGCGCTGGTCCACGCCATCATTTCCCAGCAGCTGTCCACCAAGGCGGCTGCAACCATTGCGGCCCGATTCACGTCTCTCTTTCCCGGCGGCTTCCCGGTGCCGGCGCAGGTGGCCGCCACCCCGGACGCGACGCTCCGCGGCGTCGGGCTGAGCGGCCAGAAACTGGGCTATTTGAGGGACTTGTGCCAGCGGATCGAGAGCGGCGCGCTGCCGCTCGATGCCATCGAAGCGATGCCCGACGAGGAGGTCATCGCCTCGCTGACGCAGGTGAAGGGGATCGGCACCTGGACCGCCGAGATGTTCCTGATGTTCCGCCTGCACCGGCCCGACGTGCTGCCGGTGGGCGACCTGGGCATCGTCAAGGCGATCCAGCAGCAGTACCGGCTGCGCAAGACGCCGAAGCCGGAACGGCTGCTGCAGATTGGTGAAGCGTGGCGCCCGTATCGTTCCGTCGCGTGCTGGTACCTGTGGCGAAGTCTTGAAAACACGCCGATGAAGGATTGACCGTGATGATGAAGAGAGTCCTGCTGATCGTCGCCCTGGCTGTTGCCGCGCTGGCGCCCACGGGGGCGCAGTCGCCGTCGGCGGCTGACATCCCGCGTCTGCAGTTCGAGACGTTCACGCTGCCCAACGGGCTGCAAGTGATCTTCAGCCAGGACCGCCGGCTGCCGATGGTGGCCGTGAACCTCTGGTACCACGTGGGGCCGGCCAACGAAGGGCCCGGGCTTACCGGCTTCGCCCACCTGTTCGAGCACCTGATGTTCCAGGGGTCGAAGCACACGCCGCCCGACTCCCACTTCCCGCTGCTCGAGGCCGCCGGCGCCACCAGCATCAACGGCACCACCGACTACGACCGCACCAACTACTTCCAGACCGTGCCGTCGAACCAGCTCGAGCTGGCGCTGTGGCTCGAGTCGGATCGCATGGGCTACCTGCTCGAGACCGTGACGCAGGAGGCGCTGACCAACCAGCAGGATGTCGTGCGCAACGAGCGCCGGCAGGCGGTGGAAAACCAGCCCTACGGCATTGCCGAGGAGTCAGTGGTGCAGCTGCTGTATCCGGCGGGGCACCCGTACTACGGCAACGTCATCGGATCGCACCAGGACATCCAGAATGCCAGGCTCGCCGACGTGCACGACTTCTTCCGCCGCTACTACGCTCCGAACAACGCCAGCCTGGCCATCGTCGGCGACTTCGAGCCGGCGCAGGCGCGGGCGCTGGTGCAGAAGTATTTCGGGACGCTGAAGCGCGGCTCCGCGGTGCCGCCGATCTCGGCGACGACGCCGCCGATTACGAGCGGACGGCGGAAGGTGGTCGAGGATCGCATCGAGCTGCCGCGCGTCTACATGGCGTGGCTCACCTCGCCGATCTTCCAGCCGGGCGATGCGGATGCGGACATCGCGTCGATCATCCTCGGCACCGGCCGCTCCAGCCGGCTGTACAAGAAGCTGGTCTACGAGAAGCAGATTGCGCAGGACGTCAACGCGGTGCAGCAGTCGCTGATCCTCGGCTCGCAGTTCCAGATCACCGCCACCGCCCGGCCCGGGCACACGCTCGAGGAGCTCGAGGCGGCGATCAACGCCGAGCTCGAGGCGTTCCGGACGACGCCGCCCGACGCCAGCGAAGTCGAGCGCGCCCGCAACATCATCGAGACGAACATCATCACGCAGCTCGAAGGGCTCGGCGGGTTCGGCGGCGTCGCCGACCGGCTGAACTCCTACAACCACTACGTCAAGGATCCCGGCTACCTCGAGAAGGACATCCTGCGCTACCGCGCGGTGACGCCGCAGTCGGTGCTGGCGTTCGCCAGGTCACAGCTCGCGCCGAACGCGCGCGTCGTCGTTCACGCCATCAAGGGCGAGCCTCAGCTTGCTGCACCTCCGGCCGCCACCGCTGGCGCGCAGCCTGTGGCAGCTTCGGCGAGCCAGGCTGCTGCCCAGGGAGCTTCGGTCAACGACGACGAGCCGTGGCGCGAGACCCAGCCGCGCGGCGCCGCCGTGCGCACGTTCCTCCAGGTGCCGACGCCAGACACGGTGACGCTGCCGAACGGGTTGCAGCTGATCCTGCTGCAGCGGACCAACCTGCCGATCGTCGCCGCGAACCTCGTGGTGCGGACCGGCAGCGACAGCAACCCGCCGAACGCGCCGGGGCTGGCCAACTTCACCGTGGCGATGCTGGACGAAGGCACGGCGACGCGCAACGCGCTCGAGATTGCCGACCAAGTCGCGCAGCTCGGCGCGACGCTCGGCACCAACAGCACGATGGACGCGTCCACGGTGTCGACGCGTGCGCTGAAGAAGAACTTTGCGTCGGCGCTCGATCTGCTCGCCGACGTCGCGCTCCGGCCGTCGTTCCCGGCCGACGAAATCGAGCGCCAGCGCACCGCGCGGCTCGGGCAGCTGGTGCAGCAGCGCGAGAACGCCAACGCGCTGGCGGCGAAGATCGTCGCCAACGTCGTCTACGGCGAGGGGCATCCCTACGGGTTCACCGAGCTCGGCACCGAGGCGTCGGTCAAGGCGATGACCCGCGACCAGATGCAGGCGTTCTGGCGTCAGAACTTCGTGCCGAACAACGCCGCGCTCGTCGTGGCCGGCGACATCTCGATGGCCGAGCTCCGCGGCCTGGCCGAGAAGGCGTTCGGCGGCTGGCAGCGCGGCACCCCCGCGCGTCCGGCACTGACCACGCCAAACGCGGGTGAATCGAAGATCGTGATCGTCGATCGCCCCGGCGCGCCGCAGACCCAGCTCCGTATGGTCACCATCGGCGCCGCCCGGTCGTCGGAGGACTTCCGGCCGCTGCAGGTGATGAACATGGCGCTCGGCGGGTCGTTCTCGAGCCGCATCAACATGAACCTGCGCGAGAAGAACGGCTACACCTACGGCGCCGGGTCGCAGTTCGTGTTCCGCAAGTCGGCCGGGCCGTTCCAGGTGTTCAGCGCCGTGCGCACCGACGTCACCGCGCCGGCCGTCACCGAGGTGCTGCGCGAGGTGCGCGGCATCCAGGACGGCACCATGCCGGCCGAGGAGCTGCAGCGGGTGAAGGACGCGCTGACCTACTCGCTGCCCGGCGCATTCGAAACCAGCGCCGACGCCGCCGCCAGCCTGGCCAACATCTATATCTACGACCTCGGCCTCGACTACTACTCGCAGTACGCCGAGAGCGTGAACCGCGTCACCGCCGACCAGGCGCTGGCCGTCGCGA
>JBFWUM010000033.1:32454-37024 GCA_050247255.1 Vicinamibacterales bacterium | reverse complement strand
GAGATCTACGCGAAAGCCGAGTGGCGGAACCCGGGCGGGTCGGTGAAGGACCGGGCGGCGGCGCGGATGATCCTCGAGGGCGAGAAGTCCGGGAAGCTGACCAGGGACAAGATCCTGCTCGACGCGACCTCGGGCAACACCGGCATTGCCTACGCGATGATCGGCGCGGCCCGCGGCTTCAGGGTGCGGCTGTGCGTGCCCGAGAACGTCACCCCCGAGCGCAAGAAGATCCTCAAGGCCTACGGCGCCGACGTCGTCTATACCGACCCCATGCAGGGGTCTGACGGCGCCATCCTGAGGGTCCGCGAGATGCACGCCGAGCGGCCGGACCTCTACTTCTACCCGGACCAGTACAACAACGAGCACAACTGGCGCGCGCACTACGAGGGGACGGCACCGGAGATCATCGAGCAGACGCGGGGCCGCATCACCCACTTCGTGGCCGGCCTCGGCACCAGCGGCACGTTCGTCGGCGCCGGCCGCCGGTTCCGCGAGTTCGACCCGCGGGTGAAGCTCGTGTCCATCCAGCCCGATTCGCCGCTCCACGGGCTCGAAGGGCTCAAGCACATGGAGACGGCCATCATCCCCGGCATTTACGACGCGTCGCTGGCGGACGACGACATCGGCGTCTCCACCGAAGAAGCGTTCGAGTTGACGCGGCAGCTGGCCCGCCAGGGGCTGTTCGTCGGCATCTCGAGCGGCGCCGCGTTGGGTGGGGCATTGCGCGTCGCCCGCCAGACGTCAGATGCAGTCATCGTCGCGATATTCCCGGACGGTGGCGACAAGTACCTGTCCGAACGGTTCTGGGACGAGGCACCCAACTGATGGCGTTGACGATTACCGGGCAGGTGGACGAGGCGATCCGCGCGCACGGGACCGAAACCTACCCGAACGAGTGCTGCGGGGCCCTGATCGGCCGCGATGGCGTCGTAACAGAGGTGTATGCCCTGCCAAACACGACGGAGGAGGGCCCCCGTCGCCGCTTCCTGGTGCGCCCGCAGGACTACCGCGAGGCCGAGAAGCGGGCCAGCGAGGCTGGTGGCGAGCTGCTCGGCTTCTACCATTCGCATCCCGACCATCCGGCCCGGCCGTCGCAGTACGACCTTGACCATGCGTGGCCGTTCTTTTCGTACATCATTGTGGCCGTCGCCTCCGGAGTGCCCGGCGACATGACCTCGTGGCGGCTGCGCGAAGACCGTTCGACGTTCGATAGTGAAGAGTTGATCAAACATGGCTAACACGATCCACATCCCCACGCCGCTCCGTCCGTTTACCGACAAGCAGGAGTCGGTGCAGGTCAGCGGCGCCACCGTGGGCGACCTGCTCAAGGACCTGGTGACGAAGTACGACGGGCTGCGCAAGCACCTGTATGCCGACGATGGGCGGCTGCGGAACTTCGTGAACGTCTACCTGAACGACGAGGACATCCGCTACCTGCAGAAGGAAGCGACGCCGGTCAAGGACGGCGACTCGCTGAGCATCGTCCCCTCGGTAGCGGGCGGAGTGCGGTAATGAGCACCGCGGTCGAACACGAACTGCCGCAGCTCTCCCAGGAGGAGATCAAGCGCTACAGCCGGCACCTGATCATGCCGGAGCTCGGCGTCGACATGCAGCGCACGCTGAAGGCCTCGAGCGTGCTGTGCATCGGCGCCGGCGGGCTCGGCGCCCCGGCGCTGATGTACCTGGCGGCCGCCGGCGTCGGCAAGCTGGGCATCGTCGACTTCGACGTCGTCGACTACAGCAACCTGCAGCGGCAGGTGATCCACACGACGCCGGACGTCGGCATCCCGAAGCTGCAGTCGGCAAAGAACAAGATCAACGCGATGAACCCGCACGTCGAGGTCGTCGGCTACGAGACGGCGCTGTCGTCCCAGAACGCGCTCGACATCTTCAAGGGCTACGACGTCATCGTCGACGGGACGGACAACTTCCCGACCCGGTATCTCGTGAACGACGCCTGCGTGCTGTCGGGGATCCCGAATGCCTACGGGAGCATCTTCCGGTTCGAGGGGCAGGCGTCGGTGTTCGGGACGAAGGACGGCCCGTGCTACCGCTGCCTCTATCCCGAACCGCCGCCGCCGGGGCTGGTGCCCAGCTGCGCCGAAGGCGGCGTGCTGGGCGTGCTGCCCGGCATCATCGGGATGATCCAGGCGACCGAGGCGATCAAGCTGATTCTCGGCATCGGCGAGCCGCTCATCGGCCGCTTCATGATCTACGACGCGCTGCGGATGAAATTCCGCGAGCTGAAGCTGCGCAAGGATCCGGATTGCCCGGTCTGCGGCACGCATCCGACGGTCACCGAGCTGATTGATTACGAGCAGTTCTGCGGCATTCGTCCCGAGCCGCAGGTTGCGGAAGTCGCGGGAGGCGCCGTGAGCGATTGGGAGATCACGCCGGTCGAGCTGAAAAAGCGGCTCGATGCCGGGGACAGGCTGTTCATCCTCGACGTGCGCGAGCCGAACGAGTACCAGATCAACAGGATCGAGGGCTCGACGCTCATCCCGCTCGGCGAGCTGCCGCGGCGCTACCAGGAGCTGCCGAAGGACGTCGAGATCATCGCCCAGTGCAAGATGGGCGGCCGCAGCGCCAAGGCGCACGACTTCCTGAAATCGGTCGGGTTCTCGAGGGTCAAGAACCTGAAGGGCGGCATCCTGGAGTGGATCGACAAGGTCGATCCGAGCCAGCCGAAGTACTAGGGGGTCGGGGGTCGGTGGTCGGACGGTCGGTTCCAGCTGATCTGCCCAAACGACGACCGACTATCGACCATCGACCACCCGAAATCCGACCGTAATTGACGGACATCCCCCCAAAGTCTTAAACTAGGACATTAGCGGTCGGATTTCCGAACCAGCATGCTCAGGCTCTCGAAAAAGGCGGATTACGCGCTGATGGCGATGAAGCACCTGGCCCAGAAGGCCGGGGCGCCGTCGGCCGTCGGTGCGTCCAGTGCCCGCGAGATCGCCGAGCAGTACGACATTCCGATCGAGCTGATGGCGAAGGTGCTGCAGCGGCTGGTGCGCACCGGGCTGCTGGTGTCGACGCAGGGGACCCGCGGCGGCTACGCGCTCAGCCGGGCGTCGGGGTCGATCACCGTCGCCGACGTGATCCAGGCGATCGACGGGCCGTTCACCGTCACCGCCTGCTCGACCGAGAAGAACGACTGCGAGCAGTACAGCAAGTGCAGCATCCGCGACCCGCTCTGGCAGATCAAGGAGCGGATCGTCGAGGCGCTCGGCACCGTGACGCTGGCCGAGATGGCGAGCGACCAGGCCGGCGCGGCGGCACCCATGGCAGTCCTGAGGAGATAGGCGAAAGGCAATGAAGCTACCGATTTACATGGACTACCACGCCACGACACCCGTCGACCCGCGGGTGCTCGAGGCGATGCTGCCGTACTTCACCGAGCACTTCGGCAACGCCGCCAGCCGCAACCATCACTTCGGCTGGCAGGCGGAAGAGGCGGTCGAGAAGGCGCGCAAGCAGGTGGCCGACCTCGTCGGCGCCAACGTGAAGGAGATCATCTTCACCAGCGGCGCGACCGAGTCGAACAACCTCGCCATCAAGGGCGTCGCCGAGATGTACCGCGAGAAGGGGAACCACATCATCACGTGCGTCACCGAGCACAAGGCGGTGATCGACACCTGCAAGAAGCTCGAGAAGCAGGGCGCGCGCGTGACCTACCTGCCGGTGCAGAAGGACGGCCGGATCTCGCTCGACGATCTGCGCGCGGCGATCACCGACAAGACGATCCTGATCACGATCATGACCGCCAACAACGAGATCGGCGTGCTGCAGCCGATCGAGGAGATCGGCGCGATCGCGAAGGAGAAAGGGATCCTGTTCCACACCGACGCGGTGCAGGCGGTGGGGAAGGTGCCGTTCGACGTCACGGCCATGAAGGCCGACCTGGTGTCGATGAGCGCCCACAAGATGTACGGCCCGAAGGGCGTCGGCGCGCTCTACGTGCGGCGCCGCAATCCGCGCGTGCTGCTGTCAGAGCAGATCAACGGCGGCGGCCACGAGCGCGGCATGCGGTCGGGCACGCTCAACGTTCCGGGCATCGTCGGCTTCGGCAAGGCGGCGGAGCTGGCGAAGGCCGAGATGGCGACCGAGGGCGAGCGGCTGCGGACGCTGCGCGATCGTCTCAACGAGAAGTTCCACCAGAACCTCGACGAGATCTACATCAACGGCTCGATGGAGCACCGGCTGCCGCACAACCTGAACATCAGCTTCGCCTACGTCGAGGGCGAATCGCTCCTGATGGGGATCAACGACGTGGCCGTGTCGTCCGGCTCGGCGTGCACCTCCGCCAGCCTGGAACCGTCGTACGTGCTGAAGGCGCTCGGCGCCGGCGACGACCTGGCGCACTCCTCGATCCGCTTCGGCCTCGGCCGCTGGACGACCGAGGAGGAGGTCGACTACGTCGTCGACAAGCTGACGACCGTCGTCCGCCGGCTGCGGGAGATGTCGCCGCTCTACGAGATGGTCAAGGAAGGCGTCGACCTGTCGAAGATGCAGTGGGTGACGCACTAGGTCGAAGGTGGAAGGTTAAAGGTTAAAGGTTAAAGGT
>JBFWUM010000033.1:31976-32444 GCA_050247255.1 Vicinamibacterales bacterium | reverse complement strand
AAGGTTAAAGGTTAAAGGTTAAAGGTCAAACGTTATGGCGTATTCGAACAAGGTGATCGACCACTACGAGCACCCGCGCAACGTCGGGTCGCTGCCGAAGGACGACAGCCACGTCGGCACGGGGCTCGTCGGCGCGCCGGAATGCGGCGACGTGATGAAGCTGCAGGTGAAGATCAACCCGGACACCGGGGTGATCGACGATGCGAAGTTCAAGACGTTCGGCTGCGGCTCGGCGATTGCCAGTTCGAGCCTGGCGACCGAATGGCTCAAGGGCAAGACGGTCGACGAGGCGCTGGCGATCAAGAACACCGACATCGTCGCCGAGCTGTCGCTGCCGCCGGTGAAGATCCACTGCTCGGTGCTGGCCGAGGACGCCATCAAGGCGGCGATTGCCGATTACAGAAAAAAGCAGGGCAAGGACGAGGCGGTCGTCACGGCCGACGCCAACCACGCCCAGCCGAATGCGTA
>JBFWUM010000033.1:16835-31963 GCA_050247255.1 Vicinamibacterales bacterium | reverse complement strand
ACCGAAACCGCGGCGAAGAAGATCAAGTCGTTGATGGCCAAGCAGGGCATCACCGAGGGCGGTCTTCGTGTGGGCGTGAAGGGCGGGGGCTGCTCCGGCCTCAGCTACACGTTCGCCTGGGAGCGCGAGCCGCGGTTCGGCGACGAGGTGTTCGAGGGGCCGGACGGCGCGAAGATCTTCGTCGACAAGAAGAGCTACCTGTTCCTCAAGGGCACCGTGCTCGAGTACGACGCGGCGTTGCTCGGCAAGGGGTTCGTGTTCAACAACCCGAACGCCAAGCAGACGTGCGGGTGCGGCAGTTCGTTCGGGGCGTGACTCCCAAGCCGATTCCCCTCCGCAGCGAATCCACACTGGAGTGCCGGAGCTGTGGCGCGGGCGCGCCGGTGGACGAGCACTTCTGCCCGCAGTGCAGCCGCATCCTGGCGCTTGGCCGCCACGGCGACTACTTCACATTCTTTGGCCTGCCGCG
The DNA here is from genome assembly GCA_050247255.1 of Vicinamibacterales bacterium. Taxonomy (GTDB): domain Bacteria; phylum Acidobacteriota; class Vicinamibacteria; order Vicinamibacterales; family UBA2999; genus JBFWUM01. Next base: position 31,494 of record JBFWUM010000033.1, on the reverse strand, counting down.
CACGCTGGCGCTCGATCCGCGGGATCTGGAGCGCCGCTTCCGTGAGCTGAGCCGGAAGTTCCACCCGGACTTCTACTACAACGCTCCGCCGGCCGAGCGCCTGGCCAGCCTGGAGCGCTCGTCGTACCTGAACGACGCCTACCGCGTGCTGCGCAGCCTGCCGTCGCGCGTCGAGTACCTGCTGTCGGTCGAGGGGATGCCGCCGGTGAAGGCCACCGCCGCCGCCCAGGGCAACGTCAAGGTGCCGCCGGCGCTGCTCGAGGAGGTGTTCACCCTCAACGAGGAGCTCGACGAGATTCGCGAGGCGCGCGAAGCGGGCGGCGATCCCGCAGCGCTCCGCGAGCGGCTGGCGCGGGCGCGGGTGCCGATTGAGCGCAAGCGCGACGAGCACGAGCGGGCCCTGGAGGAACTGAGCGCCCGCTGGGACGCGCAGCAGTCGGCGGCCGACGCCGAGAAGAAGCAGACGCTCGAGGCGCTGCGCGAGCAGCTGCTCGAGCGGAATTACATCAACAACCTGCTCGCCTCGATCGAGCGGGAGGTCGCAGCGCTTGGGTAAAGTCGTCGGCATCGATCTCGGGACCACCAACAGCCTCGTCGCCTGCGTGCAGAACGGCGAGCCGGTGGTGATCCGCGACGACAGCGGCGATGCGCTCGTGCCTTCGGTCATCTCGCTGGATGAGGCCGGCACCGTGTTCGTCGGCCGCGAGGCCCAGCGGCGGCTGCTGACGGCCGCGGCGCGCAGCGTCTACTCGGTCAAGCGTTTCATGGGGCGCGGCATCGACGACGTGACCGAGGATGCGTCGCACCTGCCGTTCCGCGTCGGCGGGGAGGCGGGCGGCGTGGTCCGCATCGGCCTGGCCGACAGGGAGTTCACGCCGCCGGAGATCTCGGCGTTCGTCCTGCGCGAGCTGAAGCGGCGCGCCGAGGACCACTTCCAGGCGCAGGGCGAGTTCGATTTCGAGGTCGACCGCGCGGTGATCACCGTGCCGGCGTACTTCAACGACGCCCAGCGCACGGCGACGCGCGATGCCGGACGCCTGGCGGGGCTGGAAGTGCTGCGGATCATCAACGAGCCGACCGCGGCGTCGCTGGCGTACGGCCTCGACCAGAAGAACCGCGGCACGATCGCGGTGTACGACCTCGGCGGCGGCACATTCGACATCTCGCTGCTGCGGGTCGAGGACGGCGTGTTCCAGGTGCTGGCCACCAACGGCGACACCCACCTGGGCGGTGACGACATCGACAATCTGCTCGTTGACCGCGTCTTGTCGTGGCTTCCGCCTGAAGGCGGAAGCCACGCGGACAGCAGGAGCGACGCGGGCAATGGTGGCTTCCGGCTTCAGCCGGAAGTCCTGCAAGCGATCCGCAAGGCGGTCATCCAGGCGAAGATCGACCTCTCCGATCAGGACCGCGCCGAGATCCGCGTCGACGAAGTCGGCTACCGCGCGGCGATCACGCGCGAGGAATTCAACGCGCTGGTCCGCCCGCTCGTCGAGCGGACCCTCGAGCCGTGCCGGCAGGCGCTGGCCGATGCGTCGCTCGGGCCGGAGGACATCGACGAGGTGGTCCTCGTCGGCGGCTCGACCCGCGTGCCGCTGGTCCGGCAGATGGTCGAGGAACTCTTCGGCCGCCGGCCGCACAGCGAGCTGAATCCCGACGAAGTGGTTGCCCTCGGCGCCGCGGTCCAGGCCGACATTCTCGTCAGCGGCCGCCGCGAGATGCTGCTGCTCGACGTGACCCCCCTCTCGCTCGGCATCGAAACGATGGGCGGCGCGGTGTCGAAGATCATCCTCCGCAACTCGACGATTCCGGCGAGCGGACGCGAGATCTTCACGACCGGCGTCGACAACCAGACGTCGGTTGACATCCACGTGCTCCAGGGGGAGCGCGAGCTGGTCGCCGACTGCCGTTCGCTGGCGCGCTTCACGCTGCGCGGTATTCCGCCGATGCCGGCCGGCCTGCCCCGCATCGAGGTGCGGTTCCAGATCGACGCCAACGGCATCCTCGGCGTCAGCGCCCGCGAACTGCGCACCGGCGTCGAGCAGGCCATCGAGGTCAAGCCGTCGTATGGGCTGACCGACGAAGAGGTCGAGCGGATGCTGATCGAGTCGTTCGAGCACGCCGAGGCCGACTTCGAGGCACGGCTCCTGATCGAAGCGCGCAACGAGGCGGAGTCGGTCATCCTGGCCACCGAGAAGTCGCTGCGACGCCCCGATTTCGCGCAGCTGACCGCCGGCGAGCTGAAGGCGGGCGAGCTCGAGGCCATCCAGCAGGCGCTCGACGCGCTGAAGGCGGTGATGGCCGGTACCGACCGCGAGGTGATCCAGGCGCGCACCGAGGCGCTCAACCACGGCACGCAGCACCTGGCCGAGGTGATGATGAACAACAGCGTCCGCGCCGCGCTCGCCGGCAAGAACGTGAAAGATGTCTAGGTCCTGATGCCCAAGGTGACATTCATCCTCCGCGACAAGACGCAGAAGACGGTCGAGTTCGAGCACGGGAAGCTCCCCTACGACGGCCACGGGCTGCCCGAGTCGTTCCTCAACGTCGCGCTCGAGAACGGCATTCCGCTCGAGCACGCCTGCGGCGGCAGCTGCGCCTGCACGACCTGCCACCTGATCATCCGCGAGGGGATGCAGAACCTCAGCGAGATGCAGGATGACGAGGCCGATCGCCTCGATACCGCGTGGGACCTCACGGTGTCGTCGCGGCTCGGATGCCAGGCGGTGATCAAGGGCGACGTCGTGGCCGAGTTCCCGATGTATACGCGGAACTACGTGCAGGAGGGTGGCGGCATTCAGCTCGGGAAGCCGGACGAAGCGCCGGCGCCTGAGCCGGAGGAGGTGAAGCGGTGAAGTGGACCGACTCGGAAGACCTCGGCATCGCGCTGAGCGAGAAGTTCCCCGATACGGACCCGCTCACGGTCCGGTTCACCGACCTCCGCGCCAAGGTCATGGCCCTCGACGGCTTTGACGATGACCCGAAGGCGTCGAACGAGCCGAAGCTCGAAGCGATTCAGATGGCCTGGTACGAAGAGTGGAAGGAAAATAGCCAGGGGTAAATCCATGAGGCTCACGGGACCTGTCCTGGCTCTTGCTCTGTCCGCCGCCGCGCGCCCGGCAGCGGCCCAGGAACGTCCTCAGCAGCCCGAGGCCCGGCAGCAGCAGGAGAGCACGATCGACGTGAGCAAGCTGCCGCTCGACCTGCGGCGCATCGAGCGCGAGCTCGAGCGCACCCGCGAGCGCGAGGAATTCGAGAACATGCGGTTGCGCGCGTTCGTGGACGTGTTCGGCCGCGCGCCGCAGATCGAGTTCTTCGCTCCGAACGAGAATCTCTCCACCGGCCCCGTGCCCTGGGGCGCGCCGACCCACCAGCAGATGCTCGACATCATGACGCCACAGGAGTTCCGCGCCCCGGCGATGGACTTCGCCGCGTTCATGCGCTGGCTGCAGGACAAGACCCGAAAGTAGTGCACATCCTGCTCGTCGCCGCGACGCGCGCCGAGTTGCCGGCGTCGTTACCGACTGCGGTGACCCCGCTCGTCGCGGGCGTCGGGATGGTGGCGACGGCTATCCAGACCGCACGTGAACTGGCCGCGCGGCGCTACGATCTGGCGCTCAACGTCGGCGTCTGCGGCAGCTTTCGCCCGCACCTGGCGCCCGGCACCGTGGTCCACGTCGTCGACGACAGGCTGGCGGAGCTGGGGGCGCAGGATGGGGATGCCTTCCTCTCGTTGAAGGACCTGCAGCTGCCCGGCGACGATTGTTTCGTCAACGCGAACCCGCCGGCGCTGCCGGCGCTGGCGACGCTTCCCACCGTCAGCGGCATCACGGTCAACACCGTCCACGGTCACGCCGGGGCGATCGCGCGCATCGTCGAGCGCTGCGACCCGGACGTCGAGAGCATGGAGGGGGCCGCGTTCATGAGCGCGTGCCTTACGGCGGGTGTGCCGTTCGCCCAGGTCCGCGCCGTGTCCAACATCGTGGAGCGGCGCAACCGGGAGGCGTGGAAGATGGGCGAGGCGATCGCGGCGCTGCATGCGGCAACGCTGGCGATTGTCGGGGCAGCCTCTGCATGACGCTCACGCTCGGCTACTCGCCGTGCCCGAACGACTGCTTCATCTTCGACGCCATCGTCCACCGGCGCATCGATCTCGAGGGGCTCGAGTTCGAGGTGCACCTGGCCGATGTCGAGGCGCTGAACCGCGCGGCCTTTGCCGGCGAGGCGGACATCACCAAGCTCAGTTACCACGCCTACGCCTATTGCGTGGATCGCTACGTGCTGCTCGACGCCGGCAGCGCGCTCGGCCGCAACTGCGGACCGCTGCTGATCTCGAAGCGTCCCGTGTCGCAGCACGATGTCGCGGGAGGCGGGCTGCACATCGCCATTCCTGGACGCTACACGACAGCGAACTTCCTGCTTGGCCTGGCGTTTCCGGCTGCGACGCGGACGTCGGAGCTGCTGTTCTCGGACATCGAGCAGGCGCTGCTCGACGAGCGGTTCGACGCCGGCCTGATCATTCACGAGAACCGTTTCACCTACGAGGCGAAGGGGCTGCGGAAAATCGTCGACCTCGGCGAGTTCTGGGAAGGCGAGACCGGCGCTCCTATCCCGCTCGGCGGCATCGTGATTTCACGCGCCATCCCGGACGACGTGAAGCACGCGGTGAACAGGGTGATCCGGCGAAGCGTGGAATATGCGTTCTCGAATCGCGAGGCGAGCCTGCCCTACGTGCGCGCGCACGCGCAGGAGATGAGCGAGGAGGTCATGTACAAGCACATCGACCTCTACGTGAACCGGTTCTCTGTGGATCTTGGCCAGGAAGGCCGCGCGGCTGTTGAACTGCTGTTCAAGCGCGCGGCATCAACCGGAACAATCCCGGCGCCAGGACGGCCGCTTTTTCTCAGCCCGGCAGCATGACGCTGCGCAGGATCGAATGAATCTTCCGCACGCCGTCGGTCAGCGAGGCCGGCCCAGGCTGCAGGATGATCGTCGACTTCACCTCGTAGACGTGGCTGTTGCGGATCGCCTCGATCTGGTCCCACCCGTCGCGCGCGTGAATCTCGTCCATGCGGACCGGCTTGCCGCACCATGACGCCAGGATCACCTCCGGGTTGCGCTCGATGACCTCTTCTGACGTGACGGTGCGGTCCTTCGCCAGCTTGGCGCCGCGCAGCTCGGGGAACACCGAATCACCTCCCGCGATCTCGACGAGCTCGTCGACCCACTGGATGCCGGAGATGAGCGGCTCGTCCCACTCCTCGAAGTAGACGAGCGGCCGGTGCGGGAAACGCGCCGCCGACTCGCGGATGCGTTCGAGATCGCACTCGAGCTGCCATGCCAGCCGATCGGCGTGTTCGGCGCGGCCGACCATCGAGCCGAGCACGCGGATCATCTGCAGGATCTCGCTGACGCTCCGCTGGTTGAAGACCATCACCGGCAGGCCGCGGCGGATCAGTTCGGCGGCGATGTCCGCCTGCAGATCCGAGAACCCAAGCACCAGGTCCGGCTTGAGCGCCTCGATCTTCTCGAAGCGCGCGTTGATGAACGCCGACACCCGTGGCTTGTTGCGCGCCTCCGGCGGCCGCATGGTGTAGCCCGAGACGCCGACGACGCGATCGCCCGCGCCGAGCATGTACAGCGTCTCGGTGGTCTCTTCCGTGAGGCAGACGATGCGCGACGGGTAGGGGGTCATGCGTGGACGCTGCGGAACTTCAGTTCCGCCCACACGAACGGCTCGCGCGTCACTGTCTCACCGCCCTCGAGCGCCAGCGGCTGCCTGAACATCGGCCCGTCGTAGACGCACGTGTGAAACTCGCCCTTCTCGCCGCATGGATCCACTGACGGTGGCAGGTCGGCGAGCAGCGTCTCGTCGAACTCGCGGCCGACGAACGACGCGTCGAGCACGCGCGTGTCAACACAGGTCAGCCGCGCGCGCAAGCCGGAGGCGATCATCGTGCGCGCAAGCTCGCGGGTTGGCAGGCCCCAGACGGGGAACAGCGGCTCGAGCCCGCTGCCGCCGAGCCGCTCCTCGCGGTAGCGGCGGACGTCTTCCAGGAACAGGTCCCCAAACGCGACGTGCGTGAAGCCGTCACCGACCGCTTCGCGGCAGGCCGCGGCCATCCGCTCCTCGTAGACCTCGTTCGGGCAAGGGCTCGGAATCATGACCGTGCGAAGCGGGAGGCCCAGGGCAGCGGCCTGGGCCTCCAGCACCTCGCGCCGGACCGCGTGCATGGCCACGCGGTCCACGGCCTCATTGATGGTGGTGAGCAGCGCGCCGACCTGTCCGGGGCGCGTCTGGTTCAGCACGTGCAGCGCCCAGGCGCTGTCCTTGCCGGAGCTCCACGAGAGGAGGATGCTCATCGGAACGCGTCGGGGTGGAGCGCGCGCGCAAACGCCTCGGTCGCGCGCGCGACGCGCGGCCCGGGGACGACCAGGTGGTCGCCGTTGAGGAAGTGGATGCGGCCGCCGCGCACCGCGGGTATCGAGGCCAGCGGCGCCCACACGCTCCGTTCCGCCCCCGACGCTTCCGCGGCGGTGAGGAGGCCGGTGGCCCGCACCTCGATGATCACCTCTGGGGCGCGCGCCAGCAGCGTCTCGGTAGACGGCTGCACCGCCTCGCGATCGACGTCGGCGAACACGTTGACGCCGCCCGCAATCTCCAGCATCTCGTGCAGGAAGCCGCGGCCGCCGCTCACGTAAATGCCGCGCAGCGCGCCCGGGTCGCGCTCGAAGATGAGCAGCGTGCGCGGCCGCGGCCGTCCTCGCACCGCCGCCCGCACGCGATCCAGGTCGCGCCTGATGTCCGCGACCAGCCGCTCGGCCTCGGCCGCCCGGCCGACCGCGGGGCCGAGCCGCGCGAGCGTCTCGACGATGGCGGGGATGCCGCCGTGGCGATAGCTGAACACCGGCACCTGCGACCGTCCGAGCTGCCGCTGGAGGTCGGTCTGCGACCCGTAGGACACGACGAGCGTCGGACGAAGCGCCAGGATACGCTCGACATCCGGGTCGAGCAGCGCCCCCACCTTTGGCAGCGACCGCACCTCGGGCGGGAACTCGTCGAAGCTGCTGACCGCCACCACGTGCGGCCCGGCGCCGATGGCAAACAGCATTTCGGTGACCGCTGGAACCACAGAGACGATCCGTGCCGCAGGCGCCTGCGCGTGGCTCCCGTGGCTTCCGCCTTCAGGCGGAAGGACACACAGCAGCGCAACGAGGAGGACTACGCTTTTCGCACGAGCAGCCATAAGAAGAACGGCCCTCCCAACATGGCGGTGATGACCCCGACGGGAATCTCGATCGGCGCCAGCACCGTGCGCGCAACGAGATCGCAGGCCACGAGAAACGCCGCCCCGAAAAGCGCCGACGCCGGCAGCACTACGCGGTGATCGACACCGACCAGCAGGCGCACCAGGTGAGGGACGACGATGCCGATGAAGCCGATCGGGCCGGCCAGGGAGACCGCCGCCGCCGTGGCGAGCGAGGCGCTGATGAACGCCAGCCGCTGGGTGCGCGCGACGTCCACGCCACGCGTGGCGGCGGCATCGGCGTCGACGCTGAGCAGGTTGAGCGAGGCCGGCAGGAACGCAAACATCACGAACGCCGCCGCGACGAGCGGCAGCGCCGCCAGGATGGGCTGGAACCCGCCGACGTCGAGGTCGCCCATCAACCAGCGCGTAGCCCGGTACACCTGGGCGAAGTCGGCGATGTACTGCACGAACATGATCAGTGCCGAGAAGAACGAGTTCAGCGTGACGCCAGCCAGCAGCAGCACCGCCGTCGACATCGCCCGGCCCGGCAGCGTCGCCAGCCGATAGACGATGGTTGCGGCGATAGCCGCGCCGAGCAGGCTGGCCAGCGGCACCGCCGATAACGGGCCGACGGCGGCAGTGGCTCCAGCGACAATCGCCAGCATGGCGCCGAGCGAGGCGCCAGCGGACACCCCGAGCGTGAACGGCGTCGCCAGCGGGTTGCGCAGCATCGCCTGGAAGACGACGCCTGCGGCAGCGAGCGCCGAGCCGACCAGCGCCGCCGACAGCACGCGCGGCATGCGGGCGACGAAGAAGATCTGCGCGTCGACGTTGTCGGCAAACGGCACCGAGCGGTCGAACACCCGCATCAGCGAAATCGGCGTGCTGCCGACCAGTGGCGCCAGGACGCAGGTCGCGATCGCCAGCAGGCCGAAGCCGGAGATGGTGAGCGCCAGCCGACGCCGCAGCGGCCGCGCGGCGACCGTCTTGTCAGCCGTGGCTTCAGCGAAGGCGGAGCTCACCCTTTCCTCCGCACCGGCGTCACCGTCAGGTGGCCCGCGTCCTCATGGAACCGGATGTCGGTGTCGACCCCATACAGTTCGCGCACGAGCGGCGGCGTCAGCACCTCCTCGGGCGGGCCGAAGGCCAGCACCCGCCCCGCCCGCAGCAGGACGAGCTGATCGCACAGCGAGGCCGCCAGGTTCAGGTCGTGCGTCGCCACCACCATCGTCACGCTGCGCTCGCGGTTCAAGTTCCGAAGCAGCGCCCCGACTTCGAGCTGATATCCGAGGTCGAGCGAGGCGGTCGGCTCGTCGAGCAGCAGCACATCGGATGCCTGCGCCAGGGCGGCGGCAATGACGACGCGCTGTTTCTCGCCGCCGCTGAGCGTCATGTAGTTGCGGTCGGCGAGGTGCAGCGTCCCGGTCGCCAGCATGGCATCGCGAGCCACCGCGAGATCGCCGGGGCCTTCCAGCTGGAACGCACCCAGGTGCGGGTGGCGTCCCATCAGGACCATCTCCAGCGCCGTGTACTCGAATGCGGGATGCGTCTCCTGGGGCACGACGGCGATTCGTCGCGCGACGTCGCGGCGTGACCGGGCCGACAGCGGCGTGCCGCTGAGAAATACCGATCCGGCGGCTGGCGTGATGACACCCGACAGCAGCTTCAACAGCGTCGTCTTTCCGCAGCCGTTGGGCCCGAGCAGACCGGTCAGCGAGCCGCGGCCGACGTCGAGGCTGACGTCGCGCAGGACGGGCGTCTCGCTGCCGTGGCGCGTCGAGTAGGCGAACGAGAGACCCGAAGCGCTCAGCATGCGACCGGCTCCACAAGGGTGACGTCGAGCGCCCAGCAGGGACCCTGCTCGACGCGCGCGCCGACCTGGATCGGGAGTGGCGACGAGAAGACAGGGGAGTCGACGACCAGCGTGTGGTACTCGCCCTGCTCGCCGCAGGGATCGACACCAAGGGTGGTGAGCTCCTCGTGCGCAGCCGCATCGAGCGTTCGACCGAGCCACGCCGGGTCGAGCCGTTCCGTGCGCGAGGTAACGACCATCGCGCGGCTTCCAGTGCCCAGGAACTCGGCGAGCAGTGCATCGGTCGGCTCGCCCCAGAGCGGCATGACGGCGGTCAGCCCGTGCGCCGCGCAGACGCGCCGGTTCCAGGCGGCGTGCGCGTCGAACATGATGTCGCCGAAGATCACGTGGGTGATGCCAAGCGCGGCGACCTCGCCGAGCACGCGGATGTACTCGTCGGTATAGGTCTCCCAGCTGCAGCGGCCCGACAGCGTCGTCAGGCCGAGGCGCTCGGCCTGCGCCTGCAGGACTTCGGGCCGCAGGCCGTGCGAACGGCTGCGGTTGCCGTCCTCCGCGAACATGGTGATGGCGGCGCAGACGTCATACGCAGTGCGTGCGCGCAGCAGCGCCAGGCAGCAGTCCTTGCCGCCGCTCCACGAAATGGCGGCGCGCGGGCGATCGGGTTGTCGGGGTGAAGCTGGGGACCCGGATACGGGCATCGTGTCTCCGTGCAGCGTCTCGCGCGCTGCGTTGGGACAAAGGCCTCGGTATGGGTTGCCTGGCTCGTCCGCCTTCGCCCTTGCGGGCTACGGCGAGACTTACAGTGGCGGGACCGCGTGGGACTTGCACCCACTTCCCCCAACCCGGGCCGTGTCGGTTGTCTGCCTAATATACTACGTAGCAGTGATCTCGCGGATTCGTGCGGCCGGACTGGCCGACATCGACGACAAGCTGCGTGCCTCCGAGCGCCTGACGTTCGAGGATGGCGTGCGCCTGTTCAACGCCCCCGACCTGCTGGCCGTCGGCTGGCTCGCGAACCGCGAGCGCGAGCGGCGCCACGAGGGGCGCACCTACTTCAACTACAACCTGCGCCTCGAGCCGACCAACGTCTGCGTGGCGAGCTGCCTGTTCTGCTCGTTCGCGCGGCTGCAGCCGCACATGCCCGAGGCGTACACGATGTCGCTCGAGCAGGCGTGGGACAAGCTGCGGCAGCGCGCCAACCAGCCGCTCACCGAGCTGCACATCGTCAACGGGCTCAACCCGGATCTGCCGTTCAGCTACTACAAGGACCTGCTGCGCGGCTTCAAACAGATCCGTCCGGACATCCACCTGAAATGTTTCACGGCTGTGGAGATCGCCTACTTCGCGGATCTCTACGGCATGAGCGACGAGCAGGTGCTGCGCGAGCTGATCGACGCCGGGCTGAATTCACTGCCGGGCGGCGGAGCGGAGATCTTCGCCGAGCGGGTGCGCAAGAAGATTTGCCACGACAAGTGCGGCGCCGATCGCTATCTCGATATCCATCGCATTGCGCATCGTCTCGGCCTGCGGACCAACGTGACGATGCTCTACGGGCACATCGAGACCATCGACGAGCGCGTCGATCACATGCTGCGCGCGCGGACGCTGCAGGACGAGACCGGCGGGTTCCAGGCGTTCATCCCGCTCGCGTTCCATCCCGACAACAACCAGATGCGGAAGCTCCCGGCGCCGACCGCGGCCGACACGCTGCGCGTGCACGCCGTCTCGCGGCTGATGCTGGACAACATCGATCACATCAAGGGCTTCTGGATTGCGACCGGGGTCGAGGTGGCGCAGACCGCGCTCTGGTTTGGCGTGGACGACCTGGACGGTACCGTCCAGGAGGAGAAGATTTACCACATGGCCGGATCGCCCACGCCTGAGGGGATGACGACCTCGCAACTGACTCGTCTGGTGCGGGTTGCGGGCAGGCAGCCGCTCGAGCGCGACACCCTCTACAACATCGTGACCAATACGGAACAGCTATCTCCGACCATTTAGAGCCTATATAATCGGGGATAGCCGATGGCGACCATCATCCCGCTGCTCACCGAGTTCGAACAGGAGCACATTTCCGAGCGTCAGGCCCTTCCAGAGCAGTACCTCGGCCTGTCGGACGCCGAGATGGACGCCCGGATTGCGGCGGCGCGCGAGAAGCTTGGCCGCCGCCTGCTGATCCTCGGCCACCATTACCAGCGGGACGAGGTCATCAAGTTCGCCGACTTCACCGGCGACTCGTTCAAGCTCTCGCGGCAGGCCGCGTCGCGGCCGGAGGCCGACTACATCGTCTTCTGCGGCGTGCACTTCATGGCGGAGAGCGCCGATGTGCTTTGCGCGTCGCATCAGCAGGTGATCCTCCCGGACCTCGCGGCCGGCTGCTCGATGGCCGACATGGCGGCGCCAGACCAGCTCGAGACCTGCTGGGAAGAACTCCAGCAGATGGGCATCACGGGGATCGTCCCGGTGACGTACATCAACTCGGCGGCGTCGATTAAGGCGTTCGTCGGCGAGCGCGGCGGCACGGTCTGCACGTCCTCGAACGCCGCGGCCACGCTGAAGTGGGCGTTCGAGCGCGGCGAGAAGATCCTGTTCCTCCCCGATCAGCATCTGGGGCGGAACACGGCCTACAAGATGGGGATTCCGCTCGACGAGATGGTCGTGTGGGACCCGCACGAGGTCTTCGGCGGGCTCGAGCCCGACCAGGTGGCGGGCGCCAGGATGATCCTGTGGAAGGGCCACTGCTCGGTGCACGAGCGGTTCACCGTCCAGCAGATCGAAGCGATGCGCACGCAGCACCCGGGCATTCGCGTCATCGTCCATCCCGAGGTGCCGTGGGCCGTCGTCCAGGCCGCGGACGATGCGGGGAGCACCGAGTACATCCTGAAGACCGTGCGTGAAAGCCCGGCCGGGTCCGAGTGGGCGGTCGGCACCGAGGTCCACCTCGTCAACCGTCTCGCCAACGAAGTCGCCCCGGACCGCACGGTGCATTCGCTCGACCGGTTCGGGTGCCTCTGCTCGACGATGTTCCGGGTGTCGCCGAACCACCTGCTCTGGATTCTTGAAGAGCTGGTCGAGGGGCGCGTGCACAACCGCGTCTCAGTGCCTGACGAGCAGAAGCACTGGAACCGGGTGGCGCTCGACCGGATGCTCTCGATCCAATAACATTCTTTCTTTACGAACACGACCGAGGAGGCTGCATGGCGCACGAACTGCCCAAGCTCCCGTACGACTTCGCCGCGCTCGAACCGCACATCGACGCGCAGACGATGCAGATTCACCACGGGAAGCATCACCAGGCTTACGTTACCAACCTGAACACCGCGCTCGAGAAGCATCCCGAGCTGGCGGGGAAGAGCGTCGAAGAGCTCTGCCGCGAGATCACTGCCGTGCCTGAGGGCATTCGCACCGCCGTGCGCAACAACGGCGGCGGCCACTGGAACCACTCGAAGTTCTGGACGTGGATGGCGCCGAACGCCGGCGGCACGCCGACCGGCAAGATCGGCAACGCCATCAGCGCCGCCTTCGGCAGCTTCGACAATTTCAAGGCGGAGTGGGGCAAGGCCGCGGGCGCACGCTTCGGCAGCGGCTGGGTCTGGCTGGTGGACGACGGCGGCACGCTGGCCATCACCAGCACGCCGAACCAGGACAACCCGCTGATCGACGGCGGCGGCAAGAAGGTGCTGCTCGGCCTCGACGTGTGGGAGCACGCCTACTACCTGAAGTACCAGAACCGCCGGCCCGACTACGTCGGCGCCTGGTGGAACGTGGTCAACTGGGCCGAGGTCGAGAAGGGCCTCTAGCGTCTACGAGGCGCGTGTGCCGAAAGGATCGACAACCGGCACGCGCGCCTTCTCGAAGTCACTCCTGTTGCGGGTCGCGACTGTCAGGCCGTGCGTGAGCGCGGTTGCGGCAATCAGGCTGTCCTTGATTGGCATCGCGTTCCCGGCGGCGCGCAGCCTCGCGAGCAGCTCCGCCCATTTCGATCCGGTTTCTGCTTCGAATGGCAAGCACGTGAGCCGCTGAACGCCGGCGTCGAACCAGCGCTCGAGCGCCGTGCGCTTCCTGCCCTTTGCCAGCAGCAGAATCCCGAACCGCAGCTCACCAAGGATGATCGGATCCACGGCGAGGTCCGGCTCGTTCCGGCGCAGCCAGGCGATCACCCGTGGCTCGGGCGCCGGTTTGGTTGGCTCGCTGAGCACGTTCGCATCGACGAGGTACTTCACAGCGTGTCGGTCGACTCCGAGTCGACGGGCGTGAAGAACCCCTTGGTGGGACAGGCGAGCAGCCAGTCGACCGCGCCGTGGTTCGCCGGCGCCTTCCGGCGCACGAGGCGGTATTCGCCGTAGCCGATGCGCTCGACCTCGAACTCCTGGCCGGCCTCGATGCGATCGATCTGCCGCAGCTCGGCCGGCAGGACAATCTGCCCTTTCGACGACACCGTGGTCTTCACGTGAGTAAGATATCGTCTTACCCTCGGGCCGTCAATGGCGCGCCGCCTACGTGACATGCCGGGCCGGGAAGGACTTGACGCGCTATGCTGTGTGGCATACAGTATGTGCCATACAGTATGCCCCCCGCGTCCGACGCCCTTCGTCTCGAGCTGCGCCGCGGCTGCCTCGTCATGGCCGTGCTGGCGCAGCTGCGCACCGAGCAGTACGGCTACACCCTGCGCCACGCCCTCGAGGACCAGGGGATCCCGATCGACGAAGGCACGCTCTATCCGCTGCTGCGGCGGCTCGAGTCGCAGGGGCTGCTGACCAGCGAATGGCGTGAGGAAGGGAAGCGGACCAAGCGCTTCTACCGGACGTCGCCGGACGGGCGCGCCGTGCTCAAGGAACTACTGGTCGAATGGCAGCAGATGACCGATGCGCTGGCGCGGATTGCCGGGCGGCCGCGCTCGGCCGCGTAGGGAGGCGGAGATGACGCTCGTCGATCGCTACTTCGAGACCCTTCGGGTGTTCCTGCCCGGCGACGACCATGCCGACGTGATCCGCGAGTTGCGCGAGGACATCGACGAACCTGTGAGCGAACAGGAGGCGGCCCTCGGGCGACGCCTGCAGGAGGCGGAGGAAGCGGCCGTCCTGAAGCCGCTCGGCCACCCCTTGTTGCTGGCATCCCGGTACCGTCCGCAGCGTCACCTGATAGGCCCGCTCGTCTTCCCTTACTACTGGCTCGCGCTCCGAGTGGCGCTGGTGTTGTTCACGATCGTTCACCTCCTCGACGCCGGTGTCGACGGCTTGGTCGTTCGACTCCTGGGCATCGTCGGCTGGTTCACCCTGATGGCCGCGGCAGCGGAGCACTGGCTTCGTACGAGTGATGCCCTTTCCCGGTGGGACCCGATTCGATTGGCCCGGCAGGAGTTCCCGGTCTCGCGCGTCGAGCGGCTCCTCCGCCGGGAGCCGATGTCACGGACAGGGCTCGCCGTAGGCGTCGTCCTGTCGGCCTGGTGGCTGGTGGGATTGAAGAATCCGGTCCTGATTCTTGGCGACGGCGCGGAGCTGATGACGTTCGGACCTGTCGTGCACCAGGCGTACCCGTTCATCGTGCTGTTCCAGCTGGCCTTCCTGGCCCTTCATGCCGGTCTGGTCTTCTGGCC
>JBFWUM010000033.1:0-16735 GCA_050247255.1 Vicinamibacterales bacterium | reverse complement strand
CGGTCCTGATTCTTGGCGACGGCGCGGAGCTGATGACGTTCGGACCTGTCGTGCACCAGGCGTACCCGTTCATCGTGCTGTTCCAGCTGGCCTTCCTGGCCCTTCATGCCGGTCTGGTCTTCTGGCCTCGCACGATCGACTCGCTGGATCGCTCGTTCCTGGTCACGTCCCTGCGAGTGACCGTTGCAGGCACGTTCATCGGGTTCGTTGCGTTTGGCTCGCATGACTACATCGTGGCCACGGATGCCGGTGGTCGCCCGATGATCGCAGCCTTCGTCAATCAGTTGATTACCTACGTGCTCGTGGTTGCGGCCGTGCTGGCCATGCTGACGACCGCTCACGATTTCGTGCGCCGGGTGTGGGGTCAGGCGACGGCGTAGGCGCACGCCCGGTCCGGGCCGGCCCAGGCCGGCCCCCGGCATGCAGGAAGTCCCCGTATAATCCGCGCGGGAGGACCCGCATGGCACGCGTCAACCGGCGGCGGTTTCTGGAACTCGGGGCGGCCAGCGGCGCGCTCGGGCTGACGCTGCCGGCCGGCGCGGCGTCGCAGCAGCCAGCGGCGGCACAGCGGCCCTCGGACGTTGCCGCCGATCGCACGGTCTACCTGACCGGCGACGGCGTCCCACATTCCCCGGCGCAGTACGCGCACCTGCTCGCCAGGCTCACCGACGAACAGGGCGTTGCCGCCGACAACTACATCCTCGGCGGCGTCGTCGAGGAGCTCGAGGCGAAGTTCGCGCAGATCCTCGGCAAGGAAGCCGCGGTCTTCATCCCGACGGGGACGCTGGCCAACCACCTGGCCATCCGGATCCTTGCCGGCAGCGCCACCCCCTCGCGCGCCATCGTCCAGTCAGAAAGCCACATCTACCAGGACAGCGGCGACTGCGTGCAGACGCTGAGCAGCATCACGCTGATGCCGCTCGCGCCGGGCCGCGCCACCTTCACGGCGGCCGACGTGCAGCAGCTCGTCGACCAGACGAAGAGCGGCCGCGTCGCGCGGCCGATCCCGGTGATGTCGATCGAGTCGCCGGTACGCCGGCGCGCGGGCGAGATCTTCGATCGCGCCGAGCTGGGACGCGTGCTGGAGGTGGCGAAGACGAATGGCATCCGCGCCCACCTGGATGGCGCGCGGCTGTTCATCGAGGCGGCCTACGCCAACCGGCCGATCACCGAGTACACCGCGCCGTTCGACACGGTGTACGTCTCGCTCTACAAGTACTTCAACGCCGCGTCCGGCGCCGTGCTCGCGGGGCCGCGCGCGCTGCTGCAGGACCTGTTCCACACGCGGCGCATGTTCGGCGGCGGCCTCTACCAGGCGTGGCCGTTTGCCGCGGTCGCCCTCCACTACGCGGACGGCTTCGCCGATCGCCTGCGCAAGGCGATTCCGATCGCCGAGTCGCTGGCCACCGGGCTGGAACGCCTCGACGGCGTCAGCGTGCGTCGAATTCCCGACGGCACGAACCTGTTCGGTGTCCAGGTGCCGGCTGCGCGCGCGGCGGCGCTGCGCGAACGCCTGGCGGCCGACGGCATTCGCCTGGGCGCTCCCGCGGCCAACGGCGGCTTTACCGTCGGGGTCAACGAGACGATGGCCCGGAGCAGCGCCGACGCGCTGCTCGACGCCTTCACTCGCGGCCTGGCGTAGGCGTGCTCGACGTCCGGCACCTCCGCAAGACCTTCGGCGCGCTCGTCGCTGTTGACGATGTGTCGCTGGCCGTCGAGGCGGGGCAGCTGGTTGGGCTGCTCGGGCCGAATGGCGCGGGCAAGACGACTACGGTCTCGATGATTGCGGGACTGCTCACGCCTAACGCCGGCGAGGTCCGGATTGCCGGCAGCCCGCTGGCCGGCGACACCGACCCGCGCAAGCGGCGCATCGGCCTGGTGCCGCAGGAGCTGGCGCTCTACGACGAGCTGAGCGCGCAGGCCAACCTCGAATTCTTCGGCGGGCTGTATGGCTTGAAGGGATTCGCGCTGGGCGAAGCGATCGATCGGGTGCTGACCCTCGTCGGGCTGGCCGATCGCCGGCGCGACAAGGTCAGCGCCTACAGCGGCGGCATGAAGCGGCGCCTCAACCTCGCCGCCGGTCTGCTGCACGACCCTGACATCCTCATCCTCGACGAACCGACTGTCGGTGTCGATCCGCAGAGCCGCAACGCCATCTTCGACAACCTCGAGCTGTTGAAGTCACAGGGGAAGGCGCTGCTCTACACCACGCATTACATGGAGGAAGTAGAGCGCCTCGCCGATCGCGTCGTCATCGTCGACCGCGGGTGCGTGATCGCGGACGACACGCTCGCCGGCGTGAAAGGGCTTGCGGCCGGCGCCGGCGGCCCGGCCAGCCTGGAGACGGTGTTCCTGGCACTCACCGGCAGGAGTCTGCGCGACTGATGGCCTTTACCGCACTTGCCGCGATGGTCCGCAAGGACCTGCAACTGTTCTTCAGCGATCGCCGCTCGGTGATCGTGAGCTTCGTCGTCCCGATTGCGATCGCCTCCTTCTTCGGCGCCCTCTTCAACGATGCGGGCGGATCAGACGAGCCGGCGCGCATCGACGTGGCGATTGTTGATCTCGACGACAGCGCGATTTCGCGCGGCATTCTCGCCGGCGCCCGTGGCGACAGCACCTTCGCAGTGACCACGCCCCCCGAGGCGGAGGCGCGCGCGGCCGTGCAGCAGGGCGACCTGCCGGTGGCGGTCATCATTCCGGACGGATTCGGCGACGCCGCCGGCCAGGCCCTGTTCGGCGGCGCCAATCGCCCGCCGCTCGATCTGGTCTACGACCCGTCGCGCACGATGGAACTGGCCGTGGTCCGCGGCGTGATGACGCAGCACGTCATGCAGGCGGTCACCGGAGAGGTGTTTGGCGGCCAGCAGGGTCAGCAGATCATCGACCAGACCCTGCCGCAGATCGCTTCGTCGTCTGACATCTCTCCCGCACAGAAGCAGCTGCTCACACAAATGCTCACCGCGGCCCGGGGCCTCGCGGATCAGCCGGCAGACCCTGCCGGCGGCGGGCGGCCGGGCCTGGCGATTCCGTACAGCGTGCGCGAGCAGGCGATGACGAGCGCCGAAGACGTGCCGTACAACGGCTACGCCCATTCGTTCGGCGGCATGGCGGTGCAGTTCCTGCTGTTCGCCATGGCCAACCTCGGCGTCGAGATGCTGCTCGAGCGGCGTCGCGGGTTGTGGAAGCGGTTCCGCAGCGCGCCGGTGTCGAAGGTCAACCTGCTGGCCGGCAAGGCGGTGAGCGGCGCGCTCATCTCGCTCCTCATCCTGGCCGTCTGCTTCCTCTTCGCGATCATCGTCTTTGGCGTGCGGGTCTACGGCAGCCTGATCGGCATGGTGCTCATCGCCGTGGCCTGCGCGCTGATGGCCTCGTCTTTCGGCCTGGTCATTGCGGCCTTTGGTAATTCGCCGGCCACGGCGCGCGGCATCACGACGCTGGCCGTGCTGGTGATGGTGATGCTCGGCGGCGCCTGGGTGCCGGCGTTCGTCTTCCCGGCGTGGCTGCAGCAGGTGACGCTGGTGATCCCGGTGCGCTGGGCGGTGGATGGCTTCGACGCGATGACCTGGCGCGGGCAGGGCATGGAAGCAGCCGTGGCGCCCGTGCTGGTCCTGATGGCGTTCGCCATTCTGTTTTCGGCCCTCGCGGCGGCGCGTTTCCGGTGGGAAGAAGCGTAAGCGGTTGGATGCCCTATAATCGGCCCCAATGCACCCAACCAACGTCGGAGACCCGGATTATTACCATCGCGTCGTCGACTGCCAGTGGGCATGCCCGGCGCATACCAACGTTCCGGAATACATCCGTTTAATCGCGCAGGGACGGTTTACCGAGGCGTATCTCGTCAACCGCGAATCGAACGTGTTCCCAGGAATTCTGGGCCGCACCTGCGACCGACCGTGCGAACCGGCCTGCCGCCGCACGCGCGTGGACGGGAAGCCCGTGGCGATCTGCCGCCTGAAGCGCGTGGCCGCGGACAACCGCGACGAGGTCACGCACCTGCTGCCGACGGCGCCGGCCGAGAAGAACGGCAAGAAGGTGGCGCTGATCGGCGCCGGTCCCGCGTCGCTCACGGTGGCCAACGACCTGATGCCGCTGGGCTACCAGGTCACGATCTTCGAGAAGCTGCCGCGGCCCGGCGGCCTCATGCGTATCAACATCCCCTCTTTCCGGCTCCCCGAACAGGTCCTCGACGAAGAGATCGGCTACATCACCGGCATGGGCGTCGACGTTCGCTACAACACGCCGGTGAACAGCCTGCAGGCGCTGCTCGACAGCAACGAGTACGACGCCGTGTTCGTCGGCAGCGGCGCGCCGAAGGGGAAGGAGCTCGACATCCCCGGGCGCCAGGAGGCGGCGGCGCAGGTGTTCATCGGCATCGAGTGGCTCGAGTCGATCCATTTCGGCCACGTCGAGTCGGTGGGGAAGCGCGTGGTGATCATCGGCGTCGGCAACACGGCGATGGACTGCTGCCGCTCGGCGAAGCGTCTCGGCGCCACCGACGTGAAGGTCATCGCGCGCAAGACGCGCAAGTACTTCAAGGCGTCTCCGTGGGAACTCGAGGACGCCGAGGAAGAAGGCGTCGAGATCCTCGAGAACCTCCAACCCGTCCGCTTCATCGTCGAGAACGGGACGCTGACCGGGATGGAGTTCGACAAGTTCACGTCGGAAGAGATGCCAACCGGCCTCAAGCAGACCGTCGCCGGGCGCGAGATCATCCCGTGCGACACCGTGGTGCTGGCGATCGGGCAGGACAACGCCTTCCCGTTCATCGAGCGCGGCATCGGCATCGAGTTCGGCAAGTGGGACATGCCGGTCGTGGATAAGGTGACGCACATGTCGACGCGTCCCGGCGTGTTCTTCGGCGGCGATGCGGCGTTTGGCCCGGCGAACATCATCTGGGCGGTTGAGCACGGCCACCAGGCGGCGATCTCGATCCACAACTTCTGCCAGGGAGTCCCGGTCACCGAGCGGCCGCCGCGCGGTGTCACGCTGAGCAGCACCAAGATGGGGCTGCACGAGTGGGCCTACAGCAACAACTACAACCCCGCGCAGCGGCAGAAGATGGTGCACGTCGAGATGCCGCTCCGCTTCTCCAACATGACCATGGAGGTGGAGAAGGGGTTCACGGCGGAGCAGACGGCGGCCGAAGTGGAGCGCTGCCTCAACTGCGACGTGCAGACGCACTTCACCGATGCGCTCTGCATCGAGTGCGACGCCTGCGTCGACATCTGCCCGACCGACTGCCTGACCATCGTGCCGCTCGTCGAAGACGAGGCGGCGCTCACCGGGAGCCTGAGCGCGCCGCGGACCGAGCCGTCGCAGCCGCTGTTCGTCTCCGGCCCGCTCAAGCAGACGAAGCGGGTGATGGTGAAGGACGAGAACGTCTGCGTGCACTGCGGCCTGTGCGCCGAGCGCTGCCCGACCTACGCCTGGGACATGCGGAAGTCGGTCATCCAGATTCCCCACGCAAGCGGCACGGTCATCCAGTTGACGGCGGTATAGATGGATCGCACTAACGATTTCGCGTTCAAGATCGCGACGGCCAACGGCACCGGATCGGCCTCGGCAAACGGCCTCATCATGCAGGCGATCTTCCGGATGGGGATTCCCGTCACCGGCAAGAACGTCTTCCCGTCGAACATCCAGGGGCTACCCACCTGGTACGAGATCCGGGTCAACAAGGACGGCTACACTGCGCGCACGCCGCACTTCGACCTGATGGTGGCGCTCAACCCGGCGACCTACCAGAAGGACGTCGCCGAAGTCGTGAGCGGCGGCTGGCTGCTCTACGACTCGACCTGGCCGCTCGATGCCCGGCTGAAGCGGCCGGACGTGACCTACCTCGGCGTCCCGCTCGCCGAGATGTGCAACACCCACTTCAAGGGGGTCCGCGAACGGATCCTGATGAAGAACATCGCCTACGCCGGCGCGCTGGCCGCGCTGCTGGGCATCGACACCGACATCATCCGCGCGCTGCTCAAGGAGAAGTACTCGAAGAAACAGGCGCTGATGGACTCGAACCAGAAGGCGGTGGATCTCGGCTACGACTTCGCGACGACGCACTTCAGCTGCCCGCTGCCGATCCACCTGTCGCCGCTGGACAAGACGAAGGACTCGATCCTGATCGACGGCAACACCGCCGCCGGGCTTGGCGCCGTCTATGCCGGCGCCACCGTTGGCGCCTGGTACCCGATCACTCCGGCGACGTCGCTGATGGAGGCGTTCAAGGGGTTCTGCCAGAAGTTCCGCGTCGACAAGGAGTCCGGCCGCAACAAGTACGCGATTCTGCAGGCCGAGGACGAGCTCGCCGCCATCGGCATGGTCATCGGCGCGTCGTGGGCCGGCGCGCGCTCGTTCACGCCGACCGCGGGCCCGGGCATCTCGCTGATGAACGAGTTCATCGGCCTGGCCTACTACGCCGAAGTGCCGGCGGTGATCTTCGACGTGCAGCGCACTGGCCCGTCGACCGGCATGCCGACCCGCACGCAGCAGGGCGACCTGATGACGTGCGCCTACGCGTCGCACGGCGACACGCGCCACATCTGCATCTACCCGTCGGACCCGAGGGAGGCCTTCGAGTTCGCCGTGGCCGCCTTCGACCTGGCCGAGCGCTTCCAGACGCCGGTGTTCGTGCTGAGCGATCTCGACATCGGCATGAACGACTGGATGGTGCCCAAGCTCCAGTGGGACGACAGCTACCGTCCCGACCGCGGCAAGGTGCTGTCGGCCGCCGAGCTCGAGCAGGTGAAGACCTTCCATCGCTACCTCGACGTCGACGGCGACGGCATTCCGTACCGCACGCTGCCGGGCATTCATCCGAAGGGGGCGTACTTCACCCGCGGGTCCGGCCACAACAAGCTGGGCGGCTACACCGAGGACGGCGTCGAGTATGCCGAGGTGATGGACCGCATCGATCGCAAGGTCCAGCGCGCCGCCCGCTTCGTGCCGCAGCCGATCATCAAGGCGTCACCTGGCGCCAAGCTCGGGCTGGTCACCGTCGGCGGCTGCCACGCCGGCTGCGTCGAGGCGCTCGACCTGATGGCGAAGGAAGGGCTGCACCTGGACTACATGCGCATTCGCGGCTTCCCGTTCACGGAGGAGGTCACGAAGTTCCTCGAGTCGCACGAGATCAACTTCATCGTCGAGCAGAACCGCGACGGGCAGCTGCGCAACATGCTGATGCTCGAGACCGGGGTGCCGGTGGAGAAGCTGGAGTCCGTGAGGAACTACGAAGGGTTCCCGATGAGCGCGCACCACGTGATCTCGGGCGTCAAGGCAAAGATCGAGAAGGCAGCGTAGCCATGACATACATCGCCAAACCCAAGGTTCATCATCCCGCGCTGCAGAAGAACGCCATCGGGCTGATTCGCCGCGACTACGAGGGCGCCATCACGACGCTCTGCGCCGGCTGCGGCCACGACTCGATCACGGCGGCCATCATCCAGTCGTTCTGGGAGCTGTCGATCCCGCCGCACAAGGTGGCCAAGCTCTCGGGCATCGGCTGCTCGTCGAAGACGCCGACCTACTTCCTGCGCGAGGCGCACGGCTTCAACAGCGTCCACGGCCGCATGCCGGCGCTGGTCACCGGCGCCAACGCCGCCAACGGCGACATCGTCTACATCGGCGTCTCGGGCGACGGCGACTCGCTGTCGATCGGCATCGGCCAGCTCTGTCACGCGATCCGCCGCAACGTCAACGTGCTCTACGTGCTCGAGAACAACGGGGTCTACGGGCTGACGAAGGGGCAGTTCTCGGCCTCGGCCGACCCCGGATCGCTCAGCAAGAAGGGCGAAGCGAACACCATGGAGGCGATCGACGGCGCGCTGCTGGCGCTGACCCTCGGCGCCACGTTCGTCGCCCGGAGCTTCTCGGGCGACAAGGCGCAGCTGGTGCCGCTGCTCAAGGCTGGGCTGGCGCACAAGGGGTTTGCCTTTATCGACGTCATCTCGCCCTGCGTGACGTTCAACGACCACGAAGGGTCGACCAAGAGTTACGCCTACACGCGCGAGCACGAGGTCGAGGTGGTCGCCGCTGACTTCGTGGCGCCGGCATCCGCCATCACCACCGAGTACGACCCGGGCGCGGTGAAGAACGTGAAGCTGCACGACGGCAGCTGGGTGCGGCTGCGCAAGTGCGCGGACGACTACGACGCCACCGACCGCGACCGCGCCTACGCCTACATCCGCGAGCGGCAGAAGCAGGGAGAGATCCTCACCGGGCTGCTCTACATCCAGCCCGATTCGAGCGACCTGCACGAGCAGAACAACACCGTGGCGACGCCGCTGACGCAGATGCCATACGAGGCGTTGTGCCCCGGCAGCGCGGAGTTGGAGAAGCTACAGGCCCGGTTCAGATAAGACCGGAACTAAAGTTCCGGACTCCGTACGGTAGGTACGGAGCCCGGGACTTCAGTCCCGGCTCAGCGGACGCGCGGTGATGACGTGGTCGGCGACCGGGGTGCCGCCGATCAGATGCTCCTGGATGATCCGCTCGAGCACGGGCGGATCGCACTGCCCGTACCAGACCCCATCCGGATAGACGACCGCAATCGGCCCCCCTTCGCAGATGCGCAGGCAGTTGGCCTTGGTGCGCAGCACGCCCCCCTGCTCGGAGAGCTTCAGCGCCTTGAGCCGTTTCTTCAGGTAGTCCCACGCTGCAATGCCGCGGTCCTTGTCGCAGCACTTCGGCGTCGTCTGATCGGCGCACAGGAAGATGTGGCGCCTCGCCACGTCGACGCCGATGGTGGTTGCGATCTTCTTCTGGGCTTCAGTCATCAGAACAGCGTGACCTCGACGATGGCGCCCTGGTCGAGCGCGTCGACGCCAATCGGAATCTCGATGTAGCCGTCGGCCTGCGACAGGCTGGTGATGTCGCCCGACGCCTTGAACGCCGGCATGGCGACGCCATCCACCATCCTGACCGAATAGAACTGGTGGCGATCGACCGTTGACGAAAGCCGCTGGCCGAGCCGCGCCTCGACGCGGCGTGCCAGCGCCGCCGGCAGCCGCGCCATCCGGCGGAGCGCCGGCGCCAGCAGGATGTAGCCGTTCGACAGGCACGAAGTCGGGTAGCCGGGCAGCCCAAAGAACGGCGTGCCGGCGATCGTGCCGAACGCGGTCGGCTTCCCAGGCTTCACCGCCAGGCCGTGGAACAACAGCTGTCCCCGCGCCTGCAGCACGTCGAGGATCAGGTCGCGTTCGCCAACCGAACTTCCTCCAGAGAACACGATCACGTCATCCGCCAGGCAGTCGTCGATGGCGCGGGTGAGCTCGTCGAGCGTATCGCCCGCCGGCCGCCGCGGCGCCGCCACGCCGCCATGCTCTGCGACCAGCGCCGACAGCGTGAAGCGGTTGATGTCGTAGATCTGGCCGGGGCCAAGCGCCACGCCGGGCTCGACGATCTCGTTTCCCGTCGAGAGAATCGCCACTCGCGGACGCGCGTAGACGCGCACATCACCAGTACCCAGAGCTGCCAGCGCCCCGAGACGGCTCGCATTGAGCAGGTCCCCGCGCTGCAGCACGGTGGTCCCGCGCGCGATGTCAGCCCCCTGGCGCCCGACGTTCTGCTGCGCCTTCACGGACGCGAAGACCGACACCCTCTCGGCCTCGCGAAACGTTTCCTCCACCATGACGACCGCATCGGCGCCGGCGGGGAGGGGAGCGCCCGTGGCAATCTCCACGCACTGGCAGTCGCCGACCGTCGCCGTTGCGACCTCGCCCGTGAACACCGTGCCGATGCGCGTCAGCGTGCGCGGCGTCTCGCGCGACGCGCCAGTCGTGTCAGCCGCGCGCACCGCGTAGCCGTCCATGCCGGCGCGAGAGAAGGGAGGCACGTCGGCTGCGGCGGTGATGCTCTCCGCGAGCACCCGGCCATTCGCCTCCGCGAGCGCGATCCGTTCGGTGCGCTCGATCGGCGTAATCGCCCCGTCAATCAGCCGGCGCGCCTCGTCGAGCGGAATCGTCCGCGCGATCGGGCGCATCTTCGTGCCGGTGTTCACTTCGACACCTGCTGCACCACGTGACCCAGTTCCGGGAGGATGAGCCGGGTCATCGCCAGGCGGACCGCATGCTCAGACCCTGGCAGCGCGAAGATCGCCTTGCGGGCGGCGGTGCCGGCGGCCGCGCGGCTCAGCATGGCGGCCGCGCCGATCTCCTTGAACGACAGCATGCGGAACAGCTCGCCGAAGCCGTCGAGCCGCTTCTCCAGCAGGCGATCGATCGCCTCGAACGTGCCGTCCCGCGACGTGACGCCGGTGCCACCGGTCGTGATCACCACCTGCACCGCAGGGTCCTGGAGCGCCTGCTGCACGTGCGCGGTCACCGCCCGGGGATCATCCTTGACGATGGCGCGAGTGATCGCGCGGTGCCCCGCCTCGCTCAGCAGTGACTCGATCGCGCGCCCGCTGGTGTCGGTCTCGGCCGTGCGCGTGTCGCTGACCGTCAGGACGTAGCACGCAATCGAACGCGGCGCCTGCGCCTTGTGCTCCACGTGGCTCACGAGGCGATTATACTGGCCGCATTCCGGTCATCCTGCTTGCCATCGCCGGGCTGCTGACGCTGGTCGCGCAGCAGCCGACCGTCGACTCGACCCGCTGGGTCGAGCAGACGCTGGCCGGCATGTCGCTCGACGAGCGCATCGGCCAGCTGCTCGTCGTCCCCATCCGCTCCGATTTCACACCAACCGACAGCGAGCCGTTCGGGCGCGCGGCGCGGGCCGTGCGCGAGTTCCACGCCGGCGGCGTCATCGTGTTTGGCGCTCCCGATGCGTCTGGCCCGGTACCCGGGCAACCGCTTGCCGCCGCGTCGACGCTGAACCGGCTGCAGGCACTGGCGCGCACGCCGCTGCTGGTGGCATCGGACTTCGAGTTCGGTGTCGGCATGCGCATAGCCGGCGGGACGGCGTTCCCGAGGGCGATGGCGTTTGCGGCCGCCAACGATGTCGGGCTGCTCGAGGAGGCGGCGCGGATCACGGCGACGGAAGCGCGCGCCATCGGCGTGCACCTCAACCTGGCTCCGGTGGCCGACGTCAACAACAACCCGCGCAACCCGGTTATCAACACGCGGTCGTTCGGGGAGACGCCGGCGCAAGTGTCGACCATGGTGTCGGCGTACGTGCGAGCGCTGCAGTCGGCCGGGATGCTCGCCACGCTGAAGCACTTCCCGGGGCACGGCGACACCGCGGTCGATTCCCACCTCGGGTTGCCGCTCATCCCGCATCCGCGCGAGCGGCTCGATGCAGTGGAGCTGCCGCCGTTCCGCGCGGGCATCGCCGCCGGCGCCGCGGCGGTGATGACGTCGCACATCGCCCTGCCGGCCATTGATGCTGCTCCCGCCACCTTCTCTCCGGCCATCGTTGCGCTTCTTCGCAACGAACTCGGCTTCGACGGCCTCGTTCTCACCGACTCGCTGGCCATGGCTGGCCTGGCGCAGATTGCCATTCCGCGCGAGGCGGTCGTGCGGGCCCTGCTGGCCGGCCACGACCTGCTGCTCGACGTCACCGATGTCGAGGACGCGTTCTTCGCCATTGCCGCCGCCGTCGAGCGGGGCGAGGTCAGCCTCGATCGCATCGACCAATCGGTGCGCCGCATCCTGCGCGCCAAGGCGCGACTCGGGCTGCACGAGGTACGCCTCGTGCCGCTCGACGCCATCGCTGATCGCGTCGGCTCGCGCGAAGCGGCCGCCGTGGCGGACGATGTCGCCAGCCGGGCGGTGACCCTGGTTCGCGACGATGGCCGCACGCTGCCGCTCGGTGTGGCCGCCGGCGACTCGGTGCTGCTCGTGAACGTGCTCGACTACCAGAGCGGGTGGGCGCGCCAGGTGCCCGGCGCGGTGATGGCTGCGTCGCTCCGGGAGCGCGGTCTGCAGGTGCGACGGGTGGAGCTGTCCGATCAGACAACGCCGGCCGAGATCGATGCCGCCGTCGCGGCTGTCGCCCAGCATCGGGCGGTCGTAGCTGGCGTGTTCGTGCGGACGATGTCGGGCAGCGGACGGATGGATCTCGCTACGCCGCTCGCGCGTAGCCTCGAGCAGCTGGCCGCAGCTGCGTCGGCCGCCGGCGTGCCGATGGCAACAGTGCTCCTCGGCAACCCCTACGCCGCCGCCGCACTCCCCGCCGTGCCGATGCTGGCGCTGACCTACGACTGGGCGCCGACCGCCGAGCGTGCCGCCATGAATGCGCTCTTCAGCGCGCAGCCAGCGGCCGGACGGCTGCCGGTCACGGTCGGCCCCTAGCTCAGCAGTTGGTATAGTTGCGGGCCATGAACCCGGCCCGCTCCGTCGCGATCCTTTTCTGCACCTCGCTCATCGCCGCCTGCGGAGGCGGATCGTCCGGTGGCGGCAGCGCGTCGCCGACCGCCCCCAGCAGCACCTCGACTCCGTCGACGGCGACCCCGGCGACGTCGACCACCCCGGGAGCGCTGCCGGCAAGTCCGTACACCTGGACGCCCGAAGGCGTGCGCCTGGACGGCGCCGCGCTCGGCTTCACCGGGGCCTTCGCGGACTCGACGACGATTCGCCTGAACGACGGCCGCTACCGGATGTATGTGTTTGCCAGCGGGCAGTATCGCAGCGCGATCTCCGCCGACGGCCTGAACTTCACGATGGAGGAGGGGACGCGGATGCCGACCGGCTACGGCCACATGCGCGTCGTCCGCGCCCCGGACGGCCGCATCCGCGCCTACAACATCACCGACAACGGCATCGGCAGCGCGGTGAGCAGCGACGAGGGCGTCACGTTCACCATCGAGTCGGGGATGCGGATCACCGAGGCGGCGGCCGGCTTCGTGCCGAGCGGCGCGTCGATCGTGCAGATGCCGAACGGGCTGTGGCGGATGTACTTCAGTAGTCTGCCGCGGCCGGGCGAAGGGCTGAAGGTGCACCCGACGAAGAGCGCGTTCTCGAGCGACATGCTCAACTGGACGATGGATGCCGGCGTGCGCATTGGCACCGGCGCGACGCTGTCGGAATCGGCGGAGCATCCTGGCGCGCTCGTGAATCCCGATGGGTCCGTCTCGCTGTTCTACTTCCGCAACAACACGCTGAAGTTCCTGATGTCGACCGCCAGCGACGGGCTGACGTTCACGCAGGAGTTCGACACCGGGATCTCGCAGGCCAACGATCCCGACCTGGTGCGGCTGTCGGACAACAGCGTGCGGCTCTACTACAACTGGGCGGAAGGGGCGACGACCGGCACGGTGTCGAGCGCGCTCTACAGCGGCACGCCGTTCACGGCGACGAGCATGGCCCCGGTGGCGCCGCTGCGTCCCGCGGGCGCCGGCGACGCGCGCCCGTTCTGGCAGCGCTTCGGCTTTACGCCGTCCGGGCGGTAGCTACCAGACGCCCGGCAACAGCCGGTATCTGACCGCCTGCCGATATTCGGTGTAGCCGGCCAGCTCCCGGTCCAGGAGCTGTTCTTCCGCGGCTATACGGGCGACGAGCAGGCCGACGATGCCAGCGGCGATGATCAGGCCGGCCACCGATCCGAGCAGCAGCGGCGCGCCGAAGAACATCAACACGATGCCGAGATACATCGGGTGGCGCACGAACGCGTAGGCGCCGGTCGTGATGGTCGTCTGCTGCCTGTCCGACTGGATCCGCACGGTTCCGGAGAGGAACGTGTTGTCGTAGAAGGCGCGGAACAGCACGATTCCGGACGCCAGCAGGATGGCTGCGCCGCACGCCTGGACCGCGACGGGAAGCGGCGGAGACCAGCGGAAGCGGCGGGCATCGAGCGGCATCAGGACGATCCAGGCGGCGAAGCCGGCGAAGAGTCCCAGCACCGCGCGCCGGTCGGCTGCCGATTGGCCGCTGCGTGAAGGCTTACGGCGTTCGGCGAGGAGCGCCGGATCGTTCCGGTGCATCCAGATCGTGACGAGCGCGTAGAGGCCGATCAGCCAGGCGGTGAAGCCCCAGGCCTGCGGCCAGGCCAGATCTCCAGCCGCGGCGAACATCAGCGCCGGCCAGGCCGCAACCCAGAGGGCGCCGCGGATCATGTGCGGCGCCGGCGGCGTTCCTGCAGGATGGCGAGTTCCGCCTGGCGGGCGTCGAGTTCGCGCAGCAGCGCGCGCCGGGTCGCCTCGTCAGCGGCGTGGGCGACGGCGTCCTGCAGCCGCGCTACCTCGTTCATCATGTGGACTTCGGACGGGACGCAGTTGGCGTTCTTCAGGATGGAGAACGCCATGCGCATGTCCTCGGGGGCGCTGAAGTATTCGTCCAGGTCGACCCGCTGGCCGCGGCCGGGGAGGTCGTCGAACGCCCCGCCGCGCATGGCCTCGGCAATGCGGTTTTCCGCGATCTTGGAAAAGGGCATCTGACAGATTCTGGCACGGCTGGGCGTCAGCCTGCCGTGGCTTCCGCCTTCAGGCGGAAGACTGCTATAGTTAGTGTTTGTGCGCTCACCGGCTGCGGCCGGCAGGGGCACAAACCCAACCCGAAGCGCCCTTAGCTCAGCTGGATAGAGCGTCTGGCTACGAACCAGGAGGTCGCAGGTTCGAGTCCTGCAGGGCGCACCACCTTCAAAAAGTTATCGTCCGATCACGACGCGGAGTTCGCCCCAGTACGTCACGCTGCCGAATTCGGTGTCGACATGTTCAACGTAGGTGAATCTGTCGTCGAGACGTCGAATGCGGACGTACCGGCCCGGTTCGGCCGACCACAGGTACGTGAAGTCGCCGGATGATGTCAGCGTCAGTGGACGGTCGCCGTGGCTCGTCCAGTAGAACCGTTCATCGGTGATTCGGACGGCCAACCGGCTTCTGGCTGCTTCCGCGCGATCGAGTTCACGGCGACTCGTCGTGTCCCGCGTGACGTCGATGCGCACGTCTGGGAGCCCCTCGAGCGCGACGGCGTTCTGCGGCAGCCGGAGAGTGCCTGTTGGGCCCTTCTGTGCCGCAGACGGGGCGCCCAGTATCGCCAGGATGGCGATGGCTCCTGCGGTCGCGCGGGCGTAGCGCCAAAGTGATACGGGTCGCATGATGCCGGCTTCCGAGCAACTCGCGTGCCCGCGCATTCTCCGCGTGTTTGTCGCTCCGCCACGGGGACGCGATCGAAGTTCTCCGCGGTCACGCGACGTTTTCCGCGTGGACCAACCGGCCGCCTGCCGTCTGCATCGGCCGCTGACCAGGCTCGACTCGAACCGCCGTCACTTTGTACTCCGGCGTACTGGTGATGGGGTCGCGGTGCGGGCTTGTCACCAGATTCACAAGACTGCTCGGCTGCTGGAACGTCGCGAACACGTCGCCCGGCCGCAGCCCTGCATCCACGTGCGCGGGGAGTCCAATGGACCCATACCGGCTGGTGATTCTCACCGTCTCCCCTGGTTGAATCGCCAGGCGATCGGCCTCACTCGATGACAGGCTCACGACATCGGCGGGCTTCAGGGCGTTGTTCGGCGTGCGGCCCGTCATCGTGCCGGCATTGAACTGATAGAGCGACCGGCCGGTGATCAACCGGAGCGGGTACTCCGCCGTGATCACCTCGGGCGTTGGTTCGAAGGGCACGGTCGCCAGCGCGGCGCGCGGACCGATCGCAAACGCCTCCTCGTGGAGGATGGACGTGCCAGGATGCTCCTCGGTTGGACACGGCCATTGCAGTCCTTGAGTATCGAGCCTGGCGTAGGTCATGCCTCGAGCGCCAGGGTGGCCGGCGCCGGGTATTCCTTCACGCGACTCCCCGATGCCCAAGGTGGCGCGGAATTGTTCGCGGTCCGCGCAACTATTTCGCGCACGTCATGCAGCGTCCACCGTTGACAACCAACGACTCGTCGTCCATTTGGAGGCGGGCGGCTGTTCCGCGAAGGTACGAACGTTGCCTTTTGGGTTCGCGTTTCATCGGGTCCGGAACCCAGATGCAGGAGGTTGTGCCATGGCTGAACAGAAAGACGGCGCGCTGGCCGAAGGCCGCGCGGCTCGCGATCCCTTCGCCTTGCTTCGCCAGATGACGTCAGAGCTCGACCGGGTCTTCGATGAGCCGTTCGGAACGGCCGTCCAGTGGCCGGCACTTCGCGCGCTGGCGGTACCTGACGGCGAGCGCTGGGCTCCACAGATCGACGTGTTCGAACGTGACAACAGGCTGGTCACCAAGGTCGATCTTCCGGGTCTCAAGAAGGAGGACGTGAAGGTGGAGGTGACCGACGGCCACCTCTCGATCTCCGGGGAGCGCAGGAGCGAAAACCGGGAGGAGAAGGACGACGTCTACCGGTGCGAGCGCTCCTGCGGGAGCTTCTGTCGCGCCGTGCCGCTCCCGGAGGGCGCAAAGATCGAGGACGTGAAGGCGACGTTTGCCGACGGCGTGCTCGAAGTCAGCGTGCCGCTTCCGGCGAAGGTCGAGGCGACACCGCGCTCGGTGAGGATCGACGACGGCAAGGCCGCCAGGGGCGCGGCGGCCTAGGAGAACGACGATGAACGTCAAGAACGTGATGACCTCGGCGCCTCGGACGTGCACCCGCGGGACGAACCTGGCAGAGGCTGCGGCCCTGATGCTCGACGCTGATTGCGGCATTCTGCCGGTGGTCGATGATGCGGGGAAGCTCGTCGGCGTGGTGACCGACCGTGACATGTACATCGCCCTCGCGACGCGCGACACGCGGGCATCGCAGCTCAGCGTCGGCGAGGTGGCGCGCAGCCCGGTGTTCACCTGCGGCCCCGACGACGACGTCCAGTCGGCGCTGGCAACGATGAAGCAGCATCACATCCGCCGATTGCCGGTCGAAGGGTTCGGCGGCACCGTGGCCGGCATCA
>JBFWUM010000032.1:16478-47667 GCA_050247255.1 Vicinamibacterales bacterium | reverse complement strand
ATCAACCTGCACGACGTGTTCTACGCGATGGATGGCGACACCGTCGTCGGCGTGTGGCCGATCGCGGCGCGCGGCTACGCAGAGCATCGTCTCAACCACCAGGGACACCAAGGCTAATCACCACAAAGAACACAAAGGACACAAAGGCTCCCGGACGAAAGGAGACCTTTGTGATCTTTGTGACCTTTGTGGTGATCGTTCTCGGTGTCTTCGTGGTGGCTAGAAGAACAAGAAGCAGAAAATGCCGCCGACGATGCTCATCGACAATCCCCACGCGAGCAGGCGGTTATAGGTCGGCCTGATCTCCTCCGGGTTGGTAATGCCCGCCATGCACATCGCCCCCGTGGTCGACAGCGGCGACATGTCCACGAGGTGCGCGCCGATGTTCATCGACGCGGCCAGCGCCAGCGGGTCGCCGCCGCCAAGGCGGGTGATGAGGCCCGGGATGGTCGGCAGGAACGCCGGCAGCACCACCCCAGACGTGCTGCTGTAGACCGAAATCACGCCGGTCAGGAACGCCAGGACGCCGGTGACCGACTCCTGGCTGGCAAACCGGGCGAGGACGGCGGTGAACAGGTCGAGGCCGCCGGTCCGCTCGAGCAGCGAGATCAACACCGTCACGCCGGTGACCATGATGATCGGCGTCCACGGAATCTTGCGCACCGCCTCCTGGTGGTCGGCGACGCGCAGGACGGCCAGGAACACCGCGCCGGTGAACGCCGCCATGCCGATGTTGGCGTTGGCGAACAGCACCGCCGCAATCACCGCCAGGATGGTCCCCATCGTGATCCAGTGCGCGCGCGTCAGGCCGTGGTCCGCCTTTGTCTCCGTGGCCGGCGCGGCGAACTCCCGGCGGAACAGCTTCATGCCGCCCAGCAGCAGGTAGCCGCCGAAGGCGACCGCCGCGTGCGCGGCAAGGTTCGTCCAGTAGTTCCAGAACTCATTGCCGCCGAGCCCGATGTTCTCCATGATGCCGTTGACGATGATGCCGGTCGGCGCGAACGGCGAGAGCGATCCCGCCTGGGCGCCGTTGCCGACCATGATCGCCATCAGGAACGCGGGGACGGCGGCGCGCGAGGCCACGGCCATCGCCACCGGCGCCAGCATCGCCGCGGTCGACACGTTGCCCGGACCGAGCGACGCGATGCCGCAGCCGAGGAAGAAGAACATCACCGGGATCAGCCCGACGTTGCCGCGACAGAGACGGACCGCGCCGTGGGCGACGCGCTCCAGCGTGCCGTTCAACTGCGCCTGCGAGAACAGCAGCGTGACGCCGACGAGCATCAGGAACAGCTGCACGGGGAAGGCGCCGATCACTTCGTTCAGTCCCATGCCGCCGATGTAGACGCCGACGATCCAGGCGAGGGCGAGCGCCAGGATGCCGACGTTCATCTCGGACACACACGAGACGATGATGGCGAGCACCAGGGCGGCGAGTGACAGCTCGGCTAGCGGCATCAGGCCTCTCAGGAAAGAAGGGAGCGTAGCAGCGTCGCGGGGTGAACCGGCCGCGTTCCGGTGAAGTCCTCCACCTGGTGGCGGCAGGACGTGCCGGCGGCGACCACCGCGGCACCGGGTTTCCGCGCGCGCACGGCGGGAAACAGCTTGCGCTCGCCGATGGCGCGCGACACGTCGTAGTGCTCCTTCGCATACCCGAAGGAGCCGGCCATGCCGCAGCAGCCGGCGTCGAGATCGACCACGGCGCTGCCCGGAATCTTCGCCAGCAGCGCCCTGGCCGGCGGCGCGGCGCCCATCGCCTTCTGGTGGCAATGGCCATGGAACAGGATCTCCTCGGGCCCGGCCCTGAGCGGCAGCCGGTCGGCGATCGGCGCCATGAACTCCTCGAACAGCACCGCGGCGCGTGCCACCGCTTGCGCCCTCTCGCGGGCGGCGCCGCGCAGCAGCGACGGGGCGTCCTCGCGCACCGCCGACAGGCAGCTCGGCTCGCAGAAGACGATCGGGCGGCCAGCGGCGGCGTGCTCGTGCAGGGCATCCGTATTGCGCTCGGCAAGCGCGCGCGCCTCGGCGAGAAGCCCCTTTGACATCTGCGGACGGCCGCAGCAGCCGTGTGGCACCACTCCGGCCCGCACGCCTGCCGCCTGCATCACCTCGATCGCGGCGATGCCGATGGCCGGGTCGTAGTGATCGGTGAACGTGTCGGCGAACAGGACGGCGTCAGGCGCGTCCGTACGTGGCACGCGCGCGCGGAGGGTCTGCCTGGCGTAGGCCGGCAGGCGCCGCCGCCGGTCGATGCCGGCGACCTGCTCGTTCACCCAGCGCCCGGGGGCGCTGTTCATCAGCCAGTTCGACACCGGCGCCAGCCGGCTGCCCCACGGCGCCATGGCGCCGACGCGTCCGAGCAGCCGTGTCGACAGCGGGGTGCCGTGCCGCGCCCAATAGTCGGCGAGGAACTCGCTCTTGAAGCGCGCCATGTCGACGCCGACCGGGCACTCCGCCTTGCAGGCACGGCACTCGAGGCACAGGTCGAGCGCGTCGTACACGCCGTCGTCACCCAACCCCGCTTCGCCGAGGCGTCCGGTCATCGCCAGGCGCAGCACGTTCGCGCGGCCGCGGGTCGAGTGCTGCTCGTCCCGCGTTGCCATGTACGACGGGCACATCGTGCCGTCGAGCGTCTTGCGGCAGGCGCCAAGGCCGCTGCACATCTCGACCGCGCCGCCCAGGCCGCCGTAGTCGCCGTAGTCGAAGAACGTGGCCGGCGCCGGGGTCACGTAACCGGCGCCGAATCGCAGGTTCTCGGTGATCGGTGGCGACTCGACGATCTTGCCCGGGTTGAAGATGCCGTTCGGATCGAACGTGCGCTTGATCGTGCGGAACGCCTCGTACAGCTGGTCGCCGAACATCTTCCGCATGAATGCGCCGCGCACCAGGCCATCACCGTGCTCGCCGGACAACGCGCCGCCGAACTCCAGGACCAGGTCGGACACCTCGTTGGCGATCGCCTCGAACTTCCGGATCCCGTCGGCGGTCTTCAGGTTCACCACCGGCCGCACGTGCAGACAGCCGACCGATGCGTGGGCATACACCCCGGCGGTCGTGCCGTGCCTGCGGACGATGCCGAGGAAGCGGTCGATGTAGTCGCGAAGGCGCGCCGGGTCCACGGCGGTGTCCTCGACGAACGAGATCGACTTGGCGTCCTCCTTCATCGCCATCGACAGCCCGAGCGCCGCCTCGCGCAGGCTCCAGATGCGCGCCTGCGCCGCCGGCTCCGTCGCATGGAAGTAGCGGTAGCCAAGACCTCGTTCGCGCAGCTCCTGCTCGAGCCCCTCGAGCCGCGGCGGCAGCGCGGCCGCGGTGTCATCGTAGAACTCGACGCACAACAGCGCACCCGGGTCCCCGTCGATGAAGGTCTCGCGCATGGCGTGCAGCGCCGGGCTCTGGCGAGTGTGGTTCAGGATGAAGCCGTCCATCACCTCGACGGCCGACGGCCGGTGGCGCAGGATGATCGGCGCAGCGGCGAGCGCCTCCAGCAGCCCGGCGAACTGGATGGCCAGCACCGCCTTGGCCGCCGGCAGCGGCACGAGGTTGACCCGCGCCTCGAGTACCACGCCGAGCGTTCCCTCCGAGCCGACCATCAGCTTGGCCAGGTTGAACGGCCTGTCGGGTGCGACGAACTCGTCGAGGTTATAGCCGCCGACACGGCGCAGGACCTTCGGGTACCGCCGCTCGATCTCCTGCGCCTGTTCCGCCGCAACGCGGCGGACGGTGCGATAGATCTCCCCTTCCAGCCCCGGCCGCTCGCAGGCTGAGCCAAGCTCCGCCGGCGGGATTGGGCCGAAGGTCACGATCGAACCGTCGGCCAGCAGCACTTGCTGTTCGATGACGTGATCGATGGTCTTGCCGTAATACACCGAGCGGGCGCCGCTCGAGTTGTTGGCCATCATGCCGCCGATGGTGGCCCGGCTCGCCGTCGAGACGTCCGGGGCGAAGCGGAGGTTGTGCGGCTTCAACCTGGCATTGAGCTCGTCGAGGACGATGCCCGGCTCGACGCGCGCCCAGCGCTCCGCGGCGTTCACCTCGAGCAGGCGATTGATGTGTTTCGACGTGTCGATGACGATGCCGGGGCCGATGGCCTGGCCGGCCTGGGACGTGCCGCCGCCGCGCATGGTGATCGGCACCCGCGCCGCCGCACAGAGGGTCACCGCGCGGACGAGCGCCTCGCGCGTGCGCGGCACCACCACGCCGGCCGGTTCGATCTGGTAGACGCTGGCATCAGTCGCGTAGAGCGATCGCGACACCGCGTCGAAGCGGACGTCTCCGTCGACCTCACGCTCGAGCTCGCGACTGAGCGCGCCGACGGTCACAGCGCGCCCAATCCCTCGCGCAGCCGCTCCAGCCCGCGGGCCAGCGTGTCGCCGCCGGTCGCGAACGACACCCGCAGCGTGCCTTCCCCGCCGGGGCCGTAGGCGGCGCCGTGGGCGACGACCACGCCGTGCTCGGTGAGCAGCCGCATGCGAAGGTCGTTGGACGCGACGCCGGTGTCGCGCGCGTCGACCATGGCGAAGAAGCCGCCTTCGGGGGCCATCACGCGGACGCGCGGCAGGCCGACGAGCGCCTGCAGCACCTGCGCGCGGCGGGCCGAGTAGCCTTCCCGCATCTCCGCCACCGCGTCCTGGGGGCCGGCAAGCGCCGCCGCCGCCGCATCCTGGATGAACGTGGCCGGCCCGCGGCTCGACTGCTGCAGCACCAGGAACATCGCCCGGATCGCGGCTTCCGGCCCGGCACAGTAGCCGACCCGCCAGCCGGTCATCGCATACGTCTTCGACAGGCTGTTGACGATCAGCGTGCGCGCGCGCAGCTCCGGATCGAGCGACGCCGGCGAAATGTGGGTACGTCCCTCGTAGACGATCGCTTCGTAGATTTCATCGCTGACGAGGGTCAGGCCGCGGCGCAGGACGAAGCTGCCGATCGCTTCCAGCTCCTCGCGCGTGAAGACCGTGCCGACCGGGTTCCACGGCGTGTTCAGCAGCAGCAGGCGCGTGGCCGGCGTCACCGCCGCCTCGAGCGCCTCGATCGGAATCGCAAAGCGCCCCTGATCGATCACCGACCGCACCGGACGCGGCACGCCGCCGGCCAGCAGGATCGGCGAGTGATAGGCGTCGTAGACCGGGTCGGGCAGCAGCACCTCATCGCCCGGACTCAACAGCGTCGTCAACGCCGCGTGAATCCCGAACGTCGCGCCCGTCGTGACGAGAATCTCGGCGCCCGGGTCGTAGCTCACGCCGTTGTCGCGCGCCAGCTTGGTCGCCACCGCCTCGCGCAGGCGCCCCTCGCCACGGTTGTCCGGGTAGGTCGTGCGTCCCTCGGCCAGCGAGCGTGCCGCCGCGTCGACGATGTGCGCGGGGGTGCGGAAGTCCGGCTCGCCGCGCATGAGCGAGAGCACCGTCTTACCCTGGGCCTGCACCGCGCGGACGTCGGCAAGGATGGCGTTGACGGCGGTTGGCCTGAGGCTGCCGACGCGAGGACTGATGTTCACGCCGCCCGATCGAGGGTTCGCTTCCGCAACACTCGGTTCCACCACATGTACACCCCTGTTACGAACATCGCCGCCGGCAGCAGGCCGAGGACCGCCCAGATCGCCTGCAACGCCGGGTAGTCGCGGAAGCGGCCGAAATGGAGCTGCGTGGCGCTGCGTAGCACGATATCGCCCGGCCGCTGGCCCAGAATCGCGTCGGGCGGCGAAATGCTGTCCACGTAGTTGGCGAACGGTTCCGGCCACGCCAGGTAGAAGCCGGTGGCACCCCACATGAAGATCAGGAAGAACCCCCAGAACCCCAGGGCGCTGTGCAGGTCCCAGTTGAGGCGGGGCCACGAGACGCCGCGCCGGATGGTGAGCGACCGCCGCCAGTTACGGATGCCGGGCCACCAGACAAACAACCCGGTCACGGCCAGGAGCGTGACGAGCGCGCTGCCGATCGCGTTGAGCGTGCCGCCATGTTCCTCCGACAGCAGCTCGTCGTGCAGGAACGCCACCGAGTCGAGCGCGCGCAGCTTCCAGGGGAGCGCGTCGCCGAGATCGTCGCCGGTGTAAGGGTTGAAGAGCCGCTGCAGCTGCTCGCCGTTTCGTTCCACCCAGATCTCGATGGCCGGGTTGCGGCGCGTGATCCGGTTGCCGACGCGGGTGACCTCCCAGTCGGGATACGCGCGCTGTGCCGCCTCGGTCAGCGCCTCGGTGCTCATCGGCTCGACACCCGGTTGAAACGCCGGCCGCGGCGTGTGCGCCAGCCGTTCGAGCTCCACGCGGTAGACCAGGAGGCTGCCCGTCAGGCTGAGCGCGACGATGTACAGGCCGATGATGAGGCCGCACCAGAGGTGCACCTGGAAGATGGCCTTGCGCAGCCACAGCGATTGCGGCTGTCGCAGCCAGCGTTGCCAGAGGGTCATTGGCCGCGAATCGTAGCATTACGACCCGATCTCCTCCAGTTCCACCCATCGGGCCAGCGCCTGTTCGAGCTCGCCGTGAATGGCGTCGATGCGGGCCAGCACGGCATCGATGTGCGCCTTCCCGGACTTGTAGAACTCCGGCCCGGCTACTTCCTCCTGCAGCCGCCGCTGTTCCTCCTCGAGCGCCGCCACGCGCGCCGGCAACGCCTCGAACTCCCGTTCTTCCTTGAAGCTTCGCTTCCGCGGACGCTCCGGGGACGTTCGGCGGATTTGGGATCTGGGACTTGGGATTTGGGATTTGGGTTCGACGTTCCGGGCGGCCCTCGCCTGTCGCACGTAGTCCTCGTACCCCCCGACGTACTCGACCACCTTCCCATCACCCGAGAACGCCAGCGTGCTCGTCACCACGTTGTCGAGGAACGCGCGGTCGTGGGTGACGAGCAGTACCGTGCCGTCGAAGCCGGCGATCAGCTCCTCCAGCAGTTCCAGCGTCTCGATGTCGAGGTCGTTGGTCGGCTCGTCCAGCACCAGCAGGTTGGCCGGGCGGGCGAAGACACGCGCCAGCAGCAGCCGGTTCCGCTCCCCGCCCGACAGCGCCTTGACCGGTGACAGCGCCCGTTCGCGCGGAAACAGGAAGTCCGCGAGATAGCCGAGCACGTGCTTCGGCTGGCCGTTCACCATCACGGTGTCACCGTCGCTGACGCTGGCGGCCACCGTCTGTTCGGGGTCGAGCTGCTCACGCTGCTGGTCGAAGTAGGCGATCTCCACGCGGGCGCCCCGCCGCACGTCGCCGGCATCCGGTTCCAGCTCCCCCACCAGCATCCGCAGGAGCGTCGTCTTGCCCGATCCATTGGCGCCGATGAACCCGACGCGGTCGCCACGCAGCACCCGCAGCGAGACGTTGTCGATGACGAGGCGCTCGCCGAAGCGCTTGCTGATGCCGTCGGCTTCGAACACGACCCGCCCCGGCGCGTCGCTCTTCTCGATGCCCATCCGCACCGTGCCCGGACGGGCGCGATACGCGGCCCGCTCGGCGCGCAGCGCGAGCAACGCCTTGACGCGCCCCTCGTTCCGCGTGCGCCGCGCCTTGATGCCGCGCCGCAGCCACGCTTCCTCCTCGGCGAGCTTCTTGTCGAGCCGCGCCAGGTCGCGTGCTTCTGTCTCGAGCGCGGCCGCTTTCTTGGCGAGGTAGGTGTCGTAGCTGCCGGGCCAGGACGTCAGCTGCCCCCGATCGAGATCGACGATCCGCGTTGCCAGCCGGCGGAGGAACGCCCGGTCGTGCGTGACGAACAGCAGCGCGCCGCCGAAGTCGGCCAGGTGCTCCTCGAGCCAGGCGATCGCCGCGATATCCAGGTGGTTGGTCGGCTCGTCGAGCAGCAGCAGGTCCGGCTGGGCGACGAGCGCCTTGCCAAGCAGCACCCGCCGGCGCCAGCCGCCCGACAGCTCGCGCAGCCGGCGGTCCGCGGGCAACTCCAGGCGCGAGATGACCTGGTCGACCACGTGCGCCACGTCCCAGTGCTCCGCCGCAGCGTGCGGGCGCAGCCCGCTCTCGAGCTCGGACCGCACCGTCGCCTCGCCGAACTGCCGCACCTCCTGGTCGAGGCGCGCGATTCGCAGTCCCGGCGCGCGCCACACCTGTCCGCTGTCGGGAGCCGCTTCCCCGGAGACGACCTTGAGGAGGGTTGACTTGCCCGCCCCGTTGCGCCCGATCAGGGCGACCCGTTCACCCCCGTCCAGGCGGAAGCTGGCCCCGTCGAGCAGGGGCAGGTGGCCATAGGCGAGGGACAGCTGGGCGAGGGTGACGAGGACGGCCATGACGAGGTGTCCACCCTAACATCGCCGCCCGAAACGGCCGATACAGGGCGTGGAGAGCTGTACAATAACCTCCCTCAGCTCAACCGTTTCCATGTCCTGGCTGACCATCGCCGCCGCCGCGCTCCTCCTCGCCTGGCCCGTCCAGGTCTCGGCCCAGATCTACGCGTGGCGCGACATCAACGGCACCCTCGTGCTCTCGGATCGCCGCCTGTCGGATGGCGCGGACACCTATGCCGTGCCCGATGCGCCGGCCATCCGCTCGACGCGCCCCGTCGCCTCGGGGGCGGCGCGCGAACGGTTCGAGCCGCTCGTGCGCGAGTACGCGGCGCGGAACGCGCTGCGCCCCGACCTGGTTCGCGCGGTCATCCAGGTGGAATCGGGGTTCGATCCGCGCGCGCGATCGCCCAAGGGGGCGATGGGGCTCATGCAGCTCATGCCCGATACCGCGCGCGACCTCGGCGTGGCCGATCCGTACGATCCCGCCGACAACATCCGCGGCGGCACGAAGTACCTCCGCCAGCTGCTCGATCGCTTCGACGGGGACGAAGAGCTCGCGCTGGCCGCCTACAACGCCGGGCCCGGGGCCGTTGACCGGTACGGCCGCCAGATCCCGCCGTATCGCGAGACCCGCGAGTACGTGAAGAAGGTCGGCTCGGCCGATGGCGCGGTGCGCCCGTCCGCCGGCCGCCAGGCGAAGCGCATCGTCTACAAGACGTACGAGATCGTGGACGGCCGGGCGGTGCCCCGCTACTCCACGCAGAAGCCGGAAACCGGGACCTTCGAAATCATCCAGTAGATGCGGACGTTCAGTTCCGCCTTCATCATCTCGAGCGTTCTGCTCGCGATGACGGCGGCGGTGGCCACGCAGCAGTCGGCGATTCCCCCGGCACTCGCCGCCATGGCCGACACCGAGCGCGCCTTCGCGACGCGCGCCACCGAGGTCGGCTGGAAGCAGGCGTTCCTCGAGTTCTTTGCCGACGATGCCGTCGGCTTTGCCGGCGACGTGACCGTGCCGGCGAAGGACCAGCTGCGGCAGGCGCCCGATCCCCCGCGCGGGCTGCAGTTGCTCTGGGAGCCGCGCTACGGCGACGTCGCCGCCAGCGGCGAGCTCGGGTGGCTCACCGGGCCATCCACCAACATCAACCCGGCCCGCGACAACGGGGCGCCGCGCTACGGCAACTACGCGTCGATCTGGAAGCGGCTGCCCGACGGCCGCTACCGCGTCCTCATCGATGTCGGCATCAACCTGCCAGCCGAGGCGCCGTTCGCGCCAGGGTTCGTCCGCGCCCCCGCCGGCAGCCGCTATCAGGGAACCGACACCGTGGCGGCGGCCACCGTCGCCCTCCGCGCCGCGGACACCCGGCTGAACTCGCAGGCGCAGCGGTCGCAGGCCGCCGCCTTCCTCGACGTCCTGGCCGACGGCGCGCGGCTGCATCGGAGCGGGGTCATGCCGCTGACCACGCCCGGGGCGGCGCGCCAGTGGCTGACGCCACAGCCGCCCTGGACGGCCGGCGAGACCCGATTCGCCGAGGCCGCCGCCTCGCGTGACCTCGGCTACACCTACGGTACCTACGCGACCGGCGAACACGCCACGATCAAGCCCGAAAAGGGCTTCTACACCCGGGTCTGGGTGCGCGAGCGGGATGGCGCCTGGAAGCTGGCGCTGGATGTCCTCCAGCCGCAATAGGCGTGCTAAAATAGCGCCTTTGTAGTCTCAGGAGAGGAACCGACAGAGTGGCCAAGCGTACGAAATCCGCCCTCAAGGCGAACCGCCAGAACGTCAAGCGCCGGGAGCAGAACCGGCAGATGCGCTCGCGTCTGCGCACCGCGCTCAAGGCGATTCGCGCCTCGCTCGACGCCAACGACGTCGACGGCGCCAAGAAGGCGCTCAGCGCCACCGTGTCGATCGTCGACAAGATGGCCACCAAGGGCATCATTCACCGCAACACCGCGGGCCGCTACAAGTCGCGCCTGTCGGCGCGCCTGTCCAAGGCTTCCGCCTAGATGCATGCCGCTGCGGGCACTGCTCCACCGCAGCGGACTGTTCGCCTACCTCAAATCGCACTGGCGCGAGGACGCGCGGAAGGCCGCTGAGGCCGCCGCGGCGGCCGTCCGGAAGGACCTGCTCCAGGCCCAGGCTCGCACGAAGCCGGAGGAGCCGGCAGCCCCCCGGCTCGAGGCGCTCGCCCTCGAAGTCCGCCGTCTGACCGACGTCCTGAACTTCAACGCCGAGCACCGGGAACGCGCGCACACAGGCGCGTTCGCGGCCGACCGGGTGCTCGCCCACGTGAGGGCTGCGGTGAGGGAGGCCCCGATGGTCACGGCACCGGCGCCCCACATGCGAGTCCCGGCCGTGCTGCCGGACGACACCTATCGCGCGCTGCTGGCCGCGCTGCCGCCCGACAGCTGCTTCTCCCAGCGCGATCCGAAGAAGCAGAACTTCAAGCCGCGTCAGCAAGACCTCGCCCCCGAGTTCTCGATGCAGGCGTGGCGCTTCTTCGAGGAGCAGGTGGTCCCCCAGGCGCTGCTCCCGGCGATCCTTGACAGGTTTCGGCCGCACCTCTCTGAGGCGTATCGCGACAAGTACGGCGCCGGTACGGCTGCGGCCATGGCGGCGCCGCTCGTGGCCTCGCGAGGCCGGCTGATGCTCCGCCGGCCCGGCTACCGCCTGGCGCCGCACCTGGATCCGCGGCGGGTGCTGGTCACGTGCCTGGTGTATTTCGCGCAGCCGGGGGACAACGAGGAGTACGGCACCCAGTTGTTCGCGATCGACAGCCCGCCGGCCATCGATCGGGACAACACCTACTTTCCTGAAGACCACGGGCACCGGTGTGACCCGATTGGGGTGATGCCGTTCCAGCCGAATACCGCGGTCGTCTTCGTCAACCACGGCATCGCCCACGGCGCCGAGATTCCGGCAACGGCGCCGGCCAGGACCCGTCGATACGCGTACCAGTTCTATGTCGCGCCCGACGAGCGGGCGCCGCTAGAACCTGATTTGCAGCCCTGAGCTCAGCTGCACCTGCTTCTTGCGGGTGGCGAACAGCCTGAGCTCCGGCGAGCCGGCAAACAGCCGCCCGGCCGGGATCTCGGTCACCGACTCCCCCAGCAGGTTGTCGTAGTTGTAGGTCAACCCGGTCGTCAGTGTCACCCGCGCGCTCAGCGCCGCCTGCACCCCCGCGTACGACTCGAACGACCAGATTTCGCCGTGCTGCACGGAGCGCCGGCCGATGATCCGTCCCTCGATCCCGGACCGCGGCGTGAACATGAACGATCCGGCGGCCATTCCGCCGAGCGACAGGAGCCACTCGTTGTCGAAGCGCGTCTGCTTCTCTTCGTGATGCACGACCAGGCCCGGCGTCAGGTCGAGCCGCGCGCGCGGCGTCTGCTTGACAATGAAGCCGATGCCGAGAGTTTCGAGGAACGCGTTGTTGATCCGTCGCACCTCGTCACGACGCTCCGTCGTTCGGGTCAGCCAGTAGACGCGTGGCGTGATCACGCCGTAGTAGTCGAACTCGGCGGAGTACGCCTCGGCCAGCTTGCCGGTCGGCTGGGCATCGGTGTAGCCGACGCTGCCGGTCAACTGCATGGCGCTGCGGGCGGCGGCGCGCCTGACTGACAAGTTCGCCTGCACCGAGACCTGGCGCCCCGGCAGGCCGATGGCCGCCCCGGTCAATTCCGGAATGCTCGGATCGAGCCCCGACTGGATGAAGGGCGCAGAGACGTACGAGGCATTGACGGCGGCGGTGCGCTGCCACTGGACGCCGGCGGCGGCCGGCGCTGCGGTGGGCGGCGGCGGCGGCGCAGCGACCTGAGCCGGCTGGGGCGCGGCGACCGCGCCGCGGTCGATGATGCGCGCGGCGTCGATCGTGACCTCGCCGAACGTTTCGGTGGCCACGCGTACCCGGCCATCCGCCTCCTGCAGAATCCGCCCGACGACGACGGAGCCGTCGCTGAGGTGCAGGGTCACGGTGTCTGCGGCCTCCTGCGCCGCCGCGGGCCAGGCGGCGAGCACGGCGGCGAGCAGGACACGTCCGACAACACTACGCTTCACGAGGACCCTTTCGCGGCGTGGTAATGAACAGCATCAACAGCGCCAGGATCGGCGTGATGAGCAGGGACACGAGCAGGAAGCCGAAGTACCCGATCCGGCGACGCCGCCCCGCGAACGCCACGAGGAAGCTGCCGAGGACGTGGACGACCAGCAGCGGGATGACTGGCATGATCAGGCGGCCGACGAGCCGCGGGCCTTGCCGAACTCCTGCTTGAAGTGGTCGCGCACCTTCTCCGGGTCGAAGTCGAGGAAGGTGCCGCCCGATTCGAAGTGCTGGATGAACACCTTGCCGGCCGCCAGGGTCACCGCCGCCTGCGTCGCCGGCAGGGCGAACCCGCTCAGCACGCCGCCGACCACGGGGATGGCGCCGACGAGCGGCGCCACGATTCCCGACGCCAGGCCGCCCGGCACGATGCCGCCGATCAACGCGGTGAGCAGGCTCTTGACGCGGTTGGCCGCGAACGGAATGTCGTAGTGCTTCGACAGGTCCGACAGCATGTGGACCTGCACCGCCATCGTCCCGAGCATGTCGACGATCGGCAGCGGAATGAGGCCGACGCCGCCGGCGTAGAGCGAGTGGCGGTTGACGATCTGCAGGGCTCCCAGTTCACGTTCGGTCATGCGGACACCTCCTCGGTCACCGGGCCACGACGGCGGCTCCGTCCGGGTTGAGAATGATCGGGAGTCCGTCGCTCCCGGCGCCAATCACGATGACCTTGGCGTTGTTCGACTTGGCGAGTTCGAGCGTCGCCTCGATGCCCTTGTACTGCAGGAACTGCGCGGTCAGCGTCGAGGCCAGGATCTGGTTCCCCTGGGCCTCGAGCGTCCGCCGCTGGACCTCCTGCTGCTCGCGCGTCAGGCGGAACTGCATCTCCTGCGACGCCTGCTCCGCCTGGAACTTGCGCTCGATCGCCTGCACTACCGCCGGCGGCAGCGTGATCTGCTTCACCAGCACGTCGTCGAGGATGACGTGCCGCAGGCCGATCTGCGGCGACGCAAACTCGACGACCTGCGCCTGGATCTGGTCGAAGTTGGCGCCGTAGAGCTGCTCCGGGCGCGTGTTGCCGATGACGGCGCGCAGCGCCG
Organism: Vicinamibacterales bacterium; assembly: GCA_050247255.1. Classification (GTDB taxonomy): domain Bacteria; phylum Acidobacteriota; class Vicinamibacteria; order Vicinamibacterales; family UBA2999; genus JBFWUM01. The sequence goes on along the minus strand of JBFWUM010000032.1, from coordinate 34,310 downwards.
ACGCGATCTCGGGTTCAACGATCGTCTCGGCGTAGCCGGGCCCGACCTCCGCGTGCAGGTTGCCGAGCTGCTGTTCCGACGGCTTGTAGCGAATCGTCAGCTCGATCTGGATCGGCAGGCCGTCGCCCGACAGGATGTTGAACATCCGATCCGGCGCCTGGTAGCGGATGTCGTAGACCGTCATCTGGTCCCACGGCCAGATGAAGTGGGCGCCCTCGGCGTACACGCGATCGGTGTAGGTGCCGGTGACCCGCGACCAGAGCACGCCGCGGTGCCCCGCCGGGATCGAAATGAAGATGAACGGCCAGAACATCGCCAGCGCGAACAGCACGACGAGCAGGATCATCGTGATGGTGAGCTCGTAGCGCTGCAGCCAGCGCTCGCGCTTCGGCGGCGGCGCGGGAGTGTCCGGCGTATCGGCCATGCGAAGGGTTGGCGGCATTATCCCTCAACCACGGGCGCCGCCGGCGTCGACGAAGCGTCCGTCCTCCATCTTCAGCACGCGGTCCGCCAGGTGAAAGTAGCGGTCGTCGTGGGTCGCGGCGATGACGGTGGTCCCGGCCGCCTTCAGCCGCGGAATGAGCTCCTCGTAGAAATACCGGCGGAATTCGGGGTCCTGGTCGGCGGCCCATTCGTCGCACACCAGGATCGGGCGCTCCTCGAGCAGCGCCACGGCCAGCGCCAGCCGCTTCCGCTGCCCTGCTGACAGGTCGAGCGCGGTGAAGCGGCCGTCGACGACACCCGTCTTCTGATCGATCTGCAGCGTCCGCAAGAGCTCCGCCAGCCGGGGCGGCGAGTCGGGAAATCCGTAGAGCCGGTCGAACAGGTGATAGTCGGAAAACACCGCGGCGAAGTGCGAGCGATACCACGCCGCCGTGGCGCGAGTCAGCGGCCGGTCACCGATCCGGAGCGTCCCGCTGTCCGGCACATACAGGCCCGTCAGCAGCTTGAGCAGCGTCGACTTGCCGCTGCCGTTGCCGCCGACGATGAAGAGCACTTCTCCCGACGGGATGTCGAGGCTGATCGGCCCCACCGAGAAGCTGCTCTCACCGGAGGCATCCGTGAACCGGAACGTCAGCGCCTCCGCGTGCAGGTCGGCCGCACCCGCCGGCGCGGCCGTGCCGGCATCCGGCCCCGGGGCCCCGTTTGCCGCGAGCTCGAGCTGCGCCTCGAGCTGGAAAATCGATTCGGCCGCGATGTTCGCCGCCGAGAACTGCGGCATGGTCCCCAGCAGATTGTTGAGCGGCCCGATGATGAAGAGGATCGACGCCGTGGCCTTGATCACCACCTGCGAGTAGTCGGCGGACAGGCGCGGCAGGAGGAAGACCACGGCTCCGAGCAGCAGGTAGACGGCGAGCTGGCCGTAGACGAACTGCATGGCGAAGCTCGATCCGCTCTCGACCTTGACGTCGTGGAGCCGTCCCGAGATCCGGCGCAGGCGCGACGACAGCGCCGAGGCGCGTTCGCGCCGCAGCTTTGCCTCCTTGAAGCCGTCGAGCAGGTGGTTGAGGGCGTCGAAGTACTCGTTCTCCGTCGCGACGGCCTCGTGCATCAGCCGGTTCGTCAGTGCCGAGCGCTTCAGGTAGGCGCGGATGGCGATCGCCATCGCCAGCAGCAGCAGCACGAGCGCGGCGCGCGAGAGCCAGGCCAGGTACACCAGGCTGAACAGCACCATCAGCAGCGACTGCGCGGCGATGACCAGGCCTGAGGTCGCCTGGGAAATCGTCACCGTCTCGCGGTGGAGGCTGGCGTAGATCTGCGCGCGTCCGACCTGCTCGATCTGGCGCAGGTCCGAGCGCGCGATCAGCCCGGAAATGCGCAGGCGGATCTCATCGAGGATCCGTTCCACTTCCGCCACCGAGGTGAGCAGGATGTAGCGCTGCGCGCGCAGGAACACGAGCACGACGATCGCGAACAGGGCGACGAATCGCCCGTTGGCGGCGTCGAGGGCGGAGTTGTCGGCGGCGGCGTTGATGACGGCGAGCAGCCCGGCATTGGCGAAGCCGGAGAGCGCCGCCATCCAGACGAGCCGGACGTTGAAACGCGACTCGCTGTGCTGCAACAGGCGCAGCAGCGGCGCCCAGCGCGCGGGGTCAAATCTCACCAGAGGCGGGCGCGGCCGGTCTCGAGCTTCAACGGGCCGTCCTGGCAGGCGGTTTCCTGGTCGGTGCGGGCGGTCGCGATGTCGCAGGCGTGCCAGGGCCAGCCGTTGTCGTCGATGCGCAGCACGTCTTGAGCGCGCAGCTGCTCGCCCTGGGCGCTCCAGGCCTCGATGCGGAACACCTCCTGCTCGCGGACGCCGCCCCAGTCGAACTGGAAGCTGGTCTGCTCGCCTGGCGCCAGGTTCAGCGTGCCAAGCAGCTGCCCTTCCATCTCGGACCGCAGGTGCACCGGCTGTCTCGAGATGTTGCTGACGGACATGCACCCGCACAGCGGCTCGGCGGCGGCCGCCTGGATCGTCAGGCCCTCCTCAACGAACTCGGCGCCGGTCCAGATCCCCTCGTACCGGCAGCCAGCAGTCACACAGAGAGCCACGGTGGCCCCGGCAAGCAATCGAAACCGCATGGAGACCCCGCAGTATATACCGCGGGCCGGGCTGGCTAGAGCCGCTCGAGGTCGCGGCGCAGGAGTTCGTCCAGCTTGGCCTCGATGGCCTCGAGGCGCGCGTGCACGTCGCGGTCGGCGGTCGCCTCCTCCTCGTGAACGAAATAGCCGGCCACCGTGGCGGTGAACACGCCGATGACCCCGATGCCGACCAGCATGAGCAGCACGGCGATGAAGCGTCCTTCCGTCGTGGTCGGTGACACGTCGCCGTAGCCGACGGTCGTCGCCGTCACCATCGCCCACCAGAGCGCATCGCCGAAGCCGCCGATGGCCGGGTTCTGGCCGCGCTCCACGAGATACACGCCGACCGCGCCGAGCAGGACGATGACCAGCGCCAGCGCCGCCACGTAGTGAAAACGCCGGCGCCCGAACAGCCGCCGTGCCAGCCGCAGCAGCATGCCAGTCACCGCGAGCGTCCGCAGCAGGCTGAGCAGGCGCAGCGCCCGGAGGCTGCGCATGCCCTGGATGTAATCGGGAACGACGACGGGCGGGGTGACGAGCAGCAGCACCGCGTCGAACCAGGCCTCGCGCAGGAACGACCAGCGGCGGGCGACGGCCCAGCGGACGAGGAAGTCGATCAGGAAGCCGAACCAGATGACCCAGTTGGCGACGCCTGCCGCCAGCCGGACGTCGGGGCTCTGCGCCTGGTTCTCGACGACCAGCGCCGGAATCACGAGCAGCGCCAGCACGAGGAGCGGCCATTCGAAGCGCCGCGCCACGACATCCAGGGAGGAGCGGCTCACTGCGCCTGGGGCGGTGCCCAGTTCCCGCCCCAGCCCGCCTGCAGCCGGTCGAGGAACGCCGTCCATTCCTGCTCGGGCCGCAGCGCGGGAAACGGCAGTGGCGCGACAGGCAGCCCCGAGGTCCAGACGATGTCGAACTGGCCGTCGTCGCGGATACGGCCGATCCGCATCGTCTTCCAGGTGTGCCGGGTCCGGCCGTCGACGTGGATGAGCCCGCCAGGGCCGCTGAAGCTGCGGTCGGCGAGCGCCTCGCGCACACGGGCCGGGTCATCGCTGCCGGCTGCGGCGACCGCCTCGGCGTACAGCCGCACCGCGACGTAGGCGGTTTCGATCGGATCGCTCGTCACCCGCGCGGCGCCATAGCGGTCGCGGAACCGGGCGAGGAACCGTTCGTTGGCCCCGCTCACGGTGCTCTGAAAGTACGACCAGGCGGCGTAGTGTCCCTGCATGGCGGCGGCCGGCAGATACTGCAGTTCCTCCTCGGCCACGCTGAACGAGACAACCGGCGCGGTCTCCGCGCTCAGGCCGGCCGCGCCCAGCGCCTCGAAGAATGCGACGTTCGAGTCGCCGTTGAGCGTGCTCAGGATGACGTCGGGCTTCGTCGCGATGATGCCGCGGATGGCCTCGCCGACATCGGGGCTGCCGAGCGGCACGAAGGTTTCCCCCACCACGCCGGCCGGCCAGCGCGACAGCTGCGTGCGGATGATCTCGTGCGCCGCGCGCGGAAACACGTAGTCGGAGCCGACCAGGTAGAAGCGTGGTCCGAGGTTGAACAGGGCCCAGCGCACTGCCGGCAGGATCTGCTGGTTCGGCACCGCGCCCAGGTAGATGATGTTCGGCGACTGCTCGAGTCCTTCGTATTGCAGCGGGTAGAAGAGGAGGTGATCTTCGCGTTCGACCACCGGCTTCACCGCCTTTCGCGACGCCGAGGTCCACGTGCCGAAGAGCGCCGACACCCCGTCCTCGGCAATGAGCCGCTCCGCCGCGGCGGCGAACGCCGCCGGATCCGACTGGCCGTCGGCGACGATCGCTTCGAGGCGACGGCCGAGCACGCCCCCCTCCCGGTTGATCTCGGCCACCGCCAGCTGCGCCGCATCGATGAGCGGCAGCTCGCTCAAGGCCATCGTGCCGGACGTGGAGTGCAGGATGCCGATGCGTATCGGCGGCGTCTCGCGCCCGGCCAGGTAGAGCGCGGCGGCCACCAGGGCGAGCGTGACGCCGGCAAGCCCCCATACCTTGCGCATCAGTAGAACCGCACGAACGTCAGGACGAAGGCCGCGGCCAGACAGGCCGGCCAGAACGTCAGCTTGGGAATCAGGTTGTCGTGGTACTCGATCAACCGGACGTGCAGCGCCGACGCGAACAGGATGGCGTTGATCGACACCAGCATGATCAGCAGGTAGAGCCCGAAATAGAAGTATTCGAAGTAAATGAGCGTGTCGGCGAGCAGCGATTCGCGCAGCGCCGAGTGCTGGAAGCTGGCGACGAAGAACAGTGCCGCGGCGCCGAGCACGATCTCCGCCGCCGAGAAACCGAGCAGCCCTTCCGACGCCTCGCGCCGCGAGCTGATGAGCAGCAGCGCGAACAGCATGGCGGCGGTCACCGCGCCCGGCACGATGTGGGTGACGAACGGTCCGAGGAAGCGGCGGCGCAGCTCGACGTTGAAGTACAGCTCCGGGTAGTTGGCCTGGCCGTCACGCCCCGGAAGCCCGAGCGAGGCGTTGAACGCGTGCATCCGGTAGTCGAAGTAGCTGCCCATCACGTCCCACCCGGGCACGATCAGCGCGCTGTCGACGCCGGGACGGAACGACGGGTTCATCATCTCGTAGCTGCCGAAATCAGGGACGAACACCACATTGCTGGCCAGGGAGTCGGGGCGCATCCGCACCCAGACGCTCTGGCGATCGAACGGGAAGGTGCCGTAGTCGAACCGCTGGCGGAACGCCGTCTTGAACTCCCAGCCGATGAACTCCTCGCCGCCGACCTGCTGCTTGAAGATCTCGTTGATGTACGACCGCTCAGGGTCGAAGGTCTCCGGCAGCATGAAGCCGCGGGGGATGCCGTCCTGCCGCCCGATCTCGAAACGCTGCCAGACGAACCCGGACACCATCACCTCGGCCCCCGACTCGATGGCGACGGAACGGACAAAGACCCCGGTCGGAACTTCCGAGGCGGTCGCGCCGGCCGCCGTATCTTCGAGGAACTGGTGGGCCGACGCCGCATCGAGCACGACGGTCCGCTCGTCGGGAATGGCCGGCGGGTAGCGATCGGCCACCGTCCAGAGCGCCGCGACGCCAATCGTGAGGGCCACGGTGAGCGTGACGGCCCAAGCCCAGTGAAAGGTCTCGGGCCACATCACGCGGTAGGCGATGCCGGCAAAGACCAGCAGCCAGGCGCCCGCCAGGCCCGTGGCGATCATCGCGAAGGTCTCGCGCCGTTCCCAGTCGGTGTCGGGCGTGAACTGATCGCCAAACAGCACCGTGAACACGCTCCAGCCGGTCGAGGGCACCGGCTGCGCGAAGGTCCAGTTCACGCGTCCGGTCACGGCATCGCGCGTCTCCATGCTGGAGGTCGCACCGCCAATCACGTCGACAGCCAGGCGGTGCAGAGGCGTGTTGCCGGCCTCCCAGGCGGTCGTGAACACCGCCGCCCCGTCGTGCACCAGTTCGTCGCGCGGGTGCGCCATGTAGCGCCCCTCGCGCGAGATCACGAACGAGTAGCCGCTGGCCCCCTCGCGGCTGCCCAGCAGCTCCGCCAGCTTCTCGAACGTGATCGTCGCGAAAACCACGCCCGAGGCGCCGCCGCCGGTGTCGGTCACCGGCAATTCGAACGGAATGGCGTAGAGCGCCACCTGGTCGCCGATGTCGGGAAAGATGTTGGTTTCGGCCCAGCCGGCGCCGTCGAGCAGCGCGTTGCGGTACCAGGCGTACTTGAAGTCGGTGTAGTCGTAGAGATCGCCGAGGTTGATGTCGAGCGGCGGCTCGCCGCGCGCGGCGGCCTGCTCGACATAGGGCGCGAAGAGCGCGACCCCGGGCACGGCCTCCGGGTCCAGCGCCACTCCGTAGCCGCTGATGGCGGGATCCGCCCCGAGCGCCTCGACCAGGCGCGGCTGCACATCCTGCGGCGCCAGCGTCCCGCTCCGCAGCGCCTCCGCGATGACCCCGACGCGGTCGGGCACGGCGGCTGCCACGGCATCGAGCGCGGCCACCGCCTGCGCCGTTGTCGCCCGCCCCGTGGCCATCGCCTCGTCGAGGGCCGCCTGCTCGGTCTGTTGCTTGCGCCACATCAGGCCGCCCGACGCGGCCAGCAGGGCCAGGCCCGCAATGAGCGCGGCGAGCACCATGTGGTGGCGCGCGTGGTGCGCCCAATCGGCGGACACGTCCCCGCTGGCGCCGTCCGGCAGCGGCGCGTCGTCGACTACTGAACTCATCCGTGTGAGATGGATTATACGCGGCGCGCGGGCGGGCGCCGGGCCGGGCTTCCACAGAGCTCCACGACCAGCCTTTCGAGCAGGACGCGCGGATCGCCACCGGAGGACTTGAGCGCGAGATCGGTCCGGAAGACCGCCTCGATCGACTCGCGCACCCGCGGCGGGGCAGATTTCTCCGCGGCCCATCGGATCTGCCCCATCAGCACGAACGGAACCGCGCCCGCGTCGAGCGCCAGCCCGAGCTCGCGCAGCGCGCCGGCGGCATCCCCGCGCTGGATGGCATTGGCGATCCCGAAGTCTTCGTGGGCCTCGGGGCCGGCCGGCACCGCTTGCCGGACATCGTCTGCGGTGATGGTCGGCTGGCCGAGGGCGTAGAGAATCACCCGCTCGAGCCCGGCGCGAAGCCTCACGATGTCGAGCCCGGCGCGCTCGACGAGCAGGCGGACGGCGCCCGGATCGAGCGTGGCGCCTTCCCTGGCGGCCCGGACCTTCAGCCAGCGTTCGGCGTCGGCCGCGTCCTCGATGGTGCCGCAGTCGACGACGTGGGCCGATTTGGCCAGCAGCTTGACCACGCGCCGACGCTGGTCGAGAGGCCCGCACACGAAGACGACCGTCGCGTGGTCGGGCGGATGCTCGATGAATGCCTCCAGCTTCTCCTGGTCGGCTTCGGCGGCCTTGCCCTCGCGCCTGGGGATGAGGAGCTTCTCGGCCTCGAGTACCAGCACGACCCGGCGCGGCGCCATCATCGGCAGCATCGCCGCGGCGTCGATGAGGTCGTCGACCTTGCGCTCGCCCCCGTAGAGGCGATCGACGTTGAACGCCCGCAGCCCCTCGTCCACCGTCTCGAGGAACTGGGCGGCAACCGCCGCCTTTTCGGCGTCGTCCTCGCCAAGCAGCACGTACAGCGAGTCGGTCTGGCCCGCCGCCAGCTGCTTCCGGAGCGCCGCGGCGGTCAGGGGCGGCACGTCAGAACGCTTCGAGGATGGCCGTCACGACGCTGCGCGCCGCGTCGGTGGCGATGCGGTCGAACGAGCTGCGCTCCTGGTCGAGGAACGAGTCCCCCTGGAGTTGCTGGTTGCCGCGGGTGGCGAGCTCGTACTCGCCGCGGAAGACCAGCGCATCGTTGCTCCAGAGCACGGTGTTGGTGCGCAGATCGTTGAACGCCACCCGCATCGTCATGGTGAAGAGATACCGGGATGCGAGCTGCTGCTCGGTAAAGCCGATCGGCGAGACCGTGATGCCGGTGACCGTGCCGTTCAGCGCGGCATCCGCACCCACAGGCTCGGTGACGACGCGGTACTGCCCGCGGCCGATGAACTCGGCGGTGATCTTCTCGGTCAGGACCTGCTCGACGTTGAAGAAGGTGCTCAGGTTCTCCAGTTGCGGGATCGCCACGACCTGGATGTCCGACGGCAGGAACGATCCGCGGCCGGCCAGCGCGTAGCCACAGCTGCTGCTCGCCAGCGCCAGCATGAGGGCGAGACTACGCCACCACAATCGAGACAAGGCGTCCTTTCGCCACCACAACCTTCTTCACCGTCTTTCCTGCCGTGTGCGCCTGCACGCCGGTGTCGGCCAGCGCCAGCCGCTGCAGCTCCGCCTCGCTGGTCTCGGCCGGCACCGTCAGCCGCCCGCGCAGCTTGCCGTTGACCTGCACCGGGATGACGATCTCCTCAGCCTTCGCCACCCCGGGATCGAAGGTCGGCCACGTCGCCGCGGCCAGCCCGCCCTCGTGGCCCAGCATCTCCCAGAGCTCCTCCGCCGTATGCGGCGCAAACGGCGCCAGCATGCGGATGAGCGCGTCGGCGGCCTCCCGGACGACGCAGATCGTCTCGCGCCGTTCCGTGTCGCCGGCGTGCTCGACGTCCTCGTCCGCGCGCCGCCCCGGGGGGCCGGTCAACGTCTTCTCGCTGAAGGCGTAGCACTCGTTGACCAGCTCCATCATTGCCGACACGGCGGTGTTGAACACCTGCCGCTGCTCGATGTCGGTGGTCACCCGCTTGATCGTCTCGTGGACCTTCCGCCGCAGGGCCCGCTCGTCGGCGTTGAGCTCCGGGCAGGTGTCCGGGCTCTCGACACCCTCTCCGGCAATGGTTTCGCTCCAGTGGTCGACGAACCGCCAGACGCGGCCGAGGAAGCGGTAGCTTCCCTCGAGCCCGGCGTCGGTCCACTCGACCTCCTTCTCCGGCGGCGCGACGAACATCACATACAGCCGCAGCGCGTCGGCGCCGAACTTCTCCAGCATCGTGTCGGGATCGACCACGTTGCCCTTCGACTTCGACATGACGTTGCCGTCCTTCAGCACCATCCCCTGGGTGAGGAGCTGCGTGAACGGCTCCGCGTGATCGACCATGCCGATGTCGCGGAAGACGCGCGCAAAGAAGCGCGAGTAGATCAGGTGGAGGATCGCGTGCTCGACCCCGCCGCTATAGAAGTCCACCGGCAGCCAGTACTTGACCTTCGCCGGATCGAACGGCAGCGCGTCGTTGGTCGGATCGGCGAAGCGATAGAAGTACCAGGACGAGTCGACGAACGTGTCCATCGTGTCCGTCTCGCGCCGCGCCGGCCGGCCGCACGTCGGGCACGGGACGTTCACGAACTCCGGAACCTGCGCCAGGGGGGAATCGCCGCGGCCGGTAAACTGCGCCATCTTCGGCAGTTCAACCGGGAGCTGATCGTCGGGCACCGGGACGATGCCGTCCTGCTCGCAGTAGATCATCGGAATCGGGGTGCCCCAGTACCGCTGCCGCGAGATGCCCCAGTCCTTCAGGCGGTACTGGACCGTCCCTTCGCCGATGCCGCGCGCCTGTGCCGCGGCAATCATCTTCTTCTGCGCCTCCTCGGACGGCAGGCCGCTGTACTCGCCCGAATCGACGAGCGTGCCGTAGGCGTCGGCGGCTTCCGTCAGCGTGTCGGCAGCGAGCGGATTGCCGTCAGGCGTGACGACGACGCGGATCGGCAGGCCGAACTTGCGCGCGAAGTCGAAGTCGCGCTGATCGTGCGCCGGCACCGCCATCACCGCGCCGGTGCCGTAGTCGCCCAGCACGAAGTTGGCGACCCACACGGGCACCTCCTGCCCGGTGAACGGGTTGGTAACGGTGACGCCGGTGTCGAACCCCTGCTTCTCGATTTCGCCGCTCTGCCGCGCCGCGCGGTCCTGCAGCCGGAACGCCTGCGCCTTCTGGCGGAAGCCGGCCGGGTCGGGCGACAGGTCCGCCAGCGCCGCGACCAGCGGATGCTCCGGCCCGAGCAGGACGAAGGTCGCGCCGAAGATCGTGTCGATGCGCGTCGTGAAAACTTCGATGTGATCGGCTGCCTGCTGCCCGCTGCCCGCGGCACGCTTCAGAGGAAACCTGACCCGGGCGCCTTCCGATCGCCCGATCCAGTTCCGCTGCATCGTCAGGACCTTCTCAGGCCACTTGCCCAGCCCTTCGGTCGCGTCGAGCAGTTCGTCGGCATAGGCGGTGATGCGGAAGAACCACTGCTCGAGATCGCGCGTCTCGACCGGCGTGCCGCAGCGCCAGCAGCCGCCGTCGACCACCTGCTCGTTGGCGAGCACGGTGTTGTCCTTCGGGCACCAGTTCACCGACGACTTGCGCCGGTAGGCCAGCCCCTTCTCGAACATCCGGATGAACAGCCACTGGTTCCACTTGTAGTAGCCGACGTCGCAGGTGGCGAACTCCCGCTCCCAGGCGTAGCTGATGCCGAGCCGCTGCAACTGCCCCTTCATGTGGGCGATGTTGCCGCGCGTCGACACCTCGGGGTGGATGCCGTGCTTGATGGCGGCGTTCTCGGCCGGCAGGCCGAACGCGTCCCAGCCGAAGGGATGCAGGACGTTGTAGCCGAGCATCCGCTTCGTGCGCGCCATCACGTCGCCGATGATGTAGTTCCGGACGTGGCCGACATGCGCGTGCCCGGACGGGTACGCGAACATCTCGAGGCAATAGAACTTCGGGCGTGAGGGATCGGGCTCGACCTCGAAGGCGCGCGCGTCCGCCCAGCGCGCCTGCCATTTCTTGTCGAGGTCCTGCGGTCGGTAGTCGGGCACTGCGACGATTATATCGTCCAGTACTTGGCCACTATCGGCCGGACAGCGGCGATGCAGGCGTCGCCGCGCGGGGTCGCACCCACTGGCGCAGCCGGCGCGGCCTCCCCCTCGAGCGCGGCGATCGCCGCCTCCAGGCACGCGCGCAATCCGGGCAGGTCGTAGCCACCCTCGGTGATGGCGGCGACACGCCCCTCGCACACCCTGTCCGCCGTTTCGGCGATGAGCGAGGTCAGCCGCTGGAATTGCGGCGCCGTGACCCGCATGCCGCCGAGCGGATCGTCCATGTAGGCGTCGAAGCCGGCCGACATGAGCACCAGCTGCGGGCGGAACTGCTCGAGGACCGGCAGCGCCGTGGTGCGGTAGACCAGCTCGTAGTCCGCATCGGTGGCGCCAGCGTCGAGCGGCAGGTTCAGCGTGAATCCCGCGCCGGCGCCACTGCCCGCCTCGCTTGCCGCGCCGGTCCCAGGGTAGTACGGGAACTGATGGGACGAGATGAACAACACGGCCGGGTCGGCATAGAACGCGGCCTGCGTGCCGTTGCCGTGGTGCACGTCATAGTCGACGATCGCCACCCGCTCCAGGCCGCGGGCACGCGCGTGCGCCGCCGCGATGGCGACGTTGTTGAAGAAGCAGAAGCCCATCGCCCGGTCGCGCTCGGCGTGATGTCCGGGCGGCCGCACCAGCGCGATCGCCCGTGCCCCCGGCGGCCCGTCAAGCGCGCGATCGACCGCCGTGATCGCCGCCCCGGCCGCGAGCGTGGCCACGTCGTAGGTGTCGGGCGACGTGAAGGTATCCGGGTCGAGCGCCACCGCCCTCCCGGCGGTCTCGCGAATCTGCGTGATGTAGTCGCGGCCGTGGACCCGGGCAATCTCATCGATGGTCGCGGACCGCGGCTCCACGACCTCGCCACCACCGGCGCCAAACGCCGACGCCACCACCTGCATGACCTCCGCGCGCTCGAGCCGTTCCGGGTGCCCCGGCGGCGTCAAGTGGTCGGCAAATCGAGCGGAGGTAATCAGCGTCAACGGCACGCGGCCATTGTATGGCGGCCTGTCGATGGACCGCGGGAGGCCTATGGTAAATTGCGGCCTTCCGGGAGGTTCCATGAGCAAGCCAGGGCGCAACGACCTCTGCCACTGCGGCAGTGGCAGGAAATACAAGAAGTGCCACGGGCCCAAGGAGGGGACGACGTCGCAGGGGCGGCTCCTGCTGATCGTCGTCGGCGGCGGCATCATCGCGGCGCTGGCGATTGCGCTGTCGCAGATGACCGGTAGCGTCGGCTCCACCGGCACGCGCACGTGGGATCCGGCCCACGGGCACTACCACGATCAGTTCGGCCGCGAAATTCCGTAGGAGCTACAACAGGTCCACTGCGCGCGCTTCAGCCGCGCGCAGCCGCTCTTCGAGCTGCACGCGGACCTGATCCAGCTGGTCGTCCGGCAGATCGCGGGGGACCTCGATTGGTTCCCCCACCACCAGCGCCACGGTGCTGAACGGCTTCGGGATCTGTGTCCGGTCCCAGCTGCGCATCGTCCAGTGCGACGAAGCCTCGAGGTGGAACGGCAGCAGCGGGTTCCCCGTCGCCCGCGCCAGCCAGACGGCGCCCAGCTGCGCCACCTTCGCGGGTCCGCGCGGACCGTCGAGCGTGAACCCCGCCGGCTTCCCTCGCTTCATGTCGCGCACCAGCTGCAGCATGGCCTTCTTCGCGCCGCGCGAGGTCGATCCTCGCGCCGTGCCATAGCCGAAGCGCTCGATGATGCCGGCGATCCACTCGCCGTCGAAGTTCTCGCTGGTGATGACGACAATGCCGCGGCGGCGGAAATACCAGGTCGCCGGCAGGATGCGACCGTGCCAGAACCCCATCACCGGCCGGCGCCCGTTGTCGAAGCAGCGCGTGAAGTGCTCGAACCCCTCGACCCGCCACCGCAGCGTATGCCCGAGCGCGTTGATGATTGGATAGCCAAGCGTCGCGATCGCCGCGGCCTGGAAGCGCTTCGAGGGTGACGAACGCCAGTCGTCAGCCATTACATCCCGTTGTACTGCGGTCCGCCGCCGCCTTCGGGCGGCACCCAGGTGATCACCTGGTAGGGGTCCATGATGTCGCACGTCTTGCAGTGCACGCAGTTCGAGGCGTTGATCTGCAGCTTCGGCGCGCCGTCAGGGCCGGGGACGATTTCGTAGACGTTGGCCGGGCAGAAGCGCGTGCAGGGATGGCCGTACTCGGGTCCGCAGATCGAGCTGCAGACCTCGGTGTGCACCAGCAGGTGCGACGGCTGATCTTCCTCGTGCGACGTGCCTGAGTAGTGGACGTTGGTCAGCTTGTCGAACGTCACGACACGATCGGCCGCCGTGGCGTTGCTCGGTGGTGGCACGGTCCCCGGCGTCGGCGACGGGCGTCCGTACGCGCTCAATCGCTGCATCCGGTCGTGGCCCGCGGTGCCATGGAGCGTCGGCAGCCCGTGCCCCTTCATCACCACGGCGGCGCCCGCGGCCGCCATGCCGGCAAGCAGCCCGTGCTCGAACGCCTGGTGCACGTTGCGCACCGGGTAGAGTTCGGCGCGGACGTCGCTGGCGTCGATCTTCGACTGGTACGCTGCAAGCGAAGACGCTGACGTGTCGCCGCGGCCAATCGCCTCGAACGCCGTCTCCGCCGCGAGCATGCCGGTGCGCATGGCCAGGTGAATGCCCTTCAGCCGCAGCGAGTTGACGTAGCCGGCGGCCTCGCCGGCGATCAGCGCGCCATCCAGGTAGGGGCGCGGGATCGTGTTCCATCCCCCTTCCGCAATCGCCTTGGCGCCGTAGCGCAGCATCTGCCCGCCCTGCAGCAGCGCCGAGACGAGCGGGTGCTGCTTGAAGCGGTTGTAGGCCATGTGCGGATCGAACAGCGGGTCCGTGTAGTCGAGCCCGACGACCAGCCCAAGCGACACCTGGTTGCCCGGCATGCCGTAGATGAAGCCGCCGCCGAACTCCTCGCTGCGCAGCGGGTACCCGAGCGTGTGGATCACGCTCCCGGGCGCGAGCCGCCCTTCCGGCAGCTCCCACAGCTCCTTGATGCCGAGCGCGAAGAGCGGCGGGAACGTCCCGTCGGCCAGCGGCAGCCGCCGCAGCAGTTCCTTCGTGAGGTTGCCGCGAACGCCGTCGCAGAAGATGGTCACCTTCGCGTGGATGTCCACGCCCGGCTCGAACGTCGGCTTCTGCTGGCCGTGCTTGCTGATCCCACGATCACCGGTGCGCACCCCGATCACGCGCGTGCTGTCGAACAGCACATCCTGGCCGGCGAAGCCGGTGAAGACGTCGACCCCTTCGGCCTCGACCTGCGTCGCCAGCCAGCGCACGAAGGCGTTGAGCGAAATGATGGCGTTGCCGTGGTTCTGGAGCGGCGGCGGGATGAGGGGAAACCGCAGCTTGCCGCGCTCGGTCAGGAAGTAGACGTCCTCGCGCGAGACCTCCGCTGCCAGCGGGGCGCCCCTGGCGGTGTAGTCAGGGATCAGGTCGCGCAGCGCCGAGAGGTCGAGCACGGCGCCCGACAGCATGTGCGCCGCCGACTCCCGCGCCTTCTCGATCACCGCAATCTGCAGCTGCGAGGCGTCGGGACCGCCCGCCTTCTGTAGTTGCGCGAGCCGCAGCGCCGCCGACATCCCGGCGGGCCCGCCACCGACGATCAGCACGTCCACGTCGAGCGTCTCGCGCTCCACTCAGCCCTTCTGCAACTCGGCGACGATGGCCGGGACGACCTCGAACAGGTCGCCGACGATGCCGTAGTCGGCCACCTCGAAGATCGGCGCCTCGGCGTCCTTGTTGATGGCGACGATGGTGCGGGAGCCCTTCATGCCCACGAGGTGCTGGATCGCGCCGGAGATGCCGAGGGCGACATAGAGCTTCGGCGCGACCGTCTGGCCGGAGCTGCCGATTTGGCGCTCCATCGGCAGCCAGCCGCTGTCGCAGATCGGGCGCGACGCGGCGATCTCCGCGCCCAGCGCCTTCGCCAGGGATTCGGCGACCGCGAGGTTCTCCTGCGACTTGATGCCGCGGCCGACGGCGACGATCCGCTCCGCCTGGCCGAGATCGACGGCCGCCTTCGCTTCCTGGAAGGGAGCCTCAGGCTGCTGGCGGATGGCGGACGCTTCGATCGACAGGCTGACCGCCGAGACCTGGCCGGCGCTCCCCTTCGTCACGCCGTCGGCGCGGAAGGCGCCGATCTGCACGGTGACGATGGCCGGCGACGCGCCCACGGGCTTCACCTGCGCCGCCAGCTTGCCCTGGAACATCGGGCGCGTGAAGGTCGCGTCGCCCGCGGTCCCGGAAACCGCCGTCACATCGGTCACCAGCGGCAGGTTGAAGCGCGCCGCCACCAGCGGCGCAACGTCACGCGCCTGGTAGGTGTGCGCCAGCAGCGCCAGATTTGGTGCCGCGGCATCAATCAATGCCTTCGCCGCGAGGGCGTAGCCGTCGGGCGTATACACCGCCAGCGCCGGAGCGTCGGCCACCAGCACGTCGCCGGCCGCCGCCAGCTCCCGGGCCGGCGCGTCGACGCCGCTGCCGATGAGGCCGATGCGCACGGGATCGCCCCCGGCAAGCTGCTGCGCCGCAGCTACGGCTTCCCACGACGCGCGATTGAGCGAGCCGTTGCGCTGTTCGGCGATGACCAGGATCACAGCATCTTCCTCACAGCGCCCTCGCCTCGTCTCGCAGCGCCTTCACCAGCGCCTGCGCCGCTTCGGCCGGCGTGCCGGTCAGGAGCCTGGTCTGCTTGGTCTTCGCCGGCACCGACAGGCTGAGGATCTGCTGCGACGGCTGGAGGCCGGCCGGCAGCGTTGCCTTCCGGATCTCCTTCTTCTTCGCCGCCATGATGCCCTTGAGCGTCGCGTAGCGCAGCTGGTTGATGCCGCTCTGGATGGTGAGGAGCGCCGGCAGCGGCATGGCGATCCACTGGAACCAACCGCCTTCGAGTTCACGCTTCACGCGCAGGCTTCCCCCTTCCCCCTTCCCCCCTCCCCCTTCGACCGCCACTTCCATGATGATCGTGGAGTGCGGCATGCCGAGCCGCTCGGCGAGGATGATGCCGGTCTGGGCGTGCCCCTGGTCATCGGACTGCAGCCCGGTGAGGACCAGGTCGAACGCCTCGTCCTTCATCGCTGCGGCGAGCGCGCCGGCAGTGACCATGGCATCGGCCGCGGCCAGCGCATCGTCCTCGACGTGGATCGCCCGGTCGGCGCCGCGCGCCAGCGCCTCGCGAATGACCTGCGCCACGCGCGCCGGCCCGGCGGTGCAGACGACGACCTCCCCGCCGTGCTTCTCGCGGAGGCGCAGCGCCTCCTCGAGCGCATAGGCGTCCGGCTCGTTCATCTCGAAGCTGGCGTCCTGCTCGCGGATCCAGGTCCCCGCCTCGTTCAGCCGGGGCTGCCACTCGCGGGTGGGAACCTGCTTGATACAGACGGCGATCTTCATTAGTCGCTCAGCCCTTCACGAACGGTACCAGAACCGCGCCTGTGGTGCCTATCCCTCGTACTTCTTGAACAGCAGCGACGCGTTGGTGCCGCCGAAGCCGAACGAGTTCGACAGGGCGTAGCGAATGGGCATCGGCCGGCTGGTGTGCGGGACGTAGTCGAGATCGCACTCCTCGTCGGGATGGTCGAGGTTGATCGTCGGCGGCGCCACCTGGTGGTAGACGGCCAGCGCGGTGATGCCGGCCTCGAGGCCGCCGGCGCCGCCGAGCAGGTGTCCGGTCATCGACTTGGTCGACGAGATGGCCATCCTGCGGGCGTGGTCGCCGAAGCAGCGCTTGATCGCCATCGTTTCGAGGCGATCGTTGTGCGGCGTCGACGTGCCGTGGGCGTTGATGTAGTCGACCTGGTCGGGGTTGATGGCGGCCTTGCGGATCGCCATCGCCATCGAGCGGCGGGCGCCGTCGCCGTCTTCCGACGGCGCGGTCATGTGGTAGGCGTCGCCCGACGATCCGTAGCCGACCATCTCGGCGTAGATCGTGGCGCCGCGCGCCGTTGCGTGCTCGAGTTCCTCGAGGATCACCACGCCGGCCCCTTCGCCGATGATGAAGCCGTCGCGGTCCTTGTCGAACGGGCGGCAGGCGCGCGACGGGTCGTCGTTGCGCGTCGACAGCGCCCGCAGCTGGCCGAAGCCGCCGACGCTCATCGGCGTGATCGCCGCCTCCGAGCCGCCGGCGATCATCGCCACCGCGTCGCCGCGCCGGATGATCTCGTACGACTCGCCGACCGAGTGCGCCGACGCCGAGCAGGCGGTGCAGGTCGCCAGGTTCGGCCCCTTGGCGCCGAACCGGATCGACACCTGCCCGGCCGCGAGGTTAATGATCGCCGAGGGGATGAAGAACGGGGAGATCTTGCGCGGCCCCCCCTCGAGCAGCTTGCTGTGCTCGGCCTCGATGGTGATGAAGCCGCCGATGCCGGAGCCGATGAAGGCCCCGACGTCCGGCGCGAGCGCGTCGGTGATCTCCAGCTTTGAGTCGTCCATCGCGAACTGCGACGCCGCGATCGCGTACTGGATGAAGAGGTCCATCTTCTTGACCTCTTTCTTTTCAATCCACTGGAGCGGGTCGAAGCCCCTGACCTCCGCCGCAATCTGCGCCGCGTACGTGCTCACGTCGAACCGCGTGATCCGCGTGACGCCGCTCGTGCCCGCCACCAGCGCGTCCCAGTTCGACCTCGTGCCGATCCCAAGGGACGACACCAGGCCGATTCCGGTGACGACAACTCGCCTGCTCAAACCGCCTCCGAGGGGAAAGTTACTTCTTCTTCGCGTGGGATTCGATGTAGTCGATCGCTTCCTTGACGCGGGTGATCTTCTCGGCGTCCTCGTCGGGGATCTCGATCCCGAACTCCTCCTCGAACGCCATCACGAGCTCCACCGTGTCGAGCGAGTCAGCCCCGAGATCGTCCACGAACGAGGCATCCGGCGTGACTTCTTCCTCGTCGACGCCGAGCTGCTCCACGATGATGCTCTTCACCTTGTCTGCGACTGCCATCCATCCTCCT
>JBFWUM010000032.1:0-16378 GCA_050247255.1 Vicinamibacterales bacterium | reverse complement strand
ACATGTACATGCCGCCGTTGACGGCAAGTACCTGGCCTGTAATATACGACGCCTCATCCGCGGCCAGGAAACAGACCGCCGCGGCGATGTCCGCCGGCGTCCCCGTCCGCCCAAGGGGTATCTGCGCCGCCCAGTCCCCCTGTGCCTTCTCGGTCATGGCGCGGGTCATGTCGGTCTCGACCAGCCCCGGCGCCACGACGTTCACCGTGATGTTCCGCGACGCCACCTCGCGGGCGACCGCCTTGCTGAAGCCGATCAGCCCCGCCTTCGATGCCGCATAGTTCGCCTGCCCGGCGTTGCCCGACTGGCCGACGACGGAGCTGATGCTGATGATGCGCCCGCCGCGCTGCTTGACCATCGGCTTGAGCACCGCCTGCACCGTGCCAAAGGCCGAGGTGAGGTTGGTGGCGATCACCTGGTCCCAGTCGTCGCGCTTCATCCGCAGCATCAGCTGGTCGCGCGCCACCCCGGCATTGTTCACCAGGATGTCGATCCGCCCGTGACGCTCGAGCACGCCGGCCACCAGGGCGTCGATCGACGCCGTGTCGGAGACGTCCACCGTCGCCGCCTCGGCACGCCCGCCAGCGGCCGCAATCTCGGCCGCCGCGGCCGCGGCGTTGTCGGCGCGCGCCGCGCAGACCACCGTGGCGCCCTGCGCCGCCAGCGCCGACGCGATCGCCTTGCCGATGCCGCGCGAAGCGCCGGTCACGATTGCCACCTTGCCCGTCAGCTCGAACACTACGCGCGCAGTCCTTCCTCGAGCGGCGCCAGGTCGGCCGGCCCCGCGAAGTTCAATACCCTGGCTTCCTTCTGGATCTTCCGGACGAGACCGCTCAGCACCGTGCCCGGACCGACCTCAACATACGTGGTGACGCCGTTTGACGCAAGCACGCGCACGACCTCCTCCCACCGGACCGGGGACGAGACCTGCCGGACGAGCGCGTCGATCGCGTCCGCCGCCGTCGTTTTCGGGGCCGCATCCACGTTGGCCACGACCGGGACCTGCGGGTCGTTCACGGCCAGCGCGCGCAGCTCCGGCGCCAGCCGCGCTTCGGCCGGCTGCATCAGTGCGCAGTGGAACGGCGCACTGACCGGGAGCGGAATTGCACGTTTAGCACCAAGTCGTTTCGCAATAGCACCGGCACGTTCCACCGCGCCGGCATGCCCGGCAATCACGATCTGCCCTGCCCCGTTGATGTTGGCCGGGCTGACCACCTCGCCCTGCGCCGCTTCGTCGCACGCCTGCTGCACTGCCGCGGCATCCAGGCCGAGGATCGCCGCCATCGCGCCGGTGCCGACGGGCACCGCCTCCTGCATGTAACGGCCGCGCCGGCGGACAATCCGCACCGCGTCCGCAAACGCCATCGTCCCGGCCGCCACGTTGGCCGAGTACTCGCCGAGGCTGTGGCCGGCGACAAACGCCGGACGGATCCCGCGCGCCTCGAGCACGCGCTGCGCGGCGATGCTGACCGTCAGGATGGCCGGCTGCGTGTTCTCGGTCAGCGTGAGACGGTCCTCCGGTCCCTCGAAGCAGAGCGCCGACAGCGGCTCGCCGAGCGCCGCGTCGGCTTCGGCAAACGCCGCGCGCGCCCCGGGGTAGGCGTCGGCCAGCGCCTGGCCCATGCCAACCTTCTGCGAACCTTGACCGGGAAAGAGGAAAGCGATCATCCAGAAGTCAGGAGTTAGAAGTTAGAAGTTAGAAGTTAGGAGTTGGGAGGGCGAGTTGACGCGGACTGCTGGAACTCGTCCATCGTCCGTCGTAACTCGTCATTGAAGTTGCCGTTGGCGAAGCGGTACGCCATCAGCAGCGCGTTGCGCACGGCCTTCACCGACGAGCGGCCGTGGCCGACAATGGCGAGGCCGGCGACGCCGAGCAACGGCGCGCCGCCGTACTCCGAGTAATCGACGCGCCGGCGAAAGCGGCGGTAGGCGCGGCGCGACAGCAGGTAGCCGACCTGGCTGGAGAATGTTCCCTGCAGCTCGTCGCCAAGCAGCGCTTCAACCGCGTCCACCAGCCCTTCGCTCGTCTTCAGCACGACGTTGCCGGTGAAGCCGTCGCAGACGATCACGTCGGCGTGCCCGCTGTAGATCTCCCGTCCCTCGACATTGCCGATGAAGTTGAGCGGCGACGCCTTCAGCAGGCGGTGCGCCTCCTTCGTCAGCTCGTTCCCCTTCGTCTCCTCCTCGCCGACCGAGAGCAGCCCCACCCGCGGGCGCTCGCTGCCGAACGCCAGCCGGGCGTAGACGCTCCCCATCACCGCAAACTGGGCCAGGTGCTGCGGCCGGCACTCGACGTTGGCGCCGGCGTCCAGCAGGACCGCCGGCGTGGTGCGGGTGGGAATGGTCGTGGCCAGCGCCGGGCGATCGACGCCGGGAATCATCCCGAACGCGGCATGCGCGGCCATGACGGTTGCTCCCGTATGCCCCGCGCTGAAGAGCGCCGCGGCCCCCTGCCCCGCCACCAGCTCCGCCGCCACGCGAATCGAGGCGCGCGGCTTGCGCCGCAGCGCCGCCGCCGGCGCGTCGGCCATGCCGATCACCTCCGGCGCCTCGACGAGGTCGATGCCGAGCGATCGATAGTCGGGATACTGGGCCAGCGCCTGTTCCAGGTCCGCCGTCGGGCCGACCAGGGCAATGCGCGCATCCAGGTGACGCGCCGCCGCGACGGCGCCGTCGACGATGACGGACGGCGCGTGGTCGCCGCCCATCGCGTCGACCGCCAATCTGATCATTGGTGGGTGGTGATTGGTGATCTGTGAATGCGGTCAATCACAGGTCGCCAATCCAGAATCACCAATTACTCTTCGTCGACAGCCCGCGCCTGGCGCTGCTTGTAGTAGCCGCAGTGCGGGCAGATACGGTGCGGCGCCTTCGGCTCGTGGCACTGCGGGCACAGGTTGACGGCCGCCGCCGTGAGCGCGTCGTGCGTCCGGCGCTTCGCGGTGCGGGTCTTCGAATGTCGGCGTTTTGGATTCGGCATCGTCTTCTCGTTTTACGACTTCAAGTTGCGCAGCGGCGCCAGCCGCGGATCCTCCCACGCGGGCGCGCAATCGCACGCCGCGGTGTTGAGGTTGGTGCCGCACTGCGGGCACAGCCCCTTGCAGTCCTCGCGGCACAGCGGCTTCATCGGCAGTGCCAGGTAGAACTGCTCGCGCAGCAGCTCGTTCACGTCGATCTGGTCGTCCCGGTAGTAGCTGGTCTCCAGATCCTCGTCGGCCACCTCGTGCTCCGCACCGGCGGAGGCTTCCGCCGCCGGCAGGTAGCGCAGGTCGAACTCAGCGTGCACCGGCAGCCGGAACGGCTCCAGGCAGCGGCTGCACGCCAGCTCCAGTTCGGTCCGCGCCGAACCGACCAGCCGGAACTTCTCCTTGTCCTTGTGGACGTCGAACGCGACCTCCACTGGCGCGACGATCCGGTAGGCATCCCCTTCCAGTGCCACCTCCTGCGGCTGGAACGTGCGGGAGAACGGCGAAACAGGCTGCCGGTACCGGGTTAAGTCAAGGAGCATGGACAGCTATCTGCCCGTAAAGGCAGACCTTCGATTATAGCTGATTCCAGGAGATCGGCCCTATCCAGGGCTTGGGGATGTAGAGGCGCTCGAACAGGGTCACCGCGAAGCGGTCGGTCATCCCGGCCAGGAAGTCCTTAGCCGCGACGTCCAGCCCCTCGGCCGCCAGGATCCCCGGATCCAGGAAATCGTCCGGCCGCTCCCGCACCTTTTCCCAGAGCCCGCCGAGAATCCCCGTGGCCTTCTTGAACTCGGCGGTGGCGACGTCGTTTTCGTAGACGTTCTCAAAGAGGAAGCTGCGCATGTCGAGCGTCGCTTCGAGCACGGCATCGCTCATCCGGATTTCGGTGCCGTCGCCCGCCTGCGTTTCGGTAACGACGTCCTTGACCATGCGCGCAATCCGCTGCGACGAGGACGTGCCGAGCACGTCGATGGAGGCTTTCGGCAGGTCCGCCTCCGCCAGCACGCCGGCACGCACCGCATCGTCGATGTCATGGTTGACGTAGGCGATGAGGTCGGCGACACGCATGATCTGCCCCTCGAGGGTGGCGGATCGTTTCGCCGGGTCCATGCCGACCGGCGCCCCCTTCTTCCCTTTCGAGTGCCGGCCGATGCCGTCGCGAACCTCCCAGGTCAGGTTCAGCCCCTGGCCGTCGTTCTCGAGCACATCGACAATACGCAGGCTCTGCTCGTAGTGGCGGAACCCGCCCGGGACGAGCGCGTCGAGCACGCGCTCGCCGGCGTGGCCGAACGGGGTGTGACCGAGGTCGTGGCCCAGGGCGATCGACTCGGTGAGCTCCTCGTGCAGCCGCAGCACCTTGGCAATCGTGCGGGCGATCTGCGAGACCTCGAGGGTGTGGGTCAGCCGCGTGCGGTAATGATCGCCGGCGGGCGCGAAGAACACCTGCGTCTTGTGCTTCAGCCGGCGGAACGCCTTGCTGTGGATGATGCGGTCGCGATCGTGCTGGAACGCCGGCCGGACATCGTCTTCGGGCTCGGGGCGGAGGCGGCCGCGCGAATCGGCGCTCTTGGCGGCGTGCGGCGACAGCGTCTCGCGCTCGCGCTGTTCGAGGGCTTCACGAATGCTGGACAACAAGAGACTCCAGGAAGCTGGTGCCGTGGGCGAGCGGCCCGACGCCAAAGTTGTCGGCGAGCGTCTGCCCGAGGTCGGCAAAGGTCTGGCGCGTGCCGAGGTTCACGCCTTCGCGGACACGGCCGCCCGCCAGCAGCACCGGCACGTACTCGCGCGAGTGGTCGGTGCTGGGGGTGCTCGGGTCGTTGCCGTGATCGGCGGTGACGACCAGCAGGTCGTCGGCCTCCAGCGCCGGCAGGATCCGGGCGAGCCGCTCGTCGAAGCGCTCGAGGTTCGCGGCGTAGCCAGCGACGTCGTTGCGATGCCCGTACTGCGTGTCGAAATCGACGAGGTTGATGAAGATCAGCCCCTGCGTCCGCTCGCGGAGCGCCTCCTCCAGCCGGTCCATCCCTTCAGCATCGCTGGCCGCCTTGACGGAATCGGCGATGCCGCGGCCGGCAAAGAGGTCCTTCACCTTGCCGATGGTGAAGACCGGCACCACGCTCGCCGTGAGCAGGTCGAGCAGCGTGTCACCCGTCGGGTCGAGCGCGTAGTCGTGGCGGTTCGCCGTCCGGACGAAGCTGCCGGGCGCGCCGACGAAGGGACGCGCGATGACGCGGCCGACGTTCATCCCCTTGCCGACGAGGTCGAACGCGATCTCGCAGATGCGGTACTGCTCATCGATCGGGATGACCTCTTCGTGCATCGCGATCTGGAACACGCTGTCAGCCGACGTGTAGACGATCGGGCGGCCGGTGCGCATGTGCTCCGCGCCGAGCCGATCGATGATCTCGGTGCCGGAGGCGACGACGTTGCCGATCGTCCGCCGGGCGATGCGGCTCTCGAATTCGCGGATCACCTCGGCGGGGAACCCCTGCGGGAACGTCGGGAAGGCCTTGTCGAGGACGATGCCCATCATCTCCCAGTGGCCGGTCACCGAGTCCTTGCCCGGCGAGGCCTCCGCCATGCGCCCGTAGGCGCCGCGCGCGGTGCCGGGACGATCGCCGCCGAGCGGGACCAGGTGCGACAGCCCGAGCGAGCGCAGCGACGGCACCCGCAGCGGCACCTGCCGGGCGATGTTGCCGACGGTGTTGCTGCCCACGTCGCCGTACGCGGCGGCATCGGGCAGTTCGCCAATGCCGACGCTGTCGAGGACGATGAGGATGACGCGTGGGAAAGTCATGTAGGGCACGCCTTCACGGCGTGCCGGGCTCACGGCTGCGGCGCGAAGTAATTGGCGACCGAGCGGTTGGTCTCGATGGTGGCGATCGCGTGCTTGAAGATCAGCTGGTCGGCGTCGTTGACCTCGACGACCACCGCGAAGCGATCGAAGTTCTTGATGCGCGCCGAGAGCTGGCGGCCGTCGAGCAGGTTGATCACCACGGTCAGCCGATCGCGGCGCGCGAAGTTGAGGAAGACGTCCTGGATGTTCGGTTGTGCGGCGCCCGCGGTGGCCGACGACCGGGGTTCAGACACGTGAGAGGTCAAGAGCGCGTCTCCTCGCTTCGGTTCGCCAGCAGCGCCGCGACGCGTTCGCGCGCCTCGATACGCTCGCCCGGGCCCTCGAGCCAGATTAGATTAGGCTCTTTGCGGAACCAGATCAACTGCCGTCGCGCGTAGCGGCGGTTCTCCTGGACGATGAGCGCGCGGGTCGCCGCCTCGTCCCGGACGCCGCGCAGCATCTCGATGATCTGGCGGTAGACCAGCCCGCCGAACGGGCGCGCATCCGCCGGCACGCCGCGGGCGAGCAGGCCCCGGACCTCGTCGACCACCCCGCGCGCGAACTGCTCCTCCACCCGCCGCGCCACGCGCTCGGCGATCATCCCGGGCGGCATGCGCAGCGCGATCGGCAGCACGTCGCAGTCGGCAATCGGCGAGGCAGTGTCGGCGAAGTGGGCGGTGAGCGGCCGGCCGGTCGCGAAGTAGACCTCGAGCGCCCGCACGAGGCGCTTCTGGTCCCGCGGCATGATGCGCAGGGCCGAGTCCGGGTCGACGCGGCCGAGCAGCCGGTGCAGCGACTCGACGCCGCGTCGCGCCGCGATCCGGTCGAGCCGCCGCCGCAACCCCTCGTCGGCCCCCGGCCCCGGGAACAGCCCGCGCGTCAGCGCGCGGTAATAAAAGCCGGTGCCGCCGACCAGGATCGGCAGTTTCCCCCGGGCGTGCAGGCCGCGAATGACCGCCGCGGCGTCCCGCGCGAACTGCGCCGCGGTATAGACCTCTGTCGGGTCGGCGATGTCGATGAGGTGGTGCGGGATCCCCCGCTGCTGCTCCTCCGGCACCTTGTCGGTGCCGATATCGAAGCCTCGATAAACCGCGGTGGAGTCACAATTGATGATCTCGCCGTTGTGCTGCCCGGCAATGGCCAGACCGAGCGCACTCTTGCCCGACGCGGTGGGGCCGAGCACCGCCAACACCAGGGGACGCACGACAGGAATCGTACGTCATAAGGACATGGCACACCGAAGCGTCGCGAAGATCGTTTATGGCCCGGAGCACGAGATGGGCCCGCTGACCATCCGCCAGCCGCTGCCGTCGGGCGAACTGCCGTACCTGGACCCGTTCGTCCTGCTCCACCACGCGCCGCCGCGGGTCAACGACGGGAAGCATGGGCTCGAGGCGCATCCGCATCGCGGCTTCGCGCCGGTGTCGTTCATCTATAAGGGTGGTGTCCGCCACCGCGACAGCATCGGCAACGACAGCACGATCCACACGGGCGGCGTCCAGTGGATGCACGCCGGGCGCGGCATCCTCCACGAAGAGACCCCGCTCGCCGGCGAGAACGAGCTCATTCAGCTCTGGATCAACAGCCCGGCCCGCCACAAGCTCGATGCCCCGACCTATCACCCGGTGCAGCGCGAGGCGATGCCGCAGCACGTCTCGGACGATGGCTTGATCACGCTGAGCGTGGTGGCCGGGAGCCTGCTCGGCCTGGCCGGCCCGGTCCCCTCGCTGACGCCGATCAATGCGGCGATGATCGACGCCAGGCGGACCGGCCGCATCAGCATCCCGGTGCCGGCGACGCACAACGCGTTCCTCTACCTGCTCGATGGCGCGGTCGGCGCCGGCGCCGGCGAGCCGATCACCGGGCACCGCCTCGCGGTTTTCGCCCGCGACGGCGAGGCGATTGCGCTCGAGGCGATCGAAGACACGCGCGCGCTGCTGATGTCCGGGGAGCCGATCGGCGAGCCGATCGTCAGCTACGGGCCGTTCGTGATGAACACCGAGGACGAAATCCGCACCGCGTTCCGCGAATACCGCGCCGGCCTCTTCGGGGAAGTACCGCCGCTGGCGACGCCGTAACCACGAAGGGGCTTGCGCACCAACCGCGAGCGCGACAGAATGCGGCCCTCCCCGCCCCCACGGGTTCGCCATGCGTGTGTCCGTTCAAGGCAATGCGGCAGCTGCCGCGGGCGGAGGGGTCCGGGCCGACGCCGATCCCACCGCGCCTGATCTCGGTTTCCTGTTTCACGACTCCCCAGCCGCACTCCGATCGTTCTACGCCACGGTCGAACGCGTCCTTGCCGACAATCCGGTCAATCCTGACGCGCCGCCGGCGACGCTGAGGACACAGGCGGTCCGCCAGGGGCGGGCGGTCGCATCGGCCATCGGGTTCTTCCTCCGCTTCAAGCCATACCCGATGCTCGCCGAGGTCCGCGCCGCCGGGGGGCTGTTCCAACCACGCTTTGGCCCGGTGCTCGTCGCAGGAGGCGACGCCGTCCGCCAGCTGCTCGAGCGCGACCAGGAGTTTACGGTCGAGCCCTACGGCGTCGAGATGGCCAGGGTCATGACGCCGCGCCACAACGGCGGCTTCTCGACCTTCATCCTCAGCACCGACGACGGCACGCTGTACTGGCCGGACCGGCAGCTGCTCTCAGCTGTCTGCACGCGCGAGGATGCCTCGCGCATCACGCAGCTCATCCACGACGACTGCATGCGACGGGTGACGGGCGCGGTGAATGCTGCACGCGCCGAAGGCTCGACCAGGCTGGACGTCGTGCAGAGCCTGGCCCGCTACGTGCCGGTGACGCTGGTCCATGCCTGTCTGGGCGCACCGGTCGCGCCGGAGCCGGGGTCCTTCGAGCTGACCGCGGAGATGCTCGAGTACTACGGGGACCCACTTGACGATGACCCGGCGACGGCACTGCGCCCGGGAGACGCCGTCATTCCCGACGAGCGGTTGATGTACGCCTGGATCAAGGCGGCGTTTCGCCACTTCTTCAACAATGTCGAGAAGGATCCGGCCGTCCGCCGCGACGGCTTCCGCGCCTGCCGGCAACTGCTTGCCTGCCTGCTTCACGAGATCGCCATCCAGCGCCGGCGGATCGAAGACGGCCAGCCGGTTGCCGACACGATGCTCACGCGCCTGGTGCATTTCCAGCTGGGACGGTCCACGCCGAACGCTGCGCGCCCAGCCGATCTCGACCCGCGCCTCGTGACCGATCTGCGCATTGCCGAGAACGTCATGGGCACCATCGTCGGCGCGGTCGCCGGACAGGAGGAGGCGATCTGCCGCGTGATCGATTCGATGCTTCGCCTCGAAAACGGCGAGTGGCGGACAGAGGGCAAGGGGGGCGTCCGCTACGTCAACTATGACGAGGCGCGGAAGCTGGCGCTGAACGTCGTGCACGGCATCAACGAGGCGGAAAGCCGGTCAGCCCTTTACCTCTATTGCCTGGAAGCGTTGCGATTGCAGCCGCAGGGCGAAGTGCTGCTGCGCAAGTGCGCCCGTGACGGCGCGTCGATCGCGGGAAGCCGGCCGATAACTGCCGGCACCCTGGTGTTTGCATCGCATGGATCGGCCATGCAGGACGTGCCGGAGCCGGATGCCTTCATCCTCGACCGCCCGCGCGAGCACTACCTGCAGTACGGCTGGGGGCGACACGCCTGCCTGGGGCAACACGTCTCTCCCGTGCTCATCGTCGAATCGATGATCGCGCTGCTGTCGCTGGCGGGGCTGCGACGAGCCGGCCCGTTCGCGCTCGATGCGCAGAACCTGTATGCCGAGGCGTTCCCGGTGCAGTTCTCGGACGTGGAGGTGGCGTGATGGCGTCTCGATCGATGTGCGCCGTCGTGGCGCTCTCCATCATCGCCACGGCGTGCGGCCGCGCGGCCCAGGCGCCGCCGGACTACGATGCGTCCACCGAGGGGCCGGAGGCGGCGTTCATGCAGCCGCTGGCCGACGACACCGGCCCCGAAATCATGTCGTGGGTGGACGGCCAGGCGGTCACCGACTGGGCGTCGGAGATCACCAGGCGGGATCACGCCATCGCCACCTACCTGGCCGACACCGACCCCGATCGCGCCGCGCGTTACGGCTTCCGCAGCGGCCAGAACCCCCGCCTGGCCTGGAGCTGGTTCCGCGACAACCCGGTCGGCTTCAACGGCGTGCCGTTCGTCCTCCTCAAGACGCTGCTCGACCTCGCTCCCGATCACGAGAACCCGGCGCTGCGGGCGATCGCGCGCATCTGGAAGCGGCAGGCGGCGTTGCCCGGAGGGGACGCCTGGACGATCGATCACATCGGCATCGGACCGAACCCGATCGACTACGACAACGGCATTGCCCGGCCGCCGGGTCAACGCCGCGCCCCGCTGCCGTTTGGCTTCGCCTTCGAGAACCCGCGCGCGTTCGAGCCGCTTTCGCGCGGGGAAACCACTCTGTACGACAGCCGGCTGCTCGCGCGCCGCGTGTTCCAGAACACCAGCCTGCTGATTGCCAAGGCGAAGGCGACCGAGCACGAGGACAACTGGGAGCGCGATCGCCCGGACTTTGGCAGCCCGGGCCGCCTCGATCGCGTGTTCCTCTCCTGCGCCGCCTGCCATGTCGGCCGGGTCGTCGTCGACGGGCGGATCAAGTTCCTGCCCGGCATGCCGAACACGGAAATCGAGGCCCAGTACTTCTCGAAGCTGCTGATGTTGACTGCGGCAGCGCTGGTCGAATCCGGGTTCGACCCGTCATCGACGCGCCCGGTCGTGCCGGCCGACATCGTCCCGAACACGGCCGCGGTCAGGGCGCTCTATACCGAGATGCTGGACAAGGCGCGGCAGCGCCCGGACACGTTGTACGGATCGTCGCCAGCCGATATCGCGCGCGGCAAGATCCAGGCGCTGGCAGTCGCCGACGAGTTCCCCAGCGTCATCCAGGACCTGATTGCGGTCGGCGTCAAGACGCACTTCATCTACTACGTCGTCGCGAAGAACAACGGCTATGCGGCGCCGCTGCCCGATGTGCTGGAGGATCGGCCCGGACAGATGGATGCTTTCGGCATCGCCTCGGGCCTCGTCGCCATTCACACGCGGCGTCCCGACAACAGCTTCCTGGAGTTCGTCAGGCGCGACAACCCGTAGAGCCCGATCTTTACCGGCTTCTCCAGGGCGAACGGACTGCCGGCCGATGTGCCCGGCATGACGGACGCCGTGACCGACCCGAAGGCCGCCGGAGATCGCATCCTGCGCAGCCTGGCCGCGTGGGCGCCGCCGGTGCCGGCACCGATCGACGTCAAGAGCGTGAACTTCGCGGTCGATCGCTTCCACGCCAACTGGGACGGCAACCAGGGGGCATCGTCTCGCACGCTGGCCTCTGGTGCGTCGGCGACCGGCGACCCGCGGATGGTCAATGTCCGCATCCACGAGCCGCTCAACCCGTTCATCAACCACCTGCCGCCGCCGCCCTACCCGTTCCCCGACGTGGACCTGGCGCGCGCGCGCGAAGGCAAGGCGCTGTTCCGGCAGCACTGCGCCGGATGTCACTCGCCGCGCAACCAGACGATTTACCCGGTGTCGATGCTTGGCGTCGATGCCAACCGCACGCGCGTCAACACCAGCGTGTCGCGCTACGGCCTCGCCGCCCTGGTCACCGAGGCGTGCCGCATCTACGGGTTGAACAATGCGGGCCAGCCCCGGCGCCGACTGGTGCATGCCGGAAGGGGACTGGAACGCGCGGCTCGACGAATACTTCCGCGACACGCCGCGCCGGGTCGTCGAGGGAACGGCCGGCTACAAGGCCGACATGCTGCACGGCATCTGGGCGCAGGCGCCGTACCTGCACAACGGCTCGGTGCCAACGCTCGGCCAACTGATCTGCTCGAGCACGCGTCCGCCGACCTTCCTGCGCGGCAACCTGCACTACGACCAGAAACTCGTCGGCTTCGAGTGGGCGATCCGCCCGGCGGCGCGCTACTCTCCCAACGACATCCTGCTGGTCAAGGAGTACGACACGCGGGTGCCGGGGAAGGCGAACACTGGCCACACCTTCGGCGCGGAACTCTGTCCCGATACGAGCGGGCTCGACCCTGTCGTCAATCGAGGAGAGATCGAACGGAGGCTTCTGGACTCGCAGGCAGGCGCGCTGCTCGAGTACCTGAAGACGCTGTGACAGGCCAGGCCGGCTGAAGCCGGCCTCCACGTACGGGCCAAGTCTTCGTGTCCTTCGTGACCTTCGTGGTTAATTCAAGGGCGGGCGCTCGTTGTAATAGAACGTGACGGTGAAGAACGCCTTCTCGGACGGGTACTCCGGCGGCAGCGGGTCCACCGGGCTCGACGACACGATGGCGTTGTAGGCGGCGTTGTTGAACGAGTCGAGCGCCGCCGGCTGCACGATGTTGACGTCGGTGATCGTCCCGTTCTTCCAGATGTTGAACTGGATGACGACGTGCCCGCGCATGGTCATCGCCGACAGCGGGATGAACCAGTTGCGCCGCACGCGGGCGACGAAGCGGCGCAGCCACGGGCCGAACTCGACACCCTTGGTATCGAACTGAATGGTCGCGCCGGGGTCGCGCTCGCCGCCCTGCGGGTTGTCGAATGTCTGGTTCTGGATGTAGCGCTCCAGATTGCGGAGCGCATCGCCGAGCGCGCCGCGGGCCGGCGGCGTCTGGCGGTCGCGCTCCCGCGGCAGGAGGATCCCTTCATTCGCCGGCGGCAGGATCCGTGCCTCGGTCGATTCGGGCTGCGGCTGCTCGAGCGGGGGTTCGGGGCTCTCCGCGCCGCGCGCCCGTTCGCGCTCCTCGAGCACCGCCTCGTTCCGCTCGGCGGAGTTGCCGCGCATCGAAGGTAGCGGGTTGGTTGGATTGAGCGACACCTCGGGGGCCTGCGCCCGGCGATCGAGGTCGGAGAGCTCGGCGCGATCGGGCGGCTGCTCGGCCGGCATGTCGACCCGCGGCTGCACGAACACCATCGTGGGGTTGTCCTCGTCCGGCTGCTGCTGCGCAAGCTCTTCCTGCCGCTCGAGTTCCTCGGGACTCAACTCGAACAGATCCAGGCTGGGCGCGAACAGGAGCAGCGCGAGAAACAGCGCGTGCCCCACCACCGACATCAGCACCCCTTCGCGTCGCGAGATGGCGCTGCCGACGACGTTCTCGTCCTGGATGCGATCGTCGAGGTTGAAGTGAATCAAGATGGAGGAGTGATTATAACAGCCGTATTCACAAGGACTTACGACTGACCAAGCGGGGCCGTTTACCGCGCCCCTCCCCTTAGGCCTTGTGCGCCGTGTAGAGATAGACGATGCCGAGCGTCAGCGGGCTTGCCTGCACGCCCGAAAATCCTGCGGCGCGCAGAATCTCCATGAATTCCGCCGGCGGCGGGAACGTGCCGACCGACGCCGGCAGGTAGGAATAGGCGGCCGAGTGGCCGGAGATCATCCGGCCCAGCCGTGGCAGTACGCGGCTGAAGTACCAGAGGTAGGCAGCGCTGACGCCGGGGATGCGTGGCACGCCGAACTCGAGGATCGCCAGCCGGCCGCCGGGACGCAGCACGCGCGCCATCTCGCGGCACGCGACCTCGGGCTGCTGCACGTTGCGAATGCCGAACGCCACGGTCACGGCATCCGCGGTCCCGTCCGCCACCGGCAGCCGCATCGCATCGCCCCTGACGAGCGCGATGCGATCGCTCTTCCCTGCCCGGTCCACCTTTGCCAGGCCAATCTTCAGCATGGCGCCGGCGAAATCCACCCCGATCACGCGCGCGGCGCCCTGGGCTTCCCCTTCGAGCGCCACGTCGGCCGTCCCGGTGCAGACGTCGACCAGGGTCTCACGCCCGCTCAGCCCGAGCGTCTTGATCGCCTTCGTCCGCCAGCGGCGATCGATGCCGGCGCTCAGGAAGTGGTTGAGGAAGTCGTAGCGCGGCGCGATCGCATCGAACATCCCGGCGATGCGATCTGGGGCCTTGTCGGGCGCACTCTTCACTGAGACGGACCACCGAGACACCGAGACACCGAGTTTCTACTGAACTGGTTTTCTCGGTGCCTCGGTGCCTCGGTGGTTCGTGGCTGTAGACGTTGCGTCATCCGATGTACAACGAGAGGGCTGTCGCCGCGAAGTACACGATCCCCACGTAGCCGTTGAGATCGAAGGCCTTCTTGACCTGCGAGAGATCCGTGGCACTGACGAGCGACTGCTCGTAGACGAGCAGCGCCGCAACGAAGGCCACGCCGGCCAGGTAGAGCGGCGGCAGCGCGGCGGCCACCCACAATCCCGCCATCGCCAGCACCGTGGCGACGTGCATCAGCCGGGACAACGTGATGGCGCGGCTGACGCCGAAGCGCGTCGGGATGGAGCGCAGCCCGGCGCGGTGATCGAACTCGACGTCCTGGCACGCATAGAGGATGTCGAAGCCGCCGACCCAGAGGCCGATGGCCGCTCCGAGCAGCCAGGGCTCCACACCTACGCCGCCGCCGGCGGCGATCCAGCCGCCGACCGGCGCCACCGCCATCGCCAGGCCGAGAAACAGCTGCGTATACGGCGTGTAGCGCTTCGCCAGCGAATACCAGAAGACGATCGCCAGGGCCACCGGCGACAGCGCGAAGCAGAGGGGGTTGAGCCGCGACGCGCCGAACACGAACACCGCGGCCGACACGGCCACGAAGATCCAGGCTTCGCGCGCGCTCATCGCGCCGCGCGGAATCTCGCGCATGGCCGTGCGCGGGTTCTGCGCGTCCCAGCGCGCGTCGACGACGCGGTTGAAGCCCATGGCGGCGCTGCGGGCGCTGACCATGCAGGCGACAATCCAGCCGACCTGCGCCCATGCAAACGGCGCCTCGCGCCACGCCAGCAGCGCGCCGGTGAGCGCGAACGGCAGCGCGAACACCGAGTGGCTGATGCGGACGAACGACAGGTACGTGGTCAGCTTACCCATGCAATGCGATCGGGCATGATCCCGCTCACCAGGTATTCTTCCACATCGCCGACGCCCTCAGGCACGCGCACGGCGATGAGCGCGGCCCGCTTGCCCGGCTCGATCGTGCCGTAGTCGGCGTCGAAGCCGAGCGCGCGCGCCCCGACGCACGTGGCACTCTCGAGCAGCGCCCGCGCCGGGACCCGCGGCGCCAGCCGCCGCGCCTCGGCGAGCTCGCTGAAGATGTTCAGGTCGGGGGCGCTGGCCAGGCTGTCGGTCCCGAACGCCACGTCCACGTCCATCGCGTAGAACGCTTCGAGCGGCGGCGAGCCGACGCCGACGTGCACGTTCGACCGCGGGCACGACACGATGGTGGCGTTGAGCGCCCGCAGCCGCGACAAATCCTCTCCCGAGAACTGCACGCCGTGCACGGCAAGCACGCGCCCGTCCAGAAAGCCAATGTCTTCGAGGTACTGGGCCGGGCTCGTCCCCGGCGCCTTCCAGTCAGGCGACCAGACGCCGAGTTCCTCGAGCAGCGCGCGCCACCCGCCGGTCCCCTTCCGGATGAACTCGACCTCCTCGGCGGACTCGCCAAGGTGCACGGTCGAAATCGTGTCGTGGGCGTCGATGTCGGCGCGGATGGCGCGGAACAGCTCCGGCGACACGGAATACGGGGCGTGCGGCGCCAGCGAGCGACGCAGGGAGCCCGAGACTTCAGTCTCGGCCGACGCCGGCACTGAAGTGCCGGGCTCCAGCCGGCGTCTCGCCTCCGACACAAGCGCACCAGCGTCGGCAGCATTGAACCCGAGCAGCTCGTAGAAGAGATGTGCGGGCATGCCGGCCGCTTCGAAGAGCGGCGCGCTCACAAGCGTATTGGTCACGTCGCCGATGACGCCCGTGCCCGCCCTGCGCGCAGCGTCAATGGCACGCCGCGCGGCGTCGAGAATACGCGGATCAGCGGGATCGGGATAGCCGCGCCGCGCGGCCATGAGCGGGCGGATCCAGTCCAGGAAGCTCGGCGCCGGTGGCACCGCCCCCTGCAGGTACGACAGCTCGATGTGGGTGTGGGCGTTGACGAGTGCCGGCAGGACCGCGACGGCGCCGAGATCGGCGGCCTCGGCGGCCGGCTCGTCGCCGACCGCGACAATGCGCCCGGCGTCGACGGTAATCGTCGCACCAGGCAGGGGGCCGCCGGTCATCGGCAGCACCCAGCCGGCGCGGAACTTACTGGGCAAGCCGGATCTGCTTGCCGTGGCGGCTGCGCGCCGGATAGCGCTTCAGCTCCTCCGGCACCGAGTCATCGCCATCGGCCCGCGCGGTCGCGAGCGCCAGCATGCGCGGCACCTCGCGCTCGCGGAAGATCGGCTCGCCGAGGATCTCGTAGTGCATGTTCCGGCGCCTGGCCACGAAGCCGGCATCCTCGATGTTGACCACGATCTCAACTTCGTCCATGCAGTAGCTGGCGCCGGCGGCGCGGACGACGTTCTCCTCGATCATCACGCTGCCCATGTCGTTGGCGCCGTAGGCGAGACTGAGCTGCCCCACCTTGCCGCCCTGGGTCACCCACGAGGCCTGCATGTTGTCGAAGTTGTCGAGCACGATGCGCGAGAGCGCGAGCGTGCGCAGGTAGTCCACGCCGGTCGCCTCGCTGCCGCCGCGCTCGGTGTGCTCGGGCTGGTAGCTCCAGG
>JBFWUM010000031.1:0-48009 GCA_050247255.1 Vicinamibacterales bacterium | reverse complement strand
CGCCTTCGACGACTGCGCCGTCCACGTCGGACGGTGTCGTGATCCGGCCCTCGCGCATGTGCCGCTCGAAGGCCTCGTCCAGGTACACGACCATGACGATGCCCGTCTCCGCGGCGACACCCGCGACTGCGATGAGACCCACCCACACCGCGGTCGACAGGTTGTAGTGGAGCAGATACAGCAGCCAGACACTCCCCGCCAGCGCGAACGGAAGGCTCGCCAGAACAAGGAACGTTTGCGGCCAACCTTGCATCGAGAGATACAGCAGCGCAACCACGAGCAGGAGCGTCAGGGGAATCACATAGCGGAGCCTCGCCTCCATGGCGGCGAGGAACTCGTACTGGCCCGTCCACTGAAGCCGGTAACCTGGAGGAAGCGCCAGTTGTGCGGCCACGACAGCTTTCGCGTCATTGACCCATCCGCCCAGGTCGCGTTGTGTCGGGTCGATGTCGGCGAAGACGAATCCGACCAGAACGCCGTTCTCATCCTTGATCATCGGCGGCCCGGTCACGACGCGGATATCGGCGAGTTCACCGAGGGGTACGGCCGCGCCCGGCTGCCGCCACTGTTCCATCAGATCGGGTGCGGTGGAGAAGCCGCCCATGGGCGGGGCCGCCAGGCCCGCCGACATGCCACCTGACGCCGGCATGCCCTGCTGTCCGCCGCCTCCGCCCATCGATCCCATGCCGCCGCCGCGTCCGCCCGCCCGGCTGGTGACCATACCGGTGGCCGGTGAGCTGATTCCGGCTCCCGAGCTGGTTCCTGTGACATCGGTGGCACCTGCCGTCGCCTGCACGGGTACCAGGATCCGGCGAAGCGCCTGTGGGTCGGACCGCTGGTCGGCGCTGTATCGCAGATTGATGGAGAAGCGTGCGCGGCCGGCAATCGCCGTCGAGACCGGCATCCCGCCAACGGCAGCTTCGACCACATCCTGGACGTCGCGTACCGTCAGTCCGTAGCGCGCTATCGCCTGGCGGTTCGGAACGATGTCGACGTACTCACGTCCAGTCTGACGTTCGGCAAAGGTGCTGCGAGTGCCAGGCACCCGGCGCAGCATGCCCTCGAGCGCGATGCTGATACGCTCGATCTCCCGCAGGTCTTCTCCGAACACCTTGACCCCGACAGGTGTTCGGACGCCCGTGGTCAACATGTCGATCCGTGTGCGGATGGGCGGGGCGATCGCCATCTGGTAGCCGGGCATCCTGAGCGCGAGATCGAGATCGCGGGACAGCTCCGCCAGCGTGCGCGCCTGCTGCTCGGGCCAGACCCGCCGGAGCTGACGCTTGGCCCAATCGGGTGCCCAGGTGCTGTGCCAGCGTGGCGTGTAGCGCGTCGGCCAGGCGTCACGCGGACGAAGTGTGATGACCGATTCGATCATGTCCAGTTGCGCCGGGTCGGTGGCCGTCTCCGCGCGACCCACCTTCCCGTGCACCGAGGCCACTTCATGGAAACCCATGATGATGCGGTCCTGCGTTGTCAGTGCGCGGCGGGCTTCCTCGATTGAGATGCCGGGGAACGTGGTGGGCATGACAAGGAGCGAGCCTTCGTCGAGGGGGGGCATGAACTCGGAGCCCAGCCGCTGGAATGCCGGCACGGTCGCCGCCATCAGTGCGACGGCCACGGCGACCACGACGAACCGGAAACGCACGACCATCACGGCGATCGGCCGGTAGACCGCGATGAGCAGCCGGCTGACGGGATTGGTCGCCTCGGTGCGGAAGCGGCCCCGCAGCAGCAGGACCATCAGCGGCGGCGCAAGCGTAATGGAGAGCATCGCGGCCGCGAACATGGCGAAGGTCTTCGTGTAGGCAAGCGGCATGAACAGGCGCCCTGCCTGGCCGGCCAGTGTGAAGATCGGGAGGAAGCTGATCGTGATCAGCATCAGCGAGAAGAAGATGGGCCGCCCAACCTCCTTGCAGGCATCGACGATGATGCGCTCCCGATTCGACCCAGCGGGCGCCGCCGCGAGCCGCACGTGCGCGTTCTCGATGAGCACAATCACCGCATCGGCCAACTCGCCGATGGCGATGGCGATGCCGCCGAGCGACATGATGTTGGACGTCAGGCCCAGATAGCGGATGCCGATGAACGACGCCAGCACGGACAGCGGCAGCACGATCATCACGATCAGCGCCGAGCGTGCATGGAACAGGAACACCAGGCAGATGATCGTGACGATGACGGCCTGCTGCGTCAGCGTATCGGTCAACGTTGTGACGGAGCCGAGAATGAGATCCGACCGGTTGTACGTGGGAATGAGGTGAACGCCGTCCGGGAGTCGCAGTGTGGCGACCTGTTCCTCGACGGCCCGGATGACCTGCAGGGCGTTGGAGCCGATGCGCATGACGACGATGCCGCCGACCGCCTCTCCCGTGCCGTTCCAGTCCGCCGCGCCCCGCCGGATCTCCGGACCGTATCGCACGCTGGCGACGTCCCCGAGCCGGATCGGCGTGCCGCCTGCGCCGACGGCCACCACACTCTGCTCGATGTCCTTCAGCTCCCTGACATAGCCGCGCCCACGCAGCACGTACTCACGGCCCGCCAGCTCCAGCACGCGCGCGCCCACTTCCGCGTTGGCGTCGCGGACGGAGCGCGTGATGTCAGTCACGGTCAGGCCGAATCCCACCAACCGGTCCGGATCGATCACGATCTGGTACTGCCGCTCGAATCCCCCGAGTGAGGCCACTTCTGCCACGCCGGAGACGGCCTGGAGCGCCGGTCGCACGGTGAAATCCTGCAGCGCCCGCAGCTCGGCAAGGTCCATTCGCCCGGTGCTGTCCTTCAGCACGTACTGAAAGACCCAGCCGACGCCGCTTGCGTCCGGTCCGAGCGTCGGCGAGACGCCGGGTGGAAGGAGTTGCTGCACTCGCCCGAGCTGTTCGAGCACCCGTGTTCGTGCCCAGTAGACGTCCGTGCCCTCGGCGAAGAGCGCGTACGTGAAACTCATGCCGAACATCGAGTAGCCGCGGACGGTCTGGACACCCGGCGTGCTCTGCAGGGCTCGGACCAGGGGATAGGTGATCTGGTCCTCGACCAGGTCCGGGCTGCGCCCCATCCACTCGGTGAAGATGATGACCTGCGGGTCCGAGATGTCCGGCAGCGCATCCAGGGGCGTCCTGCGCACGGAGTCGGCCGCAAACAACGCCAGCACAAGGGCGGCGCCGAAGACAACCCACCGGTGTCGAACCGACAACTCGATGATGCGTTCGACCATCGCCGTTACTCGCGATGACCGGCGTGCGAGTCTGGTGCCGGCGCCACGGGAGGCGAGCTTGAACGCGGTTGCCCAGCCGGCCCAGGTGCACTGGGCGACTCGCTGTGCTCGGTGTGGGGGGCACCCGGTGGCACGGCGGTCTTTCCGGCCCCGGCCGCCGGGGGTTGGCCCGCTGCCTGCGGTGTCGCGGCTGCAGAGACCGGTGCCCCATGGGCGTGTCCACCGCCACCGCCTGTTGCCCGCAGCCGGCTTTCCGAATCGAGCAGAAACACGCCCGCGGCGACGACGCGTTCGCCCTCGGCCAGGCCGCTCCGGATCTCGATCCGCTCCGCGAGCTGCACGCCGAGTGTGACCGCTCGCGGCTCGAAGCGGTCACCGGCAGCGACAAATACGTGCTGCTGTTCGCCCGTATCCACGACGGCGTCGCGAGGCACCGTGATGACGGGCGGTCCTGGAGTCTCGAAGAGGGCCGTGCCGTACAAGCCTGGCCTCAAGCCACCGCTGGCATTCGCCACCGGGAAACGGACGCGTAACGTGCGTGTGCGATCGGTCAGCGTCGGATACACGAAGTCGGCCCGCGCGGAGAACGGCGGACGGCCGGACGCCGGGAAGTCCAGCCTGGCAACCGTGCCGACCCGCACGGCAGTGATGCCGGCTTCCGGGACTTCGGCAAGCACCCAGACGCGCGACAGGTCGGCAATGGTCAGCAGCGTGGTGGACGGATCGACCGACGTGCCGACGGTGATGCCGCGGTTGACGACAACACCGTCTCGGGGTGCCACGACTGTCACCAGGCGCATCGGCTCGCCGCTCTGTTCGATCGCGTCAATCTCGGCGGGAGCCATGCCCAGCACCGTCAGGCGCGTTCGCCCACTGGCAATCACGGCAGTGGCAATGCCCGATGCCGCTGTGGCACGCCGCGCCGCCAGGTACTCCGTCTGGGACGAGAAGAGCTCCTGCGAGAAGATGCGGGCCAGTGGCTGTCCGGCTGTGACCTTCTCACCGGTGGTGTTGACGTCGAGCTGTTCGACCCAGCCTGCGACCCGCGTGTGAACGTGTGAGATGCGAGACTCATCCGGGACGATGGTGGCTACCGCGCGTACCGACTGTGTCAAGGTTTCACGGCGAACCACTTCGAGCTGGATGTCGAGTGCCTGGCGGGTCGCTTCCATGACATCGACGGGAATCCGGCCGTGGGTCGCACCTGCGGCGGGGTCCGCCGCGACTCCCGCGACGTCCACCGGCGATGCGGCCGTCGGCGTGGTGAACGGCCACCCGCCTCGTCCGCGTTGAATCCAGAGTGCGCCGACAAGCGCGCCCGCTGTGGCGGCCACCGAGACGAGGGAGATGACGGGGGCCCGCATACGTGACAACGGTGTCATCGCAGCACCTCTTCGTACGACCCGATGGCGCGCCCCAGCCGGGCCCATGCCAGGCCCAGCTCCACATCAGCCGCGATCACGTCGCCCTGGACCTGCCAGAGGGCCTGAACGGCCTCGATGACGCTGACGAGCGGTAGCTGCCCTGCGGCGTACCCCGCAACAGCCGGGTCGATCGCCATGCGAGCCCTTGGCAGCACGTCGCCCGTCAGCGCACGCTGGCGGGCGCCGGCCGCCTGTACCTGTGCCACCGCCACCGCCGCCTCCCCCTCGATCATCCGCGCCATCGCGCGAAGGTCGGCCTCGGACATGGCGCGCATGGCCTGTGCCTCCGCCACGCCGGCGCGCAGCTTGCCGCGCCAGATCGGCAGGCTCAGGCCCACCATGGCCATCCAGCCCTTTCCTTCGGCCATGGTGTAGGCGGGCCCGGTCCGGATGGTGGCCATCGGCCGGTACATGTCGCGCATGACCTCAATCTCGGCCTCGGCGCGCGCCACCTCTGCTCGACCGGCGCGCAGCTCCGGCCTCGTGGCCAGCGCTGTCCTGATCGAGGGCCATGTGGGAGGCGGCTGGTCGATCGCGAGCACCGCCAGAGGTGGGACCGGCGTATCGGCGTCCAGAGCCAGGCTCGTCGCCAGCATGGCTTCCGCGCCCCTGACCTCACCGTCCAGCGCGCGTGCCTGCGATTCAAGGCGCGCGACCTCAACCTCGGCGCGCAACACGTCGGACTGGGGTGCCGTGCCGGCGGAATACCGGGCGTTGGCGGCTGTTACGACATCGCGCGCGAACGCGCGCTGCTCCTCAAGCAATGCCTGGGTCCGGCGGCGCTCCTGGAGCATCAGGAACGCAGTGGCGGCCTGCAGGCCCACATCCAGACCCGCGCGGCCTGTGTCGGCGCGCAGGCGCTCAAGGTCCGCCACCGCAGACGCCCGGCGGTGGCGCCGGATGCCGGAAACGGGGATCTGCTGCTCGATCGTCGCACTCCAGTTCGCGCCGCCCCACATGAACGGCAGGTGATCCAGCGCTGGCGACACCATCGGGTCCGGCAGTGCCGATACGATGGCCGGGCGTTGCTCCGCGGCCAGGGCCCTGGCCCGGGCCGCTTGGATCTCGGCGCGCCGCTCACCCGCGATTCGGATGACAGCGGTGAGCGTCATCGGGGACGGCAGGGGGAACGTGTCCTGCGCGAACGCGGGAGTCGTACCTCCGGTAACCGCGATCACCAGAACGGTCAAGGTGTGGCCGACGAAGCGGCGCGTCATGACGGTCTCCTTGCAGTGGAACCCGGGGGCCTGGCCGGCGTCGCGGGCGGCTCAGGCCTCTCCGGTGGCGTGACGCTTACTTCGTGGCGGTGTGATCCCGATGCGCGTTCGCCGCGGCTCGCGCTTCAGCCGCCGCAGCGGTCTGCTGCTTGGCGAGGCGCTCCCAGCGCTCGGCCAGTGCGGGCGCCGCCGGTATGCGCGTCTGGCCGCGCCACGAGGCCGCGAACGCCGTGCTCTCCTTGGCCTCCCGCTCGTACTGCGTGGCCATGGTTGTGAAGTACGCGGTCAGCGCGCTGTGGTCGGCGGCCGACGACGCGTTGGCGGCGAGTTTGCTCAACTCGGCATCGGAGGGGATCCGTGGCGCACCCTGGAACCGGTCACTCCCCACCGGTGGCTGCGACGCGGCCCCGGCCGCCTCTTTGGCATGGTGAGCCGCGAGCTCGCGAAGCAAGTTCGCGGACTCCTGGTTACGGGCGGCCAGTTGCTTGCAGTGCGCCGCCTGGCTGGCCGCCATGTGCGCGAGCTTGGCATTCCCGCCGAAGGCTGGCTGCATGGTGGCGTGGCGCTTTGCATCGGCCGCATACCGATCCGCCAGGGCCGTGAAGTGCGCGCTCAGTCGCCCGTGGTCGGCGGGCTGGCCGCGCGTGATGAGCTGCTGGATCTCGGCGGCAGTGAGGGGTGCCTGGGGCTTGCTCTGGGCTCCAAGCCCGAAAGGCAGCACGAGTGCGAGGAGGGTCGCCAGAACGGGTGCGTACAGGGACGTGCGTGTCATTTCAGACCTCATGGGTGACCTGCGGTCACCGAAAGACGTGCGTAGCCGATCACCCCGCGCCTGCGGCGCAGGGGCATGTTCGTGAAACAGGGCAACTAGAGTTGCGGCCGGTCCGGCATCTGTCAGCAGACGTGACCGGCGGAGCAGGGAATCAGATACGCAGGGGCGGTGAGAAGGGCGGCGTCAGGTGTGCCGGCGGCCGAGTACGGAGTCCGGCCGGGCGCGGAGCGCGGAACGGGGGCTGGATCAGCGCGGCCGGGGCGAGGATGCCCGCGTGCCAACTTCCCCACTGGCGTCGGTGCGCCTCGTCGCGTGTCAGCACGGCGGTACCCGGCGTTGCGTCCTGGCAGGAGTCGTGGCTGCTCACGCCGGTTGGGCTGCCGGTGTCTTCCTGGTGGCACTGGTGCTCCGCCGACGGGTCCGGCGCACACCACGCCTCGCAGAACACCGAGGCGCTGGGGCTCGCGGCGAACGTCAGCGCAAGGGAAAGGACGGTTGCTCGAAACACAGACGGCTCGTTGAGGATCCTAGCAAGAGCGGGGCCAAATGCCGAGCCGCGGGTTTGCCATCCGGTTTTCGCCATCTTGGGGCACCGCCGTTCGCCGCGGGCTGTGCGTCCATGCGAATCATTTCGCTCGCCGGGAAACTTTCCCAGTGGGGTGCATGGGGGCGGGCGGGCATGGCGATGGCCTTGTCGACACCTTGCCTATATAGTGGGGTCCGTGCGGCGATTCTCGAGGGCAATCGCGGCGGCCATCGTGGCCACCGTGGTGCTCAATTCGACGGGCGCCTGTGAGGCAGCCATGGCGGCGCCGGGGGCCGTGACTCCGTCGCACGCTGCCATGCCCGACTGCCCGTCGCATGGGCCGGCGTCTGACGAGGGCACGCCACTGCCGCGTGGACCCCACCAGACGCCACCGTGCTGCGCGCTGTCGCCGGCTTCCCGGATTTCAGCCCTGCCTGAGCCCGCCGCGACGGCCACGTCCGTCGCGCTGCGAGTCCCCGCGCCGAGCTTCAGCTTCGCCGTGCCTGTCGCGACCAGCGTCTCCGCGGTGGCCCGGTCGAGCCCGGTGCGCTCGGCCTCGGTGTCCGCGCACCTCCTCTTCTCCGTCTTCCTCGTCTAGCTCCCCTTCCGGCGCACTGCGTACACGGGCCGCGACCCGTGTGCGGCGACGCGTGACTGTTGGCACGTGCGTCTTGAACGGGGGCATTTCATGATCGACCGGCTGATTGACCTTGCGCTGCGCAACCGCGCGCTGGTGGTGGCGCTCTATCTCGGGCTCGGCGGGTGGGGCTGGTGGGCGCTCGGGTCCACGCCCATCGACGCGATTCCGGACCTCTCCGACAACCAGGTGATCGTCTTCACCGACTGGGCGGGCCATAGCCCGCAGGAGGTGGAAGACCAGGTCAGCTACCCACTGACCACGAACCTGCAGGGGCTGGCCGGCGTACGCGTCGTTCGCGCGCAGTCGGCCTTCGGGTTCTCGATGGTCTACGTGGTCTTCGAGGACGACGTCGACCTGTACTTCGCGCGGACGCGCGTGCTCGAGCGTCTGGCGCTGGTGGCCAGGAGCCTCCCGGTGGGCGTGGTGCCCACGCTCGGC
The DNA here is from genome assembly GCA_050247255.1 of Vicinamibacterales bacterium. Lineage (GTDB taxonomy): Bacteria > Acidobacteriota > Vicinamibacteria > Vicinamibacterales > UBA2999 > JBFWUM01. The sequence continues at coordinate 39,778 of JBFWUM010000031.1, read as the reverse complement.
CCGGACGCGACCGGCGTGGGCCACGTGTTCTGGTACACGCTCGACAGCCCCACGCACTCGCAGCAGGAACTCCGCACGCTCCAGGATTGGTTCGTCCGCTATCAGCTCAACGCGGTGCCCGGTGTGGCCGAGGTGGCCTCCGTGGGTGGCCAGGTGCAGCAGTACCAGATCGACGTGGACCCGAACCGCCTGCGCGCCCATGGCCTGGCGCTCGGCACGCTGGTCTCGGCGGTGCGCGACAGCAACGTGAACGTCGGCGGGAACGTCCTCGAATCGAATGGCGCGTGGGTCATCGTGCGGGGCGTGGGCCTGGTGACCTCGGCCGACGACCTGCGCGCCGTCGTGGTGGGCGGCGCGGACGGCGTGCCGATCCGCGTGGGCGACGTGGCCGACGTCCACATCGGGAATGCCTTCCGGGTGTCGTCGCTGGTCAAGGGGGCGCACGAGGCGGTGGGCGGCGTGGTCGTCGCCCGGTCGGGCGTCAACACGAAGACCGTCATTGACGCCGTGAAGGCGCGCATCGCGCAGATTCAGCCGGGGCTGCCGGCCGGCGTCACGATCGTGCCGTTCTACGACCGGTCCACACTCATCGCGCAGGCCGTGGACACGCTCCGTGCCGCACTGCTCGAGGAGATCGCGCTCGTCACGCTCGCGCACGTCGTGTTCCTGATGCACGTGCGGTCCATCCTGATCGTCACGCTGCCGTTGCCGCTGGCGGTGCTGTTGTCTTTCCTGGCCATGCACTACGCGGGCCTCTCCGCCAACATCATGAGCCTGGCGGGCATCGCGATCGCGATCGGCGTGCTGGTGGACGCGGGCATCGTCGTGACCGAGAACGCCTTCCGCTACATCGAGCAGCACGGCATCGACACACAGGACCGTGGAAAAGTCCTGGAGGCGGTGCGCACCTCGACACGGCTCGTCGGGCGCCCCGTGTTCTTCTCGATGGCCATCATCCTGCTGGCCTTCGTGCCGGTGTTCACGCTGACGGGGCAGGAGGGCAAACTCTTCCACCCGCTTGCCTTCACCAAGACGGCCGCTGTGCTGGCCGCCACGCTGATGGCCGTGACGCTCGTGCCTGTACTGTGTTCGCTCCTCCTGGGCGGGAAGATGCACGGCGAGGACAGGAACCCTGTGATGCGAGGGTTGCAGTTCCTTTATCGTCCCGTGCTGACCTTTGCGCTCGTGCACCGGGGCCTGGCGGTCGGCGTGGCGGCGCTCATCTTCGCGGGTGCGCTCGCCCTGACGCGGCAGATCGGCAGCGAGTTCATGCCGGCGCTCGACGAGGGCGACCTGATGTTCATGCCGATCGCCGACCCCGCGATTTCGCTGGAGGAGAACACGGCCATCGCAGCCAGGCAGAACACGGCGCTGCTCAGCGTGCCGGAGGTGGCCACGGTCGTGGCCAAGGTGGGCCGCGCCGATACCTCCACGGATCCGGCGCCCCTCAACATGACCGAGACGATCGTCCACCTGAAGCCGAAGGACCAGTGGCGGCCGGGCAAGACCCTGGACGACCTGCGCGGCGAGATGGGCCGCGCGGCGCAGTTGCCGGGCGTCTCCAACATCTGGACGATGCCCATCGTCAACCGGATCGACATGCTCACCACGGGCATTCGATCCGAGGTCGGCGTGAAGGTGTTTGGCGCGGACCTCGACGTGCTTGAGGACCTGGCCCGGCGCGTGGGCGACGTGGTGACGAAGGTGCCGGGCGCCGGCGGCGTCTATCCCGAGCCGGTTACCAGTGGCCAGTACCTGAACATCGACATCGACCGCGAGGCCGCTGCGCGCTACGGCATTGGAGTCTCGGACATCCAGCGCGTCATCGAGCACGCGGTCGGGGAGACCGTGCTCGGCGTCACGATCGAGGGCCGCCGTCGCGTGCCGATCCGCGTGCGCTATGCCCCGGAGCACCGTGCGGATCCCGCGGCGCTCGGCGCGGTGCTCGTGGCGTCCCCACAGGGGCTTCAGGTGCCGCTCGGGCAGGTGGCCCGCGTCACTCAGGTCAATGGGCCGGCGATGATCTCGTCGGAAAACGGGCTGCTGCTGGCGACCGTCCTGCTCAACGTGCAGGGGCGCGACGTCGGGGGCTTTGTCGCCGAAGCGAAAGCGGCGGTGGCGAGACACGTGCCGTTGCCGCCCGGCTACTACATCGGCTGGAGCGGCCGCTGGGAGAACCAGGAGCGTGCCCGCGCACGCCTGCAGGTCGTGCTGCCGATCGTGCTCGTCGTGATCTTCGTGCTGCTCTACCTGACGTACCGCTCGCTTGCCGAAGCGGCCCACGTGCTGCTCGCGGTGCCGTTCGCGCTCTCGGGCGGGGTCTACCTGCTGTGGGCGCTTGGCTACAACTTCTCGGTCGCCGTCTGGGTCGGCTTCATTGCGCTCTTCGGCACCGCCGTGCAGACGGGCGTGGTGATGGTGATCTACCTGGAGGAGGCCGTGGCGCGGAAGCGTGTGGCCCTCGGCGGCGTGCTGACGCGCACCGCGCTCCGCGAGGCGGTGATGGAAGGCGCCCTGCTGCGCCTGCGGCCGAAGGTGATGACGGTGTCGACGGTCGTCGCGGGCCTGCTGCCCCTCATGTGGAGCGACCGCGTGGGCGCCGAGGTGATGAAGCCGCTCGCAACACCCGTGCTCGGCGGCATGGTGTCGTCGCTCCTGCATGTGCTGATCGTGACGCCGGCCATCTTCTGCTGGCTGCGGGAGCGGCAACTCGGCCTCAAGCCGGAACCTGCGGCGGACACCGGCGGGGCCGATGACTCGGCCCGGACGTCGAGAGCCGGTCTGTGGGCGGTCGTCGTCCTGGGCGTGGCCGGCGTGGCGCTGGCCAGCTGGTTCCTGCGGTCGCGGATGCCCGACGCCACAGAGCCGGATGCCATGCCCGTCGTGCAGACCGTCCAGGCCGGTGCGCTGGAGGTCGTGCTGCGTGCGCCGGGTGGCGCCCTCACGCAGGGTCGCAACCGGTTCGTCCTCGAGTTCCGCCGGGTCGGTGGCGGCACCCTCGTGGACGTGGGCCGGGCGCGAGCGGCGGCCAGCATGCCGATGCCCGGGATGACCATGTCCGGCAGCCTCGACGTGCAGCGAACGGACGCGCCTGGGCGGTACGCCGTCACCGGCGAGTTCGGCATGGCCGGTGCGTGGCAGTGGGTGGTCGAGTGGGATGGGCCGGCGGGCGCGGGCTCCGCCACCTTCGAAGGGGGTGTGCAATGAGGTTCGGGCGTGTGCGGGCCGCCGTGGCGGCAGCCGTCGTGATGTGGCCAGCGGTGGCGCCCGGGCAGAGTCCAGTGCCGCGACCGTCAGATCGGTTTCTCGACGCCGCGCGCGGCATCACGGCCGATGAGGCCGTGACCCTGGCGTTGTCCCGTGCGCCGTCGCTTCGGGAGGCGCGAAGCGGCGTGGAGGCGGCTCGTGGCATGCGGTTCCAGGCGGGGCTTCGTCCGAACCCGGAAGTGATGGTCGAGCGCCGGGATGCGCCAACGGGGATGGACGCCCAGACGATGGCGAGCGTGGAGTGGCCGCTGGAGCTGGGCCGGCGTCCCGCGCGCATCGCCGTGGCCGAGCGGCAGATCGCCGTGACCGAACGCAGCGTGGCGGACCGCGAGCGGCGTCTGGCGGCCGAAGTCCGGTCCCGGTACGGGGCCGTCCTCACAGGGGCGCGGGTGCTGGACGTGCTGAACGAGATGGCCGAGGTCACCCGTCGCCAGCGCGATCTGGCCGCGGCACGAGTCGCCGCCGGGGCGTCAGCGGAAGTTGAGCGGGACACGCTGGACGTGGAGCTGGGCCGGCTGGACGCGGAGGTGCTCGTGCAGACTGGTCGTGTCCGCGCCTCGATGGCCGAGTTGCGGCGGCTCCTGGCGGCCCCGCCGGAAGATCCCCTCCTGCTGAAGGACACGCTCGAGGAGGCGCGCCAGCGTGTGACCGCGGACGGGGCGGCCGCCGCGCCCGCCGGAGCCGCCCGGTCCGACGTGCTCGAGGCCGAGGCTCGCCTGGCGGTGGCAGACGCGCGCGTGGAGCACGTCCGGCAGGAGGCGCGTCCCGCACTGAAGATCTTCGCCGGCTACATGCGTATGGACAGCGGATTCTCACAGCTTGGCCAGACGGCGGCCGGCGCACTGGAACCGGTGAGCGGCGTCTTCCACTACGCCACCGGGGGACTGAAGCTCACGCTTCCGTTCAATCGCAGCCAGGGCGACGCGCAAGCCGCGAGGGCCGAGCGGGCGGGCGCGTTGGCGGAGGTCGATGACGTGACGCTGGCCGTCGAGGCGGAGCGTCGGGCGGCGCGCGCCGCTCTGGATGCCGCGCGGGGAGCCGCCCGCGTGCTTGACGCCACCAGGGCCACGGCCAGGCGGCTGCTCGACGTGGTGGGGCAGAGCTACGAACTGGGCCGGGGCACGCTGGCGGACGTGCTCGTGGAGCGGCGGCGATACGTGGAGGTCGAACGGGCCTGGGTCGAGGCCATGGGTGCCGAGTACGACGCGGCGGTGATGCTGAATCTGGCGATCGGAGGTGTGCGATGACGGGTCCTGCCGTGAGGCTGAACAGGGGCGGTGCCGCTCTGGCTGCCCTCGGACTGGTGGCGGCCGGTGTGGTTGTGGGCCTGGCGGTGACGCGGTGGGACGTCACCCGCGCGCCCGCGCAGATGCCTTCGGCTGGTCAGCCGATGTCGGCGTCACCAGCGGCGGATCCCGCGCCGGCCACTCCCGCGCCGGCACCCGTTGGCGACGTCACGATCGCGCTGAGCCCGGAGCTGCTCGCCCGCGCGACCATCGTGACCGCGGCAGCCACCGAGCGGCGTGTCACCACGGCGCTTCGCGTGCCGGGGATCGTGACGGCCGATGCCTATCGTCAGACCGTCGTGACGCCCCTGGTGGGCGGGAGGGTCGAGTCCGTCGGTGCGGAACTGGGTGCGGCCGTTCGGTCCGGTCAGGTGCTGGCCCGCGTGTACAGCCCGGATGTGGCCGAGGCGCGCGAGCGTCTCGTGTCCGCCCGCGCGATGTTGGATGCCCACGACCGCGAGCTGCGGCGCCTGGAGCGGCTCCGTGCGATTGGTGCCGCCAGCCAGCAGGAGCTCGAACGGGCACACGCCGAACACGCCGCCCAGACGGCCGGCATCGAGACCGCGAAGGCGCGGCTCGCGCTGCTCGGAGTGGAGGAAGAGGCGGGGTCCGCCGAGTCGACGTTCCAGGTGCGAGCGCCGTCGGCGGGCATCGTGACCGCCCGTACGGCGAACCCAGGCCAGAACGTGGACCCGGCGATGGCGCTCTTCACCATCAGCGACCTCTCCTCGGTCTGGGTGGTCGCCGATGTGTACGAACGGGATCTCGCCGCCGTGCGTGTGGGGCAGGCCGCGCGCGTCACGGCGGGCGCCTATCCGGACCAGGCGCTGGCCGGGCGCGTCACCTACATTGATCCCGCGATGCGCGGGGAGACCCGCACGGCGCAGGTGCGGGTCCAGGTGCCGAACCCGACGGGTCATCTCCGCCTGGGCATGTTTGCCGATGTCCGGATCGAGCGCCCGTCCAGCACGGCGGCGGTCGTCGTGCCCAGGTCGGCCGTCCACGCCATCGGGAATCGGCAGGTCGTCTACCTGCCGGTGACGGGTCGTGCTGGTGCATTCGCTGAGCGGGAGGTTCGCCTCGGCGAGGCCGGCGGCGACGACGTGCCCGTGCTGAGCGGTCTGGCTGCGGGCGAGACGGTGGTGACCGGTGGCGGCTTCTTCCTGCGGGCTGAGATCGAACGGCTCGGGTTGCGTCACCGTCCGGCGCACGACGGCGCGCCGGGAGTCACTCCGCCGCAGACGGCCGCACCGTCAGAGGATCGAGTCGTGCGGGTGGCCGTGACCGCGACGGGCTTCGAGCCGGCACGCGTCGCCGCCGCGCCGGGTACCGTCGTCACGCTGGTGTTCACGCGGACGGTGGAGGAGACCTGCGCGACGGAGGTCGTCTTCCCCGCGCTGGGGATCCGCCGCGCCCTTCCGCTCGGGGAGCCCGTGACGATTGCGCTGGGGGCGGTCGCGGGCGACGTCGAGTTCATCTGCGGCGCGCAGATGTTCAAGGGGGCGGTGGTCGCGCAGTAGTACTGCTATCCTTGGCCGTGCTCCGGTTGCGTCGGCACCTCATCTCCAGGCTGCTGGTCTGCCTGCTCCTGTCGTGGACCGGGGCGGACCTGCTGATGCCGGAACTCTGCACCGCCGAGGCGGCGCCTGCAGGTTCCAGCAGCCCACTCGACTCCCAGGACCGGGACGACTGCTTCTGTTGCTGCATGCACACCCAGGTCACGGCGCTGGTGGTGGTGCGCGTGGGCGTCGTTGAGGCGGCTCCCTCCGCGCCGCTCGCCGACGATGCGCTCACCCCCGGCGTTCCGCGCAGCCTGTACCACCCTCCGCTCTCCTCGTAACTTCCCCTCTTCAGACGTTGTCGGCCTCCGTCGGTCCCTGAACCGCGGGAGGTCCGGTTTTCACCGTTGGCGCGCGACTGTCGCGCTGCCGGGGCCGTTTGCTCGTGCGCCTGCGCACGCGGAACGGAGTCCATGCGGATGCTTTCAGGAGTGACGGAAGCTGTATGAGCACATCGATTCGAGGTTCGTTGGGTGCGGTCTCCGGGACCGTGATGTGGACGCTGGTCGCCTGGAGCGGCATGCACGGCAACGCCCGTGCACAGGCCCCGGTTCCCGCCCGGTTGTCACTGGTCGAGGCCGTCACGCTGGCGGTGGAGCGGAATCCGGCGATGGTGGCAGCCCGGGCCGGGGCCGAGGCGGCCGATGCGGATGCCGTATCCGCGGCGCTCCGGCCGAATCCGGTCGTTACGGTCGACTCGGGAGGCTATCCCATCTTCGAGCCAGCGCGGCCTGGCTATTGGGGCAATTCGGAGTTCGTGGTCCGAGTTGACCAGGATTGGGAAACGGCCTCAAGACGCCGTCTCCGCACGGACGTGGCGAACGCCGGGCGCACCGTGGCACAGCTCACCGTGCAGGACCGCGCCCGGCAACTCGCCCTGGACGTCAAGCGCGCCTACCTCGGCGCGGTCCTGGCCCAGGCTGACCGTGGCGTGGCGCAAACCTCGCTCGACGAAATCGATCGGGTCATCGCCCTCAACCGCGCACGGCTGCAGCAGGGGGACATCTCGGGCGCGGAGCTTCGGCGGCTGCAGGTTGAACGCCTCCGCTTTGTCGAGGATGTATTCGGGGCGGAACTCGCGCTCAAGAATGCGCGTGGCGCGTTGCTGGCGCTGCTCAACGCCTCCCAACTCGACCAACCACTCGAACTGGCTGACGGTCTAAAGGCGCCGCCGTCAGGCACAGGACCCATGATTGCCGCCGCAATCGCGGCCACTCGCGCCCAGGGCCTCGTCGGGCAGGCGCTTGAGGCGCGGCCGGACGCCCTGGCCGCGCGCGAGGACCTGCGCCGGGCCGAGACCTCGACCCGCCTGCAGCAGGCGCTCCGCAGGCCCAACGTCACCGTGGGGGGCGGCTACTTCAACAACTTCGGGTCGGACGGTGTGGTCTTCGGCGTCACCGTGCCGCTGCCGCTGTTCAACAGGAACCAGGGCGGCGTGGCCCGGGCCGACGCGGAGCGCCGTGCCGCGGACGCGCGGTCGGCCGCAACGACCATGAGCGTTCGCCTCGACGTGCAGCGCGCGCTGAACGCCGTCGACACGAACCGCGCGCGGGTCGAGTACATCGAGCGCGAGTACCTGACCAACGCACAGGAGTCGCGCGACATCGTGCTCGCGTCCTACCGGCTCGGCGTGGCCGACCTCATCGACTTTCTCGACGCGCAGCGTGCCTATCGGGACACGCAGCGCACCTACAACCGCGCGTTGTTCGACCAGCGCGTCAGCCTGTTCGATCTCGCCGCAGCCGTCGGGCTGCCCGACGTGCAGCCATAAGGAGCCGTTGACCATGAATGCGACAGAGACGACTCGTCCCAGGTACGGCGTGTCCGTGCCCGTCCTGCTCACCGCCATCGCGGTCACCGCTGTGCTGAGCGGCGCGGCGGCCTGGCTGCTGTTCCGGCCTTCGCCGGCCGCGCCGGCCACGACGGAGGCGCACGAGAACGAACCCCCGGCCGGGCAGGTGGAACTCACACCCGAGGCGCAGGGCAATGCCGCCCTCGGCCTCGTCGCGGTCGAGGCACGCCGGTTGCCCACCACCATCGATGTCACCGGGACCGTCACCGCCGACGATGCACGCGTGGCGCACATCCGGCCGCTCGCGCGGGGATTGATCGAACGCGTGTGGGTGCGCCTCGGCGAACGCGTCAAGAAGGGCCAGCCGCTGGCCACCTACGACAACATCCAGCTTGGCGAGCTGGTGGGCGACTACCTGGGCGCGAGGGCGGTCCTGCGCCAGGCGCAGGCCGACCTCGAGGTGAAGCGCAAGGTCGTCGAGCGGAGCCGTGCGCTCATCACGCTCGAGGCGATCGCGCAGCAGACGCTGGAACTGCGTGAGGCGGAACTCAAGACGGCGGAAGCCTCCGTCGCCCGAGACCAGGCGGCCGTGTCCCGCGTGGAAGAGCAGCTCCATCGCTTCGGGCTGAGCGACACGGATCTGGGCCAGCTCTCGCCGACAGAGGGCACGAGCCCGCATCGCGACGCTTCCCACGCCATCCTCAGGGCTCCGTTCGACGGCGTCGTGACGAAGTACGACGTCGCCGAAGGGGAAGTCACCGAGCCCGAGCGCGAGCTGTTCACGGTCACGGACCTGTCGAGCGTGTGGGTCCTTGCCGATGTCTACGAGCAGGACATCACGAAGGTCCGGGCCGGAACGGACGCCGTCGTCCGCGTGGATGCCTACCCGGACCGGTCGTTTGCGGGACGGGTCACCTACGTGGCCGACTTGATCGACCCCCAGACCCGCAGCGCCAAGGCTCGTGTCGTCGTCGACAACCCCGGCCCCGCGCTCAAGCTCGACATGTTCGCGCGCCTCCTGATCCCGACGGCGGAGCAGCGAGACGTACTGCTCGTTCCTCTGACGGCCGTCCAGACGGTCGACAACCAGACGATCGTCTTCGTGCAGCAGGCGTCGCATCGCTTCGCGCGGCGGAACGTCGAGCTCGGTCTCACGGCCGGCGACGTGGTCGAGGTGCGAACCGGACTGAAGGCCGGCGAGACGGTGGTTGCCGCGGGGAGCTTCTATCTGAAGACGGCGCTCCTCCAGGAACGCATCGGCGACGAGCACTAGTCGGGAGCCTTCCATGCATCGACTCATCGACCTCTCGCTGCGCAACAAGTTTCTCGTCCTCGTCCTGACGGCCGTCCTGGTGGGGTTCGGCGTCCGGGCCATGCTGCGTCTGCCCATCGACGCCGTTCCGGACGTCACGCCGAATCAGGTGCTCGTCCTCACACAGGCACCGGGCCTCGGCCCGCTCGAAGTCGAGCGCGTCATCACGTTCCCCGTCGAAACCGCGATGAGCGGGTTGCCGGGTATCACCGAGATCCGGTCCGTGTCCCGCTTCGGGTTGTCGGCCGTGTACATCTATTTCGAGGAGAACCTCGACCTGTACTTCGTGCGGCGCCTCGTCCTGGAGCGCCTCCCGGACGCGCGCGCGGCGATCCCCGCCGGTCTCGGCACGCCGTCGATGGGGCCGATCACCAGCGGCCTCGGCGAGATCTACCAGTTCGAGGTGCGCGGCGAGGGCAAGTCCCTGATGGACCTGCGGTCGATTCTCGAGTGGGACATTGCGTTCAAGCTCCGGTCCGTGCCGGGTGTCGTGGAGGTCAACTCCTACGGTGGAGAGCTGAAGACCTACGAGGTCCAGATCGACCCGGACAAGCTGGTGTCCTACAACATCGGCCTGGACGCGGTGTTCCAGGCGCTCGAAGGCAACAACGCCAACGCGGGCGGCGCGTACATCGAGCGCGCGCAGGAACAGTACGTGATCCGGGGCGAAGGCCTCGTCGAGAAACTCGCCGACATCGGCAACATCGTCGTCGCGGCCAGGAACGGCACGCCGGTGTTCATCCGGAATCTCGGCCGGACTGTCTTTGCGCCTCAGGTGCGGCAGGGAGCTGTGACACGCGACGGGCGCGGAGAAGTCGTCACGGGTGTCGTGATGATGCTGATGGGCGAGAACTCACGCGTGGTGGCCGAACGTGTCAAGGCGGAGCTGGCGGTCATCGCGTCCAGCCTGCCGAAGGGCATCACCGTCGAGAGCTACTACGACCGCACGGACCTCGTGCGCAGGACCATCAATACGGTGGCGACCAATCTCGTCGAGGGCGGCCTCCTGGTCATCGCCGTGTTGCTCCTGATGCTCGGCAATGTGCGGGGCGGACTGATTGTCGCCGCCGCCATCCCGCTCTCGATGCTCTTCGCCTTCACGGGCATGGTCGAGGCTGGACTGTCCGGCAATCTGATGAGCCTCGGCGCCATCGACTTCGGTCTGATCGTCGATGGGTCCGTTGTCATGATCGAAAACATCGTCCGGCGCCTGGGAGAGGCGAAGGCGGCGGGCCGATCGAAGGACGACGTGATCCGCGATGCCGGGCGGGAGGTCGCACGGCCGGTGTTCTTTGCCGTGCTGATCATCATGATCGTCTACCTGCCCCTTCTCACGCTGGAAGGCGTGGAAGGCAAGATGTTCCGGCCGATGGCGCTGACGGTTGTCTTCGCACTCATCGGCTCAGTCATCCTGGCGCTGACGCTCATGCCCGTCCTGGCCTCGCTTGCGTTCACGTCGACCGCGACCGAGCATGAGCCCCGGATCATTCATTGGCTCAAGGCGCGGTACCGGCCCTGGCTCCAGCGCACCGTCGCGCGGCCGCTGCTGACGGGCGGCATCGCCGCGGGGGTCTTCGTGGCGTCCCTTGGGCTGGTGCCCTTCATGGGCGCCGAGTTCATTCCGAAGCTCGACGAGGGCGCGGTCGCGTTGCAGGCCTGGCGTCTGCCGAGCGTGTCGCTCACGGAGTCCTTGAAAAGCACGACGCTCATCGAACGGACCCTGATGCGCTTTCCTGAAGTGGTGACGGTCGTCTCGCGCACAGGCCAGGCCGAGATTCCGACGGACCCGATGGGCGTCGAGACCAGCGACATCTATGTGATTCTGAAGGACCACGCTGACTGGACCACGGCGTCCAACAAGGAGGATCTCGTGGAAGCCTTCAACAAGGCGCTCAAGAGGGACGTCCCTGGAAACGTGCTGAGTTACTCGCAGCCCATCGAACTGAGAGTCCAGGAGCTGATCGCCGGCGTGCGGTCCGACCTCGCCATCACGTTGTTCGGCGAAGACCTCGACGAATTGAGGCGCATCGGTGCCGAGATCACCCGCGTGGTGTCGTCGGTGCCTGGCGCCGCAGACGTGAAACTGGAACAGACCAGCGGCCTTCCGTTCCTGCGCGTGAAGATCCGCCGGGACGAGATCGCGCGATACGGCATCAACGCCTCGCAGGTGCTCGACGTCGTGCAGACGATGGGCGGGCGCGCGGTCGGAGAGGTACTGGAAGGGCAACGGCGTTTCGACATCCAGGTGCGTTTCACGCCGGAGTCCCGGAGCGACGTGGAGAAGATCCGGACGTTGAAGGTCGCGGATCCGCAGGGGCGCATGATTCCGCTCTCCCAGCTCGCCGACATCGTGATCGAGGAAGGCCCGGCGCAGATCACGCGCGAGAACATTCATCGCCGCATCGCCGTCGAGGCCAACGTCCGCGGGACCGACCTGGCCAGCTTCGTGGCGGACGTGCAACGGGCGGTCGGCGACCAGGTGACCCTGCCCGCCGGCTACTACGTGGAGTACGGCGGGCAGTTCGAGAACCTGCAGCGGGCGTCGCAGCGGCTCCTGCTGGTGGTCCCCGTGGCGTTGTTCCTGATCTTCGTGCTGCTCTACACGACGTTCGGCGCGGCCCGTCCGGCGCTGCTCATCTACTTCAACATCCCCATCGCGGCCACCGGGGGCCTGATCGCGCTCATGCTGCGTGGCATGCCGTTCAGTATCTCGGCTGCCGTCGGGTTCATCGCGCTGTTCGGTGTGGCCGTGCTGAACGGGGTGGTGATGGTGTCGTACTTCCTCGAACTGCGCCGCCAGGGGGTTAGCGTGGACGAGGCGGTGATGACCGGAGCGGAACTGCGCCTGAGGCCGGTCATGATGACAGCCCTCGTGGCCGGACTCGGCTTCATTCCCATGGCACTGTCGAGTGGTGCCGGCGCCGAGGTGCAGCAGCCGCTGGCCACGGTGGTCATCGGGGGGCTCATCACCTCGACCCTCCTGACATTGTTCGTGCTTCCCGCCCTCTATCGATGGTTCGAACACGATGGGCCACCGGCGGCGTCGGTCGAGCCGGGTCTCACTGGCGGTCTTCCGCGATGATCGGGTCCATGGAGTTCCGCATCCACGGGATGGACTGCGCCGACGAAGTCGCAATCCTTCGCCGGGAGATCGATCCGCTGGTCGGTGACCCCGAGCGTCTCGCGTTCGACATCCTGCGAGGCAAGATGCTGATTCGGCCGGGGTCTCCAGCCGTGGCGGCAGACCAGATCGTCCGGGCTGTTGGCCGGACCGGCATGCGGGCGGAGGTCTGGCAGGACGCCAGGCCGGAGGCCGCCGAGTCGGGATTCTGGCAGCGACGCGGACGGACCGCCATGACCGCGCTCAGCGGGGCGCTCCTCCTCGCGGGCTTCATCGCACACGCCGCCGACGGTGGTCTGCGCGCTGCCCTCGGGTCCGAAGGGATGGGCGTGGCTGCGGCAGTGCCGCTGCTCAGCCGGATCCTCTACCTGGCTGGCATCGTGGCGGGCGGCTGGTTCATTGCCCCGAGAGCCTGGGCGTCCACGCGGCGGCTGCGGCCCGATATGAACCTGCTCATGACCATCGCGGTGTTCGGCGCGGCCGCGATCGGAGAGTGGTTCGAGGGGGCCGTCGTGACGTTCCTCTTCGCCGTGTCGCTGGCTCTGGAATCCTGGAGCGTCGGCCGCGCGCGTCGAGCGGTGGAGGCGTTGCTGTCCATCGCGCCTCCCACGGCGCATCTCCTGGACCCGGATGGGACCAGCCGGGAGGTCGGGGCTGCCGACGTCAGGGTCGGCGACCGCGCGCTGGTCAAGCCCGGCGAGCGCATCCCTGTGGACGGCACGGTCCGCCGGGGCATCTCACAGGTCAACCAGGCGCCCATTACGGGGGAGAGCCTGCCCGTTGAGAAGCGGGAAGGGTCGGACGTGTTCGCCGGCACCATCAATGGCGACGGGGTGCTGGAGGTCGAGGCGACCCGCCTGGCGGGTGAGACCACCCTGGCCCAGATCGTCAGAATGGTGGGTGAGGCGCAGACCCGTCGGGCACCGTCCGAACAATGGGTCGATCGGTTCGCCCGCGTGTATACGCCAGCGATTCTTGCTGTGGCCGTCGTCGTTGCAGTCCTGCCCCCGTTCCTGGGCGGCGGCGACGTCGGCGACTGGTTCTACCGGGCACTCGTGCTGCTCGTCATCGGATGTCCGTGCGCACTGGTGATCTCCACGCCCGTCAGCATCGTCGCCAGCATGGCGGCCGCCGCCCGTCACGGCGTCCTCGTCAAGGGCGGCACCTTTATTGAAGTGCCCGCGCGGCTGCGCGCCGTCGCTCTGGACAAGACGGGGACCCTGACAGAGGGCGCCCCCAGGGTGGTTGATGTCGTGGCGATGAACGGTCACACCGAGGCCGAGCTCCTGACGGCGATGGGCGCGCTCGAGGCCCACAGTGACCATCCGCTGGCGCGAGCCATTACTGCCCATGTGCGCACACGAGGCGTGTCGATCACGCCGGCTCAGGATGTGCGGGCCGTTCAGGGCCTGGGCGTCACGGCCAGCATCAACGGTGCGGCCTACTGGCTGGGGTCGCACAGATATCTGGAGGAGCGCGGGCAGGAGACGCCGGATGTCCACGACCGCCTGGAGTCCTTGTCGTCCTCGGGCCGGACCGTCGTGGTCATGGGCACGCCGGATCACGTCTGCGGTTTCGTGACGCTGGTGGACGCGCTTCGGCTGGAGGCCGCCGACGTCATCGGCGCGCTGCACGACGCGGGCGTCGAGCATGTGGTCATGCTGACTGGCGACAACAAGCCGACCGCCGACCGGATCGCCGCCGCGGCCGGCATCGACGATGTGCGCGCCGAGTTGCTGCCGGCCGACAAGGTGAAGGCGGTCGAGCAGTTGGTGGCGCAGTTCGGGACGGTGGCGATGATTGGCGACGGCGTCAACGACGCACCCGCCATGGGGCGCGCCACGATGGGCGTGGCGATGGGTGCGGCGGGCAGCGACGCGGCCATCGAGGCGGCAGACGTGGCGCTGATGTCGGATGACCTGTTGAAGCTGCCGTGGCTCATCCGGCATTCCCGCCGTACTCTGCAGATCATTCGCCAGAACGTCGTGCTCTCGCTCGGCGTGAAGGCCCTGTTCGTCGTGCTGGCGTCCCTCGGCGCCGCGACGTTGTGGGCGGCGATCGCTGCTGACATGGGTGTGTCGCTGGTTGTCATTGCCAATGCCCTCCGTCTGCTGCGTTCCGCTGAGTGACGGGCGCCCCGGGCGATTGGCCCAGGCCGATGTCCGTCTGAACCGGGCGGTGCCGACGCTGCTGGTCGTGTGTCTTGTCTGGTCGGCGAGCGCGACAGCGCAACAGCAGGACTCCATGCAGATGCCGGAGGTGCACGAGCACGTCGCCGTGGAAGCCGCGCTGCTCACGCCCACGCGTGAGGCGTCGGGTACCGCGTGGCTGCCGCCGGTCACGCCGATGTTCGGCGTGCACCGTCCGTGGCGCGGCTGGGACGTGCGTGTCAATGGCGTCGCGTTCGCGCACGCCGTGTACGAACCCGGCGAGCGTCACAGGACCGGCGGTGCCGGCACACGCCAGGGAGGCGGCCTCAACTGGGGCATGTTCATGGCCCGCCGCAGCCTCGCGGGCGGTCGGTTCGGTATCCGGACCATGCTGAGCGCCGAACCCTGGACGGTGCCCGGGTGCGGTACCTTGAGTGTTCTGGCCACCGGAGAGGTGTGCGGTGACGACACCGTGCACGACCGGCAACAGCCGCACGATCTGTTCATGGAACTCGCCGTCGACTACGACCATCCCTTGCGAGGATCGTGGCGCTGGCAGATCTACGCGGGGCTTGCGGGCGAACCCGCGCTGGGTCCGCCCGGCTACCCTCACCGCGTGTCCGCGATGGTCAATCCGATCGGCCCCATCTCCCACCATTGGCTGGACTCGACGCACGTCACGTTCGGTGTGGTGACGGCCGCGGCGCACAGTCAGCGCTGGAAGGCCGAGTGGTCCGTGTTCAACGGACGCGAACCGGACGAGCGCCGTGCCGATCTGGACCTCGGTGGGTTCGATTCATTCGCCGGGCGCCTGTCGTTCCTGCCCACGGAACGCCTGGCGCTGCAGGTCTCAGCCGCGCGACTGCGCGAGGTGGCCACCGACTTTCCGTTTCCGGGACAGGACCCTGTCACGCGCGGCACGGCATCCGCCGTGTATCACGTCCCGCTCCCGGCCGGCGGCTTCTGGGCGACCACGTTGGCGGTCGGAGCCAACCATGCACGCGAAGTCGTCGCTGGAGGGCTCCTGGACGCCACGCGAGTGGGCGCCCTGCTTGAGAGCAGCCTGAGCCTGTCCGGGCGCCACACGCTGTTCGGCCGGGGAGAGGTCGGAGGCGTACCCGCGCATCACCTGCACGCACGGGAGTATCCCGAGTCGATCTTCACGGTCGGCAAGGTGCAGGTCGGATACGTACGGCACCTGCGGGCAGTCAAGGGACTCGTCCCGGGCATCGGCGGCACGGTCGCGGTAAGCCTTCTCCCGCCGGACCTCGCGCCGCGCTACTTCGGCCGCACCGCGCCGAGCGTTGCGGTGTTTCTCAGCATCCGGGCCGCCGAACACGCGATGTAGCGCCCGTACGTCACTTGACGGCCGAGCTATTTTGAGGCTCTACTGTTCTAGTTTTGAGCCTTCAAAAAATTATCTTCGCCCTGGCGCTTTCGAGCGGCTTTGCCCAGGTGGCCGTTGCCCAGCCGGTACCCGAGACGCGTCCGTCGACCGGGATCTCCGGCTACATGGACGTCCACTACACCAAGGACACCCAGGCCGACGGCGTCCTCGATTTCCACCGGTTTGTCCTGCTCATCACCCACCAGTACTCGAGCCGCGTGCGATTCGTCAGCGAACTGGAACTGGAGCACGCGTTTGTCGAGGGTCTTGAGCCGAACGGGGGCGAACTCGAGCTCGAACAGGCCTACGTCGACTTCCTGCTGACGCGCCGGTTCAACCTGCGTGCGGGCATGCTCCTGGTGCCGCTTGGCATCATCAACGAGCGCCACGAACCGCCCGTCTACTACGGCGTCGAGCGCCCGCTGGTCGATACGGTCCTGCTGCCGACGACGTGGTTCGAGGTCGGGGCCGGCGCGCACGGCGAGGTCGGCCGCGGCTGGCGTTATCGCGCCTTCGTGGTCGCACCGCTGAACGCGGCGGAGTTCACCGCCGACGGCCTTCGCGACGGACGGCAGAAGGGTGGCCAGGCGAACGCCGGGCGCGTGGCCGGCACAGGACGCGTCGAGTACGTCGGCATCCGGGGCCTCGCGGCGGGCGTGGGAATCTGGGCCGGCTCCTCCGGCGCGGAGTTCCGGCCGCGCTTCGACGTGCCGGTGCGGATCCTGGAGGCCGATGTGCGCTTCGGACGCCGGCGGGCGGAAGGGCGCGCGCAGTTTGTGAGCGTGTCGGTGGATGGTGCCGGGCTGATCAACGACGCGCGCATGCGGACGACGGGTGTGAATCCCAATGTCGCGCAGGCGATGCGGGGTGGCTACCTGGAGGGGAGTTACCGCGTGGTCTCCGGTGCGGCATGGGGAGACGTGGGCGTGTTCGGGCGCTACGAGCACGTGAACACCCAGCACCGAATGCCCGAAGGCTATGTGCCGCTGCCCGCGCTCGATCGCCGTGTCTGGGTTGTGGGCGGCACCTACTGGCCCGATCCTGACATTGCGATCAAGGTGGACTACACACATCAGGGCACGGCCAGCCGGGTCATTCCCGGGCCGCGCTCAATCAACGTGGGGGTGGGGTGGTGGTTTTGAACACGAAAGGACTCGCAGGAATCGTGGTCGTCGTGCTGCTGGCGGCGTCCATCGGCGCGTCAGGCGCGCGCCAGGCGCCCGTGCCGCCCGTGCAGCGGGTCGACGTGCTGGCCGAGCGCTTTTCCTTCACGCCGTCCGAGATCAAGACGACGGTCGGCACAGTGCTGGAGATCCGTCTGACGAGCGACGACACGTCCCACGGATTCCGCATCGTCGGCACCGACGTCGACATCGAGATTCCCAAGCGGAATCGCGGCACGGCCACGGTGATGTTCCAGCCACCGGCGGCCGGTCGCTACACGTTCGAGTGTTCGCAGCTCTGCGGCGCCGGTCATGCGTTCATGCGCGGCGTCATCGTGGTGCGCGAGGCGACGGCCTCCAGATGACGCAGGGCTGGCGCCGGCTGAGCCCGGCAATCGGGCTCGGGCTGCTCGCTGTCGCGGCGCTTGGGGCGCAGGGGCGTGTCCTGCAGCCTGGCGACCCGCTCCCCGGGCTGACGCCGTCGCAGTTCGAGGAGTTCACGCTTGGCCTCGACGATTTCCTCGAGGTCGAGACGGCCGAAGAGGGGCTTGGGCCAGCGTTCAACGGAACGAGCTGTGCGTCATGCCACAGCGTGCCGGCGGTCGGCGGTACGAGCCCGGTTGCCGAGGTACGTGCCGGCCGTCGTGCCGCCGATGGTTCGTTCGAGGCGGTGGCGCCCGAGGGTGAATCTCTGTTCCATCTCTTCTCGGTTCCCGGCCACGCCTGCCAGCCCGTGATTCCCGCGGAGGCGACGATCGTCGCGCGCCGCGTGCCCATTCCGGTGTTCGGCGCCGGGCTTGTCGAGGCGATCGAGGACGAGACGCTGCTCGCGCTGGCGCGTGAGCAGGCGGCCTCGGGCACGGGCGTCCACGGCCGTCCCGCGATCGTGACGGATCGCGCCACGGGTGCGCGGCGCGTCGGCCGATTCGGCTGGAAGGCCCAGCACGCCACGCTGCTGGCGTTCAGCGCAGACGCCTACCGCAACGAGATGGGCATCACCAACGACCTGTTTCCGACGGAGCTGGCCGTCGGCATTGACGACGCCCGGATGCGGCTGTGTGATCCGATCCCCGACCCCGAGGACCTGCGTGATCCCCTCACGCGCCGCCGTGGCATCGACAACTTCGCGAGCTTCATGCGGTTGCTGGCGCCGGTCGCGCGGGCGCAGTCGGACGACGCGGCCCGGGCGGGCGAGGACGTGTTCGCCCGCGTCGGGTGCGCGCAGTGCCACGTGCCTTCGCTGACCACGGGTCCGGCCGATGACCCGCAGCTCAGCCGCCAGCCGGTGCCCCTCTTCTCGGATCTGCTGCTTCACGATGTGGGCACCGGCGACGGGATCGGCCAGGCCGACGCAGGCCCGGACGAGATCCGGACCCCGGCGCTGTGGGGGCTTCGCTTTCGTCGACCGCTGTTGCACGACGGATCCGCGCCGACCATCGAGGAGGCGGTCCTCCGCCACGGGGGCGAGGCCACCCTCGCGCGAAGGCGCTTCGGCGCGCTCGGCTCCGGTGATCAGCGGGCGCTGCTGGTGTTTCTCGGCACGCTCTGAGGCCGCGGGTGCACCGGGGCCCGTCGATGGCCTCCTGCACCATCGGCGACCTGTTCTCGGCCTGGGTCGTGGCGTTCACGTCCATGCACCCATCGTATGAACATGCGATATCGTATGTTCATGCCGAAGACTGCCGTCTCCGTCACGCTCGACGCCGACAACCTGCTGTGGTTGAGGGCGCGCGCCGCCCAGCGGAAGCGGCGGAGCCTCAGTGACGCCCTCGATGAGGTCGTGACGGCTGCCCGCACGGGTGGCCTCGGCGCCGGGCCGATCCGCTCCGTTGTCGGTACCATTTCGTTCACCGACGAAGACTTGCAGGCTGCGGACGCGTACGTGAAGGCGCTGTTCGAGGAGTCGGCGAACCGTCCGCTGGAGGTTCATGAGCCCCGAGCGGCCTACGCGGCGTCCACCTATCGGGCGGGCGTAAAGCGTGGGGGCACACGTCGCCGGTCGCCTCGTGGTTGATCTCCATGCGGCGGTCACTGACACACATACGCTGCTGTATCACGCGCGCGGCGCCAGCCGCCTCGGACCGGTGGGCCGTCGTCTGTTCCAGGCTGCAGAGGAACGGCACGCTGTTGTCCATATCCCCGCGGCGGTGATCTGGGAGGTGTCCTTCCTGGCGCGGACCGGTCGAATCGACCTCCGGCGTTCCGCGCGCGCATTCTTCGACGACCTCCTCAGCAACCCCTCGTTTCACCCGCACGACCTGGATGCCCGTCAGGTGCTCGCCGCCGCCGACTGGCTGCAGTTCCGCGATCCGTTTGATGCGCTGATCTGTGCATCGGCTGCCGATCTTGCGTTGCCGTTGATCACGCGCGACACGGCGATTGAAGCGTCAGGCCTCGTCCAGACCGTCTGGTAGGCCGCTCCTACAACCAGAGCCGCAGGCCGGCGACCAGCCGGCGTTGCCCGACAGATTCACCACCCGCTCGCCGGAGATCCCCCGTGCCGAAGAGCGCGCGGTTCCACGTGACGCCGACATACGGCGCGAACTCGCGCTTGAACTCGTAGCGCAGTCGCAGACCCGCATCGATCTGGCTGAGACCGGCCCCGATCCGCCGTGTCGCGTCCGCCTTGCCGTAGGCGTCCAGTTCGACGACGGGCTGGAGGATCAGCCGGTTCGTCACGAGCAGGTCGTATTCCGTCTCGACGCGAATGTGCGTGCGGCCGCCTGCGCCGACATACGCCGTGGCCTCCACGGCGAACCAGTACGGCGCCAGACCCTGCAGTCCCACGGCGGCCCATGTCTGCGGCGAACCCGGGCGCACGTCCTGACGGACGCCGGTGACGGCCGTCCACCAGCGACTGATGGACCGCCCGTAGAGCAGCTCGGTCCGCGCTGTCTCCAGTCGCGGCCGCCGGCCATCGCCCCCGAAGCGGAACCAGAGCCGGTCCAGATCCGTGTCTATCCAGCCCTTCGTATCCCAGCGCACGGCGTCGTGGCGGTGCGGGCACGGCCCGTCAGGTTCACCGTGGTCTCGCCGATGGCCAGGTCGAACGTCTGGCCGGAGAGCTCGGCGGGGGCGACGCCCGCGGGCGGCTGCGCCCACGCGGTGCGCCCGGCGACGCCGAGGCCGGCGGCCGCGCTGCCCATGGCGAGGCCGCGTACGAAGGTGCGCCGCGAAGCAGGTGTCATCACAGTCACCTTACAGGCTCGCACGCCGGAGCCGCAGCGCATTGCCGACGACCGAGACGGAACTGAGCGTCATGGCCGCGCTGGCCAGGATCGGGCTGAGCAGCAGGCCGAACCACGGATAGAGCAGGCCGGCCGCGATCGGTACGCCGAGCACGTTGTAGGCGAACGCGAACACCAGGTTCTGGCGGATGTTGCGCATGGTGGCGCGGCTGAGGGCCCGCGCGCGCGTCAGTCCGCGCAGGTCGCCCTTCACCAGCGTCACACCCGCGCTCTCCATCGCGATATCCGTGCCGGTGCCCATCGCGATGCCCACGTCGGCGAGGGCCAGCGCGGGGGCGTCGTTGATGCCGTCGCCGGCCATGGCGACCCGCCGGCCGGCCGCCTGCAGGCGCGCGACGACCGCGCTCTTGGCGTCCGGCAGCACCTCGGCCTCGACTTCCGTGATGCCGACGGCCGAGGCAACGGCGGCCGCCGTCGCGCGGTTGTCGCCTGTCAGCATGATCACGCGCAGGCCGTCCGCCTGGAGCGACCGGACGGCGTCGGCGGCGTCCGGCTTCACGCGGTCGGCGACGCTGACGAGGCCCGCGGCCGCGCCGTCGACGGCGACGTGCATGACCGTAGCGCCGGTCTTCCGGAGCGCCTCGGCGGCCTGGGCCAGCCCCGCGGGCTCGGCGCCGAGTTCCGAGAGGAACGCCGCCGTGCCGACCGCCACGCGCGCACCGCCGACACGGCCTTCCACACCTTTCCCGGTGACGGAACGGAAGTCCGCCACGGCGTCCAGCGTCAGGCCCCGTGCCTCGGCGCCGGCGACGATGGCCGAGGCCAGCGGGTGCTCACTGGCCCGCTCGAGGCTGGCCGCCAGGTGCAGCAGCCGCGATTCGTCGCCGCCGGGGAGCGCGACGACGCGGGCGAGCGTGGGCCGGCCCTCGGTGAGCGTGCCGGTCTTGTCCACGACGAGCGTGTCCACCTGCTCCATCCGCTCCAGTGCTTCGGCGTTGCGCAGCAGAACGCCGAGTTCGGCGCCCCGCCCGGTGCCGACCATGATCGACATCGGCGTCGCGAGGCCCAGCGCGCACGGGCACGCGATGATCAGCACAGCGACGGCGTTCACCAGCGCGTTGGCGAGGCGGGGCTCCGGGCCCACGGTCGCCCAGAGCGCAAACGTGAGCACGGCGACACCGACGACGGCCGGGACGAACCACGCGGATACAGTGTCGGCCAGACTCTGAATCGGCGCGCGCGAGCGCTGCGCCTCGCCGACCAGCGAGACGATGCGCGCGAGGAGCGTATCCGCGCCCACGCGCCGCGCCTCCATCACGAAGCCGCCGGTGCCGTTCACGGTGCCCCCGGTCACGGCGCTGCCGACCGCCTTGTCCACGGGGACGGGCTCGCCGGTGACCATCGACTCATCGACGGTGCTGGCGCCGTCACGGACCACGCCGTCCACCGGCACGCGTTCGCCGGGGCGCACGCGCAGGCGGTCGCCCACGTGCACCTCGGCCAGCGGCACGTCCGCTTCCGACCCGTCCGCGCCGACGCGCCGGGCCGTCGCGGGGGCCAGCGTCAGCAGTCGGCGTATCGCCGCGCTCGTCTGGCTACGCGCGCGCAGCTCCAGCACCTGGCCCACGAGCACGAGCAGCACGATCGTGGCGGCGGCCTCGTAGTAGACGGGCACCATGCCGCCGTGCCGCATCTCGTGGGGAAACAGCTCCGGAGCGAACGTCGCGACGAGGCTGTAGAGGTAGGCCGCGCCGACGCCGAGCGCGATGAGCGTGAACATGTTGAGGCGCCACGTCCGCACGGACGTCCAGCCGCGCTCGAAGAAGGGCCATCCGCCCCAGAAGACGACCGGTGTGGCCAGCGCCAGCTGGGCCCATGCCATCGCGGCGCCCGGAAGCAGGCGCGCCAGCAGACCGCCCGGCAGCCACTCGGCCAGCATCATCAGCAGGATGGGCGCCGTGAGCGCCAGCGAGACCCACATCCGGCGGGACATGTCGCGGAGCTCCGGGTTGTCCTCGTCGCCGGTGGGCACCATCGGCTCGAGCGCCATGCCGCAGATCGGGCAGGCGCCGGGGCCGTCCTGCTGCACCTCGGGGTGCATCGGGCACGTCCACAGCGTGCCGGCGGCCGCGGGAGCGGCCGGGTGCGCGGGTGCGTGCCCGTGGTGACCGCTGTGGTGCGCCGCGTGCGCGTGGTGGGGCGCCTGGGCGCTGGTCGTGCCTTGTGGACGGGTCGACGAGCACGAGCCGGAGCCGCAGCAGGAAGCGGTCTCGGCCGGGGCGGGTGCGCCCCCTGTGCCCACGTACCGCTCTGGGTCTACCTGGAACTTCGTGCGGCAGCCCGCGCTGCAGAAGTGGAACGTCTGCCCGCCGTGGTCGGCGTGATGAGCCGTGCGGGCCGGGTCGACCGACATGCCGCAGACCGGGTCGGTCGTGGGCAGGTGCGTGGGGCCGGGCTCGTGGGAGTGCGGGGCGGTGGGGTGTCCGGACATCGGCTGGGGTCTCCTCTGTCCCGTAGAACGCACGTGGGCCGGGTTCATTACACCCCGGCGAATCTCAGGCCCTTCCGCAGGAACAGTCGCGGCAGCCGTGCTCGGCGCATGTCCCGCACGACTCGGCGACGCGGGCCCTGAGGGCCTGCCGGGCCCGGTGGAGGCGCACACCCGCGTTGGAGGCCGACAGCCCGGCCGCGGCCGCGAAGGCTTTCACGGGCTGCTCGTCGACGTCCACGGCCTGCAGGGCCTGGGCGTACTCCGGCTTGAGCGTGGCGGCCAGGCGGTTCACGCAGTCACAGATTTCTGCGCGGAGATCCGGCGCGGGTTCGTGAGCACCCGCCAATTCACCGGCCAGCGCCTCGAGCGCGCGGTTGGCGGCGGCCCGCCGACGATGCTGATCGACGACGGCATTGCGCAGCACACGGTAGAACCACGGAACCAGCGCCTCTTCCTCAACGCCCTCTGCCGCAGCCATCCCCCGGACGAAGGCTTCCTGCAGGACGTCCTCGGCCAGCGCCCTATCGCCGAGGCGCCGCTCCAGATAGCCAAGAAACGCGCGGTGGTTCTGGACGAGGACGTCGCCGAGGGAACTGGACATGACGATGGCCAGATTCTCCCTCGGCGGCGCGCATCAGTGCTTGTGGTCGTCCGCCTTTGGCGCCGTCGCGGTGCCCTTCGTTTTGTCCTTCATCTTTTCCTTCATCGCGTCCATGCCGGCCTCACACGTGCTGAAGTGCGCCTGCACGGCGGCCAGCGCACGCTCCGCGTCGGCCAGCGCGGCCGTCGCCGTTGCGGGGTTCCCGGCCGTCCGGGCCTGCCGGACCCTGGCCAGACCGTCCGCCACGTCAGTCTTCAGTTTCGTGTGGTCCTCGCATGCGGCCATCATCATGCCGGGCGCACCCATCCGGTGCGGTTGGGTGGCGCTCCGGCCGCCCTCAGGCGGTGCGGTCTGCTGGGCCGCGGCCGGGGCAACCAGAAGTCCCGCGAGTCCCAGTCCGATGGTCAGAGTACGAAGTCGACGCATGATTCTGTTCCTTTCGTGATTGCCGGCCCGCCGCGAACTCCTTCGCGCCGGTCCGGCATGTGTCTACGATGGGGTCACTTTGCTGCGGTCTGGTGGCCCTTGTGCATGGCGGCAGCCGCTCGCGCTTCGGCGGCTGAGTCGCTCTGCTGCTTGGCAAGGCGCTCCCACCGGGCGGCCAAAGCCGGGGACGAGGCGTTTCTCGTCGCCGTCCGCCACGATGCGGCGAAGGCCGCGCTCTCCTTGGCCTCACGCTCGTACTGAGCGGCGATTGCCGTGAAGTAACGCTCGAGCGTGGCGTGATCGGCCGCCGTTGCCGCGCTTCCCGCGAGCTTGGCGAGTTCGGGATCGCTCGGTACGCGGGCGGCCCCCTGGAATCGCTCGCTGCCTTTCGGCGGTGCGGAGACCGCACCAGCGGACTCCTTGGCATGATGGGCCGCTAACTCCTTCAGGAGCGCCGCCGATTCCGAGTTTCGCTCGGCCAACTGCTTGCAGTGTGCCGCCTGGCTGGCGGCCATGTGCGCAAGCTTGCTGTTTCCCGAGAAGGCCGGCTGCATCGTCGAGTGCCGCCTGGCATCCGCCGCATACCGGTCTGCCTGGGCGGCAAAGTGAGCGCTCAGACGCGCATGGTCCGCGGGCTGGCCCCGGGTAATGAGCTGTCGCACTTCGGCCGAGCTCAGCGGAGCGGCAGGTTTGTCCTGCGCGCTGAGGCCGGTTGCGGCGACGACCGCGGCAGACACGACAATTCCGAGTACGTAGGTGGCTTTCCTCATGACGAACCTCACAGGTGACAGCAGTCACCAACAGTGACGTTTCCGAATGGCTCCGCGCAGACGCACGGAGCGGCCCCCAGTGAACGCGGGACGGCCGTCAGATTCGGAGCGGGGTCGCGAGAGGTCGGTTCAGATCGGAGGGTACCTGGCGGAAAGTCCATGCGGCCCGGAGTTGGGTCTCGCGCTCGCTCCGGAGGCTACGGGGAAGGAGTACCACGGAGTCCGCATCGGAATACGAGGCCCCGTGGTCTGCTTCTCTGAGCGTGGCGCGGATCTGCAGCGCGGCGTCCTCGCATGTCTCGTCACCCTGCACGCTGGAGGCCGGAGCAGTCCCTTCGTGGTGGCAGGTACTCGTCGTGCCTTCGTGTGAAAGGCACCACGCCTTGCAGTACAGAGACGCGCTCGGTGCCCCGGCCAGGGCGAGTAGGAGAATCGAGGTAGCAGCCTTGAACATCGGGTGTTTCGCGCGGTTCAGTAGTGCAAAGCACGGGCCACGACTCCGGGCCGCATTTCTCCAGCCTCTCCGAACCGTAGCGGTAGCGGCATGCGGAATCCCGCGCCCGGCGCGAGATTTTCCCGCCGTGACTCACCGCGGGCCCGCAGACTCACGGTTCGAACTGAGAACTCCATGGACGCAAAGCCGCCAGCCGTTCGCCGGCCGTGCATAATGAACGCGTGAACGGGCGCGCTCGCCGGTCGGTCATCGCCACGCTCCTGGCGCTGGTCCTGCTCGCCTCCGCAGGGCTGTGCGAGGCGGCGATGGGCCTGTTGGCGTCCGGGGCATCACCCACCGCGATGCCCCCCGGGTGCACCGCGCACGACACGCCCGCGGAGGATGCCGGCCGGGATTCGGGCACGTCACCGCGAGTGGCGTCGTGCTGCGCGATAGACCCTGACCTGCCGGTTCCCGCCGCTCCGTTGGTGGACGTCACTGCAGCGATCGGCGTGCCGCGGGTGCCCACGCTCTTGTGTGACCTCGCACGCGTCCCGGTACTGCTGACAACCTCGCCGCCGCTGTCGAGTCCGATCCGCCAGACCGCAGCACCTCCGCACCTGCTTTACTCCGTCTTCCTCGTCTAGCTCCCATCCCGGTGCACTTCGCACGCGCCCTCGGGCGCGTGCGGCGACGCGTGCCTGTTGGCATGCGCATCCGGATCGGGGGTTTTCATGATCGACAGACTGATCGACATTTCGCTGCGCAATCGCGCGCTGGTCGTCGCGTTCTATCTCGGGCTCGGCGGGTGGGGCTGGTGGGCACTCGGCTCCACACCGATCGACGCGATTCCGGACCTGTCCGACAACCAGGTGATCGTCTTCACCGACTGGCCGGGTCACAGCCCGCAGGAAGTGGAAGACCAGGTCAGCTACCCGCTGACGACGAATCTGCAGGGACTCGCGGGCGTGCGCGTGGTGCGGTCGCAGTCGGCCTTCGGGTTCTCGATGGTCTACGTCGTCTTCGAGGATGCGACCGACCTCTACTTCGCCCGGACGCGCGTGCTCGAACGGCTGGCGCTGGTGGCGAGGAGTCTGCCGTCGGGCGTGGTGCCGGCCCTTGGCCCGGATGCCACCGGCGTGGGCCACGTGTTCTGGTACACGCTCGACAGTACTACGCACTCGCAGCAGGAACTCCGCACGCTCCAGGACTGGTTCGTCCGCTACCAGCTCAACGCCGTGCCCGGCGTGGCCGAGGTGGCCTCGGTGGGCGGGCAGGTGCAGCAGTACCAGATCGACGTGGACCCGAACCGGCTGCGCGCCCACGGGCTCACCCTCGGCACCGTCGTGTCGGCGGTGCGCGACAGCAACGTGAACGTCGGCGGCAACGTGCTCGAGTCGAACGGTGCCTGGGTGATCGTGCGGGGCGTCGGACTCGTCGCGTCGGCCGATGACCTGCGGTCGGTCGTGGTCGGCGGTGCGGATGGCGTGCCGATCCGCGTGGGCGACGTGGCCGACGTGCATATCGGCCAGGCCTTCCGCGTGTCGTCGCTGGTCAAGGGCGATCGCGAAGCGGTGGGCGGCGTGGTGGTGGTCCGGTCGGGCGTCAACACCAAGGCCGTCATCGACGCGCTGAAGGCGCGCATCGCGCAGATTCAACCGGGGCTCCCGGCCGGCGTCACGCTCGTGCCCTTCTACGACCGGTCCACGCTCATCGAGCAGGCCGTGGCGACGCTGCGTGCCGCGCTGCTGGAGGAAATCGCGCTCGTCACGCTGGCGCACGTCGTATTCCTGCTGCACGTGCGGTCGATTCTGATCGTCACGCTGCCGTTGCCGCTGGCGGTGCTCCTGTCGTTCCTCGCGATGCACTACGCGGGCCTCTCTGCCAACATCATGAGCCTGGCCGGCATCGCCATCGCCATCGGTGTGCTGGTGGATGCGGGCATCGTCGTCACCGAGAACGCCTTCCGCTACATCGAGCAGCACGGCATCGATACGAAGGACCGCGCCCGCGTGCTCGACGCCGTTCGCGCGTCCACACGACTCGTCGGGCGGCCCGTCTTCTTCTCGATGGCGATCATCCTGCTGGCCTTCGTGCCGGTCTTCACGCTGACCGGTCAGGAAGGGAAGCTCTTTCACCCGCTGGCCTTCACCAAGACGGCGGCCGTGCTGGCGGCCACGCTGATGGCCGTGACGCTGGTGCCGGTGCTCTGCTCCCTCCTCCTGGGCGGCCGGATGCACGCCGAGAACCGCAACCCGGTGATGCGCGGCCTGCAGTGGCTCTACCGCCCCGCCCTGACCTTCGCACTCGCGCAACGCGGTCTGACCGTCGGCATGGCGGCGCTCATCTTTGCCGGCGCCCTCGTCCTGGCGCGCCAGATCGGCAGTGAGTTCATGCCGGCGCTCGACGAAGGCGACCTGATGTTCATGCCGATCGCCGACCCGGCGATTTCGCTCGACGAGAACACGCGGATCGCCGCGCAGCAGAACCGGGCGCTGCTCAGCGTGCCGGAGGTGGCGTCCGTCGTGGCCAAGGTGGGGCGCGCCGACACATCCACGGACCCGGCGCCGCTCAACATGACCGAGACGATCGTCCACCTGAAGCCGAAGGACCAGTGGCGGCCCGGGAAGACGCTGGACGATCTGCGCGGCGAGATGAGCCGCGCGGCGCAACTACCGGGCGTCGCCAACATCTGGACGATGCCGATCGTCAACCGGATCGACATGCTCACCACCGGCATCCGATCCGAGGTGGGTGTGAAGGTGTTCGGCACGGACCTCGGCGCGCTCGAGGGCCTGGCCCGGCGGGTCGCCGATGTGGTGGCGCGCGTGCCAGGTGCCGGAGGCGTGTATCCGGAGCCGGTCACCAGCGGCCAGTACCTGAACATCGAGATCGACCGGGAGGCCGCGGCCCGGTACGGGATCGGCGTCGGGGACATCCAGACCGTCATCGAGTACGCCGTCGGCGAGCGGGTGCTCGGGACGACGATCGAGGGCCGACGCCGTTTCCCGATTCGCGTGCGCTACGCGCCGGAACACCGCGCCGACCTGGAGTCGCTGGGCGCCGTGCTGGTGGCGTCGCCCACGGGGTTGCAGGTGCCGCTCGGGCAGATGGCTCGCATCACCCAGGTGCGCGGACCCGCGATGATCTCGTCGGAGAACGGCCTGTTGTTGGCCACAGTGCTGCTGAACGTGCAGGGCCGCGATGTCGGCGGCTTCGTGGCCGAGGCCAGGGCGGCCGTGGCGAGGGAGGTGCCGCTGCCGCCCGGCTACTACATCGGTTGGAGTGGCCGCTGGGAGAACCAGGAACGGGCGCGCGCGCGGCTGCAGATCGTGCTGCCGGTCGTGCTCGCCGTGATCTTCGTGCTGCTCTATCTGACCTACCGGTCGCTCCTCGAAGCGGCTCATGTGCTGCTGGCGGTGCCGTTCGCGCTCTCCGGCGGCGTCTACCTGCTCTGGTTCCTTGGCTACAACTTCTCGGTGGCGGTATGGGTCGGCTTCATCGCGCTCTTCGGCACGGCCGTGCAGACCGGTGTCGTGATGGTCATCTATCTCGAGGAAGCCGTGGAGCGGAAGCGCGTGGCGCTCGGCGGCGTGCTGACCAGGACCGCTCTGCGCGAGGGGGTGATGGAAGGCGCCCTGCTGCGCCTGCGACCGAAGGTGATGACGGTCTCGACGGTCGTGGCGGGTCTTCTGCCGCTGATGTGGAGCGACCGCGTGGGCGCCGAGGTGATGAAGCCGCTCGCCACCCCGGTGCTGGGCGGCATGGTGTCGTCGCTCCTGCACGTGCTCATCGTGACGCCGGCCATCTTCTGCTGGCTGCGCGAGCGTCAGCTCGGGCCTGGGGCGGAGGCCGCGGAGGCCGCCATTGAATCCAACCCCGCGACCCGGACACCGAGATGGGGCCTGTGGGCGGTCGTGATCCTGGGTATTGCCGGCGTGGTGCTGGCTGCGTGGCTCCTGCGCTCGCGGATGCCGGACGGTGCGCAGCCGCAGGCGATGCCCGTGGTGCAGGTCGTGCGGGCCGGTGACCTGGAGGTGGTGCTGCGTGCACCGGGCGGCGCCCTCACGCAGGGCCGCAACCGGCTCGTGCTGGAGTTCCGGCGCGCGGGAGGCGGTGCGGCGCTGGTGGACGTGGGACAGGCGCGGGCCTCCGCCAGCATGGCGATGCCGGGCATGGCGATGTTGGGGGGGCTCGACGTGCAGCGGACGGATGTGCCCGGGCAGTTCGCCGTGACCGGCGAGTTCGGGATGGCCGGCGCGTGGCAGTGGGTGGTCGAGTGGGATGGTCCGGCGGGCAGGGGCTCCGTCTCGTTTGAAGGGGGTGTGCAATGACGTTTGGGCCTGTTCGTGCCGTGCTTGTGGCCGCGGCCGTGGCGGCGTGGCCGGCCGCGGCGCGCGCGCAGGGCGCGGCACCGCGCCCATCCGCGCAGTTTGTGGACGGATCGACCGGGCTCACGGCCGATGACGCCGTCGAGCGGGCGTTGGCCCGGGAGCCGGCGCTGCGCGCTGTGCGCAGTGGTGTGGATGCGGCGCGAGGCCTGCGCCGGCAGGCCGGCCTGCGGCCCGACCCCGAGGTCATGTTCGAGCGCCGCGATGCGCCGACGGGGATGGATGCCCAGACGATGGCCGGCATCGAGTGGCCGCTGGAACTGGGACGCCGCACCGGGCGCCTGGCCGTGGCCGACCGGCAGATCGACGTGGCGGCGCTGGTTGTGGCGGACCGCGAGCGTCGCCTCGCGGCCGATGTCCGGTCCCGCTATGGCGCCGTCCTCACGGGGACGCGCCTGCTCGACGTGCTGACGGAAATGAGCGACGTCACACGCCGGCAGCGCGATCTGGCGGCAGCCCGCGTCGAATCCGGGGCGTCGCCCTCGATCGAGCGGGATGCACTGGACGTGGAGCTGGGACGCCTCGAGGCCGACGTGCACATGCAGACGGGTCGCGTCCAGGCATCGCTCTCGGAACTGCGCCGGCTGCTCGCCGTGCCCGCCGATGAGCCGCTGCGCCTGCGCGACACGCTGGAGGAAGCACGCGGGCGCCTGTCTGTCGGAGCTGACCGTGTCGAGCCGGACGCGGCAGTGCGGTCCGATGTCCGGCAAGCGGAGGCTCGCGTGGCTGTTGCCGACGCACGGCTGGAGCAGATCCGCCGGGAGGCCCGCCCGGAGTTGAAGGTCTTCGGCGGCTATATGCGGATGGACAGTGCGTTCCCGCAGCTCGGGCAGACCGCCACCGGACGGCTGGAGCCGGTGAGCGGCGTCTTTCACTACGCGACCGGCGGCCTCAAGCTCACGCTCCCGTTCAATCGCAGCAGGGGCGACGCGCAGGCGGCGCGTGCCGAGCGCGTGGGCGCGGCGGCCGAGGCTGAGGCAGTGCGGCTGACCGTGGACGCCGAGCGCCAGGCGGCGAAGGCCGCGCTGGACGCCACCCGCGCGGCGGTGCGCGTGCTCGAACGCACGCGCGCCACGGCCAGGCGTCTGCTCGACGTGGTGGAGCAGAGCTACGAGCTGGGCCGGGGAACGCTGGCCGACGTGCTGCTGGAACGACGGCGGTTTGTGGAAGTCGAGCGTGCCTGGGTCGAGGCGCTGGGTGCCGAGTACGACGCTGCCGTGATGGTGAACCTGGCGGCGGGAGGTGTGCGATGACGGGTCCCGTAGTGCTCAACCGACGTGGCGCCGCCGCGGTGGCGCTGGGGCTGATAGCCGCCGGTGCTGCCGTGGGGGTGGTTGCCATGCGCTGGCGCGCTTCCTCCGCGCCCCCGGCCATGCCGGCCGCCGATCGGGACCCGCCGGCACAGGCAGGCGTTGCGGCGGCGGCGCCCGCCGCGGAAGTCAGGGTCACGCTGACCGCCGAGATGCGTGCCCGCGCGGCCATCGCGACCGCGCCGGTCGGGCGTCAGACCGTTTCGACGGTGCTGCGCGTACCGGGAATCGTGACGGCCGACACCTACCGACAGACCATCGTGACGCCGCTGGTGAGTGGCCGGGTCGAGGCCGTGGCTGTTGAGCTCGGGGCCACCGTGCGCCCGGGGCAGGTGCTGGCGCGCGTGTACAGCCCCGAGGTGGCCGAGGTGCGCGAGCGGCACGTCTCCGCGCTGGCGATGCTGGATGCGCACGACCGCGAACTGCGGCGGCTGCAGCGCCTGCGCGAGATCGGCGCGGCCAGCCAGCAGGAACTGGAACAGGCACACGCCCAGCACGCCTCGCAGACGGCCGGTGTGGAGGCCGCGAAGGCGCGGTTGGCGCTGCTCGGGGCAGGGGAGGGAGACGAAGCCGCGGCATCGACGTTCGTGGTACGCGCGCCATCGGCCGGTGTCGTGACCGTGCGCGCCGTGAACCAGGGCCAGAACGTGGACCCGGCCATGGGGCTGTTCACCATCAGTGACCTGTCATCCGTCTGGGTCGTGGCTGATGTGTACGAACGGGACCTCGCGGCCGTGCACGTGGGCCAGACCGCGCACGTGACGGCTGGTGCGTATCCGGACACGACGATCACCGGCCGCGTGACGTACATCGACCCCGAGATGCGCGCGGACACCCGCACGGCCCGCGTGCGGGTCCAGGTGCCGAACCCGTCCGGGCGTTTGCGCCTCGGCATGTTCGCCGATGTCCGCATCGACCGGCCGTCGGCCGCCGAGTCCGTGGTGGTGCCGAAATCAGCCGTGCAGACGATCGGCGCGCGGCACGTGGTCTACGTGCCGGCACAGGGTGAAGCCGGGGTGTTCGTCGAACGCGAGGTCCAGGTGGGGCCCGCCAGTGGCGACGACGTTCCGGTGACCAGCGGGCTTGCCGTCGGCGAGGCGGTGGTCACCGCGGGCGGCTTCTTTCTCAGGGCCGAGATCGAGCGGCTGGGGCTGCGGCCCGGGCCGGCCGCCGCGGCTGCATCGGGTGCGGCGACCGTGCCGGGCATGCCGTCGGCGGCGTCGACGCCTGCTGCCGCCAGGCCCGAATCGGCGCAGATGATTCAGGTTGCCGTCACGGCCACGGGCTTCGAGCCGAGTCGCGTGTCTGTGCCGAAGGGGGCGGTGGTGAACCTAGTGTTCACGCGGACGGTGGAGGAGACCTGCGCGACGGAGGTCGTGTTCCCCGCTCTCGGGATTCGCCGGGCGCTCCCGCTCGGACAGCCCGTGACGATCGCGCTCCCGCCGTCGGCCGGCGAGGTGACCTTCACGTGCGGCGTCCGCATGTTCACGGGCGCCGTGGTCGTTCAGTGAGGCACCGTCATCTGATGCTCGCGGCGCCCTCATACGTGAACGTCATCGGTTTCGGCCCCGGCATGTAGCCGGCCTCGATGCGTTCGATGCGGAACCCCGCACCCTCGAACAGGTCCGGAATCGGTCGATTGAGATGGCAGCCGCCACCGATGTGCTTCCAGACGGGCGTGATCCGATCCTGCCAGCGGCGCACCCGTGCGTCTGGCGCGCGTCCATGTTCCACGAACAGGACGCGGCCACCGGGTTTCAGCACCCGGCGTATCTCTTCCAGCGCGCGCTGCGCGTCCGGGATCGAGCACAGCGTCCAGGTAGTGACGACGGTATCGATACTGCAGTCGTCCACCGGGATGGCCTCGGCGGTTCCCAGGAGCAGCTCGACCTCCGCGGATGCACGGCGCGAGGCCTCACGAGCCATGGCCAGCAGGCGTGGAGAGGGGTCGAGGCCGGTCACGGTGGTTGCGGCCCTGTAGAGCGGTAGGTTGAGCCCGGAGCCGACGCCGATCTCAAGCACGCGGCCTTCGGCGCCAGGCACCACGCGCCGGCGATACGCCGTGAGCGGCTCCTGCTGCATCGAAAGCTGTATGAGGTGCGGCAGGATGCGGTCGGTGTAGAAACTCATGACTGGTACCATGCCCACCGTGTCCGCCACCGTCGGTCGCGATGCCGGGCGTTGCGGACTGGCGCGCCCGCGGACGGCAGTTAGAAAAAGGGGTTAGACACATGGCGAAGACGCTGTTCATCCTCAACGATCCGCCGTACGGAACGGAGCGCGACTACAACGGCCTGCGCCTCGCGGCATCGCTCGCGAGACGGGAAGGCGAAGAGGTCAAGCTGTTCCTCATCGGCGACGCGGCAAGCGCCGCCAAATCCGGCCAGAAGGTACCACAGGGCTACTACAACGTCGACGTGATGGTCCGCGTGCTGGCGCGCAATGGTGGCGAGATCGGCGTCTGCGGCACCTGCCTGGACGCGCGCGGGATCGGGGATGCCGAACTGTCCGAGGCCACCCATCGCAGCACGCTCGAGCAGTTGACGGACTGGGTGCAGTGGGCCGACCGCACGCTGGTCTTCTGATTCATCGCCTGAGCCTGGGCGGCGGGTGGACTGGCACCCAGGCAAGGTGCTGTTCGACCGGTGTGAGGCTGGTCAGGCGATCCGCCGGAACCGGCTGTACTGAAACGACTGCGTGGCGCCCCATGGTGTGGCGTGGACGTGTGCCATCGTCTCGATGAGCTCCAGGGAGTCTCCGAGTTCCGCGGCCAGCAACGCCGGCGAGTACCGCGAGACCGGCAGTCCGCTGCACTTCTCGGGACCGTCGAGCGCGAAGGTGGCGATGATGGCGGTGCCGTCCACCTTCAGGGTGTCGAGCAAGTGGCGCCGATAGGCGTCCCGATCGGCAGGCGCCGTCAGGAAATGAAACACCGCTCGGTCGTGCCACACATCGACGGGGCGCCAGGACCACTCCCGGGTGACGTCCGCCTCGATCCACGTCACCCCTGAGGCCTGTGCGCCGAGCCGATCCTGAGCCCGCCGAAGCGCCGCGCCGGAAATGTCGAGGACGGCCAGACAGCCGAAGCCCCGCTCCAGCAGGGCATCCGCCAGGTGGGAGTCACCGCCACCGACGTCGATCACGCATGCGCGGGGGGTGACGCCAGCCGCGTCGATCAGCTGCAGGGAACACGAACTCTCCGGCTCAAACCAGCTGACCTCGCGCTCGCCCTTTGTGGTGTAGACGGTGTTCCAGTGTGCGTGTGATCCCATGACTGGCGTGCCTCGCGCCGATTCCCGGCGACCAGGCTGTAGAGCACCGAGCGTACCAGCAGCGTCAGGGCTGTGGACGAGACGACCCCGCTAGAAGCGGAACAGCTTGTTGAACTTGAACACGAATGCCTTGTTGAGCATCTCCGACGACAGGCTCGGCGTCAGCGGGTTCATGTTCTGGTCCTGCGTGAAGACGACGAAGAACTCGCTGCCAGGCTCGTATTCCCACCGCAGGCGGAGGTTCGTGCTGAACGTGCTGTTCGTCGAGTTGTACTGGACGAACGCGCTGGCGAAGATGCGCGGCGTGAACGTGTAGGTCGTGCGCGTGCGGATCAGCTTCGTCGTGAACGACCCCCAGGGCAGGTCGATCCAGTTGAACGTGATCGCGGGCTCCACGGCCAGCTTCGGCGTGATGGCCAGCCGCGCCGTGTTGATGCCGAACACGTGCTGGTCGCCGCCGTAGAGGCCGCCGTAGTCGTAGCTGGCGACGAAGTTGTACCGCTTCTGCGGGCCGACCGTGTACGACGTGCGCACGGTCTTCGTGTCGTAGCCGCCCACCGGCACGGTGACGTTCGGCGCGATGCGGAACGGCCGCAGCAGATAGTCGTAGCCGCGGTTGACCTCCACGTTCAGGACGTCGGAGCTGTGCATCTCGAGGTTGAACGTCGCCGTGTCGTCCGACGTCTCCCGGATGTTCGCGGTGTCGTTGAAGATGTAGTCGAACGACCCGGTGACCGACCAGCGACGGAACGTCGTGCTCTTCGGGCGCCGGCTGATGCGCGCCGTTGCCGTGGTCTGGCGCATGTTGTCGCGCCGGACGAAGCCGACTTCCGGGGCGTAGTCGTCGTCGATGAACAAGTGCCGCAAGGTCAGGCCCCAGTTGTCCGGCGTGAAGCCGATGCCGCCGCCGTAGCTCTGCTTCGTGTCGGTGAACGCCGGCGTGTCCGCCAGTGCGTAGAAGCCGTCGACGGACAGGTTGTCGAAGAGGTTGAGGCCGGTGTCGAGGCCGTACGCGTGGCTCGACTGCCCAGGCCGCAGGGCCGACTGCGAACGGCCGGTGTAGATCGCGCCGATCGTGCTGCGCTTGAGGATGTCGCGCTTGATGCGCAGCACGGTGAAGTTGGTCTGCGGCACGTTGATCGCAGGATCTTCTTTTGACGTGATGTTCAACGCGCCGATCAGGTTCCGGCCCACCTTGCCCGTGACGCGTGCGCCCGCGAGGATCGGGATGTCGCGGCCCGTGGGGCTGAGGCCGACCTGGCGGCTGAAGAAGAGCGGCGCGCCGCCACCGGCCTGGGAGAAGATGCCGGATCCTTCGAGGAAGAAGTCGCGCTTCTCAGGGAAGGCCTGATTGAAGCGGGTCAGGTTCACCTGCTGGTCGTCGGCCTCGACCTGCGCGAAGTCCGTGTTGTAGGTCAGGTCCGCGTTCAGGTTCTGCGTGAGCCCGTACTTCACGTCGAGGCCGAAGTCGCCCGTGACGTCGTTGCTGAGACGCGGATTCACCGTGTTGTCGCTCGTGAGGCGGGAGATGCCGTACGGCTTGACGTCGAAGTTCCGGCTGCCCTCGGGTGCTTCGATGCCGACGACCGTGCCCGCGTAGGACACGCGGCCGATCGCGCCGCCGCCGAACGCGACGGGCATGCGCGTCAGGAACGTCGTCTCGTTGCGGTAGCGGATCGTGCGGCGGAAGTTGACGCCCCAGACCTGATCACGGCCGGGCTGGTAGCGGATCGTCTTGAACGGAATCTTGAACTCGACCGTCCAGCCGCCGTCGAAGCGGCCCGTCCGCACGTCCCACACGCCGTTGTAGTCGCAGTTGGTGGCGCCCGGTGCCTCGCCGACCTGACAGTCGCCGAGCGCGCCGATCGGCGTCGTGTAGAACAGGAAGCCGGTCTGGCGGTCGTAGAAGGTATCGAACGCCACGGCGAAGTCGTCGTTCTGCCGGGCGCGGTCGCGCCTGAGCTCGTTGGCGATCAGCGTCTTCGGATCGTTCACCCACAGCCGCGCGCTGACGTACACGTTCTTCTGATCGAAGGTGATCCAGACCTCGGTCTTCTCCGTTGCCGGCTTCCCGTTGTCGGGCAGCACCTGGTAGAAGCCCGTGATGGGCGGCGTCTCGCGGTAGTGCGCTTCGTTGAGCTTGCCGTCAAAGACAAAGTCCGCCGGGGCGCGGAAGGCTCTGATGGTCGTGAGCGTCGTGACGTCGTCGCGCGTCTGGACCGCCGGCAACGCCGGCGGCGGCGGCCCGAAGATGTGCCGCCCGTTGACGTCGACACCAGGGGTAGGTGGAGGCGTCTGACCGGCGGCCACGCCGGCAGACCCGAGCGCGAGCAGGAAGGACACCGTGCGGAGCAGACGCATCAGAACACTCACCTCGACGTGCGCGTACACAGGAGCAGGCCGACCGCGAGCCGGCAGCCTGCGACAATCAGAAACAATCTATAAGGGAACTACGCCCCTGCGAACGCGAAGGTTGCCGCCGGCCCTGACTCAGCTTGTCGCACAGGCGCGGCGGACGCCGGGGAACTAGTCGTCGACTTTGATGCGCATGTGCCGGATGCGGGTTTCCACGACCTGCAACTGGAATCCCAGTGAGGTGGGTTCGGTGAGCTGCCCGTCCTCGACCGTCGAGATCAGCACGCCGTTCAGGTAGGCCTTGAGGCCGCCGTTTCTCGCGACGATCTCGATATCCTGCCACTCGTTCGGGCCGCGGAGATGCCGCTTCCGTACGTCGTCGTCGTAGGTGTTGCGCAGGCTCTTGCCGTCGGGCGCCGACCCCTGGATGTGCATGAAATCGTACCAGCGGCCGTCGACGAGCCCGTACCGGGCCGGCCAGTGCCGGACGTTGCTCATGTAGATGACGACGCCCCCGTTGACCGGAAAGAGATCCGGGTTGTCATTCCAGGGCTTGTTGTAGCGCTGCTCCAGCTGCAGCGTGTAGTTGCGGAACTTGCGCTCCGTGTAGGCCAGCGTGTGGCGCTTGCCCGCGACGAGGATCTCGCCGTTCTTCGCCTGCACCTCGGGGAACGGATTCGTTTCGCCGCAACCGGCGGGCTTCGGCTCGCAGTTGTGACCCGCCACGAAGCCCCATCCCGTCAGATCCCGGCCGTTGAAGAGCCACTCGAAGCCCGGACCCGGGTCGAGATACATGCCCCGCATCGCGTTCTCGTCGGCGACGAGCTCCTTCGGGCCCGGAGGAAAGCCGTTCTGCTGCAGCAGGTAGGCGACGACGTCGAGCTTGTCCTTCGGGGAGACGCGGTCGACGTTGTCGCCCGGCTCGCTCTCCATCCGCTTCCAGTAGTAGTAGACGCTCGGATACCGGGGCCTGTTGTTGTAGCGGGCCTCCGCGATCGACCGGAAGCCGCTCGACAGGTTGCCGCCGTAGGTGACGCGCGGCGGCTTCTTCGGATCGACGGAGTGACAGTCGCTGCACTCCTTCTCGAACTTCGCCTTGCCGCGCGCGGCCTGGGCCTCGGTGTAGTAGCCCGGTCCCGGCGGCGGGTTGACCTTCGCGCGCGCAGGCGGTGCGGACGCCGGCGCGGGCGCCTGGGCCAGCGGTTGTGCCAGCGTCAGCGCGCCAGCGGCGGCGAGTGTGCACATGGCGAGTGCCGCGCGGATGCCCGTCATCGTCTCTCCTCGTGAATGTGACGCACGCGGCTACTGTTTCGGGGCCGGCTGCAGCTCGACGATATAGCCCAGCGTCTCGCGCATGTCGACGTGAGCCGTGCAGCCCTCACAGCCACCCATGATGAGCTTGCCGCCCGCGCGGAGGAATCGCTCCTTCGCCGCTTTGACGTCCGCCACGGCGAACCCCAGGTGCTCGAGGCCCTGCCCGTGCTTGTCGATGTACTCCTGCCACCGATTCGGATCGCCGCCGGCGGGTTCCTGCAGTTCGATCCGCGCGTTCTGCAGCGGGATGTGCGTGTAGCGCGGGCGGGAGTTCGGGTTCCAGTTCAGCTCTTTCGGATAGATCGGCGCCTTCGGGAGGTCCGTGATCTTCGGCAACTCCGTGCCGAGCAACTCCTTGTGCCACTGCGCCGCCTTCTCGACGTTCTTCACGAACACGCTGATGTGGTTCACGCTGGCCACCTGGATCGGCTTGTCCTCGGCCGTCTGGGTGCCTCCGGCCTGCAGGCCGAGCGTGAAGCCGAGCAGAAGCGTTCCGCATGCGAGCGCCGACGTGTTCATGAACGTCATCGTTCCTCCCTGCCGGAGCGAGCTCCGGGACTGCGTAGTGGCCGGTGCGCCGGTTCCCGTTCGGCGCTGTCGGCCGGAGAACGGTACGTCGCGCCCTGTCGCGCAACTCGCACCAAATTGGACTCCGAACGTCTCAGGGCACACGCCCTCAGGCCTGCAGCCGGTCCGTCATCCGCGGGGGCGGATTGTGCCGCAGGCCCTCGCCCGTGTCCACGAGCGGTTCCCCGTGCGACACCTGAATCCCGGCCGGCCAGGCGTCCACTACAATCGCGCGCCCGGTGACGACGGGGCAGGGAAAGGGTGATCGCATGACCGCGTGGAGCAGACGGTTCGTAGTGGCGGTGCTCGGTGTGGGCGCCGGATTGGCCGCAGTGTGGCTCGCCGGCGTTCCCGTGGCGCTGGTGGCGCAGCAGACCGCGGCGAGGACGACCCACGGCCAGCCCGCGCCGACCGTCAACCGCGCCACGTCACGCGACTGGCCGCTCCATCACCACGACCTCCGCAGCGCCCGCTATGTGGACGCGTCCGAGATCACGGCGGCCAACGCCGCCGCGGTCACGCAGAAGTGGTCGTTCAAGCCGTCCGTCGTAGCGGGGACGTTCGGCCTGCCCGACGAAGCCGCGGGCTCGACCGTGCTCGGCGGGCGCAACAGCCTGTTTCAGCAGACGCCGATCGCTGTCGACGGCGTGATGTACGTGCACTCCGGCTCGAACGTGTACGCCCTCAACGCGGCCACGGGTGCCGTCGTGTGGCACTTCGCGATGCCGCCGTTCGTCGGGGAGGTCCGCCAGCGCGGGCCGGCGTACGGCGACGGCCGCATCTACGCGCACGGGCCGCATCGGGTGTACGCGCTGGACGCGAAGAGCGGCAAGCTCGTCGAGTCGTTCGGCAAGGGTGGTCTGCTCAACATCGTCGGCGAGGCGCTGCACTTCAAGTACCCGGACCTGTACCCGGCGGACGTCGACGCCACGCGCCTCGGCTTCGAACTGACCGGCGCGGCCGTCTATCACGCCGGCACGCTCTACATGGGCACCGGCTTCGGCGACGCCCACACGCCGGGTGGATTCATGATGGCCGTCGACGGCACGACGGGGCGGATGAAGTGGGTCTTCAACACGATCCCGCAGCGGCCCGGCGACGATGGCTGGGAGATCGCGAAGGACACGTGGAAGGGCGGCGCCCGCGCCGGCGGCGGCGTGTGGACGCCGCCGACGATCGACGCCGAGCTCGGCCTCATCTACTTCAACGCCGGCAACCCGTCTCCCGACTTCGACGGCTCGGCGCGCCACGGCATCAACCTGTTCAGCAACGCCATCATCGCGCTCGACCTCGCGACCGGGAAGCTGAAGTGGTTCTTCCAGGGCATCCACCACGAGATCTGGGACCAGGACTTCATGACGACGCCCGTGCTGATGGACGTCACGCGCGACGGGAAGACGATCAAGGCCGTGGCGACGAGCGGCAAGGTCTGGTGGCCGTTCATCTTCGATCGTGCGACCGGTGAACCGCTCAACCCGATCGTCGAGACACCGGTCCCGACGGCGACCGACGTGCCGAACGAACGCCCGTGGCCGACACAGCCCATCCCGCACAACGCGCGCGGCGAGCAGATGGCGCCCTTCTGCTTCACGTATCCGATGGTCACGGACCCGAAGGCGCGGG
>JBFWUM010000030.1:31957-48865 GCA_050247255.1 Vicinamibacterales bacterium | reverse complement strand
TCGACGACGCGGTGGGCGACGTCGCGGGAGTAGATCGCCAGCGCGGAGTCCTTCACTTCTTCCAGGAAGACATCGCGACCCGCAGACACGCGCACGCTGGTGCCGTGCTTCCACGCGTGCCCGGGGTCCGCCAGCACGTGGACGTCCACCGGCTGCGCCTGCAGCCAGCGCATGGCGTCGTGCCACGGCGTCGCGGCGAGTCTGGTGGCGAACAACGGCCGCTCCGGGTTCTCGACGTGGACGATGAACAGGCCGCGGCCAATCGAGGCGGCTACCAGCACGGCTGCCAGCGCGCGGCCGGCCCGCGGCCGCCACGCGGCGATGCGCGCCAGCAGGTACACCGTCGCCAGGAAATCGATCACCCAGAACACGCGCGAGATCTGGAATTCGACGAAGAAGTGAATCCGCCCCAGCACGAAGGGGAACGTCAGCAGGAAGAAGGCGACGAGCGCCGTCGCGCCCCAGGTGAGCGGCCCTCGGTGCAGCCACCACAGCAGCGCCAGCATCCCGAGGTTGGCGGCCCACACCCACGCCGGCCACTGGTCGGCAAAGAGCGAGTCCTTGCTCGCCACCGCCTGCAGCCAGACATCGTCCATCACCACCAGCGACTCGCGCAGAGGTCCGGCAAGCGCCGCCCACGCCAGGAATGCCGCCACCAGGACACCGCCGCCGACGATCACCGGCCTGAACGCGCGGCTTGCGACGGCGATCGCCACGCCCAGCAGCAGCGCAAACCAGAGCGCCGTGGTCGCATGCGCCACGGCGGCCGCCGCAACCAGCGCGATCGTCCACCAGTAGCGCTGCCGCAGGAACGCGCCGATCGCCAGCAGGCCGATGCCGAACGCGACCATCCGCGGATGGAAGTACGGCTCGAACGAGTTGGCGCTGGTCTGCGGAATGCGATGGCGCAGCGTGAATGCGGCGCCGAGGGCGAGCGTCACCCACGGGTTCGCGTAGACGCGGGAACCGATCGAGACGATGCCCGCCCAGGTCAGCGCGAGCGAGAGAATGTAGCCGGCCAGGAAGAGGGTTTCGAGGGAGGCGCCGGTCGCCCGCATGGCGAGCGCCACCGCATCGTCGGCAACGATGAGCGCCCCCTGCGCGTCGATCAGCGATCCGTCGCGCGGGAAGGTGGCCGGGTCGAGCGCCTTGATGACGGCGGGAATGTAAAACGCCTGGTCGGAGCCGCCGTAGCGATACGTCGCGCCGTTGGCCGTCGCCAGGAGCACGAACAGCGCCCCGGCGACGACCCAGCGCAGGTCAGATGCGCTCGTCGGCACTCGGCCCGTAGATCGACGGCAGCGGCACGTTGTTCAGCCGCAGGTAGACGCTCAGCTGGCCACGATGGTGAATCAGGTGATTCAGCATGAAGGACCGGAGGACGGCGACCTTGGGCATGGTGAACATCGTGTCCTTGCCGCGCTTCAGACTCCACGGGGCCATCAGCTGCGCGTCGGTGGCACCTGCGAGCGCCGCGCGCGTCGCCTCCCGTTCCGTGTCGAAGGCGGCGAGCAGCTCGGCGCGGGTATCGAGCGGCGGCCGCGCGAACGGCGCGGCGAGGTCGAAGTCGGACTGGTTGACGATGGTCTGTCCCCAGTTCAGCAGCGTCGCCACGTGCCCGGCCAGCTCGCCGAGCGACATCGACTTGTCGTGCGGCTTCCAGGCAAAGTTGCCGTCCGGGACGCGGTCGAGCAGCTTCCGCGTCGTGTCGGTCTCGTGGTCGTACTCAGGGAGCAGCGCGTCGACAATGGCCATGGGTCCTCGTCAGGATGGGTTGTTGGTGCCGAAATCGACGCGCGGGACGCGCTCGGCGTCCGGCGGCGCGTTGAACAGCGGGTACTCCTCGAAGCCGAAGATCCCGGCGGTGATGTTCGAGGGGAACTGCCGGCGCGAGGTGTTGTATTCCTGGACGCGCTCGTTGTAGCGCATGCGCTCGACCGCCAGGCGGTTCTCGGTGCCCGAGAGCTCGTCCATCAGCCGGTTGAACGTCTCGTTGGACCGCAGCTGCGGGTAGTTCTCGACGACCACCAGCAGGCGGGCGAGGGCCGCGCTCTGCTCGTTGGCCGCCTGCATCTGCTGCTCGGGCGTCTGCGCGCCGGCGAGCCGCGCGCGCGAGTCGGCAATCCGCCCGAACACGTCCTGCTCCTGCTGCGCGATCCCCTTGGTCGTCTCGACCAGGTTGGGGATGAGGTCGTTGCGCCGCTGCAGCTGGTTCTCGACCTGCGCCCACTGCGCCTTGATCGCCTCCTCCTGGGAGACGAACGTGTTGTAGGAACAGCCCGACGCGGCCAGCGCGGCCACGACGATGGCCAGGGCCTGCATCGCTGAGCGAAGTTGCCGTTTCATCGTTTCACCTGCCTCGTTATGCATTGTGCATTGTGCCGTGGGCATTGTGCCTTGCTCTACCATCCGCCGCCGCCACCGCCACCACCGCTGCGGCCGCCACCGAACCCGCCGAACCCGCCGCCGCCAAACCCACCACCGCCGAAGCCGCCAAAGCCGCCGCCGAATGGACCGCCGAACGGCCCGACGCCGCTGTTCCAGCGGCTCCAGTGGCGGCCGCGGCGCCCGCGCCGCCTGGTGCGGCCGGCGATGGCGTTGATCACCATAAAGAGGACGAACAGCGCCAGGATGATGTGTCCGCCCGACCCGACGTTGGGCGCGCCGCCTGGCTGGGCGATCGGCACGCCGTCGAGCGTCACGTTGCGGCGCTGGGCGATCCGGCCGATGATGCGCGTCACGCCGGCCTGCAGCCCGGCCGAATAGTTCCCGCCGCGAAATTCCGGAATCATCGCCTCGCGCGCCACCTGGCCGGCAAAGCCGTCGGTGATGAACTCCTCGAGGTCGTAGCCGACCTCGGTCCAGACCTGCCGATCCTGCACCGCGAGCAGGACCAGCAGCCCGTTGTCGCGCCCCCGCTGGCCGATGCCGCGCCCCTGGTTCTCGAACATCTCGACGGCGTATTCGCGAATGTCGCCGTAGGGCTGGAAGGTGTCGATCGTCGCCACCACGACCACGTCGCCGCTGGCCTGCTGCAGCGCGCGGATCATGCGGTCCAACGTCTGCTCGGTGCCCGGATCGATCACGTTCGCAAAGTCGTTGACCGGCGCAGTGAGCGCCGGAATGTCCTGCGCGGCCACCGAGGGCACGAAGACGTACGAACCACAAAGGACACAAAGGACACAAAGGAAGTCCAATTCAAGACCCTTGGTGATCTTCGTGACCTTTGTGGTGAAGATCTTCGTGACCTTTGTGGCCAACCCCGCCTCCGTGTCCTTCGTGGTTACGTCCATGTATCCACGTGCCGCGCGAGCTGTTCGACTGCGGCGAGGTAGGCGGGGAACAGGCGCGCCGGATCGGCGGAAGGGACGGCTTCGGGCTGCTCCAGGGCGAGAATGTCAGACACGACGCCGTCATCAAGCCCGGCGGCACGGGCGCCGCTGCGCGTGGCCTCCAACCGATCGCGCGTCTCCGTGCCGTCGAGGCGCGCCACGTTGCGCAGCAGCGCGGCAAACGCCGGGGCCGACGCCGACACCAGCTCGGCCACCCGCTCCGGGCGGGCGCCGCTCTCGAGGTAGCCCTCGCGCAGGTGCAACAGGTGGCCGCGCACCTGCGCTTCGCAGGCGCGCCGCAGGTCTTCGCGAGCAATGGAGAGGCCGTCGAACGGGTCGGGGCCGTACACGTGCGCGTGGGTGCGCAGGATCTCGCCGAACTCGAGCGGGAATGCGTCGAGCGATCGGCGGAATTCGTCTTCGGCAATGACCAGCGGCGTGGCGAGGTGCGCGCGATGCCAGTGCGGCGCCTGCGCCGCGCAGGCATCGAGATCGCCGGGCCCGAGCGACGCCACCAGCGCCAGGCAGGTCAACGGCGCCTCGGACGCGCCGTCCACGGAGGGTCCGTACGCGACGACCGCGCGCAGCCGCTCGCCGAAGATCCGCCGCACATCACCGACCAGAATCTCTGCCGTCGCCCGCCAGGTCGCAGCCATCACTCGGAT
The DNA here is from genome assembly GCA_050247255.1 of Vicinamibacterales bacterium. Classification (GTDB taxonomy): domain Bacteria; phylum Acidobacteriota; class Vicinamibacteria; order Vicinamibacterales; family UBA2999; genus JBFWUM01. The sequence goes on along the minus strand of JBFWUM010000030.1, from coordinate 44,868 downwards.
TCTCTCATCTTTGACCTGTGACCTTTCACCTTTGCCCTTTCACCTTTGCCCTTTCACCTTTGCCTTTTGACCTTTACTATTTCTGAGTGCAGTTGCGGGAGTTGAACATCGGCTGCGTCGGCGGCGGGACCGGGTTGCCCAGCCTGCTCGGCGGGCTCAAGGCAAACCCGTGGCTGCGCCTCAACGCCGTCGTCACGATGTTCGACAGCGGCGGCAGCTCCGGCCAGCTGCGCGACGAGCTCGGCGTGCTGCCGCCGGGCGACGTGCTCAAGTGCGCGCTCGCCCTGGCGCGCAACGAAGGAGAGGCGCGCCGCGTCCTGCTGTCGCGGCTGCCGACACGGCTCGAAGGCGACAGCCGGCTGGGCGGCCACACCGGCGGCAACCTGCTGCTGTCGATGATGGAACAGTACAGCGGCGACTTTCTCGCTGCCGTCGACGGGCTGCGCGCGCTGCTCGGGTGCAAGGGGCGAGTCTGGCCGATCAGCGTGCAGCCGGCGTCAGTGTGCGTCGAGTACGGCGACGGCACCACGACCCGCGGCGAGGTCGAAGTCGATGCCGGGCAGAGCCGCGGCCACCAGGTGCGTCGCATCTGGCTGGAGCCCGAGGCGGCCATTCACCCGGCGGTGGCCGAGGCGTTCCGAACGTTCGACGCGGTGATCATCGGTCCCGGCAGCTTCTTCACCAGCCTGATGCCGCCCCTGCTGGTTCGCGGCGTCCGCGAGGCGATTGCCGGCGTGCGCGGTCCCATCATCCTCATCGCCAACCTGCTCACCGAGGGACGCGGCATGGCCGGCTTCACCGCCGCCGATGCGGCCCGCTGGGTCGAGCGTGCGATCGGCCGGCCGGTGGACGTGCTGATCACCAATACCGGCCGTCCGTCGCTCGACGGGCTGATGCGCTACGCCGCCGAGCACAAGGAGCCGCTCGAGATCGGCACGGCGGGGGCAGAGACAGAGGTGGTGACCGGCGAGTTCTGGTGCCGCGAGATGGCCCGCCACGATCGGCGGCGGCTGGCGTTCGCCGTCTGGTCGGTGCTCGGCCAGCGGCTGCTCTACCGGCAGGCTAGCGGCGTCGCGTCGCTGTCTTCCTCTTCGTAGCTGTCTTCTTCTTCGCAGCGGTCTTCGGCGTCCGCGCGGCTTTCATCTCCACCGCGCGCGCGACGATCGTCCTGAACATCTGCCCGGTTTCGCCGCCCCTGGCGGGCCGATGCGACTGCCAGATGTCGGGGTTGCCGCTGGCGAGGATGTCGGCAAAGTCTCCTTCGCTCTTCACGCTCAGCGGCGCGAACTCGGCGATGTCGACCTGGCCGGCCCAGTCGTCCTTGTGCTTGATGAGCAGCCACGAGCGGGCATCACGCGTCCGCACCAGGACCCACGATCCCTTCAGCTTGTAGCCGTCGAGGGTGAACTTCAGGTCCCCCTTCTTCAGCGCCGCATCCACATCGTCGACTTCCGGGGTCCACGTGCCGCGGTCCCACAGCATGACGATGCCGGCGCCGTAGCCGGAGGGGATCACCCCCTCGAAATCGCCGTACTCGATCGGGTGATCCTCGACGTGCATCGCCAGCCGCTTCGTGGCAGGGTCGAGCGACGGCCCCTTGGGCACCGCCCACGACAGCAGCACGCCGTCGTGTTCGAGGCGGAAGTCGTAGTGGAGATGGCTGGCGAGGTGCTTCTGGACGCAGAAGAAGCGCGGCGTCCGGCCCCGCGCCTCGCGCGCGCGTGTCGCGGCGAGCCCGGCGTCGCCGGCGGGTTCGGGCGACTCTGTGAAGTTCCGCTTTTGTTTGTACTTTTCGAGCGGCATCGTTAATTGACGGATTGACGCATTAACGAATTGACGGAGCGGATTGCCGCACGGCAATTCGTCATCGCGTCAATCCGTCATTGCGTCAATCTCCATGGCCGGCCCGTTCCATCTTGCCGATCGGCTTTGCGACGAGGAAGAAGACGATGCCGGCGGCAATGCCGAAGGCGCCGACGGTGCCGAAGAGCGTCGGCAGCGGCATCGCCTCGTAGAACCCTGCCAGCCGCCCGCCGATGTAATTGCCGACCGACGAGCCGAGGAACCAGACGCCCATCACCAGGCCGCCGATGCGCACCGGCGCCAGCTTCGACATCGCGCTGAGGCCGACCGGGCTGAGCGTCAACTCGCCCCAGGTGTGCAGCAGGTAGACGACGATGAGCCACATCGGGCTGACCTGGACGCCCTGCTGCGCCAGCATCGATCCGACGGCGAGCACGGCGAAGCCGGCGCCGACGCCCACCAGCCCGAACCCGAACTTCATCGTGCTCGACGGCTCCGTGCCGCGGCGGGCGAGCCGGATCCAGAGCCACGCAAAGACCGGCGCGAACGCGATGATGTACAGCGAATTGAGCGACTGGTACCAGCTGCTCGGGAACGTGTAGCCGAGCAGCGTGTTGTTGGTGTCGCGATCCGCAAACAGGTTCAGCGTGGAACCCGCCTGCTCGAACTCCGACCAGAACAGTGCCGCGCCGAGGAACAGGACGGTGATGACGACCAGCCGCTTCCGCTCCTCGGCGGTCCACCCGGGCGAGAACAGCAGCCAGCCGAAGAAGGCGAGCGTGGAAATCAGCAGGAAGTAGCCGGCGAAGTCCGACACCTGTGTTGGCGTCACCGGGATGACGCCGGTGTAGGCACCCACCGCGAAGACGATCACCGCGGCCGCGAACGCCATGGTCCAGCCGACCACCTGCCGCCTGCGCCGGGCGGCTTCGGCGGCGGAACCGGCTTCGGCCGGGTAAAGGCCGGCCTCGCCAAGATGGCGGCGCCCGAAGCTGTACTGGATCAGGCCGAGCGTCATGCCGATGCCGGCGGCGGCGAAGCCAAGGTGCCAGTTGACGACCTGTCCGAGGTAGCCGCAGATCAGCGGCGCGGTGAACGCGCCGACGTTGATCCCCATGTAGAAGATCGAATACCCGGCGTCGCGCCGGGCATCGTCCGCGGAATAGAGGCGGCCGACGATGACGCTGACGTTGCCCTTGAGCAGGCCGGTGCCGATCACGATGAGCAGCAGCCCGACGTAGAACATGGTCAGCGTCGGGACGGCCATGCTGAAGTGGCCGGCGGCGATGAACATCCCGCCATAGAGCACGGCGCGCTGTGCGCCAATGAGCCGGTCGGCGATCCAGCCGCCGGGCAGGCACGCCATGTAGACCATCGACGTGTAGAGCCCGTAGATGGCGCCCGCCTGCACCGTGTCGAAGCCGAGGCCGCCGGTCGTGACCGGCGCGGTCATGAACAGGATGAGCAGCGCGCGCATCCCGTAGTAGCTGAAGCGCTCCCACATCTCGGTGAAGAAGAGCACCGAGAGCCCCCACGGGTGGCCGAAGAACTTCGTGTCGAGGTGCTGCGGCGCGCTGGCGGCGGCGGGGTGGGCGGCTGCGGGCGTGGCCATGGCCGTGAATATTAGATTGAACCGGGGATCGCTTTTATTTAGTCTGCTGTTCCGGGACGTACCCGGGCGGAAGCGCCGCGCTTTCGCCGAAGAAGAAGTCCTCGAGGTGCTTGGCGATCAGTTCCTGGGCCTCTTTCTGCCAGGGAAGCAGCCGGTACTCGTTGAGGATCATCTTCTGGCGGTCTTCCCACATCTTCCACGCTTGCGCCGACACGTGGTCAAAGATCCGCTGACCGAGGTCGCCGGGCCAGGGCGGCGTCTCGAGGCCGGGCAGCTCCTGCTGGAGCTTCACGCACCGCACGGTGCGGACATTGGACGTTTCGCTCATGATCCGATGGTAACCCGTATTGAAACCTCACGCATTTCAACCTCAACTGTAGCGATCCGCGTCAGACCCGGGCGGATACCGCTTTTGACCGTTTCGTGTAACCATCTGAGTGGCAAAAGGTTACTGAGCTACGCTTTTTTGTTGGGCTGGCACATACCTTGTAGCCCGTCTGCAGCGCAACGGTTGGGCGCCCCGCGGCCGACCGAGATGCCTTGAGAGGGAGGAACGCTGTGGACGGAGTACGCAAGGAACGCCGCGGTTTCGCGTCGATGTCGCCGGAGAAGCAGAGAGAGATTGCCAGCAAGGGCGGCCGCGCGGCCCACGAGAAGGGCACCGCGCACGAGTGGACGCCTGACGAGGCCCGGTCGGCCGGCCGCAAGGGCGGGCAGATCAGCCGGGGCGGGCGCGGACGGCTCCCGGTGCCGGCGGCAACGGACATGAATACGAATGCGGCTCCTGTTTCCGGCACGGAGCCGGGTCGCGCCGACTAGCGTTTAGGCGGCGGGCTGCAAGCGACTCGATCCGGAAAAAAGTGAGAGACGACGTGTTGTTACTGCGTGCTTTGTTCTGCGGGATGGTGCTCGCCGGGCTGCTGACGGTTCCTGCCGCTGCGCAGACACCGGCGCCTGGCGGGCAGGCGCCCGCGGCTGCGCCAGACACCACGACCGAGACGCGGCCGGCGCTGCCAACGGTCAACGGCGACACCGGTCTCTGGTTCGTCCCGACGGCGGAAGTGCTGCCGTCCGGTCGGTGGTCCTTCAGCTTTTTCGGGACCAACGGTGACACGAAGCAGGGGCTGACCGACTACCGCACCTTCGGCCTGACGGCGGCCTACGGCATTGCCGACCAGGCGGAGGTCTTCGTCGGGTGGAACATCGCCCGGATCGACCGCAACCTCGAAGGCCCGACCTTCGTGCCCAGCGACCTGGCGCACGGCGGCGTGGCGCAGGAATTTCCCTACATGCGCCGCGGCTGGTCGAAGAATCTGGGCGGGCCGCTGTCGGTTGGCGCCAAGTGGGCGGCCATCTCCCAGTCACGCGGCGACGCGATGAGCCTGGCGCCGCGCGTCATGATCTCGTTCCCGACCGGGCCCGAGATGTCCACGCACGACGACTACCGCGCCGACCTCGGCCTGGTGGCCAGCCGTGAGTTCGCGAGGGCGTTCGAATTGAGCGGCACCGCCGGCGCCATCCTCCGCGGCGACGCGGACGAACCCGGGCGCATCTCGGTCTCGGACGGCATTGGCTGGGGAATTGGCGCCACGTTCCCGAGCCGGTCGCCGTTCCGGGCGCTGGTCGAGTGGACCGGCGAAGTCGTGATCGACAAGTACGCTGAGGTGCGCGGCTCGCTCGTGGCCGAAGACGGCAGCGTGGCGCCGACCCTGAGCGTGCTGAACGATCCGTCGACGATCAAGCTTGGCGGCGTCTGGCAGGCGCCGCGCGGCTTCTTCGTGCACGGCGGCGTGAACTACACGCAGGGCATCGGCAACCGCATTGTCGGCGGCCGCGAGATCGGCCACACCGCGTGGGGCGCCGAGTTCAGCATCGGCTGGCATCCCGGCGCCTCGGTCTACGTGCCGCCGCCGCCCCCGGCGCCGGTGGTGCGCGAGGTCGTGCGCGAGGTGCCGGCGCCCGCCCCGGCCCCGAACCGCCCGCCGCAGTTTGCGGTCGGCGTGACCTGCAACCCGTGCGTGCTCGAGCCCGGGCAGACGTCGCAGCTGAGCGCGACCGCCACCGACCCCGACGGCGACCCGCTGACCTTCACCTGGTCGGCGCAGCAGGGGCAGCTGAGCACGACGACCGGCCAGAACACCGTGTGGACGGCGCCGCAGGCGCTCGGCAACTACCCGGTGTGCGTGGTCGCCAGCGACGGCCGCGGCGGCACGGCACAGAACTGCGTGACGCTGCAGGTCATCCGCCGGCAGACGCTGATGTTCGAGGACGTGCACTTCGACTTCGACCGCTACAACCTGCGGCCGGACGCGCTGCAGATTCTCGACCAGGCGACGCAGGCGCTGATGCAGAACCCCGACGTGCGGATCACGATCGAGGGCCACTGCGACAGCATCGGCACCGTCGAATACAACCTGGCGCTCGGCGAGCGCCGCGCCAACGCGGTGCGCGACTACCTCGTGCAGCGCGGCATCATGAACCAGCGGCTCCGCACCGTCAGCTACGGTGAAGAGCGCCCGACGGCCGACAACAACACGGCCGAGGGCCGCGCGATGAACCGCCGCGCCGCGCTGGTCGTGATCATCGAGCAGCAGTAGCTCGGCTGGTTGGTCGAGGGTCGGTGGTCGGTGGTCGCCCACCGCCACCGACCTCGACCAACTACCCCGACCACCGACTATCGACCTACCCCGACCACCGACTATCGACCATCCACTACCGAGTCCCCCGGCACCCCTCATGCTTCAGCTCACGGCATGAGGTTCCTCAAGATCTACCTGGTCGGTTACTTCCTCCTGCTCACGGGGGCGCTCTGGGCGCTCTGGCAGTCGGGCATCCTCGCCGAGATTCCGGGCGTCTGGATTGCCATCGGGGCGCTGGTCGCGGTCGGGCTCGGCATCATGCTCGCCGTCGCGTCCAGCCGTCCGGCGATCACGACCCGCGACTAGCTTGGCGCGCTCTGTGCTACTTGGCAGGCCGCCATGGCGTTGTTACCCGCGGCTTCCACTTTCGTGGCTTCCGCCTTCGTGGCTTCCGCCTTCAGGCGGAAGGTCCTCGCGTGCCTCGTTGCGCTCCTGCTGGCCGGCTGCCGCGAAGAAGGGGACATCCGGATCAGCAGCCTGACGTTCGAAGGGGTCGACCAGATTCGCGAGAGCGCGCTCGCCGACGCGCTGCAGACGAAGAAGGGCTCATGGCTGCCGTGGGGCCGCAAGACCTACTTCGATCGGCGCGCCTTTGAAGCCGACCTCCAGCGCATGCAGGCGTTCTATCGGGACCGCGGGTTCCCCGACGCCCGCGTCACCTCGTTCGACGTCGAGTTGAACGAGGCGCAGGACGAAGTCGACCTCACCGTCCACATCTCAGAAGGACAACCGATCGTCCTCGCCGGCATCGAGCTCACCGGCTTCGATGTGCTGGAGGAAGGGCAGCTGCGGGCGCTGCGCGAGACACTGCCGCTGCTGCCGGGGCAGCCGCTCGACCGGCAGCTCGTGACCGCCACGCAGGAGCGCGCCGTGAACGCGCTCCGCGATGAGGGCTACCCCTACGCGGAGGTGGCGCTCCAGGAAGTCGAAGCCGCGCCGCGGCAGACGCGCCTGGTGCTGACGGCGACGCCCGGCATCCTCGCCCACTTCGGCCCGATTGAAATCGCCGGCACCCGCACGGTGCAGGAGCACGTGGTCGAGCGGCAGCTGACCTTCAAGCCCGGCGACGTCTTCCGGCGGCAGGCGATGCGCGAGAGCCAGCGCAAGCTCTACCGGCTCGAGCTGTTCGAGTTCGCGAACATCGAGTCGCGGGAGGACCGCGAGGAGCAGCCGCCGCTGGTGCCGACCCGTGTGACCGTGGCGGAAGGGAAGCACCGGCGCATCCAGTTCGGCGTCGGCTACGGCTCCGAGGAACGGGCGCGGGTCCGCATCCGGTGGGATCACCGCAACCTGTTCAACGGCGCGCAGCAGTTCGGGGTCGAGGCGAAGTGGTCGTCGCTCGACCGCGGCGTGCGCCTCGAATACCGGGAGCCGTTCTTCCTGGCCGGCAACCTGTCACTGCACTTCGAGGGTCAGGCGTGGCAGGCGGCCGAACCGGTCTACAGCACGAACCAGCTGGGCGGTCGCGTGACGCTGCGCTACCAGCGCAGCTCGCAGCACGCCCTCAGCGTGTCGCTGATCAACGAGTACCAGCGCAGCACCGTCGACGCCGCGGCGCTGGTCGACTTCGAGTTCCGCGACGACCTGATTGCCCTCGGCCTCGATCCGAGGGATGGGACGCAGCGGGGGACGCTGTCGGCGGTGGCGTTCGATGCCATGCGGAACACGACCGACAACCTGCTCGATGCCCGCCGCGGCTATGCGCTCGACGCGCACGTGGAGCAGGCGGGCCGGTGGCTGTGGGGCGATTTCAACTACTTCGCGGTGTCGGGCGAAGCGCGGCACTACCTGCCGGTGATGCGCCGCTTCGTGATTGCCAACCGGCTGCGGCTCGGGACCATCGACCCCGTCGGCGATGCCGACGCCAACGTGCCGTTCTACAAGCACTACTTCCTGGGCGGCGCCTCCAGCGTGCGCGGGTGGGGCCGCTTCGAGGTCAGCCCGCTGAGCGGCTTCGGCCTGCCGATCGGCGGTCACTCGATGCTCGAGGGGTCATCGGAAATCCGGTTCCCGCTGTTCGGCAGGCTCGGGGCCGTCGCCTTCGTCGACTACGGCAACGTCTGGACGGACGCGTGGAACGTCGACCTCGGCGACCTGCGCTACGCCGCCGGCCCGGGCCTGCGCTACCTGACGCCGGTCGGCCCGGCGCGCATCGATGTCGGCTACCAGCTGAACCCGATCGAGCACCTCAGGGTCAACGGCGAGCCCGAGAAGCGCCGCTGGCGCGTGCACTTCAGCATTGGCCAGGCATTCTGAATTCAAAACTCAAAATGCACAATTCACAATGTCGCTAGGTCGCAGGGCGTTACAGGTTGTCGCATTCGTCTGCACGCTCGTCGTCGGGGCGGCGGCGATGGCGGTGATCGTCACGCAGACGACCTGGTTCAAGGAGTGGCTGCGCGGCTTCATCGTTCGCCAGGCCGAGGACTACGTGAACGGCCGGTTGTCGATCGGCCGCCTCGACGGCAATCTCTTCTTCGGGGTCGAGCTCGAAGACGTCGACGTGACCGTGAACGGCAAGACGGTCGTCGACGTGAAGGACCTGGGACTCGATTACAACGCGTTCACGTTTCTCGGCGGCGGTGTGGTGCTGGACACGATCCGGCTCACCGAGCCGACGATCCTGGTCGAGAAGACCGCGGACGGATGGAACCTGACCGAGCTGATCAAGGCGCGCACGCCCGATCCGGATGAGCCGCGCAACCGTCGTCCGCTGGAGATCGGCGAGATCGGCATCAGCGACGGCACGCTGCTCTTCGAAGGGGAGGTCGCAGGGACGTCGGGCGCCATCGACGCGCCGTCGCGCATCGACCGGCTGGACGCGTCGGTGGGCGTCGCCAGCGATGCCGAGGAACTGCGCGTCGACATCAACCACGTGTCGCTGCGAGCCGCCGGGCCGGATTTCGGCGTCAACGCGCTGTCCGGGACGGTCCGGCGCCGCGAGAACACGGTCTATCTCGACGGGATCGCGTTCCGTACCGAGGAGTCGTCTCTTGCGCTGTCGGGATCGATCGAGAACATCGAGGACGGCGCGCCGCTCGTCGACGTCCAGGCGACCTCCGACAAGCTGGACACCGACGAGATCGGCCGGGTCGTTCCGGCACTGCGCGGGTATGGCCTGCAGCCGGCGTTCGAGGTGACCGCCGAGGGGCCGGCCGATGCGCTGGCCGTCGCCCTCAACCTGCGCGACGGCCGGGTCGGCGAGATCACGGCTGACCTGAGGGTGGACAGCGAAGCCCCGGGACGCCGCATTGCCGGCACCGTGCAGATGACGCACCTCAACGTCGGCCCGCTGGCGAAGAGCGCGACGCTGCGGAGCGACATCACCGGGCAGGGGCGCATCGATCTCGCGCTGCCGGAAGGCCGATTGCCGCTGAGCGGCACCTACGACGTCACGGCGTCGAGCGTCGACGTCGCCGGCTATCGCGCGCAGGACGTGACCGCAGGCGGGCGCATCGACGGCCGGGTGATTCGCGTCGACGCGGCGGCCTCGGCGTATGGCGGGCAGGCGACGGCGGCGGGCACCATCCGCACGGGACAGCCGCTCGCGCTCGACCTCGAGGGTCGCGCTGCCCATCTCGACCTCCGGAACCTGCCGCCGTCCTTCAACGCGCCAGGCGTCCCGAGCGACCTGCAGTTCACCTATCGCCTGACCGGGCGCGCCCGGGTCTACTCCGGTGACGTCACGATGGCCCCCTCGACCGTGGCCGGCGCCGCGATTGGCGATGGGACGACCGCGACCTTCCGTGTCGGCGATGGCGCGCCGCAGTATTCGGCGAAAGGGCACGTGGCCAATCTCGACCTCCAGGAGGTCGGACGGGGATTCGGCGTCGCCGCGCTGGCCGCTGATCGGTACCGGAGCGACATCACCGCCACGTTCGACATGAGCGGCCGTGGCGGCGGGCGCTATCCGTTGGTTATCGACGCGCGCGGTTCGGCGACCGACTCGCAGCTGTTCGGCGCCTCGTTCCCGCGGCTCGACTTCACGGCGAACCTGGGCAACGGCGATGCGACGGTGTCGGCCATCGGCCAGTTCGCCAACCTCAACCCGGAGGCGATCAGCGGCAACAGCCGGCTGGCCGGCGACCTCTCCGGCGTGCTCGACGTCAAGGCAACCATCCGCGGCTACGCCGGCGGCATCGGACCGGACGATGTGGACGCCTCGGGACGAATCAACCTGGCGAACTCGCGCCTGGCCGACTTCGCCATCGACACCGCCGCCGTCGACGGCCGCTTCGCCGGCCGGGAAGGCGACATCACCCAGCTCTCAATCGTCGGCGCGGATCTCAACATCCAGGGGCAGGGGCACGTGGCCCTCAACGACACCGGCGCCTCGAACCTGACGCTCCACGTCGAGACGCCGGCCCTCGAGCGCGTCGGCGAGCTGATTGAACAGCCGCTCAAGGGCGCCGTGGTCGTCGATGCGACGCTGACCGGCAACGCGACCCGCCTCGACGCCCAGGGCGTGCTCAAGGGGAGCAACATCGGCCACGGCGACAACGAGGCGCTCGCGCTCAACTCGGCGTTCACGCTCTCGGTGCCGAACCTCACGGTGGCCGATGCCATGGTGACGGCGAAGACCGACGCCACCTTCCTGGAGCTGGCCGGGCAGCGGATCAACGAGCTGACGGCCGAGACGACCTACGCGATGGATCGCCTGGAGTTCAACGCGACGGCGCAGCAGGAACTGCGGCAGCTCGAGGCCGCCGGCTCGGTCGTGCTGCACCCCGATCACCAGGAGGTGCACATCGGCAACCTGGCGTTGCGCTCCGAGATGGTCCAGTGGAACACCCAGCCGGGAAGCGAGGCGGTCGTCCAGTACGGACGGGGGCGGATCGCCGTGCGCAACTTCACGCTGGTCAGCGGCGATCAGCGGATGACCGCCGACGGCGAGCTTGGGTCGCCATCTGACTCGCTGCGGGTGCGCGCCGAGAACGTCGACGTGGCCCAGCTCGACACGCTGTTGCTCGGCAACCAGCGGGTGTCGGGGCGGCTCAACGCCGACGCGGTGGTCTCCGGCTCGACGAACGCCCCACACGTCAAGGGCGAGTTCATGCTCTCGCCGGGTGCCTTTCGCGAGTTCATGTTCGAGTCGTTCGGCGGCACGGTCGACTATGCCGGGCAGGGGGTGACGCTCGACGTGCGGCTGCAGCAGAACCCGCAGGCCTGGTTCACGGCGAAGGGCTCCGCGCCGCTGACCCTCTTCCGCGCCAACCCGCCGGAGCGCGTCGGCGAGCACGACGAGCCGGCGCCAGGCGAAGCGGTCAACCTCGAGATCGCCAGCAGCGACATCGACCTCGGCGTCGTCCAGGGATTCACCAGTTACGTCACCAACGTGACCGGGACCATGCAGGCCAACGTGACGGTGACCGGCTCCGGCTTCGACCCGCACATGAACGGCGCCATCGAGATCCGGAACGGCGCGTTCGATGTGCCCGAGCTCGGCACCGCCTACACGGGGCTCGATACCCGGATCGACCTGCAGACCGACCAGGTGAGCATCACCGAGATGCGGATCGTCGACGAGAACGGCCAGCCGATGACCGTCGGCGGCACGCTCGGCGTGCACGCGCGCTCGGTCGGCGCGGTCAATATCGCGATCCGGTCCGACGAGTTCGAGGTGATCGACAACGACGTGGCGCGGCTCCACCTCGATACCGACCTGCGGCTCACCGGCGAGCTGCGGGCGCCGCGGCTCGAGGGATCGGTCGACGTGGCGACGGGCACCATCTACGTGTCGGAACTGGTCATGCTCCTTGGCTCGGATGCCTATTCGACGTCTGCGGCGCCGGCGACGCCGCAGACGTCGGGCAACCCCGTGGACGCGGAGACGCCCGGCCTGTTCGAGTCGCTCGACATGGCCATTGGCGTCGGCATTCCGAGCAACCTGGTGCTGAGCGGCCGCGACATCCGGCCGGCGAACGCGCCGATCGAGATCGGCGACATGAACGTCGCCGTCGGCGGCGCGGTGGGGTTGCGCAAGGAACCCGGCGGCGAGCTGCAGTTGAGCGGCGAGGTCAACACGATCCGCGGCAGCTACACCTTCCAGGGCCGGCGTTTCGAGATCGGGCGTGACGGGCTCATCCGCCTCACCGGCGGCGACGAGTTCGACCCGCTGCTCGACCTGCGGGCGACGCGTGTCATCTCCGGCGTCGAGACCACCGTCCGCATCCAGGGCACCATGCGTCAGCCGGAGCTTTCGTTCTCGAGCAAGCCGCCGCTCGAGCAGGCCGACATCCTGTCGCTCATCGTCTTCAACCAGCCGATCAACGAGCTGGGGGAGGGGGAGCAGGTCTCGCTCGTGGAGCGCGCCGGCGCGCTGGCCGGCGGCTACCTCGCGTCGGGCCTGGCGACGTCGATCGGCAACGCGCTCAACATCGACGAGTTCCAGATCCAGGCGGCCGGTGACCAGGGCGGCGGCCCGCAGCTCACTGTCGGCGAGCAGATCGGCAACAACCTGTTCTTCCGCCTGCGCCAGGGCTTCGGCGCCGGCCAGGCGACGGAGCTGATCCTCGAGTACCAGATCCGCGAATACCTGCGCCTGCAGGCCACAGCCGCCGAGGCCCAGGGCGGCACCCAGCGCGTGACCTTCCGCCGCATCGAGCGGGGGGGGATCGATGTGTTGTTTTTCTTTAACTACTAGAAGTCAGAAGCGAGAAGCTAGAAGCTAGAAGGATCGCGGGTATCGTGCCGCAGTCGTTGGCAGTAGGTCGCCAGCATGCGTCCGATTTCGGCGGCCGATTCATCGAGTGTCGGGTCGTGCCCGTAGCGAAGATCTGCCGCCAGCTTGAGGAAGTAGCTCGCTTCGTCGAGTGATGCTTCTGCGATGTTGTAGAACCTGGCCTTCTCGCCGCGGC
>JBFWUM010000030.1:13214-31857 GCA_050247255.1 Vicinamibacterales bacterium | reverse complement strand
GAGGTGCCGGTGTAGCCGTTGGCGGTGTGGCGCCGCCACAGGCCCTTCGGCAGCGAGACGGTGCCGGGGCGGATCCACGTACCGATTTGCAGGTTGCAGCGGACTTCGCCGAGCGCGTTGAAGATGCGCACGGCATCGCCGTCCGTCAGCCCGCGGGTCGCGGCGTCGTCGGGGTGCATCAGCAGGCGGACGTCGGGGCGCGGCAGCTCGGCCAGCGTCGAGCTGATCGAGCGCTCGCTCGCCGGTGAGATCAGCGCGAGCGGGTAGTCCACCGTCGCCGGATCGGGCTGAAACGCGTAGAGCCCCGCCGGCGCCTGGGCGTCGAGCGCCTCCGGGAAGAGGTGCACCTTCCGGTCGGCAGTGAGCGGCCAGACGTCGGCGAACTGCACCGGCCGGCCGCCCCAGGGGGGCGTCGCCACGCCGTGGTCGCGCAGTTCCTGGCCAAGGGTGCCGGGCAGCGCGTCGAGCACCCCGAGCATCTCTTCGAGGTCGCCGCGCGCGTCGCCAGGCTCGCCGAGCCCGACGCGATCGACCAGCTCGCCGAACACGTCGGCGTTGGAGCGCGATTCGCCGACCGGCTCGATCACCGGCTGCCCGAGCCTGAGCGACAGCGTCCCGTAGGAGCGCGCCAGGTCGTAGCCTTCCATGAACGTGGCGTTGGGCAGGATGACATCGGCATAGCGCGCCGTATCGGTCATCACCTGCTCGAACACGACCGTGAACAGGTCGTCGCGCTCCAGGCCCTTCAGCACGCGCTGCTGATCGGGCATCGTGACCGCCGGGTTGCAGTTGTAGACGAACAGCATCGAGACCGGCGGATCCTGGTATTCGGTCAGCGCCCGGCCAAGGTGATTCATGTTCACCGTCCGCGTCTGCGGTTCGTCAGCCCGGATCCACGGGCGCGTGATCCCCCACGAGGCGGAGTTGCTCATGGCGTAGCCGCCGCCCCTGACGCCGAACTTGCCGCCGACGGCGGGCAGCGCCAGGATGGCCATCGACGCGCTGCCGCCGTTGCGGTTGCGTTCCTGTCCCCATCCGCAGCGGACCAGTGCCGGCGAACGCTCGGCGTACAGGTGCGCGACGGAGGCGAGCGCCTCGGCGGAGACGCCGGCGACGTCCGCGGCGCGCTCGAAGGTCCACGCGCGCGCCTTCTCGCGAAGCCGTTCGGCCCCGGTCGCGTGCTGCGCCAGGAACGCGGTGTCGGCGCCGCCGCTCTCGAACAGGTGGCGATGGATGGCGAGCGCGACCGGCAGATCGGTGCCCGGCTTCACGGCCAGGTGCACGTCCGCCTGCTTCGCCAGCGGCGTCGTGCGTGGATCGATGACGATGAGCGCGGCGCCGCGACGCTGCGCGTCGCGAATGTAGGGAATGATGTGAATGCCCGTTGCGGAGGGGTTCACGCCCCACAGGATGATCAGCTTCGCCTCGGGGAAGTCCTCGTAGGTGACCGACGGCATCTTGCCGTAGAGCGCCAGGTTGGCGGCGCCGGTCGGGGCCGCGCACACCGTGCGCGCCAGGCGCGAGGCGCCGAGACGCCGGAACAGCGTCGCGTCGCTCGTGTCCTGCGTCAGGATGCCGTTCGAACCGCCGTACGAGAACGGAAGGATCGCCTCGCCGCCCAGCCGTTCGCGCGCGTCGCGCATCCGCTCGGCCACCAGGGCCAGCGCATCGTCCCAGGACACGCGCTCGAACTGGCCCAGCCCCTTCGGGCCCTTGCGTACGGCTGGGTAGAGCAGCCGGTCGGCGCCGTAGATACGCTCCGGAAAACGGCGCACCTTGGCGCAGATGAACCCTCCGGTCACCGGATTGGCGTCTGAACCATCGACGGCCGTGATGCGCCCGTCCTGGACGGTCACGTCGAGGCTGCACGAGTCGGGGCAGTCGAGCGGGCAGGCGGTCGCGACGCTGTGCGCGGTCGCAAAAAGGCTGGCGGGCTTCATGGGCAATACTACCTAGACGGAGTCACGTGACGCCACACGTCGTAATTGTCGGCGGCGGGTTCGGCGGATTGTCTGCCGCACAAGCGCTTCGCAAAGCGGAAGTGCGGGTCACCCTGCTCGACCGCCGCAATCATCACCTCTTCCAGCCCTTGCTGTACCAAGTCGCGACGGCGGCGCTGTCGCCGGGCGACATCGCGTCTCCCATCCGCTGGATCCTGCGGCGGGCGCGCAACCTGCGCGTCCTGCTCGGCGAAGCGGAGACGATCGACGTCGCCTCGCGCCGCGTCGTGCTGGCCGACGGGGCACAGCTCGACTACGACTACCTGATCGTGGCCACCGGCGCGAGCCACTCGTACTTCGGCCACTCGGAATGGGCGCCGTTCGCGCCGGGGCTGAAGACGCTCGAGGATGCGCTGGAGATCCGGCGGCGGATCCTCCTGGCGTTCGAGCGCGCGGAACGGGAGGACGACCCGGCCAGGCGGCAGGGACTGCTCACGTTCGTCCTGGTGGGCGGTGGCCCGACCGGCGTCGAGCTCGCCGGGACGCTCGCGGAGATCGCGCGCCGCACGCTGCGCGACGAGTATCGAACGATCGACACGGCGGAGGCGCGCATCGTGCTCGTCGAGGCCGGACCGACCATCCTGCAGGCGTTCCCCGAAAAGCTGCGCAATGCGGCGCGCACGTCGCTGATCAAGCTCGGTGTCGACGTGCGCGAAGGGGTTGCCGTGACGCACATCGACGAGCACGGAGCGAAGCTAGGTGATGAACGGATCACCGCCGCGACCGTGCTGTGGGCCGCCGGGGTTTCCGCGTCGCCGCTCCTCAAGACGCTTGGCGCGCCGCTCGACCGCGCCGGCCGCGTGCTCGTGGAGGCGGACCTCTCGATTCCAGGTCACCCTGAGGTGTTCGTCGTCGGCGACGCCGCGTCGGTGAAGAACGCCGACGGCTCGCCGGTGCCAGGCGTCGCGCAGCCGGCCATGCAGGGGGCGGTACACGCGGCGCGGACCATCCTCCGGAGATTGCGTGGGCAGGCGCCGGAGCCGTTCGTTTATCGCGACATGGGCAACATGGCCATCATCGGCAGGGGCGCGGCCATTGCCGACCTCAATGTCGTGCGCTTCTCGGGACGGCCGGCGTGGTGGGCGTGGTTGCTGCTGCACATCACCATGCTCATCGGTTTCCGCAACCGGCTTGCCGTGCTGCTGCAATGGGCGGTGGCGTATGTCACGTTCCAGCGCAGCGCCCGCCTCATCACTAACGATCGCAGTTGAGGTCCGCCTCAAGGCGGACACTACGTACGAACCTTGCTACGGCCCCTGGCGTGACGGCTGCGGGGCACGCGAGGGCGGCAGGGTTGCGGTATGTCTGCGACGGGCAGCCCGGGCTTCGCCGTGAGATGGGGCCGCTTGGCTTCCGCTATCGGCGCCCGGACGGGCGTCTGGTACGCGATGCGGCGACGCTGGCGCGCATCCGCGCGCTCGTCATCCCGCCGGCGTGGACCGATGTCTGGATCTGCGCCGATGCGCGCGGGCACGTGCAGGCCACCGGCCGCGATGCGAAGGGACGCAAGCAGTACCGGTATCACTCCGCCTGGCGCCACGCACGCGACGAGCACAAGTTCGATCGCATGCAGGCCTTCGCCGCCGCGCTGCCACAGATCCGCGCGCGGGTGGCCCGGGACCTGCGCCGCCCGGGCCTGCCGCGCGAGAAGGTGATTGCCACGGTCATCCAGCTGGAGAAGAGCCTCATCCGCGTTGGCAACGAGGAATACGCCAGGAGCAACCGATCGTACGGGCTGACGACGATGGAGGATCGGCACGTGGCCGTGAGCGGGGGGACCATCCGGTTCCGCTTCCGCGGCAAGAGCGGAAAGCAGCACGCTGTGGCGGTGGACGATCCGCGGCTGGCGCGCATTGTCAGGCAGTGCCGCGACCTGCCTGGGCAGCAGCTCTTTCAGTACGTTGATGACGAGGGAACGGTCCAGGATCTCGACTCCGCCGACGTCAACGCCTATCTCAAGGCCGTGAACGGCGAGGATTTCACGGCGAAGGACTTCCGCACGTGGGCGGGCACCGTGCTGGCGCTGTCCGCGCTGGTCCGCTTCGCTCCGCCATCGAGCGAGGCGCGGGCGAAGCACAACGTGGTGCAGGCGATCGACGCCGTCTCCGGGCTGCTCGGCAACACCCGCTCGGTCTGCCGGAAGTCGTACGTGCACCCGGCAGTCGTCGAATCGTACGCTGCCGGCTCGCTGCCCCGCATCGCGAAGCGGCAGCGGCCCGAGGGGGCGGTCGTCGCCGTGCTCAGGTGGTCCGCCCGCGAGGCGCGGAAGGCCGCGTGACGGCTGCCATCGCCGGCGTGATCCCTGCTGCGGCCCTGGCCACGATCTCGCGGATACGGCGCGCCCGGGTCTCTTCCCGCCTGGCGTTGGTCAGGTAGTAGAGGAACTGCTTGCGCTGGCTCGGCGTGAACTGTTCCCACCGCGCTTTGGCGCGTGGATTGGCGTCGAGCGCCTGCCGCAGTTCGCGCGGGACCGTCAACGACTCGGCGGCGGTCAGTGCGTCCCAGCTGCCGCACTGTTTCGCCGCCTCGATGGCCGCCAGCCCGGCCGTCGTCATCTGGCCGGCGGCGAGCAGCCGTTCAACCCGCGCCTTGTTCGTCTGCGCCCACGCGCTCTTCGGTTTGCGCGGGGTGAAGAGCTGCTTGTAGTAGGTGTCGTTGACCGGCCGCATCAGGCTGTCGACCCAGCCGAAGCAGAGCGCTTCTTCGACGGCGTCGTTGTAAGAGGGCGAGGGCAGGCCGCTGTGCTTCTTGGCGAAGCGCAGCCAGACGCCGGAAGACGTCGCGTGGTGCTTCTGCAGCCACGCACGCCACGCCTTCCGGGTCGTCGGCGTGATCTCAGTCTTCGTCGTGCTCGTTGTAGTCCTCGGCCGAGGCCGGATCGAGCTCCCAGCGGTGCGCGTCACGATCGCTGATCTTCTTTTCGCCCTTCAGTTCCTCGTTGTCTTCGTACTGCACACCGACGGCGCGGCCAATTTCGTCGACGATGTCCTGATCGGGCGTCGGGTTGTCGCCGCCCGGCGCCTCGTCGCCGACGCTGTAGGCCGCTTCCCAGTCGGCGTCGACGTCGCCGGCGGTCAGCGCGGGGCTCGTCTCGGTGTGCAGGTCGTAGCGCTGCTTCATCTCCTGGCGGCCGGTCCGGACGGCCGATGCGCTGCGATCCAGGTCGAGCGAGGAGGGCGGCGTCTGCACGATGTCGTCCTCGGCAATCGTGCGGCGCGCGCGGTTCAGGGCCGGTGCCTTGCGCGCAACCACCGTCTTCGGCGCGACACGCTTCTTCGGCGTCACCCGCTTTTTCGGGGCGACCCGCTTCTTCGCGGCAACCTGCTTCTTCGCTGCGACCCGCTTTTTCGCTGCGACCCGATTTTTCGCAGCCGCCGGCTTCTTGGCCGCGCTCTTTTTGGCGAGTGCCCGAACAGGCTTTCTGGCTGGGCGGGCCTGGCGCTTGGCCGTCTTTTTGGCGGCGGTGCGCCCGCCCGTCTTGCGTGCCGCCTTCCTGGTTCGCTTCGCCTTGGCGGCTGGGCGTTTTGCGGCCTTCCGTTTGGCCATGGTGTCCCTTCCCTTACCTTGACTGTTTCCGGTAAGTGACGTAATCTCTATCTCTTACGGCTTCGTACGGCCACGCGATGTATGCACTGCATGCGTCGCGCACGGCCGCGCCGATTGCCGTTATAGCCGCGGGGGGCCGGTCCCCGCAACAGAAACCGGTAATCGACGATCGAGGAGGATTCGCGAGTAATGGCGAACGTAGAGAACGGGTTGGTGTCGCCCGAGACGACGGGCGGACAGCCCGGGGCACCAGGACGGACGCGTTCCGGCAAGCCGGCTGGGCCCGTGTTCAAGCCGATGCACCACGAGGATGAGGACCCGCAGGCTTTTGCGGAGCTGCTCAACCTCTACGACGACAGCTTCCGCAACATGGCGGAGGGGGAAGTCGTCAAGGGCACGGTACTGAAGGTCACTGAAACCGCCGTGGTGGTGGACGTCGGATACAAGTCCGAGGGCCTCATCGCCATCAGCGAGTTCCTCGACGAGAACGGCCAGGTGACGGTGCAGGCGGGCGACACGGTCGACGTCCTGCTCGAGCGCACCGAGGACCGTGAAGGCCACATCGTGCTGTCGCGCGAGAAGGCCGAGAAGATGAAGATCTGGGACGAGGTCGAGAAGGCCTACGCCGAGCGCAAGGTCGTCATCGGCCGCGTCATCGAGCGGATCAAGGGCGGCCTCGCGGTGGACATCGGCGTCCGCGCGTTCCTCCCGGGGTCGCAAATCGACGTGCGCCCGGTCCGCAACCTCGACGCGCTGAAGGGGCAGGAGCTCCGGATGCGCGTGATCAAGGTCAACAAGAAGCGCGGCAACATCGTCCTCTCGCGCAAGTCGCTGCTCGAGGAAGAGAACGCCGAGAAGAAGAAGACGACGCTCGAGACGCTGGCCGAGGGGAAGACGCTGCGCGGGACGGTGAAGAACATCACCGATTACGGCGCGTTCATCGACCTCGGCGGCATCGACGGCCTGCTGCACATCACCGACATGTCGTGGGGCCGCGTCGGCCACCCGTCGGAGCTGTTCAAGGTCAACGACGAGGTCGACGTCATCGTCCTCAAGTACGACCCGGCGACCGAGCGCGTGTCGCTCGGCCACAAGCAGCTGGTGCAGGACCCGTGGGCGACCGTGCAGGAGCGCTACCCGGTCGGCGCGCGCATGAGCGGCAAGGTGGTGAGCCTGACCGACTACGGCGCGTTTGTCGAGCTCGAGGCGGGCGTCGAGGGGCTGATCCACGTCAGCGAGATGTCGTGGAGCAAGCGGGTGAAGCACCCGTCGAAGATCCTCAACGTCGGCGACAGCGTCGAGGCGATGGTGCTCGGCGTCGACCCGGCGGCGCGGCGGATCTCGCTCGGCCTCAAGCAGGTCGAGAGCAACCCGTGGCACGACCTGGCGGAGAAGTACCCGGTCGGCACCCGCATCAAGGGCAAGGTCCGCAACCTCACCGAGTTCGGCGCGTTCGTCGAGGTCGAGGAGGACATCGACGGGCTGATCCACATCTCCGACATGTCGTGGAGCAAGCGGATCAAGCACCCGTCGGAGGTGCTGAAGAAGGGCGACGTGGTCGAGGCGATGGTGCTGAGCATCGACGCCGAGAACCAGCGGCTGTCGCTCGGGCTGAAGCAGCTGGCCACCGACATCTGGGACGACTTCTTCTCGCGCCACAAGGTTGGCGACACGATCGAGGGGAAGATCACGCGGATGACCAACTTCGGCGCCTTCGTCGAGCTCGACGAGGGGATCGAAGGGCTGATCCACGTGTCGGAGTTCGACGAGTCGCACGGCGGCGAGAAGATCAACCTCGAGGTCGGCGCGAACTCGCAGATGAAGATCATCAAGCTGTCGCCATCGGAGCGGAAGATCGGCCTCAGCATCCGCGCGCTGAAGTCCGACGAGTTCCGGGCCGACTGGGAGTCGTACCAGGAGAGCGAAGGCACCGGCACGGCGACCCTCGGAGATCATTTCAGGAATCGCTAAATGACCACGCCCGTAGGCAGCATGACGAAGGCGGAGCTCGTCGAGGAAGTCTCGCGGGTCTCCGACCTCACCAAGAAGCACTCGGAAGTCATCGTCGACACGGTCTTCCGCAGCATCATCGACGCCCTGCACCGGGGCGAGAAGATCGAGCTTCGCGGCTTCGGCAGCTTCAGGCTGCGGAAGCGGGAACCGCGCAAGGGGCGGAACCCGAAGACGGGCGACAAGGTGGACGTGCCGCCGAAGAAGGTGCCGTACTTCAAGCCGGGGAAAGAGCTGAAGGAACTGATCAACCGCGAGGCCGAGGCGGCGGAAGCCGCCGCGGCCTCGGCGCCGGGCGCCGCCGCGGTAGTCCCCGGGGCCGCCGTCCAGGTCTGAGTGGACCGGCTGTGGTCGCCCTGGCGACTGGAGTACGTGACCGGTAACAAAGCCAAGGACTGCGTCTTCTGCCTGGACGGGGAAGGCGCAGCCGCCCAGCGCGCCCTCATCGTCCACGAGGGGCGCACCGCCTTCGTCATCCTCAACCTGTATCCCTATAACAACGGCCACCTCATGGTGGTGCCGTACCGCCACCTGGCGACGCTGGCGGCGCTGTCGGCCGACGAGTTGCAGGAGGTCGCGGCGCTGACGCAGTTGTCGGAGGCCGCGCTGACCGAGGCCTACCAGCCGCACGGCATCAATGTCGGCATCAACCTCGGCAAGCCGGCCGGCGCCGGCGTGGAGAGCCACCTGCACGTGCACCTGGTGCCGCGCTGGAACGGCGACACGAACTTCATGACGGTGGTGGGGGAGATGCGCGTGCTGCCGGAGGACCTGGCGTCGAGCGCGGCGCGCCTGCGGCCGATTTTCGCGAAACTAGCGAGCGTACGGAGCGCCGAGACTTAAGTCTCGGTCTCCTCCAGCACGATATGGATTTCACACTCACCGACGTGCAGCGGGCGTGGCGCGACAAGGCGGCGTCGCTCGGCCAGGAACTGGCCGGCGATGCGACGGCTGCCGACGTGGTGATGGGTGCGGCGCGCGTCGGGCTGCTCGATCCAGTCGCGGACCTGCTGGCCGTGACCGTGGCGGTCGAAGCGCTCGCCTCGGAGTCGCCGGCCGCGGCCGTGGCCTTCGGGCTGCACAGCGCCGCCGCTTTGAGCGTGGCAGGCGACGATCGCTTCACTGCACTCTTTCGCGGCGAGGCGGTTGGCGCGCTGACCCTTGCCACTGATGCGATTCCCGAGCACCAGGGCGATGTGCTCGTTGGCCGCGCCTCCTGGGTGGCGCCGGTCACTGATCACGGCGTGGCGCTCATCGGCGTGCGCCACGGCCATTCGCTGGCCGCGTGCGCGGTGGCGCTCGACCATCCGTCGATTGCCATCGACATCGTGCGGACCGCGGCGCTGCCGGGCCTGCTCTGCGGACACCTGACGCTGGCGCGGACACCGTGCCAGACGCTCGGCGCGACGCAGCCGGTCATGCGCCGCGCCCGCGTGCTGCTGGCAGCAACCGGGCTGGGGCTGGCGCGGCGGGCGGTGCGGGAGGCGCTCGGGAGCGCTCGGGGCACGAGCCGCGGCGCGGGTGGCGAGCAGACGGTGCAGGGGCTGGTTGCCGACGCGGCGACCGACCTTGACGCGGCCATGCTGCTCACATGGAAGGCGGCGACGACCGACGAGTCACTGTCGGCGGCGTCGATGGCCAAGCTGGCGGCGACACAGGCGGCGCAGCGCGCCGTCGAGCGCGCGACGCAGGTGGTGGGCGCCGACAGCTTCCGCCGCGGCCACATCATCGAACGGCTGGCGCAGGACGTGCGCGCGCTCGAGCTGTTCGGCGGCCGCACCGAGGCGCTGCGCGAGGCGGTCGCCGAAGCCGAGCTGCCTCAGGGCGCCACGTCGTAACCGAGCCCTTCGATCGTTTCCCGCAATACCGCGGGCGTCACCTTCGCCGGATCGAACGTGACGCCGACCAGCTGCCCGGCGTGCGAGGCCGTCACCTCTTCCACGCCGTCCGTCTGCATCAGCGTGCGCTTCACCGCGTTCTCGCAGCCGCCGCACGTCATTCCCGTTACCGTGAGCTGTAGTGTTTCCGACATCCGTCACCCCAGGAGCTGTTTGGCGATCGTCTGCAGCTGCAGGTTCGAGGTCCCTTCATAGATCTGGCCGATCTTGGCGTCGCGATACAGTTTCTCGACCGGGTAATCCTTGACGAAGCCGTAGCCGCCGTACAGGTTGACCGCCAGCGAGGCGACGCGCTCGGCCGTCTCCGACGCAAAAATCTTGCACATCGCCGCCTCGCGCAGGAACGGCCGGCCGGCGTCGCGCAGCCGCGCCGCGTTGTAGACCAGGAGCCGCGCCGCCTCGAGGTCGGTGGCGGCGCGGGCGAGCTCGAACTGGACCCCCTGGAACTCGGCGATCGCCTTGCCGAACTGCTTACGCTCCCGCGTGTAGCCGATCGCGTGATCGAGCGCCCCCTGGGCAAGGCCGACCATCTGCGCGCCGATGCCGATGCGCCCCTCGTTCAAGGTCTCGATCGCCACCTTGTAGCCCTTGCCGGCCTCGCCGAGGACGTTCGCGCGCGGGACGCGGCACTGTTCGAAGAGGAGCTCGCACGTGCTGCTCGCGCGGATGCCAAGCTTGTCCTCTTTCTTGCCCACCGAGAACCCCTCCGCGCCACGCTCGACGAGGAACGCCGTGATCCCCCGGTAACCGGCCGACGGGTCGAGGGTCGCGAACACGATGAACAGGTCGGCCTCGTTGCCGTTGGTGATCCAGAGCTTGCGGCCGGTCAGCACGAAGTCGTCGCCGCGCGCCTCCGCCTTCGTCGTCAGCGCGAACGCGTCGCTGCCGGATCCGGCCTCGGACAAGGCATACGCGCCGACGGTGGATGCGGCCAGCTTCGGCAGGTGGGCCGCTTGCTGGGCCGCAGAGCCCCAGCGCAGCAGGGCGTTGACGACCAGCGTGTTCTGGACGTCGACCAGCACGCCGACCGATGGGTCGACGCGCGACAGCGCCTCGACGGCCAGCACCGAGTGAAAGAAGGTGGCGCCGGCGCCCCCGAGCGCCTCCGGCACCTCGATGCTCATGACGCCAAGCCCGAAGAGCTGGTCGAGGAGCGGCCGCGGGATCTTCGCGTGCTCATCCATCTCCCGGACCTGAGGGCGGATTTCGGCGTCGGCGAACTCGTACACACTGTCCCGGAAGAGCGACTCGTCCTCGGAAAGGGTTGTCAGCGGCTGCATGACTGGATGGTATCCTGACACCGTGCGCAGGCTCCGTGTGCTCGTGGCGGCCGTGCTGGCGGTGGCCCTGATTCAGGCAGGGTCGGCCCAGGAACCCGCCGCGCCGCAGGACGCACCGGAGCAGCCGCGTCCGACCTTCCGCACCGACATCAACTTCGTCCGCGTCGACGTCATCGTCACCGAGGACGGCGAGCCGGTGACCGACCTGACGCAGGCCGATTTCGAGGTACTCGAGGACGGCCAGCCGGTCGGCATCGAGCAGTTCCGGCTGATTCGCGTCGACGGCACCCCGCGTCCCGGCGACCCGCCGCCGCGGCCGATCCGCTCGCGCGACGACGAAATCACCGAAGCGGCCCGCGACGATACGCGGGTGATCGCGATCTTCCTCGACGACTACCACACGCGGATGTCCAACGGGATGTCGGTCAAGCGTCAGCTTGCCGAGTTCCTGGAGACGCAGCTCCGCCCGACGGACATGGTGGCCGTGATGTACCCCCTGACGCCGGTCACCGACGTCAGCTTCACCCGCAACCACGATGGGGTGATCCGCGCGATCAATGCGTTCGAAGGGCGGAAGTTCCGCTACCAGGCGCGCAACGATTTCGAGCGCCAGTACGAGCAGCAGCCGACCGAAGTGGTCGAGAACGTCCGCAACCAGGTGTCGATGTCGGCACTGCGCGGGCTGGCGACGCGGCTCGGGTCGGTGCGCGAGGGGCGGAAGGCCGTCATCTACGTCAGCGAGGGGTTCACGGCGCTGCTGCCGCCGCAGTTGCGCAGCGCCGACGCCAGCGTGCCGTGCCTGAGCCCGGCGCAGCGTGGCTGCGGCGCCGTCGGCAACCCGTCGGTCGGCGAGAACAACCCGCGTGAGGACACCGCGCGCTGGTTCGCCTCGGCCGACATCATGGCGCGCATGCGGGAGGTCTACAACGAATTCAACCGCAACAACGTGTCGGTGTACGCGCTCGATCCGCGCGGGCTGGCGACGGGGGAGTTCGGCATCGACGAGAACGTCGGGCCGAGCCAGGACCGGATGAACCTGCAGTTGACCCAGGACACGCTGCGCGTGCTCGCCGAGGAAACCGACGGCAAGGCGATTACCGGCCGCAATGACCTGGCGGTCGGGCTGCGGCAGATGATCCGCGACTCGAGCTATTACTACCTGATCGGCTACACCTCGTCGGCGCCGACAGACGGCAAGTTCCACGAGATCACGGTGAACGTCCGCCGCCGCGGGGTGGATGTGCGCGGCCGCCGCGGCTTCTGGGCGGCAACGGCCGATGACGTCCGTCGCGCGGAAACGGCCGCGGCGGGCCCCTCGACCCCGTCCGCCGTGTCAGCGGCACTGGCCACCATCGCCACGCCGGTGCAGTCGACGCAGGTGATCCGCACCTGGATCGGCACCGGGCGCGGCGAGAACGGCCGGACGCAGGTCATGCTGGTGTGGGAGCCGATTCCCGGCCCGCCCGGCGCGCGCCGCGAGCAACCGGGCCGCGTGGCGGTGATTGCCGCCACCGCCGCCGGCGATCTCCTCTATCGCGGGCAGGCGACGCAGCCGCTCGTCTTCGATGCGCCGCCCGGGCCGGTCGAGGTGCGGCTGACCGTCGAAGGCGCCACGGGCGGGACCATCGACAACGACATCCGGCGGCTTGAGATCCCCGACCTGACATCGCCGCAGGCGGCGATCAGCACGCCGCGGGTGCACCGCGCGCGGACCGCGCGTGACATCCAGGCGGTCATCCGGGACGCCGCCGCGGTGCCGACGGCGGCGCGCGAGTTCTCCCGCACCGAGCGGCTCCTGATCCGCTTCGATGCCTACGCCGCCGGCGGCGCCATGCCGGCGGTCACGGCTGCGCTGATGAACCGTTCCGGCCAGAAGATGGCCGATGTGCCCGTCGCGCCGGCAACCGCCGGCGGCACGCACCAGATCGACCTCGGCCTGGCGTCGATCTCGCCGGCCGAGTATCTCGTCGAGATTACGGTGAAGGCGGGCGACGGGGAGAAGAAGGAACTCGTCGCGTTTCGCGTCACGTCTTAACCACGAAATTCACGAAATTCACGAAAACAACCACGACGTTCACGAAGTCAACTCGGGCGGAATGGATTTCGTAGTGTAGGTGGAGGTCGCGGGTGCGCAGGTTCGGACTCGTGGCGATGGTCGTAGCGGTGGCTGCCGCGTCAGGAGCGCACGCGCAGGAGTTCGAGGTTGCGTCCGTCCGGCCAAACCGTTCCGGGGCGGCCCAGATGGTCATTCGCACGCCGCCGTCGGGCCAGGTCAGGGCCAACAACGTGACCGTCCTGATGTTGATTCGTTACGCCTACGACCTCCCGGAGTTCCGCATTCTTGACGCACCCGGATGGGCCAGCACCGAACACTTCGATGTTGCGGCACAGGCGCCCGCCGGTGCGACCACCACGCAGGCGCGGCTGATGTTCCGCGACCTGCTCGAGTCGCGGTTCGCGCTGCGTGCGCGACGCGCCGAACGGGAGATGGAGGTGGATGTCCTCCGCTTCGCGGAAGGCGCGCCCGGTCCGGGGCTCGTCCGCCATTCACAGCCGTGCGACGCGGATGCGAAGTGCGGGGTGCGTCCCGCCTTCGGTCGGATTAGCGGAGTCGGTTCACGCATATCCGATTTGGCGGCAGCATTGACGTTCATGGAGCGCCGGATGGTCGAGGACGGGACGGGCACGATGGACCTGTTCGACTTCACCTTGCAGTACACGCCCGATGCGTATGCCACCACCCTGGCCGACCCGGCTGCGGCGCGGTTCCCGTTCCCGCAGCTGGACCCGAACAAGCCTTCACTGAATGACGCCTTGCGCGAGCAACTCGGCCTGACTGTTCAACGCCGCCGCCAACCGGTGGAGGTCCTGATCGTCGAGCAAGTCGCCCAGCCGTCGCCAAACTGAACCCTGAGTCGTCTTCGTGGATTTCGTGTATTTCGTGGTTCGGAATTACGCGTACATCCCGCGCATCCCTGTCACCGTGCCGACCCGGTTGATCGCGACGATGTAGGCCGCCGTCCGCAGGTCGACCTTGAACTTGATCGACGTCTGCAGCACGTCGTCGAACGCCTCGCACATCTTCTTCTCGAGGCGGGTGTTCACGTCCTCTTCTTCCCAGAAGTAGCCGTAGCGGTCCTGTACCCACTCGAAGTACGACACCGTGACGCCGCCGGAGTTGGCGAGGATGTCGGGGATCACGAAGATGCCGCGCTCGTGCATGATCCGGTGCCCCTCGGGGGTGGTGGGGCCGTTGGCGCCTTCGGTGACGATCCTGGCGCGGATCTTCGGGGCGGTCTCCTCGGTGATCTGGTTCTCGAGCGCCGCGGGAATCAGCACGTCGACGTCGAGCCCCCAGAGGTCGTCGTTGGTCAGCGGCTCGCCGCCGGGAAAGCCGTCCACGGTCTTGCCATGGGCGGCCGCGTACTCGAGCAGGGCGGGAACGTCGAGCCCCTGCTGGTTGTAGACGCCCCCCTTCCAGTCGGTCACCGCGACGATCTTCGCTCCCTGCTTGGCAAGGAGGTCAGCCGACACCGAGCCGACGTTGCCGAATCCCTGGACGGCGATGGTCGCCCCCTTGATGTCGAAGCCGAGGTGCTTCGCCGCTTCGCGGGTGACGATCATCACGCCGCGCCCGGTGGCCTCGCGGCGCCCGAGCGACCCGCCCATCTCGACCGGTTTGCCGGTGACGACGGCGGTGGAGGTGTGGCCGACGTGCATGCTGTAGGTGTCCATCACCCACGCCATGATCTGGTCGTTGGTGTTGACGTCGGGCGCCGGCACGTCCTTCTCGGGCCCGATGGCGTCGATGATCTCCGCCACGTAGCGGCGGGTCAGCGCCTCGAGCTCGCGCCGCGACATCTTCGTCGGGTCGCAGACGATGCCCCCCTTGCCGCCGCCGAAGGGGATGTGGGCGACGGCGCACTTCCAGGTCATCCAGGCGGCCAGCGCCGTGACCTCGTCGAGCGAGACATCCGGGTGATAGCGGATGCCACCCTTGGCCGGCCCGAGCGTGATGTTGTACTGGACGCGGTAGCCGGTGAACACCTCGATCTTGCCGTTGTCCATCAGCACCGGACACGACACCACGATCTGCCGCTTGGGGTGGGTGAGGATCTTCCAGATGCCGGGGTCGAGGTTGAGCAGGCGGGCGGCGCCGTCGAATTCCTGCAGCATCGCCCCGAAAATCGCGCCGTGTTCGGCCATCGATCGTTATTGTTTCATAATGAGCGCAGCGATGACGCGCCGCACTTCCGTCACCGAAGCCCGAGCGTTCACGACGATTTCAGGGCACCCCGTGCAGCCGGTTTACACCGCCGAGGATGTCCGGGCGCTCGACCACGCCCGCGACGTGGGCGAGCCGGGCCAGTTCCCGTACACCCGCGGCATTCACCCCACCGGCTACCGGGGGCGACTCTGGACCATGCGCCAGTTCGCCGGCTTCGGCACCCCGGAAGAGACCAACGCGCGCTACAAGCAGCTGCTCAAGGCGGGGGGGACCGGCCTGAGCGTCGCGTTCGATCTGCCGACGCTGATGGGGCGCGACCCCGATCACCCGCTGTCGCTCGGTGAGGTCGGCAAGTGCGGCGTCAACGTCGCGTCGCTGGCCGACATGGAAACCCTCTTCGAGGGGATCGACCTCGGGTCCATCACGACGTCGATGACGATCAACTCGCCGGCGCCGATGATCTTCGCGATGTACCTCGTGGTCGCCGAGAAGCAGGGCCTTCGACAGGGCTCAGGCCAGGGCGCGGCGTGGCCCACGCTCTCGGGGACGATCCAGAACGACATCCTGAAGGAGTTCATCGCCCAGAAGGAGTACATCTACCCGCCGCGGCCGTCGATGCGGCTGATCACCGACATCTTCGCCTTCTGCGCCGATCAGGTGCCGAAGTGGAACACGATTTCAGTGAGCGGCTACCACATCCGCGAGGCCGGGGCGACGGCGGCGCAGGAGCTGGCGTTCACGCTGCGCGACGGCATCGAGTACGTGCAGTACGGCGTCGATGCCGGGCTCGACGTCGACGCGTTTGCCCCGCGTATCTCCTTCTTCTTCAACGCGCACAGCGACTTCTTCGAGGAGATCGCCAAGTACCGGGCGGCCCGCCGGATCTGGGCGCACGTCATGCGCGACCGCTTCAAGGCGCGCAACCCGCGCTCCTGGCAGCTACGCTTCCACACCCAGACTGCGGGCGTGTCGCTGACCGCGCAGCAGCCCTATAACAACGTCGTGCGCACGGCGATCCAGGCGCTGTCGGCGGTGTTCGGCGGCACGCAGTCGCTGCACACCAACTCGCTCGACGAGGCGCTGGCCCTGCCGACGGAAGCGGCGGCGACGCTGGCGCTGCGGACCCAGCAGATCATCGCCCACGAGACCGGCGTGACCGGCACGGTCGATCCCTTCGGCGGCTCGTACTTCATCGAGAAGCTGACCAGCGAACTCGAAGAAGAGGCGCTGGGGTACTTCGACGCCATCGATCGGATGGGCGGCATGGTCGCCGCCATCGAGGCCGGCTTCCCGCAGCAGGAGATTGCCGAGAGCGCCTACCGCTTCCAGCAGCGGGTCGAGTCGCGCGACCAGATCATCGTCGGGGTCAACGACTTCGTTGCCGAGGACGACCAGCCGGTCGGGATCCTCTACATCGACGAATCGGCCGGGGAACGGCAGCTGGCCAGGCTGGAGGCGCTCAAGCGTCAGCGAAACGCCGACAGGGTCCGCGCCGCGCTGGAGGCGCTGCAGGCCGGGGCGGCCGGCGGGGCCAACGCCATGCCGCTGCTGCTCGACGCCGTCCGGGCCTATGCCACGGTCGGCGAGATGTGCGACGCGCTCCGCGAGGTCTGGGGAGAATACGAGGAGACGCCGATAATCTAGTCGGCAGTCGGCGGTCGGCAGTTTACCAGGCTGCCCACTGCCGACTGCCCACTGCCGACTATGCAGAAGATCCGAGTAGTCATCGCCAAGCCGGGGCTGGACGGCCACGACCGGGGCGCCAAGGTCATTGCCCGGGCGCTGCGTGACGCTGGCATGGAAGTCATCTACACTGGCCTGCGGCAGACCCCCGAACAGATCGTCTCGGCGGCGCTCCAGGAGGACGCGGACGTCATCGGCCTGTCGATCCTGTCGGGCGCGCACATGCACATCTGCCCGCGCATCATGGAGCTGCTGCGGGAGAAGGGACTCGACGACGTGCTGGTGGTGATCGGCGGCATCATTCCCGACGTGGACGTGCCGAAGCTGCAGCAGATCGGGATTCGGGGTATCTTCCTCCCCGGCACCCCGATGCAGCAGATCGTCGACTTCATCCGCGCCAACGCGCGCACCAGGATCGCCTCGCTCTGACCGTGGCCGCGCACAAGCTCCTGCTCGCCGACGACAGCATCACCATCCAGCGCGTGATCGAGCTGACGTTCAGCAACGAGGACGTCCAGGTGATCACGGTCGGGGACGGCGAAGAGGCGATCAGCCGCATCGCCGCCGAGCGGCCCGACGTCGTCCTGGCCGACATCGCCATGCCGAAGCGCAGCGGCTACGACGTCGCCGCCTTCGTCAAGGGCGACCCGACGCTGTCGCACATCCCGGTCGTCCTGCTCGCCGGCGCGTTCGAGCCGGTGGACGAGGCGCGGGCCGGCGACGTGGGATCGGCCGGCGTGCTCGTCAAGCCGTTCGAGCCGCAGCACGTGATCGCGCTGGTGCGCGAGCTGCTCGGCGGCGCGAAGGGGAGCCCCGCCGAACCGGCCACCGCCGACATTCCGCGCCCGGCGGCGCGGCTGGCGGGCCCGCGTCCCGTGGAACTGCCGCCCCGCGAACGCGTCAAGGTCGACGATGAGGACTTCGCGTTTCCGGCGGCGCCCGCCCGCCCGCGCGCCGCGGCGCCGCGCTCGCGTCCGGCAGCCGAGCCGATCGTCGAATCGCCGGTCCAGGAAGACTCGCTCGACGACTACTTCGACCGCCTCGACGCCGCCTTTGCCAATCTCGACGAGGGAGAGCGCCGTTCCCGCGGCGACCGCCGGGTCGATCAGCGCCGCGCGGAGCCGCCGTCGATACCCGCGCATCCCGAGGGGCCGGTGATGGAGCGGGAGCTCGACTACATGGACGAGCGGGCGGCGGACGAGCCCGCCGTGGAGGTGGTCGACGCGGGCGAGATTCCGACGCTCGAAGAGCTCCTTGGCGAGGTCGGCGACGCAGGCGGGGTGGAAGAGACATTCGAGCTGCAGGCGGCGCCGGAGCCCGAACCATCGCGGCCAACGCCGCCACCGCCGGCGGTCGCGGCACCGGCCCCGGCCCCGGCCCCGGCTCCGGCTCCGGCTCCGGCTCCGGCCGCGCCTCAGCGCAGCGCCCTGGCCGACGCCTTCAGCGCCCTGCTGTCGGCGGAGCAGGGCGATCCGGCGCCCGCCGTGCAGCTGGCGCCGCCGCCTCCACCGGTGGATACGGACGCGATCGCCAGCGAGGTGACCGAACGGGTGCTGGCGCGGCTGCGCGCCGACGCCGGCGACATGCAGACGCTCGTCTCCCGCATCACGTCCGAGGTCGCCGAGCGCCTCGTCCGCGAGGAAATCAGCCGCATTCGCGGCAAGTAAGAAGTCGAAGGTCGAAGGTAGAACGTAAAATAGAGCGGATGTCCGATCCGCTCGACCCGCACCCGATCACCCTCCCGGAAAAGCCCGCGCTCGAAGGCCTGGAGCAGAAGTGGAACGCCCGCTGGGCGGCCGACGGCACGTATGCCTTCGACCGGACGCGCAGCCGCGGCGACGTGTACTCGATCGACACGCCGCCGCCGACGGTGAGCGGCTCGCTGCACGTCGGGCACGTGTTCTCGTACACGCACACGGACGTCATCGCCCGCTTCCAGCGCATGCGGGGCAAGGCCGTGTTCTATCCGATGGGCTGGGACGACAACGGCCTGCCGAC
>JBFWUM010000030.1:0-13114 GCA_050247255.1 Vicinamibacterales bacterium | reverse complement strand
TGAGCGGCTCGCTGCACGTCGGGCACGTGTTCTCGTACACGCACACGGACGTCATCGCCCGCTTCCAGCGCATGCGGGGCAAGGCCGTGTTCTATCCGATGGGCTGGGACGACAACGGCCTGCCGACCGAGCGGCGCGTGCAGAACTATTACGGCGTGCGCTGCGATCCGTCGCTGCCGTATGACGCCGGCTTCCAGCCGCCGGAGAAGCCGGGCAAGGCGCCGATCTCGATCTCGCGTCCCAACTTCATCGAGCTCTGCAACCGGCTGACCGCCGAGGACGAAAAAGCGTTCGAGCAGCTCTGGACGCACCTGGGGCTGTCGGTGGACTGGTCGAAGACGTACGCGACCATCGACAAGCGCGCACAGCGCGTGTCCCAGACGTCGTTCCTGCGGTTGCTGAAGAAGGGGATCGCCTACCAGCTCGAAGCGCCAACGCTGTGGGACGTCGACTTCCGAACTGCCGTCGCGCAGGCGGAGCTCGAAGACCGCGAGCAGCCAGGGGCCTACCACCGCATCCGCTTCGAGGGCGCGGATCGGGGGACGGTCGAAATCGAAACGACCCGCCCGGAATTGATCCCGGCGTGCGTTGCGCTCGTAGCCCATCCGGACGATGAGCGCTTCAAGCCGCTGTTCGGCACCGAGGTCTTCACGCCGCTGTTTGGCGTGCGCGTGCCGATCCGGCCCCACGCGCTGGCCGATCCCGGGAAGGGGAGCGGGATTGCCATGATCTGCACGTTCGGCGACCTCACCGACGTCACCTGGTGGCGCGAGTTGTCGCTGCCGGTGCGCGCGGTCATCCTGCCGAACGGGGCCTTCCGCCAGGTCACCTTCGGCGCGGCAGGCTGGGAATCGCGCGACGCCGCGCGGGCGCAGCAGCACTACGACCAGCTGGCCAACCTGTCCGCCGCCAGGGCGCGCACGCGCATCGTCGAACTGCTGCGCGAGTCGGGCGACCTGCTCGGCGAGCCGCGGCCCATCACGCACCCGGTGAAGTTCTACGAGAAGGGCGATCGCCCGCTCGAAATCGTCACCAGCCGCCAGTGGTTCATCAAGACGATGGAGTTCCGCGAGGCGCTGCTGGCGCGCGGCCGCGAGCTGCAGTGGCACCCGGAGTACATGCGCCACCGCTTCGAGAACTGGGTCAACGGGCTTGCCGGCGACTGGTGCGTGAGCCGGCAGCGGTTCTTCGGTGTCCCCTTTCCAGTGTGGTACCCGGTGCGCGGCGACGGCAGCCTCGACTACGAGCACCCGCTGCTGCCCGACGAGTCGCGGCTGCCGATCGACCCGTCGACCGACGTTCCCGAGGGCTATCGCCCCGACCAGCGGGATCAGCCCGACGGCTTTGCCGGTGATCCGGACGTGATGGACACCTGGGCGACCTCGTCGGTGACGCCGCAGATTGCCGGCGGCTGGCTCGAGGATCCCGACCTGTTCGCGCGCGTGTTCCCGATGGACCTGCGGCCGCAGGCGCACGACATCATCCGCACCTGGCTGTTCGACACGGTGCTTCGCGCGCAGCTGGAGCACGATTCGCTCCCCTGGACCAACACCGCCATTTCCGGCTGGGTGCTCGACCCTGACCGGAAGAAGATGTCCAAGTCCAAGGGCAACGTCGTGACGCCGATGGGGCTGCTCGACGAGCACGGCTCCGACGGCGTGCGCTACTGGGCGGCGAGCGGGCGGCCTGGGACCGACACCGCCTTCGACCCGCAGCAGATGAAGGTCGGCCGGCGCCTGGCGATCAAGATCCTGAACGCCGCGCGCTTTGCCCTGCTGCAGGCGGAGCCGCGCGGCCCGATCACCGAGCCGCTCGACCGCGGCATGCTCACCGCGCTGGCGGCGCTCGTGCAGGAGGCCACCGACAACCTCGAGGCCTACGACTACGCGCGCGTGCTCGAGCGCACCGAGACGTTCTTCTGGGGCTTCTGCGACGACTACCTCGAGCTGGTGAAGGGCCGCCGCTACGGCGATTTCGGGGCCAAGGGGGCCGCGTCGGCGAACAGCGCGATGATCGTCGCGCTGAACACGCTGCTGCGGCTGTTTGCACCTTACCTGCCGTTCGTGACCGAGGAGGTCTGGTCGTGGTGGCGCCCTGGCTCGGTCCATCGCGCCCCGTGGCCGACCTCGGCGGAGGTCGTGTCGCCGATCGGCGGCCCGGATCAGGAGATGCTCGCCGTTCGGGAAGCGACGCAGGCCGCGCTTGCCGAGGTGCGCCGCATCAAGTCGATCCTGAAGAAGCCGACGAAGGCGGTCATCGCCCGGGCGACGCTGCCGAACGCGTTCGCGGCGCTCCGTCCGGCGGAGCGCGACTTCAGGGCCGCCACGCACATTCGCGAGTTGCTCTTTGCGGACGTCGCCGAGCCGCAGCTCGAGTTCGCCGAGGAGCCGGCGGCGTGAAGCCGATCCCGTTCGAGCCGCTCGACCAGGGCGCCTACCGCGAGCTCGTCCGGCGGGCGCTGTCCGAGGACTTCGGCTGGGGCGACGTCACGACCGAGGCGATCATCGATCGGGATCAGCTGGCCAGGGCCGTCATCCTGGCCAAGTCGCCGCTGGTGCTGGCCGGCATCGACATCGCCTGCGAGGCGTTCCGGCAGCTCGACCCCAGCGTGACCGTGGCGCTGCACAGGCGGGACAGCGACTCCTGCGAGGCGGGGACGGTCATTGCCGAGATTCACGGCCACGCGGCACCGCTGCTCACCGCCGAGCGGACCGCCCTGAACTTCATCCAGCGGCTGTGCGGCATCGCCACGTTGACGCGCAAGTTCGTCGACGCAGCCCAGGGGCGGATCATCGTCCTCGACACGCGCAAGACCACGCCGCTCCTGCGCGCGATCGAGAAGTACGCCGTCCGCGCGGGCGGCGGTGTCAACCATCGCCATGGGCTCGACGATGGGATCCTGATCAAGGACAATCACGTCCGGCTCGCCGGCAGCGTGCAGACCGCGGTGACGACCATGCGGCGCGCCAACAGGGACATGCCGACCGAATGCGAGGCGCAGAGCCTGGAACAGGTGGATGCGGCGCTCGAGGCGGGCGCCGACATCGTCCTGCTCGACAACCTGTCCACGCCGGAGATCATCGAGGCGGTGAAGCGGTGCCGCGGCCGCGCCAAGACCGAGATCTCCGGCGGTGTCACGCTGGCCCGGATGCCGGAACTGGCCGCGACCGGCGCCGATTACGTGTCGGTGGGCGCCCTGACCCACTCCGCGCCGGCCGCCGACATCAGCTTCGAAATTGAGCCGGCCTGACACCGTTCCGGCCGACATCGCCGGCGCCCTCGGCCGCGCCGGCACGCGCCTCGGGCTGTTCGGCGCGCGCCTCCTCTGGTACGACGAGATCGGATCGACCAACGACACCGCGTCCCGGCTTGCGGATGCCGGCGCCGCGGCCGGCACCGTCGTCGCCGCCAACGCTCAGACGTCCGGGCGGGGCCGGCTTGGGCGAACCTGGGTCTCGCCGCCGGGCGCCGGGCTCTATTTCTCCGTTGTGCTGCGTCCTGAGATGCACGTGGTGCCGATGCTCACCCTCGCGGCCGGCGTCGCCGTCGCAGACGGCATCGAGGCGGCGACGGGACTGACGACGACGCTGAAGTGGCCGAACGACGTTCAGGCCGGCGGCCGCAAGCTGGCGGGAATCCTGGCCGAGGGCGGAGCGTTCGTCATCGTCGGTATCGGCATCAACGTGCGAGCGGCCGCGTACCCGCCGGACATCGCGACCCGGGCGACGTCGCTCGAGCAGGAACTCGGCCGGGACGTGGATCGTGGCCTGGTGCTCGCCGAATGCCTGGCTGCGCTCAACGCCCGGAGTGCGGAGCTGTACGCTGCCGGGGGCGCCAGCGCGATCGTCGCCGCGTGGAAGCGCCGCGCCGCTCCGATGTGGGGACGCGCGGTCGAGTGGGACTCCGGACGCGGGGTGGCCGAGGGGGTCGCCAGCGACGGCGCGCTGCTCGTGCGGACGGCGCGCGGCGTCGAGCGCATCCTGTCGGGCGAGGTCCGATGGACGTAGACCAGTACTGCCGCGACCTCGAGGCATACCTGTGCCGCAAGAACGGCGGCCACCTGATACGGATTGTCGGGCCGGCGTTTGACACGGTATGCGGGTGGGCCGGGCAGGGCATTCCGTTCAAGGTCGCCTGCCACGGCGTCGATCGCTACTTCGAGCGCTACGACGCGCGCGGACCGGCGGCGCGGCGCCGGCCGGTCCGCATCGAGTTCTGCGAGGCCGACGTGCTCGATGTGTTCGATGAATGGCGCCGCGCCGTCGGCGTCGCGGCTCCTGCCGAGGACGCGCCGGCGCGCCGCGGGCCATCGCTGCCTGACCATCTCGAACGGGTGATCGCGCGGTTGACGGCGTTGCGAAGCGGTACCGATCGAGATCCGGACGAGACGATTGACGCGCTGGTGCGCGAGCTCGACGCGGCCCGCGCCGGGAGCCGCACGCTGCGAGGCGCTGCGCGCGACACCTTTCTCGGGCGGCTGCGTGAGCTCGACACCCGCCTGGTGTCGGCGTTCAAGGCGCGCGCGGGTGAGGAGACGCTGCGGGGGCTTGGGCAGGAGGCAGACGCGGAACTGGCGCCGTTTCGTGAACGGATGCCGCGGGAGGCGTACGACCGCGCCAGGGACGCCTGCGTCGAACGGCTGCTTCGGGAACGCAACCGCCTGCCGACGCTGGCGATCGACTGATGGAACCAGGCGCGCTGATTGAGCTGGAGGTCGCCAAGCCGGCGGCCGGCGGCCGGATGATCGGCCGGCACGACGGCCAGGTCGTCCTGGTCTGGGGCGCCATCCCCGGCGAACGGATCCGTGCGCGGCTCGAGCGCGTGACCCGCGCCGTCGCCTACGCCGACACGGTGGAGGTGCTGTCGGCGTCGCCTGACCGGCGGGACACCGCCGGCGACTGGCGCTGCGGCGGCAGCGTCTATGCCCACGTCCACTATCCGCGGCAACGGCAGCTCAAGGCGGAGATCCTCGGCGACGCCTTCGCGCGCATCGCCCGCCTGCCGATCGCTCCGCCCGAGGTCGTGCCGTCGCCGGAGCGCGGGTATCGCATGCGCGCGCGCCTGCACGCGCGCGGCGGACGGCTTGGCTTCTTCCGCGAAGGGACCCACGACCTCTGCGATGCGGTGGCAACCGGCCAGCTGCTGCCGCAGACCGGCGACTGGATCGCCCGCGTCGAGGAGGTCCTGGCCCGGGAGCGGCTCACCGGGCTGGCGTGGCTCGAGCTCGCCGAGAACGTCGCTGGTGATCAGCGCGCCTGCCACTTCGAGGTGGCCGAAGGGGAGCGCCGCGGCCGCTACGCCCCGCTTGCCGACCTGGCCGGGCGCGAGATAGCCGACACCCTGCACGCGAGGGAGGGTGACCGGGCGAGCGCGTTCCGCCTCCATCGCGACGCGCGCGCGTTCTTCCAGGGCAACCGCTTCCTGCTCGAAGGCCTGGCGCAGCTGGTCGTGTCTCTCGTACCGCCTGGGCCGGTGGTGGATCTCTACGCAGGCGTCGGCCTGTTCGGGCTGGCGCTTGCTGCGGCCGGCTGGGAGCGGGTCACGCTGGTCGAGGGCGACCCGGTGAGCAGCACGGACCTCCGGCAGAACGCGCAGGCCTTCGCGGGGCGGGCCCGCGTGGAGCGGCGCAGCGTGGAGTCGTTCCTGGCCGCCGGCGGCGGCCCGTCTGACGGCGGCGGCACGGTCATCGTCGATCCGCCGCGCACCGGCCTGTCGCGCGACGCGCTGGCTGGCGTGCTGCGGATGCGGCCCGGCCGCCTGATCTACGTGTCGTGCGATCCGGCGACGCTGGCGCGGGATGCCCGCGCGGCGATCGACGGCGGCTACGCCCTGACCTCGCTCACCGGGCTCGACCTCTTCCCGAACACCGCGCACGTGGAGAGCGTGGCCGTGTTCGATTCTGCAATACGATAACGGCGATGGAAGTGCGCCTGTATCCGAACGCCAGCCGGCCCGGCGTGGGCCTGCGTCCCAAGCGCGAAGCGCAGCGGCCGCTGCTGCCGCAGCACGCGCGCCATTGCCCGGTGCTCGAGGCCGGCAGCTCGCTGGGCTATCTCGTCTACCCGCCGCTGACCGCCGACGAATCGTTTCACGTCGAGTACCGGGGCGACGGCAAGTACAGCTTCGCCTTCTACGCGAAGAACAAATCAACCGGCCGTACCGACGCGCTGTTCCAGGTGCTGATGAAGATGCCCGTAGGCACGGCCGGGATGATCTCGGAGGAGGTCACGTTCCTGACCAATCCGCCCGTCACCGATCGCGCCAACGCGCTCGCCATCATGCGCACCTTCCTCATCGTCGAGGACATGGGGACCCCGGCCGGGGCGCTCTCACTGCGGGGCTCGTGGAACTTCAAGACCCCTGAGGGGTGGGACGCGGTCTACGCGCCCATCTTCAACCTGATCGAGCGGCCGATTGCGCCGATGCTGGTGGTGCGCGTCGAGACCGACTGGTACCCGCACGACTCGGAGTTCCGCTACGTGATGGAGCCGGGCGAGGGCATTTCCGGCCAGCACACGCTGCCGATCGGCCAGGTGTTCTTCGTGCCGCGCGAGGAGATCGTTGCCCGCGATTGCACGAAAGAGGAGATCGAGCAGTTGAAGGTGGCGCGCCAGGAGTTCCTGCACCACAAGGCGAGCGATCGGCTGACCACGCCCTACGGCTATACCTACTCGCCGCACTACCTGAAGAAGAGCCGCGAATCGCGCGAGGCCACCAAGAGCACGAAGGACGGCTAATCCCGTCTCCGTGTCTTCGTGGCCGCGACGAATCCCTCGAACAGCGCGCTGAACTCGCCGGTGCGCCAGAAGTTCTCGGGGTGCCACTGCACGCCGAGGCAGAAGCGCTTCCCGGGATGTTCGAGCGCCTCGATCACGCCATCGGGTGACGTGGCGGTGACCACCAGCCCCTCGCCGGTCCGTGCCGGTGCCTGGTGGTGACGGCTGTTCACGGGGAGATCCTCGCCGCCGGCGAGCCGCTCGGCCATGAGCCGTTCGAGCAGGCTGCCGCGCGTAACCCAGACATCGTGGGCGATCTCGACCGGCTGATGCGGGGGCACCGCGAGCTGGTGCTCGGTGGCTGACGGCAGCTCGGACCGGATGTCCTGGATCAGCGTGCCGCCTGCGGCCACGTTCAGCACCTGCGCGCCGCGACAGATGGCGAACACCGGGAGATCGG
Organism: Vicinamibacterales bacterium; assembly: GCA_050247255.1. Lineage (GTDB taxonomy): Bacteria > Acidobacteriota > Vicinamibacteria > Vicinamibacterales > UBA2999 > JBFWUM01. Next base: position 5,938 of record JBFWUM010000030.1, on the reverse strand, counting down.
CGTCGAGCGCGCGGCGGACCAGCTCGATCTCGAACGCGTCGCGGCCGGGGGCGTCAGGCTGCGTCGACGGGTGGGCTGCCGCTCCATAGAGGGACGGGTCGATGTCGGCGCCGCCGGTCAGCAGCAGCCCGTCGACCGTGGCCACGACGTCGGCCGGGCGATCGCCTGCGATGTCGAGCACGCGGGGCTCGCCCCCGGCGCGCCGCACCGCCTCCTCGTAGTCCGGCAGCTTGCGGCTGGGCGTGATGCCGATTACCGGCATCGCACCGGTAGCACTATTAGCACCATTAGCACCTACATGAGCGGAGGTACTTCGACCCCCATCAGGTCGAGCGCCTTCGCCAGCTGGTTGCGCACGTAGAGCACCGCGGCGGCGCGCCAGCGCCGCGCCTCGGGGCGTTCCTCGTTGAGGATCGACGACCGGCTCGGGTCGAGGTTGTAGTACGTGTTGAACGACTGCGCGAGCGTGAACGCGTACTTCGCCAGCACCGAGAACTCGAGCGAGCGGATCACCTGCTCGACGACTTCGTCGAGCCGCGACGCCTCGAGCACCAGCGCCCACAGCTCGCTGCCGTTGTCGCCGGTCAGTTCGCCGGCCGGCACGTCGGCGAGCCCGTTCACCAGCGTGGCGGCCGTGGAGCCGTCGCGCTCCTCCAGCTTCTGGAAGATCTTGTTGGCGCGGACGATGGCGTACTGGATGTAGGGGCCGCTTTCACCGGCAAAGCTGAGCGCCTCCTCGAGGTCGAACGCGATCACCTTGCCGCGCGAGAACTTGATCATGAAATAGCGGACGGCGGCGACCGCGATCATCCGGGCGATCCGGTCGGCCTCGGCCTCGGACAGCTCGGCGTTGCGCGCGCGCACTTCCTCGCCGGCCTTGCGCGTCAGCGTGTCGAGCAGGTCGTCGGCCTTCACGCCCAGTCCCTTGCGGCCCGAGACCTCGACAAACGGCCGCTTCGCCTCCTCTGAGTCCGGCGGCGGCGCGTAGCCGAGCTCCCGCGCCGTGGCATGCGACAGCGCGACCATCTCGTACGAGAAGTGGTGCGAACGCTCCGCCCCTTCCGGGTGGCCGACCGCAATCAGCGCCTGCTTCAGCAGCTTCTGCAGGTACGACTGGCGGACGTCGATGACGTTGTAGACGTAGGCGGCGCCGCCGAAGAGCGGGTGGTTGTCCGAGCCCCCCTCGGTGCAGGTCGCCCACAGCGGGCCCTGCGGCCGGTTCTCGAACACGCGATAGTGGAAATCGCGTCCGAGCAGCCCGAGCTTCCAGAACTGGTACGCGATGTCCTTGCCGACATACGTGACGACCCCGTTGGACCGGACGATGACTTTTTCCCGTTCCTCCGCGTCCTCGGATTGCTCATTGGGCATTGAGCCCTGGGCATTGTGCTTTTCAGGATCCTCCTGGATCGGCATCACCCAGCAGCCGGCGAGCTTGCCCTCGGTCTGCAGGTAGACGGCCCCCTTGGCCTTCAGCACGTCGAACGCCTGCGCCCAGAACTTCAGCCGGAGGATGTCGCCTTCCCACGTCAGCAGGTCGTAGTCGACGTTCATCCGCTTCATCGTCCGCAGGTGGGTGCGGACAACGCGGTCGGCAATGAACGCGGCGATCCCGGCGTTGTCGTTGCCGCCGTGCTCGATGTCGTGCAGGGTGTCGGCGCGCACCTGCTGCCGCGCCTCCTTGTCGGCGTCGTACCACTCGGTGACCCGCGCGTAGAGGTCCCAGCAGTAGTAGTCGAAGCGCGTCGAGTCGGCGATCGCGCGAATCTCGTCGAGGCTCTTCCCCTCGAGCACGCGAAAGCCGACGACGACGTCGGCGACCTGGACGCCGGTGTCGTCGATGTAGTTCTGGACCTCCACCGGGATGCCGCGGAAGCGCAGCACGCGCACCAGCGTGTCGCCGAGCGCCGAGTTGCGCAGGTGGCCGATGTGGGCCGCCTTGTTCGGGTTGATGGCCGTGTGCTCGACGATGGCCTTGCCGGCCGAGGGCGGCGGCATCGCGACGCGCCCGGCGAGACGATCGACGAGAAAGGCCGGCCGCTCGAGGAAGAAGTTGAGATACCCGTTGGGCGCCGCCGCCACCGCGCGGACCCCTTCGAGGGTGCCGAACGCGCCGGCGATCTCCTGGGCGATGACCCGCGGCGCCTTGCGGAGGCGGCGGGCCAGCTCGAAGGCGACCGGCGTGCCGAGGTCGCCGAGCTCGCGCGTCGGCGGATACTCGAGGCCGATCGACGGCAGCGCCGCCGCGTCGAGCGCATAGACGGTGGTCAGGAGCCGCCCGAGGTGGGCGCGAAGACGGTCGTGAACGGGAAGGATCATCGATTGGTGATTAGGGATTGATGTTTGGCGATTGGCGATTGGTGAAGGGTTGAAGTACGCTCAGCGAGCTTGTGCGCGCGTGTAGTCCTCGGGCGTGTTCACGTTGGTGAGCAGGCGGCCGTCCCGGTTGAAGGGGGTCAGCTCATCCGAGCCCACGGCGCGCACCGCCATTTCCGCCACCGCGTCCTGCACCCGCAGTTCCCCTCGATCCAGGCGCTCCTGCAGCCGCGCGGTGACGCGCCGGCGGTAGACCGCGCACAGCGGATGGCGTCCGGCCGCGTCCACGGGGAGCACCACGTCCCACGCCGGGTCGTCGCTCACCGCCACGAGGTGCGCCAGGAACGGCGCCGTCACAAACGGCATGTCGCAGGCGAGGATGAGCACGCGTTCGGTGGGCGCTTCGACCAGCGCGGTGTAGATGCCTCCGAGCGCGCCCATGCCGGGCATGCGGTCCGGTATCCCGCCACGTCCGATAACCAGAATGTGCGGGGTCAGTTCGCGAAGCGTGTCGAGCTGCCGTTCCCGGATGGAGCCGGCGCCGACGGCCAGCGCGCCCTTGTCCAGGCCGCCCAGGCGCCGCGCCCGACCGCCGTCGAGGATTGCGGCCGTCCACATGCGACAGCCCATTATCTATGATTGAGGCCGGCATCGGTCGCCTGCTCGTCGCCAGCCTGCACCAGGGGATCGCCGACCTGTTGCCCACCCGCCTCGAGTTCTATGAGGCGTGGCTGAACCCGGCCGGCCTCCGTGATGGCCGCATCGGTCTGGCGCCGCTGGCCGCGGTGCTCAGCTTCCTGCGCCAGGAAGGCGCGTCGTACCGGCTGATCGCGGCGCGGGCCGGCGAGTACACGGCCGAGTGGACCGTGGCCGATCTCTCCGGCTTCCAGCGCGCCGTGCTGCGCGCCGCGCCGCCGGCGGTGCGCGCGCACCTCGTGATGCGCGTCGCCCGCGCGATGGTGCGCCACACCTATCGCGGCAGCCGGGTCATCGTCCGTTGGAAGAAGGGGCGGGCGAGCGTCGACATCCGCGGCTCGATCTTCTGCGAAGTGCGGGATCGCGTCGAACAGCCGCTCTGCGAGTTCTACGCATCGGCCATCCGCCGGCTGATGTACCTGTTCAACCTCGACGTCGAGGTCGGCACCGACCAGTGCCGTGCCACGGGAGCGGGACAATGCCTGATGTCCGTCTTCGTGCGCCCCGCCAGCTCGTAGTCGTCGCGCTGCTTTCGGTGTGGCTTCCGCCTTTAGGCGGAAGTCCGCCTTCAGGCGGAAGTCTGCTTCCAGCCGGACGTGCGTACGCCCAGACCCCTGTCGGTATCGGCGCGCGGCAACTCGTCATGCCCTTCGACAACGAAACCGGGGAGCCTCGCCTCTACTGGCTCAGCGAGGGCGCAGCGGTGGCGCTGACCGACGATCTGGACGCGCTCGGCGCCGAGGCGATCAGCCGCGAGGATCGGCTGCTGGCCTTCGACGGGCTGCGCCTGCCTCCGGTTGCTGCGCTCAGCCACGCCACGGTGATCCGCGTCGGCCAGGTGGTCGGCGCCATGCAGGTCGTCATCGGCGCGTTCGAGCTTCGCGGCGACGACGAGCTCGTCGTCCGCGCGCGCGCCATCCGGCTCGACACCGGGCGGCTCTTTCCCGAAGTCGTCGAAACGGGGCCGCTGGCCGATGTCTTCGACGTGTTCGCCCGCGTGGCGCGCCGCCTGCTGCCGGACTCGCGCGTGCCGCTGGAGCAGATGGAGGAGGCGCACCCGCCGCTGCCGGCCTTCGAGGCCTACATCAAGGGCGTGCTGGCCGAGACACCGGCGACGCAGGTGACGTTCCTGAATCAGGCAGTGCGCCTGGCGCCCGGCTTCCAGCGGGCAAGGCTGGCACTCTGGGAGGTCCACACCGCTGAGGGCGAGCATCGACGCGCGCTCGACATCGTCGGGGAGGTACCAGCCGGCCACCGGTCCGCGCGGCGGGCGCGCTTCCTCGCGGGCCTCTCGCGGATCAACCTGCGCGAGTATCAGCAGGCCACCGAGGCGCTGCAGGCGCTGAACGGCGAGCAGCCCGATCCGGCAATTCTCACGGCGCTGGGCGTTGCGCAGCTGCGGCGGCCTGCCGGCGTGGCGACCGGGCTGCGGGCGGTCACCTTCTTCGAGGATGCGGCGCGCCTCGACCCGTCGGACCCGGACCTGCATTTCAACCTGGGCTACGCCGCCTACCTCGATCGCGACATGGACGATGCCATCGCCTCGCTGCGTGAAGCCGTCCGCCGCAACCCTGCCGACGATGCGGCGCACTACGTGCTGGGCGTGGCGCTGCAGGCGACCGGGGCCAACGCCGAAGGCGCGCGCGAGAAGGAGCTGGCGCGCCGGTTGTCATCCACTTACGCGGAGTGGGAGGCGCAGCAGGGCGGCGTGAACGCGGCGCCGCGCGGGCTCGAGCGGATGAAGATCCGGCTTGATGCCGCCGGGACCCCGCGCGTCGAGGATGCGCTCGTCGCGACAGGCCAGCGCGATCAGCGGGAGCTGGCGGCGTTCCACCTCGAGTCGGGACGCCGGTTGTTCGAGGCCGGGCGCGACGCCGACGCGATCGGCGAGCTGCGCCGCGCCATCTACCTCGCGCCGTACGACAGCACGGCGCACCTGCTGCTCGGCCGCGCCTACTTGCGCGGCGGCCGCACCGCGGAGGCGATCGACGCGCTCAAGATTGCCGTCTGGGCCGATCCGAACAACCGGGAGGCGCAGGATCTGCTGGCCACGATCCCAGTGCCCTGAGCGGCTCAGCCGTGTTACAATCCGCCGCTAAAGCATGGCAGATGAGCCACTTCACGAGATCCAACTGAACGGAAAGCAGCTCGTCTTCCTGTTCATGTCTGCGACCGTCGTGGCGGTCGTCATCTTTCTCGCCGGGGTGATGGTGGGGCGCGGTGTGCAGTCGCCGCAAGCCACGCTGGCCGCATCTGCCGGCGACGCGGCAATCGATCCCACCGTCGAACCGCCTTCCACGTCCAGCGCCACAACCGGAAGCGGCGCGCCGGTGACCGCGCAGGAAACCCTGACCTACGCCAGCCGGCTCGAGGGCACCACGCCTCCCGAAGAAGATCTCGCGCCTGTGACCGAACCGGTGGCAGCGCCCGCAGCCGTGCCGCCCCCGCCGCCGGCTGTCGAACGCGCACCGGTCCCGACGCCCGCGCCGACGCGCGCCGCCGCACCGGCGGCCGCGCCCGCGCCCGCAGCGGCCGCGGCCTCGATCGGTTCGGAGCCGCCTGGCAATGGATTCGTGGTGCAGGTTGCCGCCACGCGTGAGCGGAGCGAGGCCGACACGATTGCGCGCCGCCTGGCGGGGAAGGGCTATCCGGCGTTCGTGACGACGCCCCCGAGCGGCCCGCGCATGTTCCGCGTGCGCGTCGGCAAGTACGACAACCGCCGTGAGGCGGAAGCCATCGCCGACCGCCTGCAGCGCGAAGAGCAGTTCCAGCCCTGGATCACGCGGTAGAGCTGGATCGCGCGGCTCGTCGACCCAACCTCCGCTAGTCCCATTCCTTCTCCCTCACATCCTGTAAGTCTTTTGCTGTAAACGATTTACAGTCACGAAAATTCTTTGGCTGAAACAATGCCTCTTTTGAGTACTCT
>JBFWUM010000029.1:22486-51096 GCA_050247255.1 Vicinamibacterales bacterium | reverse complement strand
TCGGATCGCATTTGAGCAGCGAGGCGTCTCCTTCTCATTCGGATGGCTGCAAGCGATTGTCGTTGAAGAGAGCCCGGTGTTCGTGCCAGGTTCGCGTCTCGATCTCGCACGAACGACGGTCATTCTAGGCAACAACGCTTCCGGAAAGACCGCCCTTTGCGAACTGTTGGCCGGATGCAGTGAAATCTCCTTTCTAAAGCGCTGGTCGCCGCTCGGAAAACGCGGTGCCCGAACGCAGGTTCGCTTCGAGGCAGTTAGCCCACTGCCATTCAATTGGACGGTCCGCGTCTATCAACAATCGAACATTCAGTTCGCGGTGAATGGCCTGCCCGTGCCTCGTTTGATCGTTCCCTACACCTTCGTCCACGCTCCTGAGCGCCCGTTCCGACGGAAAGCTGACGATGAAACGATCAGTGCGTATATTGCACGCTGGCTGCGGGTCGACGTGGCGTTGGTCCACAACGTGGTGCGGTCACTCGCCGCTCGGGGCGGGCACCACGTGCACAATCCAAGGTTCGTCGAAGCGGAGGGACGGGAAGAGCTTCGACTCGATGTCGACGGGACGGTCGCGGGCCTGGATTTCCAGAGCCTTTCGGATACAGAGCAGTGTCGCGTGATCATTGAAATGGCACTGGAATTAGCTCGCTTCGAGGCGCAACAAGGGCCGACGGTTCTTCTCGTTGATTGCACTGGCCGCTTCGACCGCTCGCATTTTCAGGACTATGTGGAATTCATCGCATCGAGCAGCGCTGACTTCCAATCAGTGGTGACCGCTCCATACGCCGACGCTTTGCCGATGCAGCTGCGCATCGACGGCTTGCACGTGGCGAGGCTTCGCGGCTCCGTGACAAACGTGGAAATCTGCCAAACAGCCTGAGCTTCGGTGCTCTGCCCTGTGGAGGCCCGCTCGGGCGGGAGAGCTGGGGGCGATTTGGGGGGTTCGGGTGCGGAAGGTGCAGATTTCGCGGATTCTGCTGAGGCGAATTCCGAGCGAATTTTTTAGAAATCGAGCGTTCTTGAAAAACCTGTCAAGCGCTAAATTGACCGAATCCCTCCCTCTCCGCCATTCTCCAATCGTTTCCTCCCGTTTCAGGGCGTTGCGGTTTCTTTCAGATTCTTGAGTCCGCTAACCCGTTGAGCGAGACTCGGCTTTCTCTCCGCCATGTGCCCGCTACTCATCGAAAACGGCCTGAAAGATGGTCGTTGGGTCGCCAGACCATGCCGGGTGACATTTCCGAGTGACTTGGTCCGGCGGCGAGGTCGTGGTGATATTGCCTGCGATATAATCGAGTGTGCCGTCCCGGCGGGTCGTGCTCGATACCGACGTCCTGGTCGCCGCAATTCGCAGCGACCGCGGCGCCTCGAGAGTGTTGCTGACGCTCGCGTTGGAACGCCGCTATCCGGCACTGGTATCGGTCCCGTTGATGATCGAATACGAAGCGGTCTTGACGCGACCTGAGCATCTCGACGCATCAGGACTCTCATCAGACGAAATGCAGGCATTGCTTGATGCCGTCGCTCTGGTTGCAGAGCCAGTCCGGCTCTCGTATCTCTGGCGGCCGTCGCTGCCGGACGTCGATGACGACATGGTGCTCGAAACGGCGGTGAATGGACGGGCAGACATGCTCGTGACGTTCAATCGACGGGATTTCGAACCGTTGGCCGCAACGTTCGGCATTGTGGTGATGACGCCGATTGAGGCACTGCGGCGATTGAAGAAGAAGCCATGAAGAAGAGCAACTTCGCGCTACGGCTGCAACCCTCCTTGATGGAGGAAGCTCGCAAGGTGGCGAGCGCAGAGGGCGTTGCGGTTAATCAATTGATCAATATTGCAGTCGCTGAGAAAGTGTCGGCGCTGCGCACCGAAGAATATTTCGCTGCACGCGCCGCGAAGGGTGACGTCGCGAAGGCGCTTCGGATTCTCAAGCGTGCGGGCGTCGGAAATCCTCCTCGGGTCGGGGATGAACTACCCAAGAGAGCCAAGTTAAGGCGCTCTGTAAAGTAGGGCTTGGGGCAATTCGACCGAGATGGGAACGAGCGCATCACGACAACCCTGCGTCATGGTCAGTTCGACCTTCTATGACCTACGGCAAGTCAGAGAGGATCTGCGCCGGTTCATCGGAGATGAATTGGGTTATCGCGCGCTGTTGTCGGAACACCCCTCATTCCCTGTTGATCCCGATCTGACGACGATCGAAAACTGCCGCCAACGAGTACAGCGTGACGCGGATGTCCTTGTTTTGATCATCGGCCGCAGATACGGAAGTGTCGAGGATGCGTCAGCGACATCGGTGACAAATCTCGAGTACCTCGCCGCCCGTCAAAAGGGGATTCCTATTTGGGCGTTCGTCGATCAGGGAATCCTGCCACTCATACCGACGTGGCGCCTCAACCCGACTGCCGACTATTCAAACCAAGTTGATACTCCTAAGTTGTTCGAGTTTGTCGAGACAGTAAGAACGCGCGACAGCGTGTGGACTCACGAATTTCGAACCGCCCAGGACATAGTCGACGCACTCCGAGTTCAATTTGCGTATCAACATGAACGTGGCCTCCGTTTGCAGCAGCAGCAGCGTCCACTCAAGGGCGAGCGGTGGCTAAAGGAGCTTCGTGGCGATACCTTGAGGATCGCACTTGAGAAGCCCGACGGTTGGGAGTATCGACTATTTGCCAATGCGTGGGTCGATGCGGTCGGGCAGCACTATCGCGAGAGGTCTCGACATCGTGCGGGCGTCGTCGTTGGCCTCGGCGAGGACGTGCAAGACCCGTTGGATTGGATTCAACGCCGACTTAGCGAGGCTACCCGGTTCGCCGGAACGGCAAACAAGCTAATAAACGAAACCTTGCCGATCGCCTTCGGTCCGGCGGGAGAGCCCGGAAATGCTGAAGCAATCGTGCTCGTCGCCGAGACAATCGGTGAAATGTATCTTCAGGCGCTTAAGTGGCACGGCCGTCTTCGCACCGCTAATATCGATGACCAATTCGATCGACTCCGCGATCTGATTAGCTCGATGCTCGATGAATACATTCGCCAGATTGAAGAATTTGGTCTGGATTTACGGGACCGGATTGAAGCCGCAGTTGCACAGATCAAGGCAGATGGTGAGCCTCAGGTGTTGAATCTGGTGCTAACAATTAGACTTCCTGATGGGGTTCTAGAAGAGCTCGATGTCGAGTTGGACCGCCTGCGCGCTTCTATTTGAGTTGGTCATTCGGACCTTCGACAGAGCGAATCGTCCCAGGCCGCAAGGGGAGGCCTCGAACACTTGTCGGGCAATGATCGCCGCGAGCGTCATTTCGAGTGTCATCGCTGCGGAACAACAGGCAAAAAAGCAGTCAGGGAATCGGAAAAAGCGCGAAACGCTCATGCCCAGTTAAATCGTGCAAAATGAAGCAGTCTGCAATCGCGCTCGCCTGAATCCCTCCCTCTCCGCCAACCTTCCGCTCAGCGCTTCCTTCGAAAAAATTCCTGGATGATCTCGCGGCATTCGTCTTCGAGAACACCGCCCATCACCCCCAGCCGGTGGTTCAGCCCGGCCAGCTCGTGGGCACTCATCATCGACACCAGGGCGCCGGCCTTCGGCTCCGTCGCGCCGTAGATCACCTCGGCGATCCGCGCGTGCACCATTGCGCCGACGCACATCAGACACGGCTCAACGGTCACGTAGAGCCGGCTGCCGGTGAGGCGGTAGTTCCCGATCGCCGCGGCCGCTTCGCGCATGGCGACGACCTCGGCGTGCGCGGTCGGATCATGCGCGCGGATCGGCTGGTTGAAGCCACGGCCGAGGATGCGATCCTCGAAGACGACGACCGCGCCGATGGGCACCTCGCCGGCGTCGACAGCCAGCCGCGCCTGCTCGAGCGCGGCGGCCATGCCCTCCTCGTGTGTCACCGGTTGGCCGCGATGTAGCGATCGACCACGTCCTCGATCATCGTCAAGGGCACGGTGCCGGTCGAAAGCACCAGGTCGTGGTAGACCTTCGGATCGAAGCGCGGGCCAAGCGCGGCGCGCATCTTCTCGCGCAGCTCGACGAACTTCAGCTGCCCGATCATGTACGCGCAGGCCTGCCCGGGATTGACGACGTAGCGATCGATTTCGCTGGCTTCGATGCCGTAGTCAATCGCCTGCTGCCGCGTCCATCCCTTCGCATGCAGGCCGGTGTCGACGACGAGCCGGCGCGCGCGGAAGAGCGCCGCGTCGAGCTGGCCAAGCCGCCCCTCGAGGTCGCCCTCGTACCAGCCGTTCTCCGATGCCAGCCGCTCGGCATAAAGCGCCCACCCCTCGCTGAACGCCGAGATGCCGCCGAGCGCGCGGATCTGGCGGAAGCGCGGGTTGGCGGTGTTCTCGACCTCGAGGGCGATGTGGAAGTGATGCCCGGGAACGGTCTCGTGATAGACGAGCGTCTTGAGCCCGAACCGCGTCAGGTACGACGGCCGCAGTGGAATCTGGAACGTCCCGGGGCGCGAGCCATCACGCGACGGGCCGTTGTAGTTGGCAGCGGCGGTGTTCTCGCGGAACTTCGGGAACGGGCGGGCGATGACCGGCGCCTTCGGCGTGCGCGCGAAGAGGGACTGCGAGCGCTGCTGCGCGTCGCGGATGAAACCGTCGATGTCGGCCATGATCCGCGCGCGACCGGCCTCGTCATTGGGATACGCCAGATCGGTCTCGAGCTGGACGATCCGATCCTTCACGCTGCCAGTCGTGCGTCCGAGCTGGCGCAGGATCGTGTCCATCTCCGCTTCGAGGCTCGCCACCTCGCGCAGCCCGATCTGATGGATCTCGTCGGCGGTCAGGTTCGTGCTGGTGAATCGTCGCAGGTGGTAGGCGTAGGCCTCGAGGCCACCAGGAAATCGCGACAAGCCGGGCGCATCGGTGGTGCGCCCTTCGAGCGGGCGCAGCACGTCGAGCGCGGCGCGCCACGCCGGATAGATCTGGTTGGCGGTGATCTGCTCCGCTTCGGCACGCAGCCGCGCGCGTGTGGCGGCTGGGACGCCTGGCGTGGCGGCCATCCGATCGGCGAACACCGCGACGAACGGGTTGTCGGCGGGCGGGCCGGCAATGAACTGCTCCATCTGCGTGATGGTCGCGCCCACGATGAACCGGGGCGGCACCCGCGCCTTCTCGGCGAGTGAGATAGCCTCGGCAACGGCTTCATCCATCCGCGCCGCCACCTGGCGCAGGCGCGCGATGTAATTCGCGGCATCCTGCTCAGTGACCAGCGGATGCGTCACCGCCAGGTTCGGCAGGTTCACGTTGGCGCCGGCGAACTGCTCCAGCGGGAACGCGAACTCCTCGTACTGCTCCCCTTCGACGTCGATCTCCAGCTGCCACCGCATCAGGTCGGCAGACAGCCGCTGGTCGTCGGTGAGCCGGGCACGGTCGAAGGTCGCCAGCTCCGCCAGTCCGCGCCTCGCGAGCGCCCGACGTGATGCGCGCCATTCGGCGGTGAGCGGCGTGATCTGGCGCTCGAGCGCCTCCTGCTCGGCTCCCGCGAAGTAGCGCGCGTTGGTGGCCTGGTTCGGATTCAGCCGCACCCAGTCGGCGGTGAACCGCTCGAAGAAGTCGTCGATCGAAGGCTGCTGCGCCCCGAGCGGCGAGAGCGCCCAGAGCAGGATGGCCGCGACGCCGAAAATCCTGAATCGCATGCCCGGAGTTTACCTGTAGACTCGCGCCATGGGGCGCTGCCTGAGCGTGCTGTGCGGCCTGCTGTTGCTGGCCTCGACGGCGGCTGCAGAAGTGGTCCGCATCGAGGTGCTGAGCCGCGCTGACGCCGGCACGCACGAGCGGATCATCGCCCGCGTCCACTTCGCGGCGCGCCCGGACAACGCCGCCAATCGCGCGGTGGCCGACATAGCCTTCGCCCCGGTGAACGCCGACGGGCTGGTCGAATACAGCAGCGACCTGCTCTGGTTCCAGCCCAAGGACCCAGGCGAGGCCCGCGGCACGGTCTTTCTCGAGGTCGTCAACCGCGGCCGCGATCAATCGCTCATCCTCTTCAGCGAGGGGCGCACGCGCGACCTCAACCCCGAGAACTGGGACCTCGGCGATCGCTTCTTCCTCGAGCAGGGGTTCACGCTGGCGTTTCTCGGCTGGCAGGCAGACGTCGAGCCGGGACAGGGTCTTGGCTTCGAGGCGCCGGTGGCCCCGGTCGAGGGGCAGGTGCGCGGCAGCTACATTGAAGACGGCGTGCAGCCGTCGCCGCGCGGGTTCCGTCTCCCCTACTGCGTCTTCAACGCCGCCGCACAACCCGACGTCGCGCTGACGTTCCGCGCGCGATTCGAGGATGCGCCGCGCGCGCTGCCGCGCGACGCGTGGCTGTTCATGCAGGACGGCTGCGCCGTTTTGTTTGCGAGCGAAGGGACACGGTCGCCGGGCATCTACGAGATCGTCTACAACGCGAAGGGATCGCCGGTCTTCGGCCTCGGCCTGGCCGCCATCCGCGACTTCGCCGCCTACCTGCGCCACGGCGGTCGCGTCACGACGCTGCGCGAAAACCCGGCGCTGGTGCAGCGGGTCATCGGCTTCGGCTATTCGCAGAGCGCCCGCCTGCTGCGCGAGTTCGTGCGTGACGGCTTCAACGCCGACGAACAGGGGCGCCAGGCGTTCGACGCGCTCTTCATCGCCTCGGCCGGCGCGGGCGGCGGCAGCTTCAACCACCGGTTCGCCATGCCCGGCCAGGCGGGCAACTCGGTGCTGTCGGTGCTGCGCCCGGTCGATCTCCCCCCGTTCACGGACGAGGGGCTGCTGGCCCGGGCACGGGCGCAGCGCGTCGTGCCACGCATCGTCACAACCCTGTCGTCCACCGAGTACTGGGCGCGAGCCGCATCGCTGACCTATACGAATGACGATGCAACGCAGGATGTGCCGTTGGCGCCGACGTCGCGGCTCTACCTGATTGCCGGGACGCCGCATTCGGGCGCGCCCATCCCGAGGCAGCGCGACGTCCGGTATCGCGGGTACCGCCACGGGCTGAACTTCGCCGAGCAGCGCTGGCCACTGCGGGCGCTGCTGCTCGACCTGGACGCCTGGCTCCGTGACGGCACCGAGCCGCCACCGTCTCGAGTACCGACGTTAGCCGAGCGGCAGCTTGTCCGGCGGGAGAACGTCCGCTTCCCCGCGATCCCCGGCCTGCCCTTCGCCTCATACCTGCCGCCGGTTTTTCGCCTGAACCTCGGCCCACGCTTCGCCACCGATCGCATCATCAGCGAGCCGCCGATGACTGGAGAAGAGCTGCCGGTGCGGGTGCCGCAGGTCGATGCGGACGGCAACGACATGGGCGGCATCCGGGTGCCGGAGATCGGCGTGCCGCTCGGCACGTTCACCGGCTGGAACATTTCTGAGCCGACGCTGCCCGGACTGCGATACCTCGCCGGCCTCGCCGGATCGTTCGAGCCGTTCGCGCGGACGCGCGACGAGCGCGAGCGCACCGGCGATGCCCGCCTGTCGATCGCCGAACGCTACCGCAACCGCGACGATTACCTCGCGCGCGTGCGCGAGTACGCAGAGATCCTCGTCAAAGAGCGCGTCGCGCTCGCCACCGACGTCGACGCGATCATCAGCCTGGCCGCGCAGCTGTGGGAGGCCGTCGCGAACTAGCTCAGGAAGAACCGGTAGGCGGGGTTGTCGCTTTCCTGCGTGTGCGGGTAGCCGAGCGCTTCGAGGAACGCGCCGAACGCCGGCAGGTCCTTGTCCTCGACCTCGAAGCCCGCGAGCACGCGGCCGGAATCGGAGCCGTGGTTGCGATAGTGGAACAGGCTGATGTTCCAGCGGCCGGCCAGCTTCTCCAGGAAATTCGCCAGCGCCCCCGGCACCTCGGGGAACTCGAAGCGGTACAGCCGCTCGTGGCGGACGTCGGGCGCCCGGCCGCCGACCATGTGGCGAATGTGCAGCTTGGCCATTTCGTTGTCGGTCAGGTCGGTCGTCTGGTAGCCCTTCGCGTTCAACATGGCCGCCAGCGCCGCGGCGTCCTGGCGCGACTCGGTCGACAGGCCGACGAAGATGTGCGCCGTTTTGCGGCCACTCAACCGGTAGTTGAACTCGGTGACGACGCGCCGGCCGAGGGCGGTGCAGAATTCGCGGAAGCCGCCCGGCCGCTCCGGGATCGTGACGGCCAGCAACGCCTCGCGCGCCTCGCCGAGCTCGGCGCGCTCCGCCACGAAGCGCAGCCGGTCGAAGTTCATGTTGGCGCCGCTCAGCACCGCAATCAGTGACTGATCGGTGACACCTTCACGCTCGACCCACGCTTTCAACCCCGCCGCCGCCAAGGCGCCGGCCGGCTCCATGATCGTCCGCGTGTCGTCGAAGATGTCCTTGATCGCGCCGCAGATCTCGTCGTTGCTGACGCGCACGATCTCGTCCACCGTCTCGCGCACGATGGCGAACGTCGTTTCCCCGACCTCGCGCACGGCCACGCCGTCGGCGAAGATGCCCACGGTATCGAGCTGCACCCGTCGTCCCGACTGCAATGACTGGTACATCGCGTCCGACTCGTACGGCTCGACGCCGATGATCTTCACCTCCGGCCGCAGCGTCTTGATGTAGCCGGCAATGCCCGAGATCAGGCCGCCGCCGCCGACCGGCACGAACACCGCCGACAACCGTTCCTGCCCCTGCCGGATGATCTCGGCCCCCACCGTCCCCTGGCCGGCGATGACCAGCGGATCGTCGAAGGGGTGGATGAACGTCCGCCCGGTCGTGGCGATGAGCGTGTCGCAGTGCGCCTTGGCGTCGGCATAGCTGTCGCCCGCCAGCACGACCTCCGCCCCCATCGCGCGCACCGCATCCACCTTGATCGTCGGCGTCGTCTGCGGCATCACGATGATCGCCGACAGGCCGAGCCGCCGCGCTGAAAAGGCGACGCCCTGGGCATGGTTACCAGCGCTGGCGGCGATGATGCCGCGGGCCCGCTCGTCGGCCGACAGTCGGGCGATCTTGTTGTAGGCGCCGCGCAGCTTGAAGCTGAAGACCGGCTGCAGGTCCTCCCGCTTGAGCAGCACGTCGTTGCCGAGGCGGCGCGACAGCGAGGCCGCCGGTTCGAGCGGGGTTTCCCGCGCTACGTCGTACACACGACTGGTCAGGACGTCGTGGAGGAGTCTGGTGAGCGTCGCGTTCACGGGAAAGTCCATTATCCTTGAAGCCGGCATGAGGAGGAGGAGCGTATGAGGAGAGCGACGATCCTGGGCACGCTGGCCGTTGCCGGAATCCTGTCGATAGCCGTGGCCGCGCAGCAGCAGCCGCCCGCACCGTCGGCTGCCGCGATCGGGGTCCAGCAGGTCCGCGACAACCTCTATGTGATGACCGGCGGCGGCGGCAACAGCGCCGTGTTCATCGGCACCAATGGCGTCACCGTGGTCGACACCAAGAACCCGGGATGGGGGCAGCCGCTCATCGAGAAAATCCGCACGGTCACCGACAAGCCGGTGGTGCGGATCATCAACACCCACACCCACTTCGATCACGTGAGCGGCAACGTCGAGTTCCCGGCAACCGTAGACGTCGTGACCCACGAGAACACGCAGAAGAACATCGAGGCCAACAACCCGGTGTTCGGCCTGCAGACCGAGGCCGCGCCGAGCATCTTCACGCAGCACAACGGCCGCGGCCTGCCGAAGCGGACGTTCCGCGACAAGATGACCATCGGCAGCGGCGCCGACCAGATCGACCTCTATCACTTCGGCCCGGCGCACACGAGCGGCGATGCGTGGGTCGTGTTCACGGCGCTCCGCGTGATGCACGCCGGCGACGCATTCCACACGCGCGACCTGCCGATCATGGATCGCAACAACGGTGGCAGCGGTGTCCAGTACCCGCGCACGCTGATGGCGGTCTACGACAACGTCAAGGGGATCGACACGATCGTCAACGGCCACAACCCGACGACGACGACCCCCGCCGACCTGAGGACGCAGGCGCAGTTCATCGGCGACTTCGTCACGTTCGCGCAGGACGCCAAGCGCGCCGGCAAGACCGTGGACGATGTGGTGCGGGAGTGGCGGACCCCGGCGAAGTACACCGGCTACGCCAACCCGCAGCCGAACCGGGTGCGCGCCAATGCGCAGGTCGTGTTCGACGAAACCCGCTAGGACCCTTTTTCTCCGATGGTCGTGATCGTCGCTCTCGTCCTGCTCCTCTTTGCCTCTCCGGCCGCCGCCCAGGTGGTCATCGAGGCCGTTCCGGTGGCAACGCCGCTGCGGCTGGACGGCAGGATCGACGAGGAGGCGTATTCGACGACGCCGCCGATCACGACCTTCATCCAGACCGAGCCGAACGAGGGGGCGCCGTCGTCGGAGCCGACCGAGGCGTGGGTCTTCTTTGACGACGAGTTCCTCTATGTCGCCGGGCGGATGCACGATTCGCAGCCCGGGCGGTGGGTGCTGAACGAGATGCGGCGCGACCTGCCCGCGGTCTCCAACAACGAGAGCTTCGGCGTCTCGATCGACACCTTTCACGATCGCCGCAACGGTTTCCTGTTCGAGGTCAACGCGCTCGGCGGCTTCCTCGACGCGCAGGTGACCAACGAGAGCTTCCCGCCGAACCAGGACTGGAACGCCGTGTGGGACTCGCGCGTGGCGCGGTTCGACGGCGGCTGGTCGTTCGAAATGGCGATCCCGTTCCGCTCGCTGCGCTACGGGCCTGGCACCGAGCAGACGTGGGGCATCAACATGCGCCGCGTCATCCGCTGGAAGAACGAGGAGTCGCACATCGTGCCGGTGCCGCGCTCGCTCGGCGCGAAGCGCGGGCTGATGCAGATCTCGCTCGGCGCGACGCTGACCGGCCTGCGGGTGCCGCCCGGAAGCCGGAACCTCGAGGTGAAGCCGTACGGCATTTCAACGTTGTCCACCGACCGCGCCGCGCAGCCTGCCTTCTCGAACGACGTCACCGGCAAGGCCGGGCTCGACGTCAAATACGGGCTCACCCAGAACCTGACCGCCGACTTCACGCTGAACACCGATTTCGCGCAGGTCGAGGTCGATACCCAGCAGGTCAACCTCACCCGCTTCAGCCTGTTCTTCCCGGAAAAGCGCGCGTTCTTCCTCGAAGGCCGCGGCATTTTCGACTTTGGCGTGGCCGCAGGACAGAACGCCGGCGGCCCGGACCTGCCGATTCTGTTCTTCAGCCGCCAGATCGGCTTGAGCCGCGGCCAGGCCGTCCCGATCGACGCCGGCGCGCGGCTGACCGGCAAGGTGGGCCGCTTCACTATCGGCGCATTGAACATCCAGACGGACGACCGGCCGGAGGCGCACGCGCTGGCGACCAACTTCAGCGCGCTGCGCATTCGCCGCGACGTGCTGCGGCGCAGTGCGATCGGGCTGATCTACGCCGGGCGATCGCGGTCGATTGCCGGTCCCGACGCCAACCATACCTACGGCGTCGACGGCGCCTTCGGGTTCGGCAACACGCTGAACGTGACCACGTACGTCGCCCGGACGGAGTCCAAGGGGCGGCGCGGCAAGGACCTGAGCTACCGCGGCGAGATGAATTACGCGGGCGATCGCTATGGCCTGCGGCTCGAGCGGCTGGTCATCCAGGAGAACTTCAACCCCGAGGTTGGGTTCGTGCGCCGGCCCGACATCCGCAAGCTGACCGGCACGGCGCGGTTCAGTCCGCGCCCCCGCGGCAGCCGCGTGATCCGCCGTTGGCTGTGGGAAGCGTCGGGCACTTACATCGAGAACAACGCCGGCCGGCGCGATGCCGAGGAATGGAGCGGGACGTTCGGCATCGACTTCCAGAACGGCGACAACGTCCGCGTGTCCGGCACGTCGACCTACGAGTTCGTGCCACGCCCCTTCGCCATCGCTCAGGGCGTCACGGTGCCGGTGGGCGGCTACGACTCCGCCACCGCCTCGGCGCGCTACACGCTGAGCCAGCAACATCGCATCGGCGGCACGGTTTCGTTCGATGCGGGCACGTTCTACGACGGCAACCGCACCAGCGTCGGCCTCAGCGCCGGGCGCGTGCAGCTGTCGCCACAGGTGTCGATCGAGCCTGGCATCTCGATCAACCGTGTCAGCCTGCCCGGCGGCGACTTCACCGCCACGGTGCTCCAGGGCCGGCTGATCTACATGTTCTCGCCGCGGCTGTTCTTCACGGGCCTCGTGCAGTCGAACTCCACCAGCAGCCTCCTCAGCTCCAACCTGCGCCTGCGCTGGGAGTACACCCCCGGCAGCGAGCTGTTCGTCGTCTACACCGACGAGCGCGACTCGCGCGGCATCGGTTACCCCGAGCTGCTGAACCGCGCCCTCGTCGTCAAGATTGCGCCGCTGCTGCGGTTCTAACCGAGGTAGGCGCCGCCGTTGACGTGCAGCGTCTGGCCGGTCAGGTAGCGCCCGCCAGGGCCGCAGACGAAACGGACGAGCGCCGCCACGTCGGCTGGCTGGCCCCGGCGGCCGAGCAGCGTCTGCGCGTGCGCGTGGTGCGCCGGCGCGGCGCCGGCGCGCGCCGTCTCGATCAACCCCGGCGCGACGCAATTCACCGTCACGTGGGGCGCCAGGTCGTGGGCGAGCGCGCGGGTCAGCCCCACCAACCCCGCCTTTGCCGCCACGACGTGCGCCCGGCGGGCTGCGCCGGTGTGGGCAGTGAGACCGCCGATGTTGACGATGGCCGCGTGGCCGGCGGGCGCCCGCATCAGGTGCGGCAGCGCCGCATGGCTGCACAGGTAGGCGCCATCCAGCGCGATCGACAGCACCTCGCGCCACTGCGCGAAGTCGAGGTCGGCAAACGCCGCCTCGCGGCGGACAGCCGCGTTGTTCACCAGGATGTCGATGCCGCCCAGCGCAGCGGCCGTGTCGTCGATCAGTCGCCGCGCCCCGTCGGCGGTGCCAACATCGGCCAGGACGACGACGGCGCGGCCGCCGGCGCGTTCGATCTCGGCGGCGACGTCGCGCGCGGCATCGTCCGACGTGCGCGCGTTGATGGCCACCGCAGCGCCGGCCTGCGCCAGCTCAATCGCAATGGCGCGCCCGATGTTCTTCGCGCTGCCGGTAACGATGGCGCGACGCCCCGCCAGTTCGTGCTCGATCACCGCCGCCACTCCTCCAGCGCGATCCGCGGCGCTGCGAACAGACCCTCGACGCTGGCGAGGACCCGCGCCGCATGGTCGTCAGGCCATCCGCCGTAGCGCATGTTGTCGAGGGCCTTTCCGCGAATCTGCTCTGCCGACAGCGGCGCCTTCGCGCCGCCCCTCATGTACGGTTGTTTGAACTCACGCACCGTGCCATCCCGCAGCGTGGCCCGCAGGTGCCCGTGGAATTCCCGCGGATACGGATCGGCGGGATCGACCACGTAGCGAATCCGCGACGCCAGTCCCAGCACCTGCGCATCCCGGATTCGAGCGTCGGTGAACTGGGCGAAGCCGGCGCGGCGATCGAAGAACCCGACCGCCATGCAATACGGCGTGCTGAACTTCGCCGCGTACGGCGTGGGCGGTGCGTGCTTGACGGCGAGCGGCTCCCACAGGCGGTGCACGGTCCCTTCACCGACCTGGCAAACGATCTCCTCGACGTCATCGGCCCGGGCGCCGCTCTCGGCGAGCGCGATGGCGCAGTCGATGAACGGCTGCGTCATCGTCCCGCAGGCGTAGGGCTTGAACGCCAGGTCCTGGGTGACCCACCGCCGGCCGAGCCCCTCGAGCAGCGGTTCGAACGTCGCCGGCACGGACGGCGCGAACGCGCGGTAGAAGCCGTGCGTGCCGTCGAGCACGGTCCGCGGCCCGACAAAGCCGGCG
Source organism: Vicinamibacterales bacterium (assembly GCA_050247255.1). Taxonomy (GTDB): domain Bacteria; phylum Acidobacteriota; class Vicinamibacteria; order Vicinamibacterales; family UBA2999; genus JBFWUM01. The sequence continues at coordinate 37,372 of JBFWUM010000029.1, read as the reverse complement.
CGTGCCATCCGCGCGGCGCGGATGCCGGCCTGCGCCGCCCAGCCCGCGTGCATGCGCTTCGTCCAGGTGCCTTCGGCCAGGTACTCGATGATGCCGGACGCCATGCTGCCGGCGATGCCGAGCGCCGACGCCGTGACGGCCGCCGGCAGGCCGAGCGCCGCGCTGGCCGCCCCCGCCGCGGCCAGTGTCCCGAAGACGGCCGTCGGATGAAAGCCGGCCTTGTGCGCGCCAGTCGGCGCCACCAGACTCATGCGGCACAGCAGCTCGACCCCGGTGGCGATGCCGACGAGCAGGCGATCACCGCCGAGCCGCTCGCGTTCGCAGACGGCCAGGACCGCAGGCACGATCACCGCCCCGGAGTGGACCGGGCCCCCTTCGAACGTGTCGTCGAAATCCTCGCCGTGCGCGGCGGTGCCGTTGACGAGTGCGGCGTCGAACATCGTGAGGCCCGCCGCATGACCGATGGCCGTGCACGCGCCGGGGCCGTCCGCCGATGCCAGCGTCGCCGACACGTAGGTCTCGGCCCGCGCCGCGACACAGAGGCCGACGACGTCAATCACCAGGTTGTGCGCCACCGCCGCAACGGCTGCCGGGACCTGCTCGGCCTGTGTCGTAGCCAGCCACTCGGCGATCGTTTCCGCCGCCGCACGCGGTGGCGTCAGGCTCATGCCGCGGTCTCCGGCTGCCGGGCGTCCCGCGAATGGCGTATCAACGATGCGGCGATGAACACCGCCGAGACCGCCAGCAGCCCGGCGGCAATCGGATCCCTGAGAAACGTCATGTGGTCGCCGTCGGAGAGGACGAGCGATCGGCGGTAGTTCGATTCGACCATGAAGCCGAGCACGACGCCGAGCACCATCGGCAGGACCGGCACCGAGAAGTAGCGAAACGCGTAGCCGATGACGCCAAACGCCAGCGCGATGCCGACATGGAACAGGCTCCCCTCGACGGAGTAGACGCCCGACACTACCAGCGCGTAGATGAAGGCCATCAGGTACGGCTTGGGCCGGCTCACGAGCCACATGCACGGCGACATGATCAGGTAGCCGACGACGACCATGGCGACGTTGGCCGCCAGCAGCCCGACGTACAGGCCCTGCACGACGTCGCCGTACTGCACGAAGAGCAGCGGCCCGGGGATCAACCCGTGCATCAGGAACCCGCCGAGCAGCACCGCCGCCGAACTCGACCCCGGAATCCCGAGGCTCAGCATCGGGATGAGCGCCGTGCAGGCAACCGTGTTGTTCGCCGCTTCCGGCGCCGCGATGCCTTCCGGCGAGCCCTTGCCGAACTCGTCCTTGCGGCGGGACCAGCGGCGCGCCTCGTTGTAGGCGATGAACGACGACACCGTGCCGCCGCCGCCGGGCATCAGCCCTTCGAAGGTGCCGATGGCCGAGCCGAGCAGCTGCGGGCCGGCAATGCGCTTCCACATCGCCGGGCCCGGGAAACGAATCCGCGGCCGCTCGGTCGCGCCCTCCCATCCGGCGGCGTCGCTCTGCTCCAGCAGCTCGGCCACCGCGAACATGCCGACCATGACGAGCAGCGCCGGAATGCCGCTCAGGAGGTCGGGGCTGCCGAACGTGAACCGGTTCGTCCCGGTGACCGGATCGGTGCCGATGGTGGCCACCATCAGCCCGAGCACCGCCGCGATCAGCCCCTTCACGAGCGAGCGCTGCGACAGCGACGCGATGACGCTAAGGCCGAGCACGCCCACCGCGAAGTAGGCCGGCGGCGTGAACGCCAGCGCTACGGCCGACAGGCGCTCCGTCAGGAGCACGAGGACGATCAATCCGATCAGGCCGCCGACGAAGCCTGAGTACAGCGAGATGCCGAGCGCCTCCCCCGCGCGCCCCTGCTGCTTCATGGCGTAGCCGTCGAGCACGGTGGCCGCCGCTGCGTTGGTGCCGGGCGTGCGGATCAGGATGGCCGGAATCGATCCGCCGTACTCGGCGCCGACATACGTCGCGGCCAGCAGCACGAGCGCCGTCGTCGAATCGAAGGCATAGGTGAACGGCAGCAGCAGCGCCATTGTGATCGACGGCGAGATGCCGGGCAGGGCGCCGCCGAGAATGCCCCACGTGACGCCACCCACCGCCGCCGGAAGGACCGTCACCAGCAGCGCCACCAGCGAGCCGTCCATCTATTCGGCCCCCAGCATGGTCTCGACCGGCCAGATGCCGGGCGGCTGCTCGATGCCGAGGAACCACACGAACAGCACCCAGAGCACGAGCGCGCCGCCGACGCCGACGCCGACGACCTGCGCCGAGAAGCGCCCGCCCAGGCGGTACGACGTGGCGATCAGCAGGCCGGCAATCGTCACCAGGTAGCCGGCCCACGGCACGATGACGATGTAGGCAATCCCGAGCGACAGCGTGGCCATCGCCGGCAGCCAGGCCGTGCGCCCGGCGGAGTCCACGGCCTCAGCCCTGCGTCCGCGGCGGATGCCCCGCACGATCAGCACGATCGACAGGGCCCCGAGCACGGCGGCGTAGACCACCGGCAGGCCGGCGGGGCCGACGGCGTCGGCCAGGTCGCTGCGCGGGATGGCGGCCGCTGCGGCGTAGTAGCCGGCGGCAATCGCAAGGAGGATGCACCCGAAGACGGCGTCGCGGCTCACCGGATGGCGCCGGATTCCTTGAGGAAGGCCTGGGTCTCGGCAACGAACTCGTTCACGAACCTGACGTACTCGGCGTGCGGCAGGAAGCCACGCTGCAGCCCGTTGTTGCTGTAGACCCGCCGGTACTGCGGATCGTCGAGCAGTCGCGGCACCGCCGCTTCGAGCGCCGCGATCACCGCCGGCGGCGTGCCCCTGGGGCCGGCCAGGCCGCGGAACTTCCGCACCGACAGGTCGACGCCCTGCTCCCTTACCGTGCGGACACCGGGCAGTTCCGGCAGCTGCTCGTCGCCGATGATGCCGAGGACGCGGACGCGGCGCGCATCCAGCTGCGGCCGGATCTCCTGCAGCTCGCCGATGCCCATGTCGAGCGTCTTGTTGAGCACGTTGAGCAGCATGTCGCCCCCGCCCTCGTAGGTGACGATCGCCGGGTCGACGCCGGCGCGCTGCTTGAGGCGCTCGAGGGTCTGGCGCTCTAGCGAGGCGGGGTTCGCGGCGCCCCAGCGGCCGCGGCCGGCGCGGGCCGCGGCGAGGACGTCGGCGAGCGTGCGAAAGGGCGAATCCGCCGCGGTGTAGACGACCTCGGGATCGTAGAAGACGTTGACCAGCGGCTCCAGGTCGCGGAAGGTGGTCGCCGGCCGGCTCAGGAGCGACGAAAAGATCATCGTCGGCGTCGTCGCGTAGAGCGTGCCGCCGTTGGGACGCGCGCGGGCCACCGCGGTGATGGCGCGCACGCCGCTGCCGCCGCTGACGTTGTCGATGACGACCCGGACGCCCATGATGCGCGACAGGTGCGGCGCCATCTCGCGCAGGAAGACATCGCTGCCGCCGCCGGGGCTCGAATGGGTCGTCAGCGTCAGCACCCGCGCCGGATAGCGCGCCTGGGCGCCGACGAGGGCCGCCGACGCCAGCACGGCCGCCCCGACGATCAACAGCCGCGGCCGCCGCGTTCCCGTTGCACCCATCCGCGGAACACTAGCCGTGAATGCCCGTCCTGTCCAGCCCTTCCGAGAGACAATCACTCTGATGATCGAGGCCATCGGCTTCACCGCGGCGATCCTGACGTCGGTCGCCTTTCTTCCCCAGGTCGTGAAGACGCTGCGGACGCGGCAGGCGGGCGACCTGTCCATTCTCACGCTGCTGGTCCAGAATGCCGGCGTGGCGCTCTGGTTCACCTACGGCGTCGCGCTCGATTCCCTGCCGATGATCTTCGGCAACGGCATCACGCTGACGCTGATGCTCGTGCTGCTGGTCTGCAAGGTGAGGTACTCATGAGAATGCTGGTTCGCGTCCTGATTACCGCGGCGGTGCTGCTGCTCATCGCCACCGCCGCCGCCGTGCTTTACATCCGACAGACGGGGCTGCGGGGCCAGCCGCAGCCGGGCGCGCTCGAGACGCGCGTCGCGCGCACACTGCGATCGCTGGCGGTCCCGGCCGACATCAAGGCGCGTCGGCTGCCGGAGGAGGCGCAGACCTACGACGCCTTCTGGGCCGGCATGGAGCACTACGCGCGCTACTGCGCCATCTGCCACGCCAACGATGGCAGCGGCCAGGGCACCCCGCTCGGCAGCGGCCTGTTCCCGAAGCCGCCCGACCTGCGCGCTGCGGCCACGCAGGAGCTGACCGACGGCGAGCTGTTCTACATCATCGACAACGGCGTGCGGTTTACCGGGATGCCGGCCTTCGGCACCGGCGAGTCGACGCCTGAGGGAGACAGGCAGCTGTGGCAGCTGGTGCAGTTCGTCCGGCGCCTGCCGCGCATCACGCCGGACGAACTGGCGACGATGGAGGGAATGAACGTTCTCTAGTGCCTGGTGCCTGGTGCCTTGTGCCTGGTGCGTGGTGCGTGGTGCCTAGCGAACGGCGAAGCCGGCGAGCGGGTTGAACTCCTTCTTGTCGCTCAACCGCACCGCCTTCACCCAGGCGGCCGCCGGGCGGCCGTCCTTCATCGGGTGACCGGTGATCGTCACCTGCGTGCCCACTGCGAAGTCGCTCTTGCGGATGCCGGCGCGCAGCAGTGTGCTGGGCCCTTCGGCCTCGAAGCCCCAGGTCACCACCTTGCCGTCCTGCCCCTTCACGTCGATCAGCAGCCAGGAGTGCGGGTTGGTGTACTGGAACTCCTTGACGACGCCGGTCACGGTCACTTCCTTGTTGTCATCGAACATCGCGCCCGAGTGGTGGGCGACGACCGGAATCGACAGCGCGGCCATGACCGCCGCGACGATCAACGTTCTCATTGCTGTGCCTCCTGAGTTCTCCTGACCGCCTCGTCTGAACTGACCGCCGCATCGTCGGGCACGAAGTCGAAGTCGGGGAACTGGCTGGTGCCCTGTTCGGTCGTGATAATCGCGTTATTCGGGTTCTCGCGGCAATCCCAGTAGCGGATCCGCAGCGAGTGGTCGTCGTTGGTCAGCTGCGTCCAGCTCTGGCGCGTGTACCACGGCTTGGCGAGGTTGACCGGGTCGAACACCCAGACATCGGCCTGCAGCGTCTTCGGGTCGACCTTGCGCCAGCGCTCGACGACGGTCGTCTGCGCCGAGTAGTTCGGCTGCAGCCCGCGCTGGTACTGCCCTGCCATCAGGTACCTGGTGTGCGCCACCAGCGTGTCGCCGTCCCAGAAGCCGACGGTGTCGCCATTCCAGCTCTCGTAGGCGTCCTCCTCCGGCGTGTGAGCCCGGCCGTCGGTGTAGACGCGGCGGACGTCGTTGACCATCTCGTTGATCAGCCAGGTCTGCGCCGGCGTGACGATGAACTCGTGGAGGAACGGCTCGGTGTACCAGCGCGGCGTGCCGGGCGGCCGGCAGTCGCTGATCGGGTCGTACTCGCCGCCGGTCTTCGACAGCTGCTCCCGCTTCTGGTTGAGGACCTGGAGCCCGGCGGGAGTGAGCTGCGCGCTCGGGTCGGCGTCGGCCGCGAGGTCGGGGTCGAACTGCAGCCCGCCCTTGGTGCGGGTGTAGATGCCCGACCAGTCGTACGCCGCCTCACCCATCTGCGCCCAGGTGAGCTGTTGCCCGCCGTTGGCCTGCTGCCGCAGCGCCTCGAACATCTCCTCGCTGGTGGCGTAGCGCTCGCCGAAGGCCTGCAGCGTGGCCTTGCTGGCCGTCCAGTTATCGTCCTGGGCAAGCCATCCGGGCGCGTTCTGCGCCGACATCCGCGGAATCAGGATTGCGGCGATCACCGCCAGCACGACCAGCGGGATGCCGATCTTCAGGGCCGACTTGGTTGTCATGGACCGAGATCTTCGTCCCGCCCGCAGCACCCGTCAAGCGATAGAATCGGAGCGCTATGATTCAGCCTTCACGACGCGAACTGCTCCGCAGCAGCCTGGCCGTTGCCGGCCTGGCGGCGCTTGGCCTGCCCGAATGGGCGCTGCCGGTCCTGGCGCAGGGCGAGGAACTGGTCCCCTTTACCGACCTGCCGCCCGCCTTCCCGGCCCCGACCGTGGACCGGCGCCAGCTCGACATCCGGACGATCACCGGGCCGCTGACGCCGCGTGACCAGTTCTTCACCACCCAGCACTACGGGCATCCGTCGGTGGATCCGGCGGCCTTCCGGCTGAAGGTGGGGGGCCTCGTCGACCGGCCGCTGTCGCTGTCGCTCGACGAATTGCGCGGCATGCCGTCGGTCGAGTTCGATGCCGGCTTCGAGTGCTCCGGCAATCGCCGGCCGCTGCAGGGGCTGTCGAGCAACGGCCGCTGGACCGGCGTGCCGCTGCGCACGGTGCTCGATCGCGCCGGCGTGAAGCCGGGCGCGCGCGAGTTCGTCTTCTTCGGCGCCGACCGCGGCAAGGAAAACGTCGAGTTCCGCACGCAGACGTTCGAGGTCGAGCAGCAGTTCGGCCGCAGCCTGCCGCGCGAGAAGGCGCTCTCCAACGAGCCGCTGCTCGCCTACGCGATGAACGGCGAGCCGCTGACGCTGCACCAGGGGTTCCCGCTGCGGCTGCTCGTGCCCGGGTGGTACGGCGTGGCCAACGTGAAATGGCTGTCGGAGATCTTCGTCCAGGAGGACGAGTTCGTCGGCAAGTGGCAGGCGCGGTGGTACCGCTCGCTGCGCGGCGAGATGATCAACGGCGAGCTGAAGTGGGTGGAGCGCGCGATCACCCACATGCTGCTCAAGTCCTACATCGCCCGGGTGTCGAAGGCCGGCAACACGCACCGCGTGCTCGGCGTCGTCCTCAACGACGGCACGCCGATCCGGTCGGTGGAGGTGAAGGTCGATGAGGGGCCGTGGCAGCCGGCGACGCTCGACCCGGCGACGAGCCAGCGCTTCTCGTGGAAGCTGTTCACCTACGACTGGAATGGCGCGACGCCCGGCGAGCACACCCTCGTCTCGCGGGTGACCGACGTCAACGGCCAGGTGCAGCCGACCGCCGAGGACCTCGTCAACAAGAAGACGTTCCTCGAGGACAACTCGCAGCACCCGCGCACGGTGACTGTGTAGGGGGTCGGTGGTCGGTGGTCGATGGTCGTTGGAACCACTGCCACCGCCCGACCATCGACCACCGACCATCTACCACCTAGATGCGCGGCGCATGTTCATCCCGCGCTTCCCCAGGCGGATCGAACTGGATCGTCACGTGGTGGATGCCGAATTCGTGCGCCAGGTCGTGCTGCAGCATGCGAAAGGCGTCGGCCGGCGGCCGGTCGGCCTCGCAATGCGCGGATAGCGCCACCAGGCCGCTGGTGATCGTCCACACGTGCAGGTCGTGGACACCGCGGCACCCCGGGATCTCTCCCAGCCTGGCGCGCACCAGGTCGACGTCGATCGACCGGGGGGCGCTCTCCATCAGCACGGCCACCGATTCCCGGAGCAGCGCCCACGCCGAGTAGATCACCAGCGCGCCGATCAGGACCGACGCCGCCGCATCGACCCAGTACCAGCCGAAGGCGAGGATCAGCGCCCCGACCACGACCGCCTGGACGCTGCCGAGGGCGTCGGTCATGACGTGCAGCCAGGCGCCTCGCGTGTTCAGCGAGTCGTCGCGTCCCGCGTGCAGCAGCCACAGGCTGGCGAGGTTCACCGCCAGCCCGCCGGCGGCGATCCCCATCATCAACCCGCCGTCGACGACATGCGGCTCGCGCAGCCGCTCGAACGCCTCGACGAAGATGTAGATGGCGATGGCCAGCAGGGTGGCGGCGTTGGCGAGCGCCGCCAGGATCTCGACGCGGTAGTAGCCGAAGGTGTGACGGCTCGACGCCGGTCGGCGCGCGAACCAGATGGCGAAGATCGCCAGGCCGAGCGCGCCGGCGTCGGACAGCATGTGCGCCGCGTCCGCGAGCAGCGCCAGCGACCCTGACAGGATGCCGCCGACGACCTCCGCGACCATGTAGACGCAGACCAGCACGAGGGTGGCGACGAGCCGCCGCAGGGCCGTCTGTCCCGACGCATGTCCGTGACCGTGCGCGTGCGAATGTGCCATCAGGTCGTTGCTTACAGAGTATCCTGCCGTCAGGCGCACATGCCGGTGCTGTTCGACATCCGCGACCTGGCCAAGGTCTACCGCATGGGTGAGGTGGAGGTCCACGCGCTCCGCCAGGTCAGCCTGACACTCGACGAGGGCGAGTTCGTCGTGCTGCTCGGCCCCTCGGGTTCCGGCAAGTCGACGCTCCTCAACATCATCGGCGGCCTCGACGTGCCGACCAGCGGCACGGTGCGCTATCGCGATCTCGACCTGACCGACGCCGACGAGCGGGCGCTGACCGACTACCGGCGGCGGCACGTCGGCTTCGTCTTCCAGTTCTACAACCTGATCCCGAGCCTGACGGCGGAAGAAAACGTCGCGCTGGTGACCGAGATTGCCGAACAGCCGATGGCGCCGGCCGAGGCGTTGCGGCTGGTCGGCCTCGATCGGCGCGCCGCGCACTTCCCGGCACAGCTCTCCGGCGGCGAGCAGCAGCGGGTGGCCATCGCCCGGGCCATCGCCAAGCAGCCCGCGGTGCTGCTCTGCGACGAGCCGACCGGCGCCCTCGACATCTCCACCGGCATCGTCGTGCTGGAGGCGCTGCAGCAGGTCAACGCCGAGCTGCGCACGACGACCGTGGTGATTACGCACAACGCGGCGATTGCGGAGATGGCCGACCGCGTCATCCGCCTGGCCGACGGGCGCATTGCGGCCATCGAGACGCGCACGGCGAAGCGGGCGGCGCGCGAGCTGGCATGGTGACGCCGTGCGCCTGACCGCCCTCAACCGCAAGCTCGCGCGCGACCTGTTCGCGATGAAGGCGCAGGCGCTGGCCATCGCCATCGTCGTCGCCGCCGGCGTGGCGATCTACGTCATGTACCTCGCGAACTTCGCGTCGCTGCAGCAGACCCGCGCGGCGTACTACGAGCGGCAGCGGTTCGGCGACGTCTTCGCGACCCTGAAGCGCGCGCCCGAGCGCGTCGCCGCCGACATCGCGGCGCTGCCCGGGGTCTCGGCGGTGGCCACCCGCGTGGTGGCCGGCGTCACGCTCGACCTGCCGCAGCTCGACCTCCCGGCGTCGGCGCGGCTGATTTCGATCCCGGCCGACCGCCGCCCGCCGGTCAACGACCTCTTCCTGCGGCGCGGGCGGTGGATCGAGCCCGGGCGCAGCGACGAGATCCTGGCGAGCGAGGGCTTCGTCGAGGCGCACGGGCTGAACCCGGGTGACGCGGTGCCGGCGATCATCAACGGCCGGCTCCGGCGCCTCACCATCGTCGGCGTGGCGCTGTCGCCGGAGTTCGTCTACACCATCCGCCCGGGCGAGCTGGTGCCCGACGAGGAGCGCTACGCGATCTTCTGGATGGATCGCCAGGCGCTGGCGGCGGCGTTCGACATGGACGGCGGCTTCAACGACGTCGTCCTGTCGCTGTCGGCCGGCGCTTCCGCCGAGGAGGTCATCGCGCAGGTCGATCGCATCCTGGAGCCGTACGGCGGCCTCGGCGCGGTGCCGCGGGCGCTGCAGCTGTCGCACTGGATGCTCGAGAGCGAGCTGACACAGCTGCAGAACTTCGGGTTCCTGCTGCCGTTGATCTTCCTGCTGGTCGCCGCCTTCATCCTGAACGTTGCGCTGTCGCGGGCGCTGGCCATGCAGCGGCCGCAGATTGCGGCGCTGAAGGCGCTCGGCTACTCGAACGCGGCGCTCGGGTGGCACTACCTGAAGTGGGCGCTCGCCATCGGCGCCGCGGGCGCCGTTCTCGGCGTGGCCGCCGGCGCCTGGCTGGGCAGCCTCCTGATCGGCATCTACAATGACTTCTTCCGGTTCCCGCTGCTCGTGTTCCAGGTGCCGGCCCGCGTCGTCTTCGGCGCGACCGCCCTGACGCTCGGCGCCGCCGGCCTCGGCGCGTTCGCGGCGGTGCGGCGGGCCGTCGTCGTGCCGCCGGCGGAAGCGATGCGGCCCGAAGCACCGACCCGGTACGGCCGCAGCATGTTCGAGACACCGCTCGTGGCGCGCCACCTCGGCACGGCCGGGCGCATGGTGATTCGCAACATCACGCGCCGGCCGTTCCGTGCCGCCGCCACCATCGTCGGCATGGCGTTCGCCACCGCCATCCTGATGGTCGGCTTCGTGCTCAACGGTGCGGTGGAGCAGCTGATCGTGACGCAGTTCTCGGTGGCGGAACGGCAGGACGTCACCGTATCGTTCGTCGAGCCACGTTCGGGCGCGGTCGAGTATGCGCTGGCCCGCCTTCCCGGCGTCATGGCGGTCGAGCCGCAGCGGAGCGTCGCCGTCCGGGCGCGCGCGGGACACCGCGAGCGCTACGTCGGCATCACCGGCATTGCTCCGGACGCCCGGCTTCGCCGCATCGTCGACGCCGACGGCGACACGGTGCGCGTCCCACCGACCGGGGTGGTGGTCTCGGCCGTCCTCGCCGAGGCGCTGGGCGTCCGCGTCGGCGAGCCGATGACCATCGACGTACTCGAGGGGCTGCGGCCGACCCGGCAGGTCATGGTGACCGGCGTCGTGGACGATGTGCTCGGCATGTCGGTGTTCATGGACATGGAGGCGCTGCACGCGCTGATGCGCGAGGGCGAGGTCGCCTCCGGGGCGCTGCTGCTCATCGACGCGGCCCAGGAACCGCGGCTGACACGCGAGCTGAAGGCGCTGCCGGCCGTTGCCGGCGCGGCATTCAAGCGCACCGTGCTGCAGAGTTTTCGCGACACGATGGCCGCGAACATGGCGGTGACGATCCTGATCAACCTGCTGTTTGCCGGAGCGATCGCCTTCGGCGTGGTCTACAACTCCGCCCGCGTCTCGCTGTCGGAGCGCGGCCCGGAGCTGGCCAGCCTCCGCGTGCTCGGCTACACGCGCGCCGAGATCTCCCTCATCCTGCTCGGCGAGCTGGCCGTCCTGACCCTGGCATCGCTCCCCGTGGGGGCGCTGCTCGGATACGGCCTGTCGCTGTTGATTGCGCAGACCGTGCAAAGCGAGGTCTACCGGTTCCCGCTCGACGTGTCGCGCCAGCCGGTCGCCTGGGCGCTGCTGGGCATCATGGGCGCAGCGCTGGTGTCGGGACTGGCCGTCAGGCGCCGGCTCGACAAGCTGGATCTGGTCGGTGTACTCAAGAGCAGGGAATGATGCGCTACCTGAAGAACCCCCGGCTCCTCGTCGCCGCTGCCATCGTCGCCGGCATTCTCGCCGTCGCGTTGTGGCCGGCCGCCGTCGAGGTCGATGTCGCCCAGGCCGCGCGGACGTCGATGCGGGTCACCATCGACGAGGAGGGGGAAACCCGGGTCCGCGACCGGTTCCTGGTCTCCGCGCCTGTCTCCGGCCGGCTGCAGCGCATCGAGCTGGAACCGGGCGATGCGGTGACCCGCGGCGCTGTCCTGGCGCGGATCGTCCCGGCTGCTCCGCCGCTCATCGATCCCCGGACGCAGGCGGAGCTGTCGGCGGCGGTGGCGGCGGCCGGCGACGCCGTCGGCCAGGCGCGCGCCGAACGCGACCGCGCGGCGGCGACGCTGGCCCGCGCCCGTGCCGACCTGCAACGCCAGCAGACGCTTGCCGCGGCGGGCGCGGTGCCGCGCGAGGCGGCGGAAGTGGCCCAGACGGCCGCAGCCACGGCAGAGGAAGCGGTGCGGGCGGCGGAATTTGCCGTGGCCCGCGCGGAGAACGAACAGCGCGCCGCGCGCGCCCGGCTGGCACCGTCACCGGGCGGCGGGCGCACCGTCGACATCGTCTCCCCGGCAGACGGCGTGGTCCTGCGCCGCCTGCGGGAGAGCGAAGCGGTCGTGCCGGCCGGCGATGCGCTGATCGAGATTGGCGACCCGCGCACCCTTGAAGTGGTCTCCGATCTGCTGTCGACCGACGCCGTGCGGGTCGCCGGGGGCGCCCCGGTCCTCATCGAGCAGTGGGGCGGTCCGCATCCCCTCACCGCGCGCGTCCGCCGGGTCGAACCGTCGGGGTTCATGAAAGTGTCGGCGCTCGGCGTCGAGGAGCAGCGCGTCAACGTGGTCATCGACTTCGCCGACCCGGCTGCGGCTTCCCTGCAGCTCGGCGACGGCTACCGCGTCGAGGTGCGCGTGATCACCTGGGAGGCGGACGACGTCCTGACGCTGCCGGTCGGCAGCCTCTTCCGCCAGGGAGAAGGGTGGGCGACGTTTGTCGTCGAGGGCGGCCGCGCAAGGCTCCAGTCCGTCGAGATCGGCCAACGCAACGAGAGCCTGGTCGAAGTGCTCGGTGGCGTGGCGGCGGGCCAGCGCGTCGTGCTGCATCCGCCCGACACGCTGGCCGACGGCGCCCGCGTGGCGATCCGGCCGGGACAGCCGTAGGGCCCGCGTGGCGACCGCGCCTGACGCCAGCCTGCTGACCGGGGTCGCGATTTTCGGCGGCCTCGGTCCCGCCGCGCTGCAGGAGGTCGCCGCGTCCGCGCGGTCTCGCGCGGTTGCCGGCGGATCGACGTTCTTCGCGGAGGGCGATCCGGCCGACGCGTTCTACGTGCTGCAGGCCGGCTCGGTGAAGATCACGCAGCTCAGTCCCGAAGGGCACACCGTCGTGCTGCGCCTGCTCGCCCCGGGCGATGCCTTCGGCGGCGTCGCCGCCTTCAGCGGCGGGACGTATCCGATTACGGCGGAGGCGGTCACCGAGTCCACCGCCTTCGAGTGGCCGGGCCAGGCGATGGCCGGACTCATCGAGCGGCATCCCAGGCTGGCGATGAACGCGCTGCGCTTCGTGCAGGCGCGGCTCCAGGAACTGCAGGTGCAGTACCGCCAGCTCGCCACCGACAAGGTCGAGCGGCGGGTGGCGCGGGCACTGCTCCGGCTGGTGCAGCACGCGGGCAAGCGGGTCGAGGGCGGGGTGCTCGTCGACCTGCCGCTCTCGCGCGAGGACATCGCGCAGATGACCGGCACGACCCTCTTTACCGTCAGCCGGATCGTCAGCCGCTGGGAGGCGGCCGGGCTGCTCGAAGCGGGGCGGCAGCGGATGGTGATCCGCGATCCGCACGGGTTGTTGAAGATCGCGGACGACATTTGATGGCACCCCGTAACGGGGTGCCCCACGTCTGACGGCGCGCGTTTGACCGCGCGCAAAGACGCGCATCCCTGGACGGGGCATTCTTGGATCACATGGCACAGGGCACCGTACTCACCATGCTCGTCGCCGACGTGCTGGCCTCCACCCCGGCAGCGGCCGGTGTGTTCGTCGAGCGGGCGATGAGCTGTGTCGGCTGCCCGTTCGCGCAGTTTGAAACCGTGGCCGATGCCGCGCGCATCTACAACCTCGACGCGGAGGAGCTGGCCGCAGCCCTCAGCTGCGCCGGGGTCACCGGCGGCCGACCCCAGGACCAAGGATCGCCATCATGACCATCACGCCGCAGACCACCGTCGCCGACATCGCCTCAGCCGTTCCTTCGAGCGTCCGCGTCTTCGGTCGCCACAACATCGACTTCTGCTGCGGCGGCAGGCGGCCGCTGGCCACCGTGTGCGAGGAGCAGGGGCTGTCCTTCGATGCAGTGGCCCGGGAGATCGAGGCCGGCGCCCAGGGTCCCGTGGATCAGCGCGACTGGCGCCAGGCGCCGCTGGCCGACATCATCGACTTCATCGTCGCTACGTATCACAACCCGCTGCGCGAAGAACTGCCGCGGCTGGAAACGATGGCGGCGAAGGTGCTGAAGGTGCACGGCGCGAAGGACGAGTCGACGCTCTCGCGGATCGACGCAATCGTTCGTGAGCTGTCGGCGGACCTGATCCAGCACATGTGGAAGGAAGAGCAGGTGCTCTTCCCCGTGATCCGCGCCGGCGAGGCGGGCACCGCGCCGATGATGCCGATCGGACAGCCGATTGCCGTGATGGAGCACGAGCACGATCGCGCCGGCGAGCTGCTGGCCGAATTGAGCCGGATCACGGCCGGCTACGCCGTGCCGGGCTGGGCCTGCGCCACGGCGCGGGCGCTCTACCAGGGGCTGGCCGAGTTCGAGAGCACGATGCACCTGCACGTGCACCTCGAGAACAACGTGCTGTTCCCGCGCGCGCTGAAACAGCCAGTCGCCGCGTAACACGTCCATGCTGCCCCGGGAACACGGCGCCTACGGGCAGCTCGGGTTCCCGCTGGCCACCGCCCTGGTGGTGGCCGGCGGCTCCCCCGCCGGACTGCTGATCGCGACGGCGGCCATCGCCACATTCCTCGCCCACGAACCCGCAGAAATCCTGCTCGGTCACCGCGGCCCGCGCGCGTTGCGCGACCAGGGGCCGCGCGCACGCCTCGCGTTCGTCACCTTCACGCTGGCGGCACTTGGTGCGGGGCTCGGGGCTCTCGCCGCGCTGGAGCCGTCTGCCTATTGGTCGCTGGCGGTGCCGCTGATTCCCGCGATCCTCCTGTCCGCCTGCACGGTGACCCACCGCGAGAAGACGTGGTACGGCGAGGTGACCGCCGCCATCGCGTTCTCGACCGTGGCGGTTCCCATCGCGGTGGCCGGAGGCGGGACCATGCGCCAGGCGCTCACGATCGCCATTCCATTTGCGCTGTTCTCGGTGCTGAGCACGCTCGCCGTCCGCGTGGTGATCCTGCGCGTGCGCGGCGGAGGGGATCCGGTAGCCTCGAGCCGGACCAGCCGCGCGGTCTTCACGCTGTCGGGCCTGGCGATCGTCGCGCTCGCGGCGCTCGCGGCAGCGTCGGCATTGCCCTGGACCATTCCCGCCGCCGCTGTCCCGGGCGTCCTGGCAGCCACCATCGTCGCCGCCTTCCCGCCTCCGCCGGCGAAGCTGAAGCGCCTCGGCTGGACGCTCATGGGCGCGTCCTTACTGACAGCCGCGATCGTCATTGGCGCGGCTGCTGTGTGAGGGTGGTAGTTGGTCGGTGGTCGGTGGTCGGTGGTCG
>JBFWUM010000029.1:21234-22386 GCA_050247255.1 Vicinamibacterales bacterium | reverse complement strand
GTTAGAAGAGTCATCCGACTATCGACCACCGACCATCGACCATCGAACTCAGTGCGAATGTTCGATCGGCGGCGGCTCGGGGTGCGCTTCGCCCGGGCGCGCCAGGCTGAGGAACGCCATCAGGCCGCCGTCGGCGTGGTCGAGGATGTGGCAGTGGAACATCCAGAGGCCGGGGCGATCGTCGTACTTGACCGCCACCTTGACACTCTTCTTGTAGGGCACGTCGACGGTGTCCTTCCACTGCAGCGGCCGCACCGGCTGGTTGTTCTCGTCGAGAACCTGGAAGAAGAAGCCGTGCAGGTGGAACGGGTGCGACCACGGGCTCGGGTTGGTAATCGTCCAGATCTGCGTCGTCCCGGTCGTCGCCTGCACCGGCTTGAACTTGCCGAGCGACTGCCCGTTGATCGTGTAGTAGAAGGCCTTGCTCACCGAGTCCTGCGCCACGTTGAACTCGATCGCCACCGGCTCGGCGCCGGCGAGATCCAGCGGCGCGATGTCGCGGGTGATCCTCGGCAGCGCCACCGGCGGCGGCGCCGGCTCGTTGCTCATCACCAGCGAGAAGATGCCCTCCTCCATCCGCGCCTCGGTGCTGCCGTAGCCGCGGTCGAACAGCCGGGCAATCACCGGGATCTCCGTCCCGGGCGCGCCGTTCGGCGTGAGGATCACGTCGGCGCGCTCGCCGGGCGCGAGCCGCACGGTCGGCAGCTCCACTGAGGATTCGAGGAACCCGCCGTCGCCGCCGATTTGCAGCACCTTGTGCTGCTCGCCGGCGTCGAGGTCGAAGTAGCGGCTCTTGGCGGCGTTGACGATCCGCCACCGCTGCGTCTCGCCCGGGCGAATCGACACCCGCGGCTTCTGCCGCCCGTTGACCAGCACGATGTTCCCCTCGCGGCCGAACGCCATGCCCGCGGATCCACCGGTCTCCGGGCTCTCGAGCTCGTTGTCCGGCGTGACGTCGATGTCGCTCAACACGAGGATGCGCTCGGTCTCGAGATCGACGCCGTCGTTCGGATCCTCGACGAGCATCGGCCCGTACAGGCCGAAGCCGACCTGCGCAGCGGACATCACGTGCGGGTGGTACCAGAAGAACGACGCATCGGGAACGGTGAAGTCGTAGGTGAACGTCCCGCCGGGCTCGACGTAGTCCTGGGA
>JBFWUM010000029.1:0-21134 GCA_050247255.1 Vicinamibacterales bacterium | reverse complement strand
CCCGATGACGAAGAGCGCGAGCGCGATGGCGCCGACGGCGAAAATCGTGTCGCCGACGACCCGCAGCCAGCGGAAGGTCTCGATCACGCCGGTCTGCAGGAACTCGGGGCTCCGCGCGTACCAGTAGCCGGTCTCGACCGAGGCCCAGGTCTGCATCAGCCCGACCGGCAGCAGGCTCAGGACGACCATCAGCAGCAGGCCGACGTTCATCCCCCAGAAGCCGATCTTCACCAGCCCTTCCTTCCACTCGGCCTTCGGGTCGAGCGCGCGCAGCGAGAAGAGCATCAGGCCGATACCGAGCATGCCGTAGACCCCGAACAGCGCCGCGTGGCCGTGCACCGGCGTCGTGTTCAGCCCCTGCATGTAGTAGAGCGCGATCGGCGGGTTGATCATGAAGCCGAAGAGCCCCGCGCCCACCAGGTTCCAGAACGCCACCGACACGAAGAAGTAGATCGGCCACCGGTACTTGTGCACCCATTCGCGCCGCTCGGACAGCCGGATGTTCTCCCACGCCTCGAAGCCGACAAACAGCAGCGGCACGACCTCGAGCGCGCTGAAGACCGACCCGAGCGCCAGCACCGACGTCGGGGTGCCCGAGAAATAGAGATGGTGCAGCGTGCCGATGATGCCGCCCGACAGGAAGATCGTCGCCGACAGCACTGCCGCCTCGCCAGCCGTGCGCATCGACACGAGCTTGAGGCGCGAGAACAGGAACGCGATGACGACCGTCGCGAACACCTCGAAGAAGCCTTCCACCCAGAGGTGCACGACCCACCAGCGCCAGTACTCGGCCATCGCCAGATTGGTCTGACGCCCGTATCCGAGCGCGGCGATGTAAAACGCCGCGATCGCCACGGTCGAGATCAGGAACATCGTCAGCAACGGACGCTGATCGTCGGCCCGGCGCAGCGCCGGCATCACCGAGCGGACCATCAGCGCCAGCCAGAGGAACAGGCCGATCAGCAGGAGGATCTGCCACAGCCGGCCGAGGTCGATGTACTCGTAGCCGCTGTGTCCGAGGTAGAACCACGCGGTCCCGATGCCGAGCAGCTGCTTGATGCTCGCCCACTGCCCGGCCATCGATCCGACGACGACCACGAGCAGCGCGCCGAAGAGCAGGTTGACGCCGAAGCGCTGCCAGGCCGGCTCGACGCCGCTGACAGCGGGTCCGATGTAGAGCCCCGCGGCCAGCCAGGCGGTGGCAATCCAGAAGATTCCCAGCTGCACGTGCCAGGTGCGGGCAACCGAGTACGGGAGCCACTCGGCCAGCGGGATGCCGTAGAACGCGTTCCCCTCGACGCCGTAATGGGCGACGACGACGCCGAGGAGGATCTGGACGAGGATGAGCGCCGAGACGATCCAGAAATACTTCACGACCGCGCGCTGCGACGGCGTCGGCACCGACCCGAGCAGCGGATCGTTGACCGGCGCCTCCGGCGGCGGCGCGTGCTGGCGAATCGAGGCGTAGTACGAGGCCATCAGGCCGATGCCGGCCAGCAGCACGATGATGCTCACGCCGGTCCAGACCACGGTGTCGCCGGTCGGACGGTTGCCGACCAGCGGCTCGTGCGGCCAGTTGCTGGTGTAGGTGATCGTCTCGTCAGGCCGGTTGGTGCTGGCCGCCCACGACGTCCAGAAGAAGAACGCCGCCAGCTTGCGCAGGTGCTCCTGGTCGGTGAGCGCGCCAGGGGGAATGGCGTACTCTTCGCGGCCGTTGCTGAAGACGTCGGCGTAGTGCGCGGCGTTCGCGGCGAAGGCGTCGGCGCGGACCGGATCGACGGTCACGGTGCCGTCGCGGTAGGTGTTCTCGCGCAGGAGCTGTTCGAGGCGGCTCTGGAGCTCGGCCTGCTGCGCGCGAGGAAGCGAGCCCCATCCCGCCGCCGTGCCGCTCCAGCGATCGAGGATGAACGTCGCCTCGCGGTGCAGCCAGTCGGCGGTCCAGTCGGGCGCGACGTAGCTGCCGTGCCCCCAGATGGAGCCGACCTCCATGCCGCCCATCGACTGCCACACGTTCTGGCCATCGAAAATGTCGCCGGGGCCGATCAGCTCGCGGCCATCGGTGGTGACCACCCGGTCGGGAACCGGCGGCATCTCCTGGTAGATCCGGATGCCGGTCCACCCGAGCACGGCAAACGACAACGCGACCACCAGCCCGAAGGCCAGCCATAGCCTGCGAAACGTCATGCGCACCTCCGCTCTCGCGATTCTACGCGCGTCAGGAGGAACGCGTCATTGTCTGGTACAGCTCCTGGCCGTCGCGCCAGATGACGTTGGCCATGATCCGTTGACCGACGGCCCCTACAGAAACGAGAAGAGGGGCGGGAAGGCGACGACGACGAACGCCGCCCAGACCGAGTAGACCGGCAGATACGCCATCTGCCATCGCTCGAGCGCGGCAAAGGCGCCGCGGCCGGCGACGAACCGCGCGTAGAGGACGGCCGTCCACCCGAGGTTCACCAGCAGGATCAGGTTTTCGCCGAGCGCCGCCACCCGGTTCGGCGTCAACCCGAATTCCGAGATGCGAGAGCCGATGGCCGCCAGCGCCAGGATGTCGACCACGAGCGCGCTGACGACGAGGACCAGCTGCAGGCGGTCGAAGAGATCGGATGGTGCCTCCGGATCGCGCGCCGAAGCCGCATAGAGGACGAGGCCGACGACCAGGACGAGCAGCAGGTCGAACGCTATCAACACGTCGCGCTCGACATCGATCGGGTTGCCGGTCCACGCCATCGTCCCCAGGAACGCCAGCAGGAGCACGGTGAAGAACGGCGTGAACAGCCGCGTCAGGACCGGCGCCATGTTCTCGATGACGCTCTGCTTGGCCTCGACGAGCCAGGCGGCGACCAGCAGGGCGCCGGCCGCGCCGCACGGGACGAGCCAATTCTCGATGATCGGCTCGGGGTCGATGCCGATGGCCTGGAACAGCATGGCGGTAAAGGCGATGAAGACGCCGCCGCCGAGCCCGATGAGGACGAAGTAGATCGCCAGCTCGCCCGAGAACCGCACGAAGTCCATCCGCGCGTGATCGGCAAACCAGCGGCCGGCGGTGTAGGCGATGCCGATGGCGAGCCAGAGCGCAATCGGCGCGTGCAGAGCCGCCAGCGCGCATGGTGTCGCTTCCGGTCCCGAACGGATAGATGTTCATGAAGACGGCCGCCGCGACGAAGGCCGCCGCCAGGCCGACGAGCACGTCGCGCGTCAGGGCGCGCTTCCAGGCGAAATACAGCGCCAGGAAGGGCAGAACGAGCAGGACGGCGTTGCGAAGGTAAAACGCGTCGGCATCGCCGAACGCGTAGCCGAACAGCGCCGGCGCCTTGAGGCTGGCGGCCGCCCCGGCCGCGAACGCGAAGGCGACTTTCGCGTCGGACCGGCGGCCGGACTCCTCCGACCCGGTCGCGTCGCCGGCAACGACCAGCTGCTTCCAGAGCCGTTCGGAATGCTCGCGCGCGAACTCGCGTGAAAGCGCGTCGAGACTGCCCATGCGCTTCACCGCCACAAGGAACGCCTCGTCTGCGGCGAGGCCGGTGTCGGTGAGCCGCGCCACCTGGCTGCGCAGGTGATCCTCGAGCTCGGCGACGTCGCGGCCGCCGATCTCGCGGCGGCGGCGCAGGTACTGGCGCCACTGCCCGATCTGATCTTCGAGTGCCGCCGCGTCGCCTGTCGCGCTCATACCGTGCACGCCTCCATCCAGATGCCGCGCAACGTGTCGTCGACGAGCTTCCACTGCTGCCGCTGCGCCGCCAGGTGCGACCGCCCCTCCCTGGTGATGCGGTAGTACTTCCGCTGCCGGCCGGTGTCGGACGTCCCCCACCGCGCTGCCACCAGCCCCAGCCGCTCGAGGCGGTGCAGCACCGGATACAGCATCCCGTCGGTCCACTGCAGCTGCCCATTCGACAGCTCGCCGACGCGTTTCAGGATGGCGTAGCCGTAGCTGTCACCCTCCGCCAGGATGGCGAGCACCAGCGGTGTCGCCGACGCGGCCACGAGATCCTTCCCCAGCTCCATACGTAACGGTCTTATACATTGTAGTTCTATGTATGTCAACGACGCACCCGTTGCTCCCGACCACGACGTGTGTCATCGATCCGGAGGGTGACGCGCCGGGCTAGAAGAGCGTGCGCGGGGCACCGGCCATCGCCGGGCTGGTGTCGAGGGCGTGGGCGGAAATCGACCCCGCGCGCAGCGTGAGGTGGGCAAAGATCGGCCGCTGGTCGTTGCCGGTGCTGGCGCGCAGCTGCTCGCCGGGCCGGCGCGACGCCGGCAACGTCTTCAGGCTGACGACGCCGCGCACGTTGCCGCCGATGGCGAACACGCGACCGCCAGGCTCGTCGACCTTGACGACGATGTCGCAGTGGCTGCGGGCACCGACACCGAGCTGCCGCCGGCGCTCGGCCAGCGAACGGTAGACCGGACGGCGTGACGAGCACAGCAGGTCGCCAGGCTGGATCGGTTGCTCCCCCGGATCGAACGCCGCGAAGGCCGCCTGCGGCGCGCCGCTTTCGCGGGCCCGAATCGCCTGGTCGATGTACGAATGGTGCGCGACGGCGCGGCGGAACTCCCTCTCGGCGCCCAGCCCCGCCTCGCACATCACCCACGAGATGAACGCGGCAGACCATGGCGCGTTCCAGCGGGCGGCGACGCCGTCCTCCCCCCTCCAGCGCTCGTTCTGGCGGCCGACGATCCATGGCCCCTCCGGCGTGACCGCCCAATAGCCGGCAATCGAGCTGGCCACGCGTGCCGCCTCCCCGGGCGGCAGGCGCGGGCGGCGGCGGCGGAATGCCTCCGGCGACGGCGGCGGGCCGTCGGTGTCGTCGGCATCTGCCGGCGCGGCGAGGCGGTAGCCAAAGAACGCCCATTCCTGGGCGGCAATGTCGACGATGCGTTGCCGGACGTTCGCTGAGGACGCCGCGCGGCAGCCGCGCTCGACGAGGGTCATGTCACCGGGAAGGCCGCGGACACGCGCTGAGGGCGGCGTGACGTCGAGCACATCGGCAGACGC
This sequence comes from Vicinamibacterales bacterium, assembly GCA_050247255.1. Taxonomy (GTDB): domain Bacteria; phylum Acidobacteriota; class Vicinamibacteria; order Vicinamibacterales; family UBA2999; genus JBFWUM01. The sequence continues at coordinate 16,135 of JBFWUM010000029.1, read as the reverse complement.
CCGCGCACCGGCGCGGCTCTGCGCAGCAGCGGCACCTGGAGCCAGCAGCACCAGGGCCAGGAGCAGGTGGATGATCGATCGCCGCATGCCTCTTCGCCCTCGAAGGCGCCGATCATACTATTCGCGTATGCGGATCTTCGTGTCGATCGCTGTTGCGGCCGTGCTGGCCGGCTGCGCGCCCGACGTGCCGCGTCCGGAGCCGGCGACCCTCGTCCTGCGCAACGGGGTGGTCGCCACCCTCGAGCCGGCGGCCCCCATCGCGGAGGCGGTTGCGATACGCGGCGACGTCATCGCCATGGTCGGCACCGACCGCGACGTCGAGCGGCTGATTGGCCCCGACACCGAGGTCATCGACCTCGCCGGCCAGTTCGCCATGCCGGGCTTCATCGAAGGCCATGGCCACCTGATGAACCTCGGCCAGTCGAAGACGACCCTCGACCTCACCGGCGCGGCGTCGTGGAACGACATCGTGCGCATGGTGGGCGACGCCGCGGCGACAGCCGCGCCGGGGACCTGGATCCTGGGACGGGGCTGGCACCAGGAAAAGTGGAACGCGCGCCCGGTGCCGGGCGTCGAGGGTTTCCCGGTCCACGATGCGCTCAGCACCGCAGCACCCGGACACCCGGTGCTGCTCACCCACGCCAGCGGCCATGCCGCCATCGTCAACGCCCGGGCCATGGAGCTGGCCGGCATCACCTCGACGACGCCGAATCCACCAGGTGGCGACATCCTGAAGGACGGATCGGGGAGACCAACCGGACTGCTGCGCGAAACCGCCGCTGGTCTGGCGCAGAGCGCGTACCAGCTGTGGGTCGATACGCGCAGCGACGAGGAGAACCGCGCCGAGAGGGATCGGCGTCTCGAGCTGGCGGTCCAGGAAGCGCTTGCCAACGGCGTCACCTCCTTCCAGGACGCGGGCTCGGACTTCGAGACCATCGACTTCTTCAAGCAGGCGCTGGCGCAGGGCGACCTTGGCATCCGCCTCTATGTCATGGTGCGCGACAGCAACGACACCCTGCGGGCGAGGCTGCCCAGCGAGAAGGCGCTGCGCCTTGGCGACAACCGCCTCACGGTGGCGGCCATCAAGAAGACGATGGACGGGGCGCTCGGCTCGCGGGGCGCCTGGATGCTGGAGCCGTATGCCGACCTGCCGGGCCATGTCGGCTTGAACACGATTCCGGTGGCGGAACTGGAAGAGGCGGCGCGCCTCGCGCTCGACAACGGCGTGCAGCTGAACGTGCACGCGATCGGCGATCGCGCCAACCGCACCGTGCTCGACGTCTACGAGGCGGCATTCCGGAGCCGGCCGGAACTCACCGACCTGCGGTGGCGGATCGAGCACGCCCAGCACCTGAGCCTGACCGACATGCCGCGCCTCGCACAGCTGGGGGTGATCGCCTCGATGCAGGCGATCCATGCCACCTCTGACGCGCCATTCGTGATCGAACGCCTCGGCGCCCGGCGCGCGCGCGACGGCGCCTACGTGTGGCGCACGTTGATCCAGAGCGGCGCCATCGTCAGCAACGGCACCGACACGCCGGTCGAGCCCATCAACCCGATCGCCAACTTCCACGCCGCCGTGACGCGCGAGTCGGCCAATGGCTCGCCGTTCTTTCCGGATCAGCGCATGACGCGTGAGGAAGCGTTGCGCGCGGCCACGTGGAATGCCGCGTTTGCCGCGAAGGAAGACGACATCAAGGGCTCGCTGACCCGCGGCAAGCTGGCCGACGTGACCGTGCTGTCGAAGGACATTCTCACCGTCCCCGAGGACGAGATCCTGTCGACGGCCGTCACCTACACCATCGTCGGTGGCAAGGTGGTTTACCGCGGGGACGGAGACCGGGAATAGACTCTGCCGCATGTTCAGGCTGCTGCTGGTTGCACTCTGTTTCGCGCCGGTCGCGCCGGCGACGGCCCAGGAGATGTCGCGCGCCGCGGAAGTACCCGCGCTCACCGAAGGGCCCGCGGTGGATCGCAATGGCAATGTCTACTTCACCGAGCTGCGCGCGCAGCGCATCTTCAAGCTGACCCCGCAGGGCGAGCTGACCGTCTTCCGCGAGCGGAGCCACGCCGCGAACGGGCTGGTCATCGATCCGCAGGGACGCCTGATCGCCTGCGAAGGCCCGGCCGACGGCGAGCCGGCGCGCATCACGCGCACCGATCTCACCACCGGCGCCATCGAGGTGCTGGCCGACAGCTTCAACGGCGCGCCATTCCGCGGCGCGAACGACGTGACGCTGGACGGGCGCGGGCGCATCTACTTCACCGACCCGGCCGGCGGCGCCGTCTACCGGATCGACGCGCCCGGACAGGTGGCGCGCGTGCTCGCGGCGCCGGACATCGTCCGCCCCAACGGGCCTGCAGATTGCCCCGGATGACCGGACGCTCTACATCATCGAATCGGGCGCTGCGCCGGACGGCGCGCGCATGATCCGCGCGTTCGACCTGGCGGCCGGCGGCACGGCACGCAACGGCCGCGTGCTGTTCGACTTTCCCGGCCGCAGCGGCGACGGGATGAGCGTGGACGTCGACGGCAACCTCTACGTCGCCGCCGGGCTCAACGAACCGGCGCCGCCGGGGGCGCTGGCAGCCGCGCGCGCCTGGACTGCGGACGCGTTGATGACTCGGGCGGGCGTGTATGTCATCTCACCCGCGGGGCGCCTGCTGCGCTTCATCCCCATTGCCGAGGATGTCATCACCAACACGGCGTTCGGCGGCGCCGACATGAAGACGCTGTACGTGACGGCCGGGCGTACGCTCTTCCGCCTCCAGAACCCGATAGCCGGGCTGCCGCGCTAGCGGGCCCGCGAACCCCGCAGCAAGCTCCTAGCTGCGGAACTTCAGTTCCGCCTCATCGCGGGCTGATGCCGTCGGCGATTCGTTGCGCCTCTTCAGGCGTGAAAGATCCGCTGATGCGCGCGGAGCTGCTGATCGGCGAGCGGAGCGTCGGTGCCATCACCACACGTCCATCGATAAGGACCGCCATCGGCCGGCCAATGTGGGCGGCCGTTGCGCGACGCATCTTCTCCGCGCCAGAGGCAAGGAACTCGACGTTGATCCCGCTGCCTGCCCCATCGTCGGATACCCAACTCGAGCCGATGTCGTCGTTGGTCACCACAGCGTCCGGGTGAAGATAAACCAGGCGCGAGTCCGGGCCCTGCGCGACGATGAGACCCGGTGCGGGCTGTTCCTCGGCGAGGTACACCTCGAAGCGGACCGCCGCGAGCACCGCCCTGCGATCGCCGACCCAGAACGCGGACGCGATGGCCGCCACGACGGCCGTCGCAAAGGCAACCTGGAAACGTCGACGCGACGACACTGGCCGAGTGGGAGCCGCCGCCTCACGCAGGACCGCCAGGCGAATGCGGGCGCGATCGGCGTCAGGGAGCAATGCTTCGTGACGAAGCGGGTCGGCGTCCTGCAAGACCTGCCTGAGGCTGGGCATCGGTATCTCCTAACTCGAGTGAGAGCCGCCGCGTCAGCTCGCGGCGGCCGCGCGACAGATGCCATCGGACGGTAATCGCCGAGATGCCGAGCAGCGCCGCGATTTCCGCCACTGGCCGCCCGTCCAGCTCCGCCATGACGATGATGGCGCGCCGCCGCGGACGGAGCGCGTCGAGCGCCTTCCAGACAGCCGTCCTGGCCAACAGGCTGTTTTCGGGATTACCGGTCGGTTCCTGGTGTGTGACGAGCGGTTCGTACCGCTGGCGAACGGCGGCCTTCCGCCACTGGTCGCGGCGGATGTTCACGAGGACGCGCACCAGCCACGCTTCCTCGTCGCGTGCGCCGGCGGGGATCGATGCCGGGGCCTTGGCCGCCCGCAGGAATGTGTCCTGGACCAGGTCGAGCGCATCGTCCACGCTCGGGGTCAGCCGGCGCGCCAGGCGATACAGGCGGTCGGCATGGGCGTCGAACAGGGCAGGCAGCCGTTCGTCCATACCTCTCTAAACGTGCTGCCTGCCCGATCTGTTGGTGGGGCTCAGTTCACGGCGAAGCAGTAGAAGAAGCCGGCGCCGCCGCCGCGGCTGACGTTGGCCTGGCTGCAGCCGCGCGTGGCGTGCGTCGAGTTCCACGAGTTGTTGTCGGCGCCGACGCGATCGAAGTGCCCAAGCCGCGCGCTGCCCATGCCTTCGGCGCTGCTCGTCCAGTTCGAACAGGTCTGGTCCATCCCGGCCGGATACGCGCGCCCATCGGCCTGCGAGCCCGTCATGATGTCGTGCACGCTCGGCGGCGCGCCGGGGCCGCCGACGCGGCCGGGAACGATTTCGCCCTTCTCGTTGACCGCGTGCAGCTGGTGCAGCCCGTTGCCCATGCGCGCCTGCTCCAGCGTGTCGCCATGGAGATGACCGAGGTCGCGCGCGATGATCTGCCCGGTCGCGCCGTACCACGGGCCGTTGCCGATGCGGTCGCGCGCGTTGACGGCGTTCGGCCCCTGCGTGCTCAGGTAGGCGCGCCAGGTGACGTCGCCGCGTCCGGCGGCCGCCGCCAGCATCTGGCAGTGGGCGTCCGCACCGGCAAGCCCGCCAAGATCACCGCCGCGGCCAATGCCGACCGAGGTGATGAAGAACGACATCGGCTGCCGCTGTGCCGCCTGCCCCTGCGCCGCTGGCGCCTGTTGCGCCGACACCACTGCGGCGATCACCGCCGCGAATCCCAGTGCCAGCACCGCTCCGGATCCGTATCGCATCTGTCCTCCTTGTACCTGCCGAAACTCGTCGCTGCGGAACCGTAGTCCGCCCCGCATCGTGGGGATTCTAGCGTGATATAAGACCCGCGGACACCTCGGACTCTCACCGGAGACGAAGCTGATGCGCCTGATTCACACGCGTGCCCTGGGCGTCGTTGCACTCGTGGCGGCACTGGCTGCGGCCACCATGACGGGGGGCGCGCAGAACGCTCCGCCGACCGAGGCCGAGCGGGCGGCCGCGCGATTGGCCGCGAATCCGTCCGGGTCCGAAGTCATCTCGGGCGTCCTGCGCCAGGGGATGGTCGGCCAGACGCCGTACGAGGCCATCAAGCCGCCATCGTGGAACGGCACGCTCGTGCTCGACCACGACTTCGTCTCCGATACGTGGGGCGCCACCCAGCGGCGCTGGTTTCTCGAGCGCGGCTATGCGATCGGCGGCCCGAACCGGCAGCAGGATGCGAGCGCATACGAGATGCGCAACCACGTCGAGAACTTCCTGACGATCCGGCGCCTGTTCATCGAGCGCTTCGGCACGCCGAAGCGAACGATTGCCTTCGGCGTGTCGCGCGCCGGCTTCCCTGCCCTCTCGGCCATCGACATGCACCCCGAAATCTTCGACGGCGCCGTCGCCATGTCGGGCGGCGGGCACGGCGTGGTCGGGACGCTGCTGTCGAAGCTGGACGCCGTGTGGGCGCTCGAGATGCTGGTCGATCCCGCCTCGCCGCTGACGCTCGTCGATCTGCCCGAGCCGGGCGAGGGTCGCTACCCGCCCGACGCGGCGTTCAACGCCATCGTCGAGAAGGCCAAAGCCACACCGCTGGGACGGGCGCGCCTGGTGCTCGCGGGCGCGTTCGACCAGGCGCCGGTCTGGAGCATTCGCGACAGCGCGCAGCCGGCGGCGACCGACTACGACGCGCAGGTCGACAACATGGTCGCCAGCTTCGCCGGCGGATTCCCGCATCGCATCCGTTACCTGAACGAGGCGATGGCGGGTGGCAACTTCACGTGGAACCATGGCGTCGACTACCGGGCGCAGCTGGAACGATCGGGGCTGATCGACGTCGTCCGCCACGCGTACGCGAAGGCCGGCGCCAACCTCGACGCCGACCTCGACACGCTGGCGAAAGCCCCGCGCGTGTCCGCCGACCCGGCGGCCGTGGCGCGCGCGGAACGAAACGGCGGTTATACCGGCAAGCTGCGCGGGCCGGTGCTGCTCGCGAAGACCATCGGCGATCCGTACGATCCACCGTCAGCCGAGATGGCCTACGAGGACCTGGTGCGCAAGGCGGGCACGGAAGACCTCGTGCGCACGGTCTACATCAATCGCCCGGGGCACGCGACGCAGACCGTGCTGGAGAAAGTGGCCGCGTTCCAAACGCTCGTCGATCGCCTGGAAAGCGGCCGCTGGATGGATGCCCGTCAACTGCCCGAGCGGATGAACGCGACGGCGGCGGAGCTGCGGCCAACGCTGGCGCAGGACTTCGGCGAGCCGAAGTTCGTGTTCCATCGACCCGCGATGGCGATCCGTACGTGGGACTTCACGAACTGGGGGACGTACTCGCCACGGTGACCCCGGATGCAGTAATCCCGGATGTAGAGCACCCCTTTACGGGGTGCCGGTAAACATCGCGCGGGGGCGAGCGTCGCGCAGCCACAGGCCGCCCCACAGGAGCAGCGCGACGTAAATCGGGAAGAGGATGTGCGTCGCCCAGGGGTTCTCCACGCGCACGTGCGTGGCGATCGCGCCACCGAGATAACCAACCCACAGCACCGCCCCGAGCACGGCTGTCCTGGGGATGATGTAGAGCGCCAGCAGCACGGCCTGCAACACGCCTAACGGCAGCACGACGTGGACTGGATAGCCGAGGTCGGCGGTGCCGGCGGTCGCTGCCGGGAATTGAATCAGCTTCATCCCGGCATCGAACGCCAGGAACAGAATGGCGATCCCGCTGAGGATTCGCCCGGTCCACACTCGCATCGCGTCTCCCTCCCGGCCGGGCCGACGGGCCCGGCGCGTTCAGGGATATAGACGGCCGCAGGCGTCCAGAATCATCGGACGCCTCAGACGATGTACTATCCTCCGATTGAGGGGTCCAATGCCCTGGAAGGAGGATCGCGATGAGCACTGAGAAGACCCTGACACTCGTCCAGCGGTCCTTCCGCCTCGAAGGGCACGGCGGCCTCGGTCGCCGCCCGCGGCCTGAACTGATTGGACCGGTCCTGTCGGGGCCGCACGATTCGCTGCAGGACGCGGTCCGCATGGGATTCCTCCATTCGAGCCGCCCGCGCGGCCGCGTCCAAAAGGCGTTGAAACGTGCCGCCGACGTCCGGTTCGTAGGTCATGAGGGCAGCGGCAACGGGCTCACGATCCTTCATTTCGAGCTCCCATCGTTCGGCTCTGCCGCACCAGCATTCTTCGAGCAACCCACGCTGTGGGACGACGGGCCGAGACAGGACGACACTGCGTTCGAAGCCTTTGGTGCGGCGCTGACCGACGTCGCAGCCATGAAGACGGAGAGTTCGCGTTTTGATCCGCCCCCTGCTGCGGCGTATTGGTCGTTATGGCGTCGCGCTGAAGCGTGGCATCGAGCGCCTGTCGCTGATGGATGGGGGCGTTGCCTCGCCGCACATCGACACGCAGGTGGTGCAGGCGGCAACCCGCCTGGCAGCAGTCACGCCACGGCCGCAACGCGTCCGCGTGGCCGGCCGGCTGGATCTGATGGGCGCCAGCCAGAGTGTGCTGAAAATTGAGGTGCAACCCGGTGAGTTCGTCACCGTGTTGTGGCAGGCTGAGGAACCGATCGAGGACTATCGCGACCTGTTCAACACGGATGTGGTTGTCGAAGGACTCGCGGTGTTTCGGCCATCGGGCACCGTCCTTCGCATTGATGCCGATGTGGTCGCTGCGGCGTCGCAGCAGGAGGGCCTGTTTCGCCGGGTTCCACACGCGGCAATTGCTCGCGACTACCAGCGAGCCGCAAGACTCAAACCCAACGAACCGTCTGCATACCGTTCGCTGCGGGGGTCGATGCCCACGGAAGCGGGGGAATCGGACGACGATTTCCTTAGAGCGCTCGCTGAACTCCGCTGACTGAATGGCGGCGCCCGCCTACCTGCTCGATACCAGCATCGTCCTGCACCTGGTGCGCGACTCCGCTGTCGCCCACGCCATCGAGCAGCAGTTCGCCTTAGCCGCCCAGCGAACGCGTCCGCTGATATGCGAGGTGTCGGTAGGCGAGATGCTGGCGTTCAGCCGAAGCCTGGGATGGGGTCCTCAGAAACAGGCGCGCCTGAAGGACATCGTCGAGAAAGAGACCGTCATCGTCAGGATCGGCGACCCACTTCATGGCAAGAACGACCTGTGGGTGGGTGCTGCCGCGCAAGCGGCCCGGGCGCATCTCCTGACGACGGACACGGACTTCCTGCCTCTCCGCGGGAGGGAAGGAGGGAAGGATGGATGGTGACCGTGCTCGATCCCCATACTGGCCACCCGCTGCCCTGTAGCAGCCCGTCAGGCTGTAGCCATGGGCGGGGATTCGAGTGCTCGGGCGGGTTGGCCGCGTTCTGACGCTGATCGAACGTAGGGCCTCCTTAACGGGGTGCCCATCCCGCTAAGGTGTATTCGGCCTCAACGCCACGCACGTCGATTTCGAACTCGAGACCGACAACCGGCGGTCGTGCGTACACCCAGGTCAGTCCCGCCGCCGCGGCGCCTCGCGCGACGATTTCGTCGGCCAGGAACGGATGGAGGTCGTGAACGGTATACGCCTGTGTCGCCGTCGCGTCTCGCCAGGTCACACCACAAGCAGCCATTCTTCTTTCCATCGTGGTGAGCACGTGTCGCGCCTTCTCCAGAAGGGCCTCGGGTGAAGTATCCCCCCGGCGAATGAACCGCTCCTCGTACGGCTCGGCGCCTTCGCGCACTTCGGCCGATCCGGCAATGACAAAGCTCGGGTACCAGTCCTCACCGGCAGTGACCGTGTAGCTGAAGGCGTGAACACTCGGCTCCGCCGGCGCGTCCAGATCCGGACAGACGTTCGACCTGGCGACGGGATTGTCGTCGCCTGACACGATTCCCCAGCGCTCGAGGATGGCGACATAGCGACGGTTGAAGTCGACGAAGCCCTGCGCGGAGAACTGCCCGGGCGAACGCAGCTCACATGCGCACAGTGATGTGAGCGGCCGGCCAGTCGCCTTGAGATGCGCTTCGATCCGCGCGAATCCTTCTTCCAGGGGCACCGGCTGCCTGAATCGCGCGCGGTGGATGGCGCACCCCGGCTCCGCCGCGACGCCGCCGGAGTACTGAAACGGGCCGGGGATGTAGCGGTACCCGCCGGCCCGGAAGACCGAGGTCCCGGCCATCAGGCGGCCGGATAGTACCCGCAGATCGACTTGGCCTCGAGGTATTCCTCGATGCCGAACACGCCGAACTCGCGGCCGTTGCCCGAGCAGCGGTAGCCTCCGAACGGCGCCGCGAAGTCGTGCGGCGCGCCGTTGAGGCGCACCTGGCCCGTGCGCATCCGCCTGGCTACCCGCGCCGCGCGTTCGTGATCCGCCGAAACCACGAATCCCGACAGGCCGTACTGCGAGTCGTTGGCAATGCGCACGGCATCGGCCTCGTCGTCGTAGGGAAGGATCACCAGCACCGGGCCGAAGATCTCCTCCTGCGCAATCGTCATCGAGCTCTTCACGTCGGCAAAGACCGTCGGCTTCACGTAGTAGCCGCGCTCGAGCCCATCGGGCCGGCCCAGACCGCCGGCCACCAGCGTAGCGCCCTCGTCGATCCCCTTCTTGATGTAGCCCTGCACGCGGTCGAACTGCGTGCGGCTGACCAGCGGACCGACCGCGGTGCCCTCGGCCAGCGGATCGCCGACGCGCACCGTGGCCGCCGCTTCGCGGGCGAGGCGCACGGCCTCTGCATGCAGGTGTCGCGGCACGAGCATGCGCGACGGGCACGCGCACGCCTGTCCCGAGTTCAGGAAGCAGGCCACGACACCCTTCGGCACGAACGTCGCCAGGTCCGCATCGTCGAGCAGGATGTTGGCCGACTTGCCGCCCAGCTCCTGCGCGACGCGCTTCACCGTCAGCGCCGCGTTCCGCGCCACCTCGATGCCGGCGCGCGTGGAGCCGGTGAACGACACCATGTCGACGTCCGGATGCATGCTCATGGCAACGCCAACCGTGGGGCCATCCCCGTGCACCAGGTTGAAGACGCCCGGCGGCACGCCGGCCGCATCCATGATCTCGGCGACGATGTGGGCGTTCAGCGGGGCGATTTCAGACGGCTTGAGCACCATGGTGCAGCCGGCGGCGAGGGCCGCGGCGACCTTGCAGCCGATCTGGTGGAGCGGCCAGTTCCAGGGCGTGATGAGCGCACAGACGCCCACCGGTTCGCGGCGGACCAGCGAGTGACCCAGCCGCTGTTCGAACTGGTAGGTCTTGAGCACCTCGATCGCCTGCCGGAAGTGCACGAGGCCGAACGGCCCCTGCGCGTTTTTCGCGAGCGCGGCGGGGGCGCCCATTTCGCTGGTCACCGCGGCGGCGAGATCATCAGCTCTCGCCTCCCACGCTTCGACGATGCGCTGGAGCAGGGCACGCCGCTCGTCGGCGGTCGTCTCCGAAAACGCGGCAAATGCCGCGCGTGCGGCGCGCACGGCGCGGTCGACGTCCGCGGCGCTGCCGAGTGAGATTTTCGCGATGACTTCTTCGGTCGCCGGGTTCTCGACGTCGAAAAGCCGGGGTTCGGCGGGCTCTACCCATTTGCCGCCGATGTAGAACTTCGTGGTGTCGGTCATGATCGAATGTTAGAGTACGCGCCGCTTCATCGAAAGGAAGGGAACAGCGATGACCAGACGCGCGCGTTCGTTCGTGTTCGGGGCGCTGTTCGCGGCTGCGGCCGCGGTGGTGAGCGGGCAGGCTGCGCCCGACCGCAACGCCATACCTGACACGCCGGGCACCGGCCCGTACCCGGCGATGAAAGAGGTCGACCCGGGACTCCCCAATCACGTCGTCTATCGCCCGGCCAACCTGTCGGCGCTCGGGCAGCGCCGCCTGGGGGTCTACGTCTTCGGCAACGGCGGCTGCTCTGCGGACGGCGCCAGCTCGCGGCTGCACCTGCTGGAGGTCGCCTCGCACGGCTTCCTGGTGATCGCGCCCGGCGGCATCCATAACGGTCCCGGCAGGACGGAGGGGCCACCGCGCCCTGCGGACTTCAACATCGAAACGTATGCGCCGACACGTCCGGAGCAGCTGCGCGAAGCCATCGGTTGGGCGCTGGCCGAGAACGGGCGCACCGGGAGCCGCTATCAGGGACTGATCGATCCCGCCGCCGTGGCGCTGTCGGGATACAGCTGCGGCGGCGTGCAGGCGCTGACCGTTGCCGATGACCCGCGCGTGCAGACGATGGTGATCATGAACAGCGGCTTCATCGCCGGCCGGCAGACGCGCATGGCCGGCATGGTCGTCGACAAGGAGGCGCTGCGCAGGCTGCACACGCCGATCCTCTACGTGCTTGGCGGGCCGACCGACGTCGCCTATCCCAACGGCATGGACGACTTCGAGAAGATCGCGCACGTGCCGGTCGCCGTCGCCGACATCAACACGGGGCACGGCGGCACCTACTGGGAGCCGAACGGCGGCGCCGCGGCGCAGGTCGTGGTCACGTGGCTCGACTGGCAGCTGCGCAAGAACGCCGAGGCCGGGCGGACGTTCCTCGGTTCCAGCTGCGGGCTGTGCGCCGATTCGCAGTGGACGTTCAAGTCGAAGGGACTGAATGCCGCGGCCGCGGCGCAATCACCCGTGGCGCGCGGACTCTACAACTGGATCCATTCGACCGGCAATGGTGAGCGCGCCTACGCCTTCTACCGGGACGTCCTCGACATGGAGCTCGTGCGGAACCCGTTTGGCGGCCGGGCGCCCGCCAACGCGCCGCCCGTCCAGATTCGACCGGTCTCGAACGCCGCGCCAGACCCGCTCGTGTGGAACCTCACCAACACGAAAGGCTCGCGGTTCCGCAACGTCTTCATGGAAACCACGAACACGCCGTTCGGGCTGGAGCTGTCGGAGTTCTTCGACATCCCCCGCAGCGACCGCGCGGCCAGCCCGTGGGATCCCGGCGCGTCGCGGCTGATCTTTCACGTGCGCGATCTCAACGCGGTGCTCTCGCGGCTCGAGGCCGCGGGGGCACCTCGCGTAACGACCGGCGGCGCCCCGGTGGACACCCCGGACGGGCGCGCCGTCCTCGTGCGGGATCCCGACGGCTACCTGGTGCAGCTGGCGCAGGCGTCGGCCGCGGAGATTGCCGCGGCCGGGCCGGGCCCGGTCATCCGGACGACCATCGGCCTGACCGTGGCCGACACGGCGCGGTCGCTTCGCTACTACCGCGACCTGCTCAACTTCGAGGTCGGTGACACACGACGCGGCACGGCCGCCGAACTGGCGCTCAACGGGCTGGCCGGCGGCGAGCTGCGCCAGACACCGATCACGATCGCCGGCACGAAGGTCACGGTGCTGCTCGACGAGTTCGTACTGCCGCCCGGCGCCACGGCGCAGCCGTTCCGGTGGAAGATCGAGGACGTCGGGTCGCCGCAGTTCCAGCTGCAGGTGCGCGATCTCGATGCGCTGATCGCGCGCACGAAGGAGGCTGGCTACCGCTTCCTGAGCGTGGGCGCCGAGCCGATCCAGCGGGGCTTCGGCCGCTTCGTCTTCGCCATCGACCCCGACGGCGTGCTGGTGGAGTACGTCGAGCCGACGCCGCGATAGCTCGGAGGCTGAACGAGTAAGGTCACGCGGGCGTTCAGGCGGCGGCGCCCGTCACGACCGTCTCACCCTCGACCAGGTCGTACCGCCCCCGTACGGCCTCGATGATGTCGGCGATCGTCTCGGCTCGAGGCGTCGTTCGATGCCGCTCCTCCAGATCCCGCAATTCGTCGGCCAGCGCGCGATCGCCGAACACGTCACGAATCCATCGCGAAAAGTCCCCTCGCTTGAGGTATCCCTCGAGTGCCGGCAGCCGGCCCGCTCCCATCGCGGTGACGAACTGCCGCAGCGTCTGGGCACGGCGCGGTGACACTCCATTGCCGCTGAACACGAATGCCTTCGCGTCCGTCACCGGCACGTCGACGTACTTCTCGCGATGCCGGACATGCGGCGTGATACGGGGGCCGATCGTGAACATCCGCAGGTCGCCGCCGGCCTCCTCCGTGATTGGCAGGGCAATCGCTTGACCGACCTTGAGATGCCCAATCGTGGCCCACTTTGCATCATCCAGGGCCCCGCACCTGGCGCAGCACTGCCGGAGCGCCTGAGCCTCGGCCGGATTCGATTCGCAGGTGACAATCATGACTTCGCTTGCCGCCAGCAGCGCTTGCGGCAATCGTGATGCGCAGTACGTGACGACGGTGTAGCCGTTCGTCTCGAGATCCAGCAGATGGTGCGCCTCGGCGTCGTGCAGGAAGTAATGGGCCTCGTCCACGAGGATCCGATGGGGGAGTCCGGTCCGCCGCCGCATGACGTTCAAGGCCGGAAGCACGGCGCGGATGTACTGCATCTTTTCATCGTGGGGCTGATGCGACAGGTCGATGACGACGCTTCGGTCCGGATACCGCAGTGCGCGCAGCAGTTCACGCGGCGTCGGCAGCGGATCGTCCCCGCCCAGCACGGTGACGCCCGGGAGTCCCTCCAGGGAGCGGTAGTCCCCCTCAGGATCGATGACGCAGACGCAGTAACCATGCAGAATCAACTGTTCGCACAACAGGCCGGCCACCCACGACTTCCCCGACTTCGCGTCCCCGGCGATCAGCACATTGCGGCCACGCACCGCCAGCGAGAACTCGCTGCCGTCTTCCGTATGTCCCAGCCTGAGACGGCGACGCGCGCGAGGAGGCGCCGGCAGGCGACCGGCAGCCGCGGTTTCGGCGAGATAGGCGGCGACGGCGGGCGGACCGTCTCCGGTCAGCGTGATATCCGCTGACTGGCGCAAGGCGACACTTCCCCACTCGACGGCGACGCCGACCTCTGCAAGCCTGAGCAACTCGTAATCGTTTTCGCGGTCTCCAATCGCGAGCGCGTTTCGTGGCGACAATCGAAGGGTGTCGAGCGCGATGTGGAGGCCCGTCGCCTTACTGATGCCCTGCGGCAGCGTCATGACCCGGCCGCCGTTGAAGATCAGCACGAGGGGCAGCTCGAGCTCGTGAATCACCTCAAGTATGCGCGGGGCCTGGTCGGCGCTCGCGTCGACGAGGCAGCTGCCTGCCGCATGCGGGATGCCACGCCGCCTCATCTCCGCGAGGAAGGTCTCTGACACTGGCGGAGCAAGGATTGACGTGTGTCCGCTGTCGGGAAAGTGCAGGACGGCCCCGTTTTCGGCGACGATGCCATCGACGAAATGCAGTTGACCCGCCACTCGTTCGAGTTCGGCCAGGATTCGTCCGGTGACAAGGAGCGTGACGATGCCGCTCGTTCTCGCGCTTGCGATGGCCGCTCGCACTGATGGGTCGAGCGTGTCACCGCGTGCGATCGTGCCGTCGTAGTCGAGGGCCAGCACAGCGAGTTTCATGATCAGTAGCCTTCTGTCCCGGGGGCTGGAACCTCCGCCTTCGGTTCCGGTACCTCGGTCATCGTTGCCTCGGTCAGCAGCAGCACACCGGCCACCGACACGGCGTTCTCGAGCGCCAGGCGCACCACCTTGGTCGGATCGATGATCCCGGCTTCGATCAGATCCACGTACGTCCCTGCCGCCGCATCGAATCCGAGGTTGCCCGTGCCTGACCGCATTTTCTCGACGACGACGCCTCCGTCGACGCCGGAGTTCTCGGCGATCTGACGGCTCGGCGCCTCCAGCGCGCGGCGGAGGATGAGCGCGCCCGCGCGCTCGTCGCCCTCGGCGCGTGACGCCTCGTCCTCGACCGCAGGAATCGTCCGCAGGAGCGCCAGCCCGGCGCCTGGCACCACGCCTTCGGCGATCGCCGCGCGCGTCGCATGAATCGCGTCGTCGAACGCTTCGTGCCGGCTCTTCATTTCCACTTCGGACGGCGCCCCGACCCGAATCACCGCGACCCCGCCCGATAGCTTGGCGAGGCGTTCTTCCAGCTTCTCGCGGTCGTAGTCAGACGTGGTGTCGGCGATCTGCGTGCGCAGTTCCTGGCACCGGCCATCAATCGCCGCTTTGTCTCCCTTGCCGCCGATGATGGTCGTATGCTCGCGATCGATGACGATGCGCGCGGCGCGACCAAGGTGGTCGGTCGTCACGTTCTCCAGCCGGATGCCGAGCTCCTGCGCGACCAGCCGGCCGCCGGTCAGGATCGCGATGTCCTCGAGCATGGCTTGACGGCGATCGCCAAAGCCAGGCGCCTTCACGGCCGCGGTCGCAAAGACCCCGCGCAAGCGGTTGACGACGAGTGTGGCCAGCGCCTCGCCTTCCACGTCCTCCGCAATGACCAGCAGCGGCGATCCGTGCTTGGCCACCTGCTCGAGGAGTGGCAGGAAGTCCTTGACGTTGCTGATCTTGCCTTCGTACAGGAGGATGAGCGCGTCTTCCAGGACCGCTTCCATCTTTTCCGGGTTCGTGACGAAGTAGGCAGAGAGGTAGCCGCGGTCGAACTGCAATCCCTCGACGACCTCGATCGTCGTTTCCGTGCCCTTCGCTTCCTCGACCGTCACGACTCCTTCGGCCCCGACCTTCTCGATCGCCTGCGCGACGAGCTCGCCGACCGCAGGATCGTTGTGCGCCGACACCGTCGCGACCTGCTGCTTCTCCCGCTGGCTCTGCACGGGACGCGACTGCGCCTTGAGCGCGGCGATCGCGGCGCGCGCGCCGCGATCGAGACCGCGCTTCAGGTCGATCGCGCTGGCACCGGCGGCGATGTTGCGGATGCCGCCGGCCAGGATGGCATGGGCGAGAAGCGTGGACGTCGTCGTCCCGTCGCCGACCGAGTCCCCGGTGCGCTCCGCCGCGTCTCGCAGCATCTGCGCACCCAGGTTCTCAGCGGGATCCTTGAGGGAGAACGCCCTGGCGATGGTGACGCCGTCGTTGCAGACGATCGGCTTGCCCCATTTCTTTTCGATCAGCACGCTGCGGGATCGAGGGCCCAGCGTCACCCGGACGGCGTCGGCGATCGCCGTCGCGCCACGCAGGACCTTTTCACGAGCCTCGGATCGAAACAGCAGGTGCTTGTAGGGCATACGCGACCATCCTCGCTCTCAGGCCGCCGTCACGTGCGCCACCGGATGATGGTGCGCGCAAATGGACTGGAACGTGCCGATGATGTCCGCGTGTCCGACCCCCCGCTTGCCGGCCGCGAGCAGGATGTCGTTCATCGAGATGATGCCGGCCACGGTGCCGCCGAACCCTTCGACCGGCAATCGGCGGATGTGATGCTGCTTCATCGTTGCCAGCGCCGACTGGACGTCGTCGTCGGGGCCGCAGGTGAACACCGGGCTGCGCGCCAC
>JBFWUM010000028.1:48376-51424 GCA_050247255.1 Vicinamibacterales bacterium | reverse complement strand
AACTTCGAGCAGACAATGACGGCGCTCGCGGCTCAGGCCGACACCTATGCGGCGCTGCTCGGCGACTACACCGATGCCGATTTCCGCGAGGAAATCGACATGTTCGGCCGCAAGACGACGCGCGGCAACTTCCTGGTCAATTCGGTGCTCTCCGGCTGCGCCGCCTACCGCACGCAGCTGTTCCTCTACCTCAAGGCCTGCGGCCGCGATGAGCTGAACACCATGAACCTCTGGGCCGGCATCGACGCGCCGATGGCCGCCGTCTAGGCATGCGCCTCGGCAACGGCGCCCTGCAGGCGGCGATGCTGGTCGCCTGCAGCGCCCTTCTCCTGGCTGCCCGGCCGGCCGCCGCGCAGATCGACTTCGACGTCTCGGGCTCCTGGGATCAGCCGGCGCCCGGTGTCACCACGAACTTCGGCTTCGTGGAGGACTCCGACGAACGGGCAGGGGGACCGACCCTCGTCGACTACCTGGGGCTGCCGCTGACGGAGGAAGGGCGGTCGCGCGCGCTCGCCTACGACAGCGCGCTGCTCGGCGTGCCGGAACACGTCTGCATGCGGCATCCGTCGACCTACTCCTTCTGGGGGCCGGCGAACCTGCGCATCGAGTCCGAGCTCGACGCCAACCTCGACGTCGTCGCCTACCACGTCGGCGGCACGTTCCGCCGTGCCGACCGGACGATCTGGATGGATGGCCGCCCGCACCCGTCGAAGTATGCGCCGCACACCTGGGCCGGCTTCACGACCGGACGCTGGGAGGGCCCCACGCTGGTGACGCGGACGACGCACATCAAGTGGGGCTGGATCCGGCGCAACGGCGTGGCGACGACCGACCAGGCGGAGGTGATCACCTTCTACACGAAGAACGACAACGTCCTCACGGTGACGTGGATGGTGATCGATCCGGTCTACCTGTCGGAGCCGTTCGTGCGCTCGGCAGATTTCGTCGCGACGCCGCGCGGCGTCGGGACGGCCACCTTCGGTGTCGGCCCGCAGGACCGCGGCAACAACATCTTCGCGCAGTGCCTGGCGCGCGAGGAGATCGCCAAGACCGACTACCACGACGTGCCCCACTACCTGGAAGGCACCAACCCGTTCGTCGGCGAGCGGGCCACGCAGCTCGGCGTGCCAGTGGAGGCGACGCTCGGCGGCGCTGAGACCGCGCTGCCGGAGTACAAGGAGCGGCTGCGGCGATGAAGCGCCTGCTGTGCGCCCTCATCCTGGCTGCGTCCGGCAGCACCGCGTTCGCCCAGGATGTTCCGCCAGATCCGCCAACCCCTGCCGAGCCCGCGCCGGACGCGATGCTCGAGGTGATGAAGGTCCAAGGCAACGTCTGGCTCATTGCCGGAGCTGGCGGCAATGTCGCCGTCCAGGCCGGTGACCAGGGCATCGTCATCGTCGATACCGGGGCGACCGGCCTCACCGATCGCGTGCTGGAGGCGGTGCGCGGCATCAGCACGGCGCCGATCCGCTACGTCATCAACACGTCGATTGCGCCGCAGCACGTCGGCGGCAACGGGCCGATCGCGACCCTCCGAGGGGGCGCGGCCGGCGGAGAGCGCGGCGCGACCCCGGCGATCATCGCGCAGGAGAACATCCTCAACCGGATGACCCGCATCGGCGCCGACGCGAAGACGGTGTTCCCGTCGGAGGCGTGGCCGGTGGACGGTTACTTCGCCGGCCGCCGCAGCTTCACGTTCAACGGCGAGGCGATCGACGTGATCCACCTCCCGAACGCGCATTCCGACGGCGACAGCGCGGTCCACTTCCGCGGATCCAACGTGCTCGTGGCCGGCGATGTCTACACGACGACGAGCCTGCCGATGGTCAACACGGTGCTGGGCGGCAGCTACGCCGGCCTGCTTGCCGGGTTGAACACGCTGCTCGACATCGCCGTGCCGGACGATTTGGCCGAAGGCGGCACCTACATCATTCCCGGCCACGGCCGCATCTCGGACGAAGCGGACCTGGTCGAGTATCGCGACATGGTGCACATCGTCGGCGACCGGCTGACGAAGGTGATCACGACGGATCGCCGCACGCTGGATCAGGTCAAGGCCGCGCGCCCGCTGCTCGGCTGGGAAGGACGCTACAGCCATCCCGGCTGGACGACGGACATGTTCCTCGAGGCGATTTACCCTGAATTCGCGCCGGCCGCAATCGCGCCGCGCCAGAGAACGGAGCGGCGATGAGGACGCGGTGGATGATGACGGCAGCCTCGCTCCTGGTGGCGGCAGCAACGACCGCCGGCGCACAGCAGGCGGCGGAGCAGGGCATGTACCGCCGGTTCGCGCCGATCGACATGACGGGCACCTGGGTCTCGATCGTCAGCGAGGACTGGGCGGTGCGGATGATCACACCTCCCAAGGGCGAGTTCGAAAGCCTGCCGCTCACGCAGGCCGCACGTGATGCCGCAAATCGCATCGACATGACGCAGGTCGAGGCAGCCGGACGCGCGTGCGAGGCGTACGGCGCGCCGGCCATCATGCGCGAACCGGGCCGCGTCCGGATCACGTGGCAGGACGATGACACGCTGCAGCTGCAGATGGATGCGGGCGAGCAGACGCGACTCCTGCACTTCGCCGGCGCGTCCGAATCGGCGGCGCCGGGCCTCCAGGGCGTGTCGCGCGCCGAATGGCAGTACGCCGGCGGCTTCGACCCGGAGCGCGTCGTGCGGACGCCGCCGGCCGGCGCCGATGGCCAGGCGGGACGCGGCGGCCGCGGAGGGCGTGGCGGCCGCGGCAACCGCGCGACGACGCCGCAGGGCGGGCGCCTCAAGGTCGTCACCTCCAACCTGGCGGCCGGCTTCCTGCGCAAGAACGGCGTTCCCTACAGCGCCGACACCGTTGTCACCGAGTACTACAACCTGCTGCAGCCGCCCCAGGGGCCGCAGTGGCTCGTGATCACGACCGTGATTCGCGATCCCGAGAACCTCGCGGTCGACTACGTCACGAGCACGAACTTCCGGAAGGAACCGGACGACTCGAAATTCCAGCCGAGGCCCTGCACGGTAGGGTGAAGGTCAAAGGTCAAAGGTCAAAGGTCAAAG
>JBFWUM010000028.1:46230-48276 GCA_050247255.1 Vicinamibacterales bacterium | reverse complement strand
AGGTCAAAGGTCAAAGAGCTCTGCTGCAGGACTGCAATCGAGACTGTGCAATTGGTGATTTTCTACTTCCCGATGGGCTCGAGCCCGACCGCATAAACCGCCTGAATTCCGCCTGATTCTGCTCGAGCTGTCACGGCACAGCTTCTGCACCGACCTCGAGCACACGCTGACATCGCGGGACCGGGGTCCCGCGCCATAACCGATGCTGCCGCGATCATTCTCCCTCTCCGCGCAGCTGCTCATCGCCTTCGTCGGCCTCGTTCTCGGCACGACGGCTGCGCTGACGCTGTCTGCCTACCGGTCGTCGCTCGAAAGCCTCGCGAACGACGCGCGCCGAAGTGCGCTTGCCGCCGCCGACGAGCGCGCGTCGGACCTGGTGCGGCTGTTCCAGTCGCGCCAGCAGCGCGCGGAGGGTTTCCTCGCCGCGGCTGAATCACTGTGCGCCGAACCGCGCCGCGACGGGCGGTTCGGCTGGTCGGTCGACTGCGTGGCGACGCTGATGGAGGAATTCCGCGCCACCGAGCAGGCCATCGGCGTTCACTTCAGCTATCGCGGCTTCACGCTGGTGGAGTCGGGTGAGGCGGTGTCGGGAATGCTCCCCGAGGGCGGGGCGCTCGCGCGCGTGGCCTGGAACGCCGAGGGGGTTCCGGAATACGTGATGGTCGCGCGGCGCGGCGCTGCGCGCCTGGTCACCCAATTCGACAACTCCGAAGTGGCGTCGTTCTTCGCCGACCGTTCGGGGCTCGGCGCCGACGGCGAGGTCTTCCTGGTGGATCCCGACGGCCGGTTCCTGACGCCGCCGCGCTACTCGCAGGAGAGCACGCCGGCCGGCGCGCGCGTCTCCGAGCCGGTGTCCGAGTGTCACGCCGGGGCGCGCAGCGCCCGTGGCGTCGATTACCGCGGCGTTGAGACCTTCCACGGTCTCACGCCGCTGCCGGCGCTCGGCGGGGGGTGTGTCGATGCGCACTTTGCCTACGGCGAGGCGCTGGCGCCCGCCGAGCAGCTGCGCACGGAACTGATCGCCCGCGGCGGGGTGTTCGCCCTCGCGGGGGCCCTGCTCTCGCTGATCGCGGCGCAGTGGATTGCCCGTCCTGTGCGCCGCCTGGTGGCTGCCGCCCGCGGCGTGCAGGCCGGCCAGTTCAGCCGTCCGGTTCCGCTCGCCGGTCCCGCGGAAGTCCAGGAGCTCGGCCGGGCGTTCGCCACGATGGCCGACGCGCTCGGCCACCTCGTCACGCGCGAGAAAGCGGCGCGCACCGAGGCGGAACGGGCGAACCAGGCGAAGGACCAGTTCCTGGCCACGGTGTCGCACGAGCTGCGCACCCCGCTCACCGCCATCATGGGCTGGGCGCGATTGCTGCGCGACGGCAACCTGGATGACGCCAGGTCGGCGCGGGCGCTGGCCGCCATCGAGCGCAACGCCGAGGCGCAGCGGCGGCTGATCAACGACCTGCTCGACGTCTCGCGGATCATCCGCGGGCAGTTGCAGTTCGACGAGGCCATCGTGCCCCTGGCCGCGGTGATCGATGCCGCCCTCGAGACGGTGAACCCGCAGGCGGTCGAAAAGCGGGTCACGATCGACCGCGATCTGGCCACCGAGCCGATCCTGGTGGTCGGCGATGCGCAGCGGCTGCAGCAGGTCGTCTGGAACGTCGTCTGGAATGCGGTCAAGTTCACGCCGCCGGACGGCAGGATCACGGTGACGCTGCGCCGCCGGGGAGCGCGCGCGGAGCTGAGCGTCACCGATACCGGCATCGGCATGGAGCCCGACTTCGTGCCGCACGTCTTCGACTGGTTCCGCCAGGCTGATGCGGCGTCGACGCGGACCTATTCGGGCCTCGGCGTCGGCCTCGGCCTCGTGCACCAGATCGTCACCCTGCACGGCGGGGATGTGCGCGCAGAGAGCGCCGGCCCCGGCCTGGGGTCGACGTTCACGGTGACGCTGCCGATCTACGAGCGCACGGCCCTGGTGCCGCCGCTGGCCGCCGCGCCGCCGCAGCCGAGCGCCGATCTCCGCGCCATCCGCGTGCTCGTCGTCGACGATGACGA
>JBFWUM010000028.1:40209-46130 GCA_050247255.1 Vicinamibacterales bacterium | reverse complement strand
TGCAGGCGCTGGCGGCCGGCAAGCACGTGCTGGTGGAGAAGCCGGCGTTTCCCCGGATGGCCGACTACGAGGAGGTCCAGCAGGCGCGCGATCGCGCGGGCCGCACCGTGCTCGTCGGCGAAAACGATCATTACAAGCCGCTGGCCGCCGTGCTGCGGCGCGAGCTGGCTGCCGGCGCGATCGGCGAGATGGTCTTCGCGCACTTCACGACCATCGCCCACCGCCTCAAGCCGGCCGACGACTGGCGCAACGATGAAGCGATGGCCGGCGGCGATGCGTTCTTCGAGGAAGGGATCCACTGGCTGCACCTGGCAGGGAGCCTGGGGCCGTCGATCGTCTCGGCGCACGGCTTCCGGCCGCCGGTGTCGCGCGAAGGGCCCGATCGCCGCGCCAAGAGCATGATGGTGGCGTTCCGCTACGACAACGAGGCCGTCGGCACGCTCTACTACTCGCGTGAAATCCCGTCGCTGCTGAAGGGGCTGCGGCTGTCGAAGCTGTTCGGCCGCCGCGGCATCATCACCTTCGAGTCCAATGGCGCCTTCGTGCTCGTGCGCGGCCATCGCGGCACGCGGCTGCTGTTCCCGGGCGTGCGCGACATCCGCGGCTACCAGGCGATGTACCGCGACTTCGTCCGGGCCATCCGGACCGGCGAGCCGCCCGAGATGTCGCTCGAACGCGCGATGGTCGATCACCGGCTGATGGAACAGGTGTACGCGGCGCTGTGACGCACCGTTACGACGTCATCATCATCGGCAGCGGCGCCGGCGGCGGGACGATGGCTCACGCGCTGGCCGGCAGCGGCGCGCGCATCCTCATCCTCGAGCGCGGCGACTTCGTGCCGCAGGAAGAGGAGAACTGGAACCCCGACGCGGTCTGGAAGCAGCTGCGCTATCGCAGCCGAGAGCGCTGGGTCGACGCGGCGGGCCGCGAGTTCGTTCCCTATACCCACTACAACGTCGGCGGCAACACCAAGTTCTGGGGCAGCGTGCTCTACCGGCTGCGCCGCGAGGACTTCGACGAGATCCGGCACGTCGACGGCGTCTCGCCGAAGTGGCCGATCGACTACGACACGCTGGCGCCGTACTACGAACGCGCCGAACAGCTGTACCAGGTTCGCGGCCAGGCCGGAGTCGATCCGACGGAGCCGCCGCGTGGCCCCTATCCCCACCCGCCGGTTGAGCACTCGACCGAGATGGGGCAGATCGTCGCGCAGCTGAGAGCCGAGGGCCTGCACCCGTCGCCGCTGCCGCTCGGCCTGCTGCGCCCCGGCGAAGCCGGTGGCTGCGTGCTGTGCAACACGTGCAACTCGTTCCCCTGCAAGGTGCACGCGAAGAGCGACGCGGATGTCTGCTGCATCCGCCACGCCCTGCTGCAGCCCAACGTCTCGCTCTGGACGAAGGCGTTCGCGCGGCGACTGCTCACATCGGCTGACGGCCGCCGCGTGACCGGCGTCGAGGTGGAGCGCGACGGCGAGGTGACGACCGTCGAGGCGCCCGTGGTCGTGGCCTCGTGCGGGGCAATCAATTCCGCGGCCCTGCTCCTGCGCTCGGCGACCGATCGCCATCCCGACGGGCTCGCCAACTCATCGGGGCTCGTCGGCCGGCGCTACATGGCGCACCTGGCGACGATGATGCAGGGGTTCCACCCGTTCCGCCGCAACGCGACGGTCTTCCAGAAGACCGTGGCCATCAACGACTACTACCTGCGCGGTCCGGACACGGACTATCCGCTGGGACAAATCCAGTCGCAGGGGCGCACCCACGGCGTCATGGCGCAAACGGTGGTCCCGTGGATTCCGCTCTGGGCGTACGAAGCCTGGGTGGCGCGCGGCGTTGACTGGCTGGTGATGTCGGAGGACCTGCCGCGGCCGGAGAACCGAATCAGTCTCGACAGCCAGGGCCGGATCCGCCTCGAGTACCGGCCCAACAACCTGACGGCCCATCGCCGCCTCGTGCGCGAAACGGCGCGGCTGCTCAAGAAGCTCGGCTTCTGGATTGTCGTCACCCACTCGCACGGCGCCCGGAACACCACGCACCAGTGCGGCACGCTGGTCTTCGGCACCGACCCGCGCACGTCGGTCCTCGACACCTATTGCCGGGCGCACGATGTCGAGAACCTGTTCGTGGTGGATGCTTCGTTCTTTCCCTCGTCAGCCGCCGTCAACCCGGGGTTGACCATCGCCGCGCAGGCCCTGCGCGTTGCCGATCATCTTCGCCGCGAGCACCTGTCATGAGAGCACGCTCCTTCAGCCACGTCGGCATCACCGTCAAGGACTTCAACAAGACCGTGCAGTTCTACTGGGACGTGTTCGGCTGCCCGCTCGTCGGGGTGTCGGAGCATCCGCCGGAGCGGCTGCGCGACTTCTTCAACATCGCCGACGGCCGCTCGCTCCGCATCGGCTGGATCCGCGTGCCGGGCGGCGGCGTGCTGGAGATCTTCGAGTTCCAGCCGCAGCAGCCGCCGGCCGAGGTTCCGTGGAACCGCGTCGGGCTGACCCACATCAGCTTCAACGTGCGCAACGTGCACAAGTGGTACGACCGCCTGCGCGCCAAGGGAGTCGAGTGCGTCACGCAGCCCGAGCGCTCGCCGCGCGGCCAGTGGTTCTTCTTCGCTCGCGATGTCGACGGGAACCTGCTGGAGCTGATGGACCTCGGCTACATGTACTACGTGCTCGGCTGGCTCGGGCCGCTCGGGGGGTGGCTGTTCCGGAGGGGGATGTATAGGCGGTACTACGAGGAAGCTAGAAGCTGGAAGCTAGAAGCTAGAAGCTAGAAGCTAGAAGCTGGAATTTAGGAGCGAGTCGAACTCTTCGGGGTGGTGGGCGCGCAGGCGTGCATCTTCAGCGGCCAGCAGGCCGGCGCGCACGGAGCGGGCGAGTGACTCCTCGAAGGTGAATGACCCGAGCTTACGGGTCATCGTGACCTCCTGATTGAGGTGCTGCAGGGCGTTCTTGCGGATGTGCTGCCTGGCGCCGTAGCTGACGACGAGCAGTTCCGCGATCGGGATACGCGTGCTGTCGGCGGCCGGCACGAGGGTTTGCGTCAGCACGGCCGCCAGCGACATCGCCAGCTCCTGCCGCACGGCGTTCTGGCGCTCGGTCGGGAAGGCGTCGGTGATCCGGGAGACGGCGGCGCCTGCGTCGGTGGCATGCACAGTGGCCAGCACGAGATGCCCCGTTTCAGCGGCCGCCAGCGCGATTCGCATCGTCTCCGGATCGCGCATCTCTCCAATGACCAATACGTCGGGGGCCTGGCGCATCGCCGCCCTGAGCGCAGTGGGGAAGTCGGCGACGTCGATGCCCACTTCGATCTGCTCGATCACGCTTTGGCCGTGCGCGTGCTCGTACTCGATCGGGTCCTCGATCGTGATGATGTGGCGCGCCTCGCGCGCGTTAATCAGGGAGACGAGCGCCGCGAGGGTCGTGGTCTTGCCCGACCCTGTCGGGCCACCGATCAGCACCAGGCCTCGCGGCAGCTGGGAGAGCCGCGCGACGTCGTGCGAGAAGCGGAGCGCCGGTAGCTCCGGCACGCGCATCGGCAGGGCGCGGATGGCCACGGCGGCGCGGCCCCGTTCGCGATGCAGGTTCAGCCGGAATCGCCCGAGCCCGGGGCGAGTGAAGGCGGCATCGACCGCGGCGCCCGCCTCGTACCGGCCGGCGGCTGTCGCCGGCAGCAGGTCGCGGACGGCAGCGACGATGTCGTCGCTGTCGAGCACCTCGACGTTCGCCGCATGAAAACGATCGCCGGTGCGGACCATCGGCGGCCGCCCGGCCACCAGGAGTAGATCGCTCCCGTCCAACTCGCGAACCGCCGCCAGCCACGCGTCGAGCGTGCCCGTGGTGTGCTGCGCCGGGCGAGGCGCCGCCGCAGCCGCCCTGCCGTGCAGCGCGTCGATGAGGCTGTCGAGATCGCCGTCGGCTGGGACGATGCGATGATCCCCCACTCCCAACTCCTAACTCCTAACTTCTAGCTTCTAGCTTCTAGCTTCTAGCTTCTAGAAGACATACCCCACCAACACCGTCAGCGGCACCTTCACCCCCGCGTTCTCGGTGAAGATGTTCCCGTTCGAGTAGTGGTTGATCTTCACGCCGGTCGTCCAGCGGCGGTCGCGGCCGAGGAAGGCGCCGACGCCGAGGAAGTCCTGGAACGTGAAGCGCCGTCCCGTATCGAGCGCGTCGAGCTGCGTCTCGGAGATGAGCGACGGCCCCGCCACCGAGTACATGAAATAAAGGTCGGCGGTGTCGCGCCGGAGCAGCGTGAACCGCAGCAGCGGGTAGAGCGACAGCGTCGAGAAGGCCTGCTGTGTGGCCTGGCTGCGCCAGAACGAGGCGCTCGCGCCGACGTCCAGCGAGAACACCTTCCGCGTGTGGAAGACGTTGCGCGTGTAGTGAAGCGCGAACCCGCGGTCGACGTTGACGCGGCCGCCCCAGAACACCGGGACGTCCTTCGACAGGAACGTGTTGACGCCGTGGCCGACGCCGCCGGTGATCTCGGCCTGCAGGATCTGGCGCGGGAAGACGTAGCCCGCGTCGCGGTTGGCCGCCACCTGTTCGGCCGGCAGCGGCCGCATGTTGTAGCGGATTCCCCCGGAAGCGAAGACGGTGCGCGGCTGCCTGGCGTCGTCATTGCCGCCGACGTAGATCGCACCGGCGGTGAAGTCGAGCGAACGTGTCAGCCGGTAGTCGACGCCGCCACCGAAGACCGCCGAGCCGTAGTTGGCGTCGCGGACAATCGGCCCGCCATCGGCATCCTCGAACCCGGCGCGCGCGGTGATCCCGAGCCCGGCTTCGCCGAACACGGTCAGGCGCGACGTGAGCGGCAGCTGCGGGCGCAGCGTGACGGTGCCAAAATGCATCCACACGCTGCGGCTGCCGTCGCCGCCGTTGATGCCCCGATACGACACGTAGTTGATCGGCCGCATGTAGGACGCCTGCGCGGCCAGGTACGGCGTGAACTCGTGTCCGAAGAGGACGACGCGGGCGGTGACGCGCGGCGTGGCGATGCTCGTGACCCGGTAGCGCGGCTCGAGCTGCTGCGCCGAGAACGGGTAGTCGATCCGGCCGACGTTGATACTGAAGAAGGAGTTGGCCAGCAGCGCCGGATACTGCGTCCGCGTATCCTGGCCGACCGGCTGCTGGGCAAAGGTCCCCGAGGCCGCCGTCAGGACGAACAGAACGCAGGCAACAAGCCGCACGCGCCGAATACTACCAAGTACACCGACCACCGACCACCGACTACCGACCACCGACCACCGACCACCGACTACCGACCGCCGACCAACTACCATCTACCAACGTGAGAATCGGCATCGACGTCGGCGGCACCAAGATCGAGGGGATCGCGCTCGACGGAAGCGTCGAACGCGCGAGGATCCGCATTCCGACCCCGCGAGGAGACTACGCGGCGACTATCGAAGCAATTGCCGCACTGGTCTTCCGCCTGAAGGCGGAAGCCACGACGGCCGAAACCAGCGAGGCGACGGTCGGCGTCGGGATTCCGGGCACGGTCTCGCCGCGCACCGGGCTGGTCAAGAACGCGAACTCGACGTGGCTGATTGGCCGGCCGCTGCAGCAGGACCTGGAAGCGCGCCTCGGGCAGCCGGTGCGCCTGGCCAATGACGCCAACTGCTTCGCCGTCTCCGAAGCCGCCGACGGGGCCGCGGCCGGCGCCGACGTCGTGTTCGGTGTCATTGTGGGCACCGGAACCGGCGCGGGCCTCGTGGTCCGCGGCGAGGCCGTGACCGGGCCGAACGCCATTGCCGGCGAGTGGGGACACAACCCCTTGCCGTGGCCCGAACCGGGCGAGTCTCCGGGGCCGCCGTGCTACTGCGGGAAGCAGGGGTGTATCGAGACCTTCCTGTCCGGGCCAGCGTTCGAGCGCGACTTCCGCCTGAAGGCGGAAGCCACGAAGGCGGAAGCCACG
>JBFWUM010000028.1:12526-40109 GCA_050247255.1 Vicinamibacterales bacterium | reverse complement strand
ACCGGGCGAGTCTCCGGGGCCGCCGTGCTACTGCGGGAAGCAGGGGTGTATCGAGACCTTCCTGTCCGGGCCAGCGTTCGAGCGCGACTTCCGCCTGAAGGCGGAAGCCACGAAGGCGGAAGCCACGAAGGCGGAAGCCACGGCGGGTGGCGGGGTGCCCGAGCTGTATGTCGACCGCATGGCGCGTTCGCTGGCGAGCGTCATCAACATCCTTGACCCCGACGTCATCGTGCTCGGCGGCGGCATGTCCAACCTGGTGGAGCTGTACGAGGCGGTGCCGGCGCGCTGGGGGCGCTGGGTCTTTGGCGGCGAGGTGTCGACCCGCCTGGTTCGCGCCAGGCACGGCGACTCCAGCGGCGTCCGCGGCGCAGCGTGGCTCTGGCCTGACGAGCTACAATAGGGAGGCTCTCTAAGGAACGGTCTGTGCCACATTCCCGCTCCGGCGCCAGGCGATACCTGCCGGCGTCGGTGCTTGCGCTCCGCCAGTACTCCGCGGCCACCTTCACGGCCGACCTGATCGCCGGCGTCACCGTCGGCCTCGTGGCCCTGCCGCTGGCCATGGCCTTCGCCATTTCGTCCGGCATGTCCCCGCAGGCCGGCATCTACTGCGCCATCGTGACCGGCTTCCTGATCTCCGCCTTTGGCGGATCGGCGGTCCAGATCGGCGGCCCGACGGGCGCCTTCGTGGTGGTCGTCTCCGGCATCGTCGCCGAGTACGGCGTCGACGGCCTGTTCATGTGCACGATGATGGCGGGCGTCATCCTCGTCATCATGGCGCTGACCGGCAGCGGCACGGCGGTGCGGTTCATCCCGCGGCCGGTGGTCGTCGGCTTCACCAACGGCATCGCCCTGGTCATCGCGTCGACTCAGCTCCAGGATCTGTTCGGCATCAGCCTCGAAACCGCCGCCCCGGGCGAGTTTCTCGAGCGGTTGCGCGTGCTGGCAGAGAACGCCGGCAATGCGTCCGGCGTCACCACCGCCGTCGGCCTTGGCGTCGTCGCCCTGATCGTCGGCTGGAACCGCATCATGCCGCGGATTCCCGGCTACATCGTGGCGCTCTTTGCCGGCACGGCTATCGTCGCGGTGCTGCAGCTGCCGGCCGAGACCATCGGCAGCCGCTTCGGCGGGATCCCGTCGGGGCTGCCCGACGTCCAGCTGCCGCGCTTCCGCCCCGGCCTGATCATCTCGCTGCTGTCGCCGACGCTGACCATCGCCATGCTCGGGGCCATCGAGTCGCTGATGTCGGCGGTCGTTGCCGACCGGATGACCGGCACGCGCCACAACTCGAACGTCGAGCTGTTCGGGCAGGGGATCGCCAACATCGTGTCGCCGCTCGTCGGCGGCCTGCCGGCCACCGGCGCCATTGCCCGGACGGCGACCAACATCCGGTCCGGCGCGAAAACGCCCGTGGCCGGCATGATTCACGCCGTCGTGCTGCTCGTCATCCTGCTCGTCGGCGCGCCGCTGGCGGGGCTGGTGCCGATGACGGTGCTGGCCGGGACGCTGCTGGTCGTCTCCTACAACATGGGCGAGTGGCACGAGATCCCCGAGCTCTGGAAGCAGGGATGGACCGATCGCCTGGTCTGGATCGCCACCTTCGTCCTCACCGTCGTCGCCGACCTGACGGTAGCGGTGGAAGTGGGGATGATCCTCGCCGCGTTGCTCTTCATCCGCCGCGTCGCGGCGACGACGACCGTCTCGCACGTCACGCGGGAGACCATCGAGCGCGGCCGGGTGCACGTGCTGCAGGACAAGCCGATTCCCGAAGACGTGACGATCCTGCGGATTCATGGCCCGTTCCTGTTCGGGGCCACCGAGAAGCTGACGGGGCAGCTGGCGCGGCTGGAGACCTTTGCACCGATCGTCATCCTGCGCCTGCGGAACATGACGGCGATCGACGCCACCGGCCTGCGCGCCATCCAGGACTTCGCGGATGCGGTGCGCAAGACCGGCCGGACGCTGATCGCCTGCGGGGCTCCCCCCCAGCCCGCGCGGATGATGGAGCGCGCCGAGTTCCACCGCCACCTGGGCGACGAGAACATCCAGCCGAGCTTCGAGGCGGCCCTTCGCCGGGTCGATGCCATTCGACAGGTGCCCCGGGCCAGCTAAACGGCGAGCTCTTTGCTGTGCTACAGCCAGCCCCTCGCGCCACCGTTGCGGCGCCCGAGGCTGGATTGGAGCAGGCGTGGATCTCATCGTGCAGCCGGCGGACGGCCTGCAGCCGGTTTTGAAGGCGGTCGAGCGGGCCAGGGAAACGCTCGACATCATCATCTTTCGCTTCGACCTGAAGGAGCTCGAGAAGGCCGTCGAGGCCGCGGTGGGGCGGGGTGTCGCCGCGCGGGCGCTGATCGCGCACACCAACGCCGGCGGCGAGAAGCGGCTGCGCGACCTGGAGCAGCGGATGCTCAAGGCCGGCGTGACCGTTTCGCGCACCAACGACGACCTCGTCCGTTACCACGGCAAGCTCCTCATCACCGATCGCAAGGAGCTCCACGTCTACGGCTTCAACATGACGGCCATCGACCTGCGCAGCCGCAGCTTCGGCCTGGTCACCCGCGACCGGCGGATCGTGCAGGAGGCACTGCGGCTGTTCGAGTCGGATGCGCTGCGCCAGGACTACGACCCGGCCACCGATGGCCTGGTCGTCAGCCCCGAGAACGCGCGGGAGCAGCTGGCGACGTTCATCAAGCGGGCGAAGAAGCAGCTGGTGATCTACGACGAGAAGGTGAGCGACCCGCAGATGATCCGGCTGCTGCACCTGCGGGCGAAGGCGGGCGTCGACATCCGCATCCTCGGCAAGATCGGCAAGCGCGGCGGCGACCTCCGCGTGCAGAAGTACCCCGGCGGCCGCCTGCACGTGCGCGCCATGGTCCGGGACAGCGACACAGCGTTCGTCGGCAGCCAGAGCCTGCGCTCGACCGAGCTCGACGCCCGCCGCGAGGTCGGCCTCATCGTCCGCGACTCGAAGATCGTCAAGCGGATGCTGGAGGTCTTCGAGGAGGACTGGGCCAAGACCGAGCTCGGCCAGAAGGAGTTCAAGGCGCACGAGAAGGAAATCAAGGCCGCCGAGAAGGAAGCCGCCGTCGCCGCCGCCTCGTAGCGAAACGGCGGTGAGCACGGGCCGGGTGGCGGCTGCGGCCGCTGCGGCCGGGAAATCGGCCTCCACTCGTAACCTGACGCACACGCGCCGACTAGGAGCTCACTCGATGCCGCGTCTGTCATGCGGCACAAAACGTCCGAGCTGGTTCGAAGCAACTCGAACGCACTGGGAGGAAGTCGGCGCGCAGAATCGTTCCGCCCGATTTCCGGCTGCGCGGCGCGTCGGCCTGGCGGACGCAGCCGCCACCCGGCCCGTGCTCACCGCCTGGCGTCACGCAAGCCACATGGCCGTCGGGCCGTCATGTCCGGAGGAAAACCCTGTTCGTACACCGACCCGCGGCGCCCGTAAGGGCGCCTTGCGGAGTCCGGGTTTTCCGGAGCGACATGACGGGCCGGCGGCCTTCAGGCGAGCCTAGCGATGCGAGCTACGTCCGCAGGCGGGCGACGGCCTGGCCAACTTTGACGGACGCGTAGAAGATTTTGCCGACCTGGATGTTCCCTTTCAGCCTGTGGCGCCCGATCGCTTCGAGGCCGGCCGAGGCGATGCAGCCGCAGTTGGTGCAATCGGGGTTGCCGCCGAACTGGCAGGGGGTGATCCGCTTCTCGAAGTCCGAGGCGTAGCAGTCGGTCGTCTGCGCGAAGATGCAGTGCTCGGGGCTGTCTGGCGGCTCGGCGTAGACGTTGAGCATGCCGTCGAGCAGCTGCAGCTTCGAGTACTTCGTCCGCAGCTCGCGCAGCTCGCCGATCACCCGGGCCCGGTCCGCCTTCGTCAGGCGCTCCGCCGAGATCTCCCCCTTCTGCGGCGTGTAGAGGCTGAACCAGATCAGCCGGCAGTTCGGGTTCTCCTGCCACGTCCGCAGGAACTCCTCGATGTAGCCGTCGCGCACGACCTGCTGACGGGTCACCGTGCAGTGCACGGTGATCTGGTGCCCGGCGATGTGCTTGAGGATGCGCTCGTAGGTCGCCGGCGTGCGGCGCGCGTCGTGTTCTGGCTGCAGGCCATCGATCGACACGACGATTTGCAGGCGGGGGATGCCGGCCCACTCCTGCGGGATGGGGCGCACGGCGCTCGTGACCAGCTGGGTGTGGATGCCGAGCTCGGCCAGCTGCGGCAGGATCTGGCCCAGCTCGCGGTAGCGGACCAGCGGCTCGCCGCCGACGATCGACAGGTGCAGCGGGTTGTGGCGATCGACGAGCGCCATGAAGCGCGACACCAGCTCCTCGCCCTTGAAGTCCGACAGCCCGCGCAGCGTCAGGCCGCCGCCGAGGTGTTCGTCGCCGTAGGCGTAGCAGCCCGGACACCGCAGCGGGCACTCCTTGGTGATCTCAATCGAGAGGTTCGGCCTGTGGCCGCTGAGGATGCGTCCCCACGCGTGCATCACTTCACGTACACCAACTCCAGTCCGCTGCGACATATCGTTCAATTATGAGGGCTTTTGCTATCCTGTGTTGCACATGCCCCAGGCAAAACCGTTACCAAGGATTCAGCGGCGTCGTTCCAAACTGCACGGGTGGGGCGTCTTCGCCCTCGAGCCGATCACCAAGAACACGCGGATCATCGACTACGACGGCGAGCTCATCGATCACAAGGAAAGCCTCAAGCGGGAGACGAAGTACCTCAAGCGTGGCGAAATCTGGTGCTTCACCGTGAACCGGCGCTGGGTTCGGGACGCGAACTCGGGCGGCAACGTCGCGCGCTTCATCAACCACGCCTGCAAGCCCAACTGCTACAGCCAGATTGTCGGCAAGACGATCTGGATCCGGGCAGGCAAGAACATCAAGGCGGGCGAAGAGCTGACCTACGACTATTACACCGACGGCGAGCGCATCATTGAGTGCAATTGCCGGCCGGGATGCAAGCGGTGGTTGTGATCTGATGACAACCACGAAATGCACGAAATTCGCGAAAGCGGTCTTGATCGTCCCTTTCGTGCTTTTCGTGCATTTCGTGGTTCAAGGACAAGCGGAGACAGTCCGCGTTGGGGAACTCGCGACGGGGCGGGTCGTGGAACTGCCGCTGGAGGAATACGTCGCGCGCGTCCTCGCCGGGGAAGGGGAGCCGCAGGCCGGCGCCGCGGCCCAGGAGGCGCTGGCGATTGCCATCCGCACATTCGTCAAGGCCAACCCCAACCGGCACCGCGCCGACGGCTTTGACGTCTGCGACAGCACCCACTGCCAGGTGCCGCGCGCTGCCACCGCCGCGACCCGGCGCGCCGCGCAAGCCACGGCAGGGCAGATCCTGCTGTACAACGGCCGGCCGGCCGAGGTCTTCTATTCGGCGTCGTGCGGCGGCCACTCGGAGTCGGCCTCCGAGGTCTGGCCGGGCGCCGACTATCCCTACCTGCAGTCGGTCGAAGACGACGTCCATGACGGCGACGTGCCGTGGACGGTCACCCTCACGCGCCGCGAGGTGGAGGCCGCGCTGCGCCGGGCCGGCTTCGAGGGGAGCCTGTCGCGGGTCGACATCGGGGCGCGCAACCGCTCCGGCCGCGTGGCCGTCCTCCGTCTCAACGGCCTGACCCCGGCGCTGGTGGCCGGCGAGCAGTTCAGGACCGTGCTCGGGGCGGTTCGGCTTCGCAGCACCGCTTTCACCCTCACGACCGACGGCGACACGATCGAGTTCGCCGGCCGCGGCTTCGGCCACGGTGTCGGCATGTGTGTGATCGGCGCCGGCCGGCGCGCGGCACGCGGCGAAACGGCCCGCGACATCCTCGGGCAGTACTTTCCGGGGTTGACGCTGACCGGGTCGGCGCCGGTCCTTACGCGCCGCCCACCGGGCGCCACTCCCCCCGCCACTCCGCCCGCCACGGTGGCGGAGGCGCCGCCGGCCGTCCTTCCACGCCGTCCCGCCGCGCCAGCGGTGCGCCCGGCGGGGACCGAGGTGGACCAGCTCGCCGCGCGCGCGCAGGCGGAGCTGTCGCGAACGCTCGGCGTGCGCGCGGCGGCCGCGGCGGTCACGGTCCATCCCTCGCTCGATGCGTTCCGCCTGGCGACCGGCCAGCCATGGTGGGTCGGCCGTGTGGCGCAGGGTGGATCCATTCACCTGGCGCCGCTGCCGGTGCTGGCGCAGACCGACGGCCTCGAGCGCACCGTCCGCATGGCCGTCGTTGAAATGCTGACCGGTGGCGCGCTTGCGGAACGTCCCGCCTGGGTGCGGGTCGGCGCCGCCCGGTACTACTCGCAGCCTGCGCCGGCGGCGGCGCCGTCTGGCCGTCCCCGGTGCCCCGCCGACGCGGAGCTGTCGCTCGCCATCTCGGCGGCCGCGCGCCGCGATGCCGAGGCGCGCGCCGAGGCCTGTTTCGCCAGGGCCATCGCCCAGACCGGCGACTGGCGCGCCATTAGATAGAAGCCGCTAGACAGAGTCCGCCGCGACAGCCTGGAGCCTGGTCGCCGCGTCAGAGGCGATGCCGTTGGTGGGCGCGGCGCCGCGTGGGTCGCGGCCTGTCAGCGACGCATAGAGCACACACGCGGTGAGATAGGACCCGAGCGGGCTCGGATGCGATCCGTCCGCCACGAACAGGTCGA
The DNA here is from genome assembly GCA_050247255.1 of Vicinamibacterales bacterium. Taxonomy (GTDB): domain Bacteria; phylum Acidobacteriota; class Vicinamibacteria; order Vicinamibacterales; family UBA2999; genus JBFWUM01. The sequence goes on along the minus strand of JBFWUM010000028.1, from coordinate 33,485 downwards.
GCTCCGGCCACTGCCGCTGTGCCGCCTGCCAGGCCAGCCCAACCCGCGACACGGGGACGCCAAGCTGCGAGCCGATGGTCCGGTACGCCTCGGTCAGGAACGCCTGCTCGGTCGGCCGGCTGCGCCGTGCCCAGGTCATGAAGAGCAGCGGCCGCGCGCCGGCAGCGCGGATGTGCGGCACGAACTTCCGCACTGACTCGTGGAAGATCGTCGGCGGCGACAGCCGCGATTGGCCGTTCTCTGATCCGCCGCCCAGGTTGCTCTGCTCCTGCAGGATGACTACGTCCCAACCGCCGGCGTCGATGGCCGCCGCCGCTTTCCTCGCCGCGTAGTGCCATTGCAGCGTCATCCCGCCGGTCGCGATCATCGTGGGCTCGACCTGCTGCCCAGGCAGCGAGCGGGCGATCGACGCGACCATGCCGGGGAGGTCGTTGTAGTACGTGTAGCTGTTGCCGATGAACAGCACGCGCAGGGCGCGCGCCTGCGCCGCAACGGGAGCGCCCGCCGCAAGGGCGAGCATCGCGGCAAATTGCCGGCGGGTGACGATCGACACGGCCGGATTGTAGCGTAATCCGCTAGGCCGTTGCCGGCCGATGGTAGGTGCGCCGACGAGTCGAGCGCGGCCAGCACGGCCACGCCCCGCCACGTCAGGAAGGACGAGAGCGACCGGAACACCTACCAGCAGATGCCGTCGTACTGCGCCTGCACCTGGCTGAAGTCCACCGGCAGCCGGACCAGGTCGATCACCGTCTGGTCCCGGCGGCAGCGCGTCACGGCGTCGCTGAACTCGGCGGCGGCGTTCCCGACGACGATCACCTCGGAGCGCGCGATGACCTCGTCGATCGATTCGCAGAGGTGGCGCGACAGGTGGGGGATCTGCTCCTCGATGTACTGCTTGTTGGCGCCGACCAGCCGCGCCAGCGACACGTTGCGGTCGTAGATGCAGAGCTCGTAGCCCTTGCCCAGCAGCGCCTCGGCCAGGATCACCATCGGCGACTCACGCAGGTCGTCGGTCCCCGCCTTGAAGCTGAAGCCGAGCAACCCGACCTTCTTCCTGCCGGTGTCGACGACGCGCTCGATGGCGTGTTCGACCTGCATCCGGTTGCTGTCGAGCACCGAGTTGATGAGCGGCATGTCGAGGTCGACTTCCTTGGCGCGGTACTGGAGCGCGCGCACATCCTTGGGCAGGCAGGAGCCGCCAAACGCGAAGCCGGGCTTCAGGTAGTAAGGCGACAGGTTCAGCTTGTCGTCCTTGCAGAAGATCTCCATCACCTCGTGGCTGTCGATGCCGACCCGCTTGCACAGGTTGCCGATCTCGTTGGCGAACACCACCTTCACGGCGTGCCAGGTGTTGCTGGTGTACTTCATCATCTCCGCGACGCGGATGCTCGTGCTGTAGAGCGGCGCGTCGATTCCCTCGTACAGCGCTTTGGTCGGCGCTGCGTCGGCGGCGTGGTTGTGGCCGACCAGCGTGAGCGGCGGCTGCCGGAAGTCCTTCAGCGCCGTGCCTTCCCGCAGGAACTCCGGGTTCACTGATACGCCGAAGCCCTCGCCGTACTTCTTGCCGGATGTCCGCTCGAGCGCCGGAATGACCTGGCCATGCGTGGTGCCGGGCAGGACGGTGCTGCGAACGACGACGACGTGGTAGGAAGGCTTGTCCTTGAGCGCCTCGCCAATCTGCTCGCAGACGCGCACCAGATAGGTGAGGTCGAGGCTGCCGTTCTTGCGGCTCGGCGTGCCGACGCAGATGAGCGACAAGTCCGTGTCGCGGACTGCCTCGTCTGTGCTTGACGTCGCCCGCAGGCGCCCCGAGCCGACGCCTTCCTGCAGCAGCTGCTCGAGCCCAGGCTCGACGATCGGGCTGCGCCCTTCGTTGACCGCCTGCACCTTGCCGGGGTTCACGTCGACGCCGACGACCTCATGGCCATCCGCGGCAAAGGATGCTGCCGAGACGCTGCCGACGTACCCGAGCCCAAATACCGACACTCTCATCAAAGGTCACTCCTCACGCGCATTCCCGAACCACATCGTTGGCTTGCCGGACCGTTGCCAGGGCGGTATCCAGCTCCCCAGCGACGGCGCGCCAGTCGTAGCGCTCCAGGACGAGCTGGCGCGCCGCCCGCTCGAGCTGCACGCGGCGTGCCGGGTCACGCAGCAGCCGCACGACGTCGCGGGCGAACGTCGTCGGGTCATCGGCAATCAGGACGTTCTCGCCGTGGGTTACGGGCAACCCTTCGGCGCCGACGGTGGTCGAGACCACGGCCTTGCCCATGGCCATCGCTTCGAAGATCTTCAGTCGCGTGCCGCCGCCAATCCGGATCGGAACGATATAGACCGCACCGCGCGCGATGTAGTCGCGCACATCGTCCACGCGCCCGGTCACGTCGACGCCCTCGATGTCGGCCAGTCGCTTCACGGCCGGCGTCGGCGCGCGGCCGACGATCGAGACGGTGAGGTCAGGCTCCTGCGCGCGGACGAGCGGCAGGATGTCGCGGCAGAAGTAGGCCATGGCGTCTTCGTTCGGCAGCCAGTCCATGGAGCCGGTGAAGACGAGCCGCTTCTCGACGGGCGTGTCCTGCGGCGCGAAGAACTCGGTGTCCACTCCGGTGGCGATTGGAAAGACCGGCGCGCGGAGCGCGTCTCCATAAAGGCGCTGCAGCGTCCCGCAGTCGGCAGCAGAGACCGCGAGCACCAGGTCGAAGCGCGCGGACGTGTCGCGCTCGAAGCGGAGCATGCGCCGCCACTGCTGGCGCATCAGGAGCCGGGACACCGGGTCCCCGGCGCGCTCGGCGTGACGCCGCCAGATCTCGGCTTCCACGTTGTGGGTGAAGAGCACCGACGGGCAGGGCAGCGTCGCCGGCATGTTGACCGCCGGCACCAGGAAGTCGCAGATGACGAGGTCGAACTCGCCGGTGGCCAGCAGGGCGTCGACCCTGGCTCGGTATTCGGCCGACCGGTACTTGCCGGCGGCATAGGGCAGCGGATCGAAGAGGCGCCTGCCCGCGTCGGCGTAGAAGGCGAGCGTGCCCTTGGCCGGATCGCGCCGCGGCACGACGTGCAGCTCGTCGCAGACCTCGCGCATGCCGTCGCGGTCGGCGGCGGTAGCGTCGGGATCGACGAACGACAGGTAGGTGATGGCGTGCCGGTGCGCCAGGTGGCGCATCAGGTGCCAGGTGCGGAGCTTGCCGCCCTTGTCGAGCGGCAGCAGCAGGTTGGCGTTGAGCCAGAGGATGCGCATAGGTGTCACGCCGCCGGGCGCAGCTGCCCTGGAGAGGGCATCGTCTGCACGCCGTCGCCGTCGATGAACGTGCGGTACCAGAGTTCAAGGTTCAGCAGCGCCCAGATACCGTCGCCGCCATTGCGCGTGCCGGCGGCGTGGCCGTCGAGCAACTGCTCGACGCCGCGCGGGTCGAGCAGCCCGCGTTCGCGCGTGCGGCGGTCGAGCAGCACCTGGCGCGCCACGTCGTTCCACGCGCCGGCCGTCCAGCGGGCGAACGGCACCGGGAACCCCATCTTCGGCCGGGTGAGGATCGCCTCGGGCAGCAGCCCCTTCACCGCCTCGCGGAGGACACGTTTCGTCGTGAAGCCGGACAGCTTCATGCGCGCCGGGAGCCTGGCGGCAAACTCCACGAGCTCGTGGTCGAGAAACGGGACCCGGCTTTCGATCGAGGCCGACATGCTCATCTGGTCCTGCTTCATCAGCAGTTCGACCAGGTAGGTCTTGAGGTCGGTGTAGAGCAGCCGGTCGAGCACGTCCCGCGATCCGCCCCGGTCGAAGTAGGCGAGCGATTCGGCGTAGGCCGTGCCGTCGCCGACGCCGCCGGCCAGCAGTTCCCGCTGCAACCGCAGCGGCACGCCGGCAAAGTTGTCGAGGAACATGGCGGCGGCGTTGCGCGGCATGGCCAGGAACGACCGGCTCGCATAGCGTCTGAGGGACGAGGGCAGCCGCGGCACGGCCGCGGAGGCGACGGCCGCGCGCACGGCTGCCGGGACAACCCGTTCGTAGACGCCGCCGGCCTTCCAGTTGATGAGCGTGCGCGGGTACTTGCCGTAGCCGGCCAGCAGCTCGTCGCTCCCTTCGCCGGTCAGCACCACCTTGACGTGCTGCGCGGCGAGCATCGAGACGAAGTGCAGCGGCACGCTCGACGTGTGGGCAATCGGCTCGTCCTCGTGCCACACGAGCCGCGGCAGCGCGCCGAAGAAGTCGCCGGCATCGATCACGATCTCGTGCCGCGATGCGCCAATCGCCTCGGCGACGGCGCCGGCGTACTCCAGCTCGCTGAACGCGCGGTCCTTGAACGCGACCGAGAAGGTGTCAATCGGCCGGTCCACCTCGCGCGCCATCAGCGCCGCGATGGCGCTGCTGTCGATGCCGCCGGAGAGGAACATCCCGAGCGGCACGTCGGCCATCAGCCGCAGCCGCACCGACTCCTGCAGCAGCGCGCGGAAGCGATCGACGAGCTCGCCGTCCGCGGCGGCGGCCAGGGCCGGATCGGGGCCGTCCTGCGGCACGTCCCAGTACTGCGACACGCTGACGCGTCCGCCTTCATAGACCAGCCGGTGTCCGGGCAGCAGCTTGTAGATGCCGCGAAAGAGGGTCTCGGCACCCGACGTGTACCGCGTCGCCAGCACCTCCGTCAGCACGCGGCGGTTGTCTTCGGCGGCCACCAGGCCGCTCTCGAGGATGGCCTTGATCTCGGACGCGAACACCAGGCGCTCGCCGCGATCGGATCCCGCGGGCACGAGCGCCCAGTACAGCGGCTTCACGCCGAGGCGATCGCGCACGAGCAGCAGGCGCCGCCGCCGGCTGTCCCAGATGCCGAAGGCGAACATGCCGCGGAAGCGGTGCACGCAGTCGTCGCCCCACTCTTCGTAGGCGTGGACGATCGTCTCGGTGTCGGAGCGGGTGCGGTAGACGTGCCCCGCGCGTTCCAGTGCGGGCCGCACCGCGGCGTGGTTGTAGATCTCGCCGTTGTAGGTCAGCCAGGTGCTGCCGTCCTCGTTGCTGATCGGCTGATGGCCGCCGGACAGGTCGACGATCGACAGGCGGCGGTGCGCGAGGACTGCCTGGCTGTCGGCGTGCAGGCCGGCGCCGTCCGGCCCGCGGTGGACGAGCACGTCGTTCATCCGCTCCGCGCGGGCGCGCTCGTCGGGGTGCAGCCGGTCAGCCGCCACGATGCCGGCAATGCCGCACATGATCAGGCCGCCTTCAGGACCGCGTATTCGAGCGGCCGGTCGGCCGCATCGCCGTCGATGTGTTCACGCAACCAGAGTTCGAGCATCAGCAGGGACCAGAAACGCAGGGAGTGATCGTGGCGGCCGCCCTGGTGCTCCTCCCAGAGCTGGCGGAGCGCCGGCCGGCTGACGACGCCGCGCCCGTCGAAGCGCGGGGCGAGCAGGACCGCCGGCACCATGGCCGCGAGCGTCGATCGCAGCCAGTCCGGCGGCGGCGAGGGTGAGGCCGGCGGCATCAGGCTGGGCGGCAGGTGGCGCGCCAGCATCCGGCGCAGCAGCGAAGAGTCCTGGGGGCGCGGCGCCGGCACAGCCGCGGCTGCCTCGACCAGCCGGCGATCGAGCCAGGGCAGGTGCAGGGCCAGCCCGGCCGCGAGCGCCGCCCGCCCGGCGATCGCCAGCGTGCTCTCGGGCAGCACGGACCGCACCTGCACGTAGCGCGCGCGCTCGAGCGGCTCGGCGGCGCCGCGGGCCGCCGAGATGTCGCGCATGCGCGATCGCGGATCGAGCTCGCGGACCTGCCAGGCGAACGTCCGGGTATAGATGCCGCGGCGAATCGGATCGTCCCAGACCGCGCAGCGGCGCGGTGGCACCAGCAGGGCCGTGGCGCCATGGCCGCCGATGGCGGAGGCGGCGTAACGACTGGCCAGGGCGCAGACGGCGTATTGCGTGACGGCCGAGGGATCGGCGATCGGCTCGTCGAAGTGGGCGGCCAGTTGCGAGGCCAGTGCCGGCGTCTCGACCGCCGCTTCCTCGATCTCCGGGCGGCGGCCCAGCTGCTGCCCGGCGGCATAGATGCGCGCCAGCTCGCCTGACGCTTGATCGAAGGCGACCGTCACGACCGGCGCCGCCCCCTGCGGCAACTCCGCCAGCAGCGCCGAGGACGCGTCGCCGCCGGAATAGAGCACCACGCAGTCGGGATCGATCCGCTGATCGCGAGTGGCCATGCGGATGAGCGCCTCGACCTCCCGCACGCCGGCGTCGCCAGATGTGGCCGGGCGCGCCGCTGGAGGATCCCAGTATTGCGCCGCGTGCAGCCGCCGGCCGTCGACGACGATGAACTGCGCCGGCTCCAGCTTGCTGATGCGCTCAAAGGCGGTGAGCGGCGCCGGCACGTAGCCGAGCGCGAGGTAGGCGTCGATCGCCTCGGCGCACCAGGTACGTTCGACGCCGGGGTCGGCGAACAGCGCGCGCAGCTCCGAGGCGAACACGACGCCGTGCCCGTGCAGCAGCGCGAAGTACAGCGGCTTGAGGCCGATCTGATCGCGCGCCAGCAGCAGGCGGCGCTCGCGGGCATCCCAGATGGCGCAGGCAAACGCGCCGTCGAACCGCGCGAAGCACCGCTCGCCCCAGGCTTCGTAGGCACGGCCGACCAGCGCCGCGCCGCCGGTCGGCACGTCGAGGCCGAGCCGGCGCAACTCCGCGCGCAGCTCGCGCTCGTTGGCCAGCGTGCCGTCGAGCGCCGCGCGCACGCCGGAGGGGCCGACCGGGTCGTAGAGCGGGGCGGTGGAGCCGAGCGCAATCCCGGGCGCCTGGTAGATGTCCGCCTTCGCCACTTCGTGGCTTCGGCGGGACAAGTCGAGCATCTGCTCGAGCGCCGGGCGCGCGAGCGCCTCATCGCACTCGAAGCTGAGCTTGCCGATAATCCCGCTCACGGCGCGTCGGTTGAGCAAGCGAGGTGCCAGCAAATTCCCCAAAAAGGAGCGCGAACGGCCGTTCGCAGAGGCGGAAAACTTTTACCTACCGTGCCGCGAGGGCATGAATGGGAAACCGGCTACCTGCCAGCTGGTTGAGATAGAGCGCCTCGAACGCACCGACCATCCGATCGAAGGAGTAGCGGGATTCGATGGTCTGCCGCGCGTGTGCGCCCAGCCGCTCCGCCGTCCCCGGGTCGTCGAGCAGCGACACGATGGCGTCGGCGAGCGCGACGCCATCGCCCACCGGGGCCAGCAGGCCGTTGCGCTCGTGCTGGATCAACTCGAGGATGCCGCCGACACCGCTCGCAATGGCCGGCACGCCGGCCGCCATGGCTTCGACCAGCCCGTTGGGGAATGCCTCGCTGCGCGAGGGGAGCACGAACAGCGTGCAGTTCGCCAGCAGCTCCGGCACGTCCTCCCGGTGGCCGAGGAAGGCCACCCGCCCGCCGAGGTCCATTGCCCGCGCCCGCTGTTCGAGCGTCGAGCGCATGGGGCCGTCGCCGACGAACTGGAACTGCACGTCCGGATGTGTCCGCACGACGCGCGCGGCGGCCTCGAGCAGCACGTCGTGGCCCTTCTCGGGGCGAAGGTTGGCGACGGTCGTTATGGTCCGGAGGTTCGGAGGTCCGGCGGTCCGAGGGTGCGGTGGTCCGAAGGTTCGAAGGTCAACACCGTTCGGGATGACGGTCACGCGGGATTCGGGGATGCCCTCGGCGGCGACCTGCTGCGCGGCGGCCTGGGAGTTGGCGACGATGCGGTGGGCGAGGCGGTAGGCCCAGCGCTGCAGGCGATGCTGGCCGGCCGATCGTCCCGGCAGCACGAGGTCGCGGCGGCTGCCGAGGCGGACCGGGACGCGCGCCAGGGCGGCGCCCGGCAGCGCGAACACGTTCGCGTAGAAGTCGCACGCCTGGACCACGGCCAGGCGGCGCTCGCGGCACCAGCGGGCGAAGGCCAGCAACTGGGCGAGCGTTGACGGCGAACGGAAACCACTGATCGGGAACTCGGTGACCGACAGCGCCGCGGCCTCGACCCGTGGCAGCCAGTGCCCTTCGCGCCGGAAGCACGCGACGTGAACGTCGAAGCGCGCGCGATCGAGCCGGGCGATCAACTCCGTCATCTGCCGCTCGGTCCCGCCTGGGTCGAAGCTGGTCAAGACCAGGCCGACGGCAACGCGCGAGTTTGGCACGTCGGGGCAGCCGAGCAAGAACCACGCCCCGGAAACGGACCAGCTTTGTAATGCCGAGGTCTCTTTTGGTTGGCTCAGCAGTATTCAACACACTGTCGAGCTAATGACACGCGCACAAATCTCGCCTGAAATGACAAAACACGCTCAGCCGTAGCGACATACCTCAGCCGGTACCTGCCTTGAACCTACCTGAGCCGTAGGTATCAGACCATGAAGTTGATTTACGCGCTCCTCCTCGCCGCGGCGTCCGTTCCAACGGCAGCCGCGGCCACCATCGACGTCCCCGCCGGCGGGAATCTGCAGGCGGCCATCAACGCGGCGCAGCCCGGCGACACCATTCGCCTTGAGCCCGGCGCCACCTATGTTGGCAATTTCGTCCTGCCCGCCCACGCGGGCGGCGCCTACATCACCATCCGCACGGGCGGCGATGACGCGCTGCTGCCGCCGCCCGGCATGCGCATGACGCCGGCGTACGCACCGTACCTGGCGCGCATCGTCTCGCCGGGCGTCGCGCCAGCCATCCGCCTGGCGGCGGGCGCCGGCTACTGGCGGCTCGAGCTGCTCGAGTTCCCGGCGACGGTGAAGGGGACGTACGACATCCTCCAGCTCGGCGACGGGTCGAGCAAGCAGAACACGCTCGAACGCATGCCGCATCACATCATCGTCGACCGCGTCTACCTGCACGGCGATCGCGCGATGGGGCAGAAGCGCGGCATTGCCCTCAACAGCGCGTCGACGACGATCGTCAACTCGTATGTCTCGGACATCAAGGCCGCCGGACAGGATTCGCAGGCGATTGCCGGGTGGAACGGCACCGGGCCGTACCACATCGAGAACAACTACCTGGAGGCGGCGGGCAACGTCATCCTCATCGGCGGCGACGATCCGAAGATCCCCGGGCTGGTGGCCACCGACATCACCGTGCGCGGCAACGTCCTGACGCGGCCGCTCAGCTGGCGCGACCCGATCGTGCCGACCCCGGCCAACGTCCGCGCCACCGCCGGCAGTGGCGCGCTCCCGGCCGCGACGTACGCCTATCTCGTCGTGGCTCGGGCCGACCTCGGCTCCAGTGGCACGGGCAACTCCGTGCCGAGCGAGGAGGTGGCGGTGACCGTCGGCAACGGCGGCGCGGTGACGCTGACATGGTCGCCGGTGGCCGACGCCAAGGACTACGTCGTGTTCGGCCGCACGCCGGGCGGGCAGGCGCTCTACTGGATCACCACCGCCACCAGCTTCACCGACAACGGGCTGGTGACGCCGAAGAGCAGCGCCCCGGTGAAGCCGACGGTGTGGACGGTCAAGAACCTGTTCGAGCTGAAGAACGCCCGCGCGGTGCAGGTCGATCACAACGTGATGGAGAACAACTGGGCGCAGGCGCAGAACGGCGTTGCGGTGCTGTTCACGCCGCGCAACCAGTACGGCGATGCGACCTGGGCGGTCGTGGAGGATGTGACCTTCGAGCACAACATCATCCGCCACGTCGGCGCCGGGGTGACGATCACCGGCTACGACAACCGCCACCCGAGCCAGCAGACCAACAGCATCCGGATCCGCCACAACGAGTTCTCCGATTACAGCAAGACGTGGGGCGGCAGCGGCTACTTCCTGCTGCTCGACAACGAGCCGCGTGACATCACCATCGACCACAACACGCTCATCTCGGGCAGCGGCGCCGGCATCGTCATGCTGAGCGGTCCGCCGATGAGCGGGGTCGCGATCACCAACAACGTGGCGCGCCACGACAAGTACGGCATCTTCGGCTCCGGCTACGGCTACGGGAACAGCGCCATCAGCCATTACCTGCCCGGTGCGCTGGTGACACGGAACGTCCTGGCTGGCGGCCCGGCGTCGAGCTACCCCTCCGGCAACCTGTTCCCGTCGGTGGACGCGTTCGCCGAGCACTTCGTCGACTACGCAGGCATGGACTTCTCGCTGGTTCCGGGCACCGACTGGGCGTTCGCGGCCACGGACGGCCTGGACCTGGGCGCCGCGATGGGCGAGCTCGGCTGGCACAGCGAGTCGGCGCAGGTGGAGCCACCCTCGATCGTGACCGAGGCGGTTGCCGACGGCACTGAAGGCGCCGCGTATGAGACGACGCTGGAGGCAACCGGCGGCCGCGCGCCGTACAGCTGGAGCCTGTTTGAGGGGATGCTTCCCGCCGGGCTGCTGCTCGACCCGCAGTCGGGGACGATTGCCGGGGCGCCGGTCGCCGAGGGCGATGCGATCTTCACCATCGAACTGACCGACGCCGACGGCGCCACCGTCCGCAAGCCGCTGACACTGCACGTCGAGCGCGCCATCGCCCCGGTGACGATCGCCACGCTGGTACTTCCCGAAGGCACCGCGAAGATGCCGTACGCGGTGGCGCTCGAAGCCGAGGGCGGGCTCGGGACTTACAGCTGGTCCGTGGCGGGGGGCGCGCTGCCGGCAGGCTACGCGCTGTCCGATAACGGTGTGATCAGCGGGACGACGCCGGCCGCCGTGACCCTCGATGTCACGCTGATGGTCAGCGACGCCGCCGACCCGTCGCGCTCGGCCACGCGGTCCTTCACGCTGATGGTCGTGCCGCCGCCGAACATTGCGCCCGTCGTCGCCCTCGACCCCGTCACCGGCCCGGTGCAGCTGGCGGCGCCGATCGCGCTGACGGCGCAGGCGCTCGACAGCGACGGCTTCATCACCCGCGTCGACTTCCTGGTCGACGGCGAGCTCGCGGGCACCGCAACGGCGGCGCCGTTCACCTTCACCTGGGACGCGACGGCGGGCGACCACACGCTGTCGGCCCGGGCGATGGACGACGCCGGCGCGCTGGCCACGAGCGCCGAGGTGGTCGTGACGCCGACCGCCGAAATCGTGCTGCACGCCTCGGATCGTGCCCGGATGGTGGGTGATTACCAGATCGATCCGGATCCGACCGCGGCCGACACGCAGTCGCTGTGGAACCCCAATCACTACGCGGCGAAGAAGCCGTCGGCGTCGGCGGCGCCGTCGACCTACGCCGAGTTCCAGTTCTACGCCGAGGCAGGGCGGCCGTACCACATCTGGCTGCGGTCGCGCGCCCAGCGCAACGAGTTCGGCAACGATTCGGCGTTCCTGCAGTTCTCCGGCATGGAGGGGGCGGCCATCGGCACGACCGACGCGCTGATCTACCAGCTCGAGGACGCGCCGACGGCGGGGCTGTCGCGCTGGGGGTGGCAGGACAATGGGCTCGGCACCGAACCGAACCAGGCCGGCACGCACCTGGTGTTCCCGGCGAGCGGGCTGCAGACGCTGCGCATCCAGCCGCGCGAAGACGGCCTGTCGATCGACCAGATCGTGATTTCGCCCGACCGCTACCTGCTCGTGGCGCCGGGTTCGCTCAAGGACGACGGCACGATAGTTGGTAGATAGTCGATGGTCGGTGGTCGGCGGTGGTGGTGTATGCGTCCGACCACCGACCACCGACCACCGACCCCCGAGCTAAGCGGCTGCGGCCGCCGGATCCACGTACTCCCGCTGCCAGAGCTCCAACACCAGGAGCTGCCACAACCTCAGCGAATGGTCGCGCGTTCCGGCCAGGTGTTCCTCCAGCACGCGATCCACGAAACGGTAGTTGAACAACCCGCGCTGCCTCGTCTGCGCCGATCCGAGGATGTCGCCGAAGGCGTCGCGCAGCGAGCCGCGGAACCAGTGGCCGATCGGCACGCCGAACCCCTGCTTGGGCCGATCGAGCAGCTCGCGCGGGACCAGCCGGAACGCCAGCTGCTTCAGCAGGTGCTTCCGGCGATCCCCCTGGATCTTCATCGACGCCGGGAGCGACGCGGCGAACTCGACGACCTGGTGATCGAGCAGCGGCACGCGCGACTCGATCGAGTGCGCCATGCTCATGCGATCCACTTTGGTGAGGCAGTCTTCCGGCAGGTAGGTGGCAAAGTCGAACGCCATCATCTGCGCCGCGAACGGAAGCGAGTCCAGTTCGGCAAAAGGCGAGGCAAACGCGGCTTCCGCGTTCCAGCGGCCGAGGCGCCTGGCGATATCCGGTGACAGGAGTTCGCGCCGCTCGTCGGCGTGATAGAAGGTGATCGAGTCCAGATAGCGGCCGCGGGGGTCACGCGCGACCCGGCGCAGGAAGTTCTTGCCGCGCGCGCCGTGGGGGAGCGCCCGCCACATCGCCGCTGCGGCCATGCGCCCGATGCCCGGCGCCAGCCGGTCGAACGCCGCCACCCGCGGATGCGGCAGGTAGCGGTCGTAGCCGCCGAACAGCTCATCCCCGCCGTCACCCGAGAGCACGACGGTCACGTGCCGGCGCGCGATCTCCGAGACATACCAGGTCGGAATCGCCGACGAATCGGCAAATGGTTCGTCGAAGTGCCAGACGAGGCGGTCGAGCACGTCGAGGGCGTCGGGCCGGACGACGAATTCGTGGTGCTCGGTCCCGAGGTGTTCGGCCACGCGCCGGGCGTGCGGCAGCTCGTCGAACGCCTGCTCCTCGAAGCCGATCGAGAAAGTCTTGACCGGCCGGCCTGAGGCACGCGCCATCAGCGCGACGACCACGCTCGAGTCGATGCCGCCCGACAGGAACGCGCCGAGCGGCACGTCGCTGACCATGTGCGACGTCACGGCATCACCCAGCACCTGCTCGAGCCGATCGAGCGCCTCGGCCTCCGTTCCCGCGAAGGCGGCCTCCGTCGGCAGGCTCCAGTAGCGCTCGATCGAGACGCGGCCGTCCGCGACGCGCAGGAAATGTCCGGGCGGCAGCTTCTTGATGCCGCGGAAGATCGACTGGTCGCGCGGGGTGTAGAGATAGGCCAGGTAGTGATCGAGCGCCGGCGCGTGGAGCTGCCGGTCGACCTCGGGGCAGGCGAGCACGCACTTGGCCTCGGAGCCGAACAGGAGGCGGCCGCCGGCTTCGGCGTAGTAGAGCGGCTTGATGCCGGGGCGGTCGCGGCCGACGAGCAGCGTGCGCGCGGGCGCGTCCCAGATGGCCACGCCGAACATGCCGCGCAGCCGCGAGAACACCTGGGAGCCCCACTCCTCGTAGCCGTGGACGATCGTCTCGGTGTCGCTGGACGTGGAGAAACGGTGCCCGGCGCGCTCCAGCTCGCGGCGCAGCTCGCGGTAGTTGTAGATCTCGCCGTTGAAGACGACCCAGACGGTGGCGTCCTCGTTGTGAATCGGCTGGCGGCCGGTGGCGAGGTCGATGATGCTGAGCCGCCGCATGCCCAGCGCCACGCCGGGCGCCACGTAATAGCCGTCATCGTCGGGGCCGCGGTGCCGCATGACGTCGCACATGGCCCGCACCCGCGAGCGATCGACGTCGAGCGAATGCGGGCCGGGCGCCAGGTCGGCGAAGCCGGCTATGCCACACATGTTGTCCTCGTTTCCCGCGCCGGCGGCGCGCTCCATTCGGCGGCCGGAATGGCGATGGTGTCGATTCGCCCGGGCCGTGCCAGCGCGATCTCGCGGCCGTTGAGGCGGGCAAGCCGCGCCCGTGATACGGCGGCCCCCTGCAGCTGGATCCGCGGCGGCGGGACCGACGCGGTCAGCTCGATGGCGTCCGCCTCGATCGCGACGTGCAGATCGTCGACCGGCCGGTCTGCAGCGACGCTGATCAGCCCGTCGCCGAGCGCCAGGGCGTGCGCGCCGTCGGCGAGTGCGAGCGCCGCAACCTGCCCGTCGCGCATCGTGACCGACAGCAGCCGCGCGTCGGTGTGATAGTCGCGGGTGCTGGCGGCCCGTGACTCGCGGCGCGGCGGGTCGCCAGGCCGGAGCAGCACGACATCCTCGCGTTCCCCGTGACGGATGCGAACGCCGTACGCCGGCGCACCGGGGTCGTGCTCGACGTGAAGCCGCTCGAGGCAGGGCTCGCGCGGGTCGTCGAGCGTGGCGGCGATCCACGTGAAGAGACCGACCGGCGCCGCGGCATGATGCGTGAACCTCGCGGTCCACGTGGGGACCACCTGCCCATAGAGCGGCGCGCACCAGCCGAGGCCCGAGTCCTCGTCGCCGCGTGCCAGCGACAAGCCGCCCGGCTCGTGCAGCAGCCATGCGATCGTGCCGCCGGGGCCGGTGGCGCGAAGGCGTGCCTTCGACTCACAGGTAACCTGCCAGGCCGGATCGAAATGCCAGCAGAGGTCGATGGTGTGGCGGCCGCGGCCGGCCACCTCGTCGAGAATCAGCCAGCCGCCGCTGCGCTCGTGCACGATGCTGCGCCGATGGCGCGCGGCGCCGTAACCGTCGTGGCTGCCTTCGGCCCACGACAGGTGTGGCGTGACACGCAGGACATCGCGGCGCGCGTCGGTGCGGGTCCGCCAGTGAAAGGGGCCGGCCGGTTCGGATGACGAGCGCCCGTCGAGCGTGAGCGTGTTGTGCGACAGGCTGTGGCGGAAGCGATCCCGGCGCTCCGGGTCCATGGTGTAGGTGGCCGTGCCGGGATCGATCAGCAGCGGGTGGTTGTCGACCGTCACGGTGACGGCGAGCGCGTCGGCATGGGCGTGGCCGCCGTTGAGGAAGCCGTGGACGCCCGTATCGAACACCAGGTGCCCGCCGCGCGCGTCACGAATCACGGTGTACCCGTCACCGGTGTGGCTTCCGCCTTTAGGCGGAAGGCCTGCATTTCGGCTTCCGCCTAAAGGCGGAAGCTCCCCGCCCCGCAACCACACCGCTTCTTCCGGCACGCCCCACGGCGCCAGCGACGCATCGCCGAGCGCCACCGCCGCCAGCGCCAACGCATCGCGCACGTCCAGCGGATTGCGCCGCAGCATCGGGAACAGCATGCCGCCGTCGTCGTCGCCGATCATCGGCAGCCGCCCCTGATCGTCGGCCAGGTGACGGGCAAACGCGGCGAGCCGGGCGACGGCGCCGCGGAACGCGCCGGCGGCCTCGCGATCGCCGCTGCGTTCGGCAACCTGCAGGGCCAGCAGGTAGAAGTCGAGCGTGTAGCGGTGGTAGTGCATCGACCGCTCGGCATGCCCGCCGTCAGGGCCGATCTGCGTCTCGATCTCGCGCAGCAGCACGTCGCGCCCGGTCGCCGCCCAGCGCGGACTGGCTGCCAACTCCGGGACGGTGCGGCCGACCACGTACAGGGCCAGCGCCTCGCCGGTGAGGTGCGTATTCGGGCTGAAGTAGTGCGACAGGTTGCGCTCGACGTGCGTCAGCTGGCGATCGAGCCCGATCAACAGATCGATCAGCCACGGGCGCGCGTCGAAGGGGCTCGTGCCGGCGGTCGTGTCGGCCAGCAGGAAGTGCAGCGCCCACGTCCACGAGAGCGAGCGAAACGCGAGCTCCAGCATGCTCGCCCAGTTGACGCCGGTGAGCGGCGGGTTGGCGTCGAGCCAATCGGTCAGCTGCTCGATGATGGCGAAGCCGTAGCGCCGTTCGCGCGTGAGCCACAGCGCGCGGCCGAGCGTGAGCCAGTGCTGGTGGCGATTCAGCTCCCAGATGATCTTGTGATCGCCGCACGCGGGATCCAGGTAGGGCACATCGGCCCAGAACCGCGCGGGGGCCTGGCGGTGGTGCACCGGGTCATAGGACCAGTCGATCGCCCGACCGGCATGGGCGAAGTCGAGGTCGTCGTAGCCGAGCAGGGCATGGCGGCCGGCGAGCAGGCGATCGGCGCGCGCCCGCGCATCGTCGGCCGCGCCCGGCCAGCGCGCGAGGATTGCCTGGCGCACGCGATCGGCGTCGTGCCAGTCGAGCGCGTGCAGCGATTTTCGTTCGGCGACGAGGCGGCTGAGCGTCCGTTGCGCGCCCGCCCAGTCCCGCCGCGCCAGGTGCGTGCGCAGGAACGGGTCGACGAGGTGCGGCGCCAGGGCGCTGGCGAGGGCGCCGCGATCCCATTTCGGGGGGCGGCACCAGTGGCGAATGCGATCGCGGTGAATGCGCCCGGCCGCCCGCGCCCGCCACGAGGCTTCTTCCCGCCCCATGCGCCGAAGGCGATCGAATCGGGTCACGGCCGCCCCTCGACCGCCGCCGCCGCCGACACTCGCGTGGTTCCCGGCAGCGCGCGATACGCGGCCAGCCACTGGCCGCGTACCGTCTGCCAGTCGTATCGGCTGCAGCTGGCCCGGGCCGCCGCCGCGCGCCGGCGCGCCTCGTCGGCGTCGCCGAGCGCGGCGAGGATCTGCGCCGCCACCGCCTCGTCGTCATCGTCCGGCGCGAGGTAGCCGTGAACGCCGTCGTGGAGGATGGCGGGGACGCCGCCAATGTCCGTCGAGACCACCGGCAGCCCGCTCGCAAACGCCTCCAGCACCGACAGCGGCATGTTGTCGATGCGCGGCGTCTGCACATACAGGTCGGCGCCGGCGTAGCACTCGTGAATCCGATCGGGAGCGACGGCGCCGATGAAACGCACCCCGCGCAGGCCCAGTGACGAGGCCAACGCTTCGAGCGCCGTCCGCTGGGATCCGCCGCCGGCGACCGTCAACTCCGCCTCCGGCACCGCCCGCTGGACGCGGGCAAACGCGCGCAGCGTGCAGGCGACGTTGTACATCGGTTCGAGGCTGCGGGTCGACAGCAGGCGCGGCCGAAGCGGGCGGCGCACGCGATACGCGAAGCGCTCCAGGTCGATGCTGTTCGCGACCACCTGCGCGGGCAGGCTGAAGCCGGCGAACACCTCGCGCAGGAACGGCGACGGCACGACGTTGTGCTGGACGACCCGGCGCAGGACGAAGCGGGCGAGGCCCGACCTGGCCAGGTGATCCGGCGCCTCGCCGCTGTGATAGTTGAGCAGCACCGGCTTGCCGAGCAGTCGCGCCACCATCACCGCCGGCAGCGGCGCCAGCAGGAATGAGAAGTACGACGCCGAGAAGACGTGGACGATGTCGGCGCGGCGCAGCTCGCGCACGAGCAGCGGCCAGTAACAGAGCTGCGTGACGATGGTTCGGACGAACTTCACGCGCTGAAGCCTGTCGAACGGCGCCGGTGCAACCGGATCGATCGGGACCAGCCACGCATCGACCTCGGGGGCGTCTCGAAAGCCGTCGAGGATCCGCTGGGCCTGGATCGACTGTCCTCCCAGGATTCGCAACGACGCGGCGACGATGGCAACACGGATAGGGCGGCGGCTCATGAACGGATGGGCTCCAGAAGCTCGCGCCGCATCAGTGCAAGCGGCGCGCCTGAGCCGCTGACTGTCGTCTGAGACTGCAGTCAGGCGGGGAAATCTTCGCCTTCCGCGTGCGTGAATGCTTGTGATGTTCGTTTTGCCGACTGGGCGGTATCCGCTTACACAGCGAAATCGCACCAGATTCCTTAAGGTTTCGCCTCCGTGGGCGATCCGTGGATGTAGGACCAGGTAAGACATTCCAAACTGCTGAGTTGCAATTGCCGCGTTTCGATCGCCACCTGATCGATCAACCTCCGCAAGGCCTTGATGTGTAACGAGTTGCTGAGCATGGCAACATGCTTGCCCCTGTCGCGGGCGGCTGGCGTGTGCACTGCGCGCCAAGCCCAGCCAATCAATTCAATCCCGTAAGCGGCGGACTCCGCGTCCGTCCCGCAGTAAGCCCGGCCGCGGTGTGTGGTCGCGTGGAGGAAGACCTGATGAGCCGACGTGTGTGTGTTGGAATTCGAACCTGTGTGGCGACCGCAATGGTGCTCGCGGGGCTGGTGTCGGCGTCGCCGGCGGCGGCGCAGACCACGGTGGTGCTCGATGCGCCCGACTCGGAGGTGGTCGATACCACCATCCGCGCCGGGAGCTACGCCAGCAAGAATCAGAATGGCGACTCGCTCATCACCCGTGCCAGCGACAACGCGGAGTACATACGGCGGGCGCTGCTCAAGTTCGATACCCACAACACGATCCCGGCCGGGGCCACCATCCAGTCGGCGACGCTGACCCTGACGCTGGAGCATTCGGACCCGCAGACGCGTACCGTGAGCGTCTACCGCGTCGCCTCCTCGTGGGACGAGGGCACCGCGACGTGGAACAGCCGCAAGAGCGGTCTGTACTGGGGGACGAAGGGCGGCGACCTGGCGGCCAAGTACACGTCGACCAGCGTCGGCACGTCGGCGGGCAGCAAGGTGTCGTTCAACATCACCAAGCTGGTACAGGAAGTCGTCAAGGGGCAGTACGGCTCGCGCTACACGCGCGTGGCCCTCACCGACGATGGCGCCTCCAGCGGCGACTCGTACAAGGAGTACTACCGCTCTGAAACGAGCGATGCCTCGCTGCGGCCGCGCCTGACTGTTGTGTGGGGCGGCTCGTCCACCTCCACCTCGACGTCCACCTCAACGTCGTCCGGTTCGACGTCGACCAGCGGCACCCTCACGGTCCTGCAGTGGAACGTGCACCACGGCGGCATTGGCACGGACGGCCGTTACGATCCGGCGCGCATCGCCAGCTGGATCGCCAAGATGAATCCGCACGTCGCCTCGCTGAACGAAGTGGACAACACCAGCCAGGTGGATGCGATCGTGTCGAAGCTCAACTCGCTGACCGGCCGCACGTGGACGACGAAGTTCAGCGGCCAGGGCAACCTGATGATCTCGCGGTTGCCGGTCGACACCAAGACCAACTGCACCTACAACAGCAGCTATCCGCGCGTGTCGCCGCACCTGCGGCTGACGGTGAACGGCCGGGCGATCAGCGTCTGGGCGACGCACCTCGACGCCTATAACGGCAGCACCCGGCTTGCCGAGACGAAGGCCATGCAGTCGTGCGCCGGGGCGTTCGCCGAGGCGCGCATCCTGGCCGGCGACTACAACATGCAGGCGGGATCGACCGAGTACAACGCCTCGGTGACCTACTACAAGGATGCGTGGACCTGGGCCAAGAGCGGCGGCGTCGCGGTGAACTACAGCGGCAACTGCGACGGCTGCACGCGCAACAGCCGGATCGACTACGTGTTCTCGTCCAAGGGGGCGACGTTCCTGACGATGAAGTCGGCCCGGATGGTCGATACGCGCGACGCCAACGGCAAGATGCCGTCAGACCACAAGCCGCTACTTGTGACCTACACCGTGAAGTAATGGGGTCAGACCCCCTTACGAAACTGTGATCGACGGGGCGGATCGACGGTTCGCTGACGCTGAGCTTGAGCTCAGCAGTATTTGGAATTCGCGAAAAACCCAATGAACACCGGCTGAGCTACTGGCTCAGCCGGTGGTATCCGGGTTGCCCTATATGAGGTCGCCGCGCATCGAGCGCGGGCACGTGGCCACCTGCCGGTGACCGCACATCTCAGACAACCGAGTTTCAGCTCGACTGTTCAAGGGAGAGATCCGCCTTGGCTACGCTCGCTCTACGTCTCGCCGCCGTCCTCGTTGTCCTGGCGTCTGCCGCGCCATCCTGGGCCGCCGATTCGCTTCCCGACGCCTGGTCGTCGAGTGACATCGGCGCGGTCGGCGCCGCCGGCAGCGTCACGCTGAACGCCGGCGTCTTCACCGTGCGCGGCGCCGGCGCCGACGTGTGGAACAGCGCCGACGCGTTCCGCTTCCTCTACGTCCCGCTGGCCGGTGACGGCAGCGTGATCGCACGCGTCGCGGCCGTCGACAACGTGAACGCCTGGACGAAGGCCGGCGTGATGATGCGCGAGACGCTGGCTGCGAACTCCCGCCACGCCTTCATGCTGGTCTCGCCCGGCAAGGGCCTGGCGTTCCAGCGGCGCGCCAGCACCGGCGGCGCGTCGGTGCACACCTCCGGGGGATCGGGCACGGCGCCCGCCTGGCTGAAACTCGAGCGGGCCGGCGATCAGTTCACCGCCTTCCGGTCCACCGACGGCATCACCTGGACGGCCGTGGGCAGCCAGGCCATCGCGATGGGCTCGACGGTCTATGCCGGCGTCGCGGTGAGCAGCCACGTCTACGGGACGACGGCCGGCGCCACGTTCGAGTGGACGCAGGTCAGCAGCGGCGCGTTCAGCCTGCAGGGCGCCTCCGACTCGCTGCCCGCCGCCTTCTCGACGGGCGACATCGGCGCGGTGGGGCGGACGGGTGCCGCGGGCGGCAGCCGCGGCCTGTTCTCGGTCGACGGCGCCGGCGCCGACGTGTGGAGCACCAGCGATGCGTTCCGCTTCACCTACACGCCGCTGACCGGCAACGGATCGATCGTGACGCGCGTGGCGGCCGAGACCAACGAGCACGTGTGGGTCAAGGCGGGCGTGATGATGCGCGAATCGCTGGCGGCGAACTCGCGGCACGCGTTCATGCTGGTGTCGCCCGGCAAGGGGCTGGCATTCCAGCGCCGCACGGCAACGGGCGGCCAGTCGACGCACACCGCTGGCGGATCCGGCACGGCGCCGTACTGGGTGAAGCTGACGCGCGACGGCTCGACCATCACCGCTTACCGCTCGCTCGACGGGCAGAACTGGTCGCAGGTCGGCAGCGACACGATCGCGATGGCCTCGACGATCTACGTGGGCCTCGCCGTCAGCAGCCACGTCTACGGCGTGACCGCGAACGCAACGTTCGACGGCACGAAGATCAGCCTCGGTCCCGCGTCCCAGCCGGACGCGGAGCCGGAACCCGAACCGGAGCCCGCGCCCGCGCCGCCGCCGCCAACAGGCGGTACCTCCTCCACGCTCCGGTTACTGCACTGGAACACCCACCACGGCGGCATTCGCACCGACGGCGTCTACGACCCGGACGGCATCGCCACCTGGATTGCGCAGTTCAACCCCGACATCGTGTCGCTCAACGAGGTCGACAACAGCAGCCAGATCAACGCCATCGTCACGCGCCTGGAGGCGCTGACCGATCGCAACTGGAACACGGTGGCCGCCGGCGTCGGCAATGTCCTGCTGACGACGCTGCCGCTCGACACGACGTCGAGCTGCACCTACAACGCGAGCTACCCGCGCATTGCGCCGCACCTCTCGGTGACGGTCAGCGGCAGGCGGCTGAACGTGTTCTCGTCGCACCTCGACGT